>CAZICD010000026.1:1474-20398 GCA_964537725.1 uncultured Spirochaetaceae bacterium | reverse complement strand
CGCACCGCGGGCCTCCGGCGCAACCGACGCCGCCCGGGCGCCGGTCGTCGTCTTCTTCCACGGCGGCTCGTGGATCCAGGGCGACAAGGTCACGATCCGCGTCGTCGACCGGTTTCTCGCGCGGATGCGCGGCGCCGGCTACTTCGTAGTCGCCGTGAACTACACCACCTCCATCGTCCGCGGGCTCGCCGGTCCGGTGGAGACCGCCCGCCGCGCGGTCCGCTGGGTCGCCCGGCACGCCGATTCCTACGGGTGGGACGCGCACAACATGGGTCTCTACGGCGTGTCCGCAGGCGGCCACGTCGCGCTCTTGGCCGCCTCCACGCTCGAGCTCTCCGACGCGTCGCTCGCCTTCGCCTTCATCGAGTGCGCGCCGACCGACCTCGTGGAGATGCGCGAGGGAGACGCCTTCGAGCAGTCGGACGTTTTCCGGCTCTTCCCCGAATCGCGCCTTCGCGAGCTGAGCCCGGTGAGCCACGTCACCGAAGAGCTTCCGCCCATCCTGATCTTCCACGGCGGGCGCGACCTCACCGTAGCGATGGACCAGTCGGAGCTCTACGTGGAGGCGGTCCGCGACGCCGGCGGCCGCGCCGAGCTCGTGCGCTACCCGGAGGGCGACCACGCGTTCCTGAACCTCCCGGACGAGACCTGGTACGAGCAGGAGACGCGCGCGCTCGCGTTCTTCGATCGGGCGTTTTCGGCGGCGGCGGAGCAGGGCGCGGAGTAGCCGCCGCGGAGATCGCGAATCCCCCGAACGGCCTATTCGGCACCGACCCGTCGCATAGTATCCTGCTCCCCAAGACAACCATGGGAAACGAAACGAGAGACACGATCCTGCTCGTCGAAGACGAGGCGATCGTGGCGATGGCCGAGGAAGCGACGATCCGCGGGTTCGGGTACGACGTCGTCGTCGCGCGCGGCGGCGAAGAGGCGGTGGAGCGCGTCGCGGAGGACGGCGGGGTTTCCATGGTCCTGATGGACATCGACCTGGGGCCCGGGATGGACGGGACCGAGGCGGCGACGCGCATCCTCGAACGGCGCGAGCTGCCCATCGTGTTCCTGACAAGCCACGCCGAAGACGAGGTCGTCTCGCGCGTGAAGGGGATCACCAACTACGGCTACGTGCTCAAAGGGTCGGGCGAGTTCGTGCTGCGCGAGACGATCGAATCGGCCTTCAACCTCTTCCACGCGCACGCGCGCTACCGCCTCGTCTTCGACAACTCTCCCTCGGGCCTCTGCCTCCGCCGGATGCTCTACGACGAGAACGGCGATCCCGTCGACTGCGAGTGCATCGAGGTCAACGACGCGTTCTGCGAGCAGACCGGGCTGGAGGAAGAGATTCTTCTCGGATCGACGATGCGCGAGCTCTACCCGGAAGACGACGAGGTGGACGAGCTCCTCGGCCATTACGCGCGCGTCGTTCGAACCGGCGAGGCGCTGCAGATGGAGCGCTACTTCACCCCGCTTCGCCGGTGGTTTCGCATGTGGATCTACCCGGCCGACGGCGACCTGTTCACGCTCGCCGTGCACAACGTATCCGGCGAGCACGAGACCGAAGAGCGGATGCGACGAGAGCGCGCCGAGTACCGCCGCCTCTTCGAGGACCACTCGGCGGTGAAACTCATCATCGACGCGGCTACCGGCGAGATCGTCGACGCGAACGGCGCCGCCGCGGGCTACTACGGCTGGTCACGCGACGATCTGTGCTCCATGCGCATCCAGGAGATCAACGCGCTCCCCGACGAGGAGATCAGGCGACGCATGGAGCAGGCCTCGCGTAGCGAACGCACGACCTTCGAGTTCGTCCACCGCCGTGCCGACGGGTCGCAGCGCGACGTGGAGGTCTACAGCGCGCCGGTCGTCGTGGGCGGGCGCGACTGTCTGCACTCGATCGTCGTTGACGTCACCGAACGCACCACCGCGGTCCGCCGCGTCGAGTCGCTGCTGGAGGAGAAGGAGCTCCTCATGCGCGAGGTGCACCACAGGATCAAGAACGACATGAGCTTCGTGCAGTCGCTTCTCGGGTTGCAGGCCTCGCAGGCGTCCCGGGCCGAGACGAGCGAGGCGCTTCGCGAGGCGAGCCAGCGGGTCGGTGTCGTGAGCCGTCTCTACGAGCGATTCTACCGGGCGGGCAGCTTCTCGCGCGTCTCGCTCCCGCCGCTCGTCCGGGAGCTGGTGTCCGATCTGCGCACCGCGTCCGTCCCCGACACCGTCGAGCTCGAGGTTGACGTCGATGAGATGGAAGTCGGCGGACGCCAGTCGCTCGCCGTGGCGCTCATCATCAGCGAGGCGGTGCGAAACGCCGTGCGCCACGCGTCCGCCGGCGACCGTCTCACCGTCCGGGTCGCCGTCGACCAGGTGGACGGCGGGAGCTGCCGCGTGCGCGTTACGGACAACGGCGCGGGGTTCCCGGAAGCCGTTCGCCGCGGCGACGCTCACGGCTACGGCCTCACGATCGTGAACGCGCTCGCGCAGCAGCACCACGGCGAGGTTCGACTGCGAAACGAGCAGGGCGCCGTCCTCGAGGCGGACCTTCCCGTGGAGGTCGACGAGCGGACACCGACCGTCGGCTGAGCCGGCGGGGGGCGGCGAAAGGTGGGGGCGGTGAGCGCCGGGGCGGTTGCGCCTCGCGGGCATCGTCACTATGCTCTTCGGGGTTCACCACCCGCCCAAGGAGAGCGCATGATCGCCCGAAACGACGGCCACACGGCCGTCACCGGAATCCAGTTCGGCGACGAGGGCAAGGGGCAGATCGTCGATCTGCTCGCCGAGTCGCACCAGCTCAACGTCCGCTACAACGGCGGCGCGAACGCCGGCCACTCGGTCTACGTGGACGGAGTGAAGCACGCGCTGCACCTCGTGCCGTCCGGCATCCTCCATCCGGGGGTCGTGAACGTCGTGGCGAACGGCGTGGTCGTGGACCCCTTCGCGATGATCGACGAGATCACCGAGCTTCGGGACGCCGGCGTGTCCATCTCGTCGACCAATCTCTGCATCAGCCACCGCGCTCATCTGGTGCTCCCGTACCACAAGGTGGAGGACGGGCTGCTCGACCGCGCGATGTCGGTCGGCGAGCCGTCGAGCGAGGGGACGCTGCTCTACACGACAAAGAAGGGAATCGGTCCCTGCTACGCCGACCGCGCGCACCGCTCCACCGCCGTGCGCGTCGTCGACCTGCTCGACGACGAGCTGCTCGCGAAGCTGCTCCCGCGCGTGCTCGAGGTGAAGAACGCGCAGCTCGCCGCGTGGGCGGCGCTCGCCGGCGAGGCGTACGATCCCATCGACGCCGCCGAGCTCCTCGACCGGCTGCGCGGGGCGGCGGAGTTCCTCCGCCCCTTCGTCTCGGATACGACCGAAGTCCTGCGGGCCGCCGCCTCGCGCGGGCGACGGATCCTCTTCGAAGGCGCGAACGCGTCGCTACTCGACGTCGACTTCGGCACCTTCCCCTACGTCACCTCGAGCAACTGCAGCGTCGCCGCGATCGCGAACGCGACCGGTCTCACCGTTCCCGTGGACAACAGCGTCGGCGTCGCGAAGGTCTACATGAGCCGCGTCGGCGCCGGCCCGTTCCCCACCGAGAGCGACGCCCCTGAGGCCGATCTGATCCGCGACCGCGCGCACGAGTACGGGACGACCACCGGAAGGCCGCGACGCATCGGCTGGCTCGACCTCGTCGCGCTGCGCCACGCGAGCACGCTCAACGCGACGAGCGAGCTCGTGCTCACCGGGCTTTCCTTCCTCCACGGCGTCGATCCCATCCGGGTCTGCGTCGCCTACGAGCTCGACGGCCGGGAGATCGGCTTCCCCGCGAGCGCGCGCGAGCTCTCCCGGGTCGGGCCGCGCTACGAGACGCTCGCCGGCTTCGCCGAGCCGCTTGCCGAGTGCCGGGCGGCGTCCGATCTGCCGGAGACCGTGCACACGCTCGTCTCAATGATCGAGCGTGTGACCGACGCCAGAGTCTCCGCGGTCTGTACGGGGAAGGGGCGCGGCGAGATCGTGGAGCTGTAGCGGCCGCGCCGGGGCCCCGGCCCGCGCCGGCCCCGAAGCGGCGCCCCTACACGCAGGGCACCTCGACCGACAGCGGGTCGAGTCCCTCTCCGGAAACCGTCATAACCGCCGTTCCCGCGTCGCCGGTCGACCGCAGCACCGCGAGCAGCCGCCCGTGGTACGCGCGGCGCGACGCCACGCCGTACGGCTCGTGGCTCGCCGGGTCGCCGTCTTCCAGCCCGATCACGCGCGCCGGCCCGTCCACGCTCACCGCGAGCGCGTGGTCGGCGTCGTAGACCGGCACGCCGTGCTCGTCTACCACGGTGAGCTCGACGTGGACGATGTCGCTGCCGTCGGCGCGGAGGAACGATCGATCGTCGCCCGACTCTCGGCCCCACGAAGCGACGATGCCGTGCGGCGCGCCCGCGGTCGCGAGCTGTGTCGTGGCGACGAGCTCACCGTCGCGGTAGCCCTTCGCGACGAGCCGCCCGGGCGCCCACGGTACCGGCCATCGAAGCAGATGGTCGTCGACGTCGGCGAGCGTTCGTACGCCGCGCGAGGCGCCGTCCTGCACGAGCTCGACCTCGTCGCAGTTCGTGTGGCAGACGACGGTGACCGGCGCTCCTTCGTAGCCCGACCAGTTCCAGCTCGGTACCTCGCCCCAGCCGCGGCGCGGCTTCGGGTCGTCCTCGGTGCCCGGCGGTAGCGCGCCCAGCCAGACCACAGGCTCGTCGGACCAGAGGCTCTCCCGGAAGTAGGCGGTCGGCTTGCGGAAGCCCGCCGTGTCAAGGTAGCCTGCCTGCGAGTTACGTACCGGCCAGCCGCGCGCCTCGCCCAGGAAGTCGATGCCGGTCCAGAGGAACTGGCCGGAGATCCACGTATTGTCGCGCACCGCCGCCCACGCCTCCAGGCTCTGGCCGTTCTCGCTCCCGTAGATCACGCGCTGCGGCCAGGCGGCGTGGTCGTCGTCGTAGTGTCGCTCCAGGTAGTTGTAGCCGCATACGTCGAGCGCGTCGGCGAATCCGGTCCGATTGGAGATGGTCACCGCGGCGAGCGCGGCGGTCACCGGGCGGGTCGGGTCGAGCGCGCGCACCATCGACGCGAGCCGTCCCGCGATCACTCCCAGCCGGTCGGAGTGCGGATGGTCGGGCTTGTGGTAGTCGCCGAGCACCGGGTGCGTGTACGGGTCGTTCGGGTAGTCGATCTCGTTGCCGATGCTCCACATAACGATGGATGGGTGATTGCGGTCGCGCAGGACCATCGCCTCCAGATCGGCCTCGTGCCACTCGGCGAAGTGGTCGCCGTAGCCCTGCCGGCTCGGCTCGCCCTGGTTGTGCCCGAAGACCCACTTGTTCTTCGTCAGCTCCCACTCGTCGAACGCCTCGTCCATCGCGAGCAGGCCCAGCTCGTCGCACAGGTCGATCACCTCCGGCGCCGGGGGGTTGTGGCTGAAGCGGATCGCGTTGCAGCCGGTCTCCTTCAGGATCCGAAGCCGCCTCGCCCACACCGCCTTCGGCACCGCCGCGCCGAAGCAGCCCGCGTCGTGGTGGATGCAGACGCCCTTGAGCTTCATCGGCTCGCCGTTGAGCGTGAACCCGTCGTCCGGGTCGAAGGCGAAGAACCGGATCCCGAAGGGGGTTTCCGCGTGATCGAGGATGTGCGCCTCGTCCAGGCTGGAGGCCGATGTTTGCTCGACCGCGCTGCCCGCCCCCGCCTCGCCGGCGGTGACCGGGACGCCGTTGATCCACTCGACCGGTTCGCCCGCGGCGACGGCGGACGCGTCGTGGGCGCCCGGGTGTTCGCGAAGGACCACGCTGCGTACGCGGTAGAGCGACGGGCTACCCGTGGACCAGAGCGACGGGTAGCGCAGGCGCGCGCTCTGCGCGAAGACCGCATCGGCCCCCGCCTCCACGAGCCGCCTGCTCACCACGCGCGCGCGCTCGACGCCCGCCGCGTCGATGACGCTGCTCACGAGCTCGACGCGGACGTCGTCCGCGGTCTCGTTCGCGACGGTCGTTTCCACGCGCACATCGGCCTTCTCCCGCGAGACCGCCGGTGTCTGCACGAAGATTCCGTTCTCCGCGATGTGGACCGGGTTGGAGACCGTGAGCCAGACGTTGCGGTAGATGCCCGAACCGGTGTACCAGCGCGAGTCGGAGAACTCGCTGTGGTCCACGCGGACCGCGATCACCTGCTCGTCGCGGGCGGCGTCGAGCGCGTCGGTGATGTCGTAGGAGAAGGTGGAATAGCCGTACGGCCGCGTGCCCAGCTCGGCGCCGTTGCACCAGACCGTGCTGTTGTTGTAGACCCCGTCGAAGCGGATCCGCACGCGTGCGCCCGGCTCGTAGCCGATCCCGGCGAGCGAGAAGCGCCTGCGGTACCACCCCACGCCGCCGGGCAGGTACGCCGTCGCGCTCGTCAGCGACTCGTCGAACGGCCCCTCGATGCTCCAGTCGTGCGGCAGCTCCACCTCGCGCCAGCCCGAGTCGTCGAAGTCGGGGGCGGCGGCGTCGTGCGCGGCGTTCCTCCCGGACGAGTCGCGGGCGGCGGGCGCAACGTCACCCCCGGACGCGTCGCGGCCGCCGCCGGCCTCGTCGCCCCTGCGGAAGCGCCAGCCTTCGGTGAACAGGCGCTCTCCGCGTCGGTCGCCCGTCGTTGTCGAAACGGTACCCGTGTTGCCCATGATCTGCTCCTGCGGTCTAAGGCTCGTGAAACCGGTTTCACGAGCCGGTATGCCGGGCATCATGCCATAGGTGCGGGGTGGTGGGGAAGGGGCTGGGGCGACTACCGGATGAACATCGCCACTTCTCGCGCACCCACCTCACCGTGCTACAATGGACAGCCGTGACCAAAGGGCGCACATTCTGGCAGCTCTTCGCTCTTCTACTCCCTCCGGTCGTGACCATGGCGCTCGTGTCGCTCGCGCTCTACCAAGTCTCGGTCAGGAATCTACACGACTCGCTGGTGGACGAGCTTCACAATTCGCTGGTTCGCGTTGCCGATCGTCACCAGGCGAGCATTCGGGAGATGCTCGCGCTCTCTCAGACCATTAGCCGCGATCCGCGCGTCGTCGAGTTCTACGAGGCAGCCTACGAGACTGATGCGAGCCTCGACGTTCCGAAGCCGGTCACGGATCTGTTGCTGATGTATCGAGCGTGGCGTTCGGACCTCGACTCGATCGTGTTGCTCAGCTCTCGCGACGACCCCGTGCTCGCGAGCGACGACACGTATTCGCACGCGACTCTTCGAGATATCTTCGCCGACGTCGCCGTTGAGCCGACCGAACAGGGACGCCGGGTGGTCTCCGTGCGACTCCACAGTGGAATGCAACTCGGGATCGATCCATCGCACGACGTACTGTTTCTCGTCAGACCCACGATTATCGCCGGTAGGCCGGCTCGCCTCGCGTTTCTGATGCGCGAGCAGTATCCGCACGACGCGCTCTTCGACATCCTTGGCAATCGTCCCGGGCGCGTCGAGATCTTCGCGCGCGGGATCCTCGACGAGGATCTGCTGGTGTACCGAGGCCCCGGTGCCGGGCAAGACAAAGCTCCGGCTGAACGCGACCGAGGGGTTCGGGTGACCCTCGACCACCCGCGCGCCGATTTCCGCTACAGCGTGTGGATCCCTGCTTCGGTCATTCGCGCCGACCTCATGCCCGTTCAGACGACGCTCATCCTCCCGCTCGCCGCCGGCCTGGCGATTGCAGCCCTGCTGACGTTCATCGTATCGAACCGGATCTACCGGCCCGTGCGGCAACTCCTGCAGACATTCCGTACGGATGCAAGCCTGCCGGCGGCTTCTCGCGACGAGATCCAGTACATCCTGAAGACCTCTGATGAGCTCGTGGTGCGGATGGCCAGGATGCGCTCGAGCCTGCAGCGCATCGCTCCGTTCGCAGCCGAGGACATCCTTTCCCGCGCGCTCATAGGCGGAGAGCGCGAAGCCGTCCTCTCGCTCGCCGGGGTGCCGGGGTGGTCGGAGCGGGACACGCGCGACGTCCGTTTCATGGTTTCTCTGATCAGTCTCAACGCCCGCGGTGCCGGGCAGCCGGTGTCCACGGCGACCGAGGAGCTCCGGCGTATCCTGAGCGCGCTCGTGACCGACCGCCGAGTTTTCTACGTTCACGTTCACCCCGGTGTCTTCGTTGCCCTCTTTCTCGACGGGGAGTCGCCCGCCGGGGTTCTTGACGAGGACCTTCTCAGGGAGGCGATCCGTCTTATCAGCGACCGCCACGCCGGCATGAGCGTCGTGGCCGGCTGTTCCGGCGCCCAGCACGACCTCATGGAGCTGCAGGCCGCCTTCGTTCGCGCGCGCGAGGCCCACGCGGCGGCCTTCGCGCGAGGGAGCGAGGTTGCCTCGGACGCGAACCTTCCGTTCCCGGTTTCGCGTGTCTCACGCGACGACGAGGCCAGGTTCGTCAATCTGGTCCGCGCGGGCCGGTCCGACGAGGCTATTCCCCTGGTCGCGGGGCTTCTCATCGGCTCATCGTCGCGGACCTCGCCGGCGACCGTGGTGCAGGCGGCGTCGCTGACCGCACGCGCAGCGGCAGCCTGCGAAGTCGCGGAGGACCGTGCCGATGCGCTCCTGCTGCGAGCCATGTCTGATTCGATCCGGGACGCCGATCGGGCGGTCATCCAGGCCGAGGTTCTTAACCTGATCGATGAGCTCTGCGCGCTTGCAGACCATCCGGCGCGAGCCGTGGACTGGCCATCGCTCCGTGAGTACCTCGAGACGCACTTCGCGGATGACCTCCACCTCTCCGGCATCGCCGACGAGTTCGGCGTGTCCGAGCGCACGCTTTCGGCTCTCATCTCGGAGAACTCGGGGCAGAGCTTTCCGGTGCTCCTGAACTCGATCCGGTGCGGAGCCGCGAAACGCCTCATCGTCGAGAACCCCAGCGCGAGCCTGCGTTCGATTGCCGAGCGAGTGGGCTACCGCAGCGAACGAACCTTCTTCCGGCAGTTCAAGCTCGTGACGGGATTGCGCCCTTCGGAGTTCAGACGTCAGCTCGGTGTGCGCGGGAATCGGCACTGACTGCGGAAACTGGCAGCCTGTTGTTTCGCGTGTTGACCGGGGTTTCCGAAGCTGTCCGTATACGGCTGCTCGATTGCAGGCGACCATGCGGTATGGCTCACTTCGAACAGCGGGGGACGCCACCGACTGCGGAGCTTCCCGAGGAAATCTCGCGCTGCTTTGGCCTGCCGCTCCGGACCCTATCGCTCGAGAGTTGTGCCGACGCGATGGGCGTGCCGCCGCACCGCCTGAGCCGGCTCTTCCGGCGTGCCACCGGAGCCTGTTTCGGCGGCTACGTCCAACGGCTCCGCCTCGAACGCGCCGAGTTTCTTCTTGCGTCGACCGAACGCGAAATTCGCAGCATCGCCGACGAGGTGGGGTACGAGGTGACGCACCTGTATCGGCTATTCAAGTCGGTTCACGGCGTGCCTCCCGGCGCGTACCGCGAACGTCGCATGAGGTACGATAAGCGATGAGACCAAAACACGTTGTTCTGATTGTGTCGGACCAGCACCGCGGCGACCTCACCGCTGTGGGCGGGAACCCCTGGATTCACACGCCCAACATCGACGCGCTGGCGTCGCGAGGCGTGCACTTCTCGAATACGTACTGCAACTCGCCGCTCTGCGGGCCGAGCCGCATGTCGTTTCTCACCGGGCTGCTCCCGACGCGGACCAACGTCCACAACAACAGGCAGGCGCTCGCGTCCCATATCCCGACGATCGCTCACGCCATGGGCGCAGCCGGGTACCGCACCGTGCTCTGTGGCCGGATGCACTTCATAGGCCCCGACCAGCGGCACGGATTCCACGAGCGTCTGGTCGGCGACCACGCCCCCATCGACATCGCGTTCCGTGAGAACCCGCTCGGCGCGTTCGACGGGACGACCGGTCAGAATCTGCTCGCCCTGCAGAAGACCGGTCCCGGCGTTTCGTCGGTCATGCTCTACGACGACGAGGTGACCCGGGCGGCGATCGACCGGATGGCCTCGCACGAGGGCGACTCGCCGCTGTTCCTCGTCGTCGGGCTCTACGGGCCCCACAACCCGTACGTCTGCGAACCGTCGCGATACGCGAGGTACCGCGCTTCGATTCCGGATCTCTGCCAGTCAGACCTGACAGATTTCTACGCTCACGCACATGCCGGTCTCCGCGATTGGATCGAGACGCGAGACTTCCTCGACGCCGAACCGGAGGATCTGAACCGGTGCCGAGCCGGCTACTACGGGCTCGTCGAACGCGTCGACGAGCTGGTCGGACGAACCGTCAACGCGGTCGACCGACACCTCGGGCTCGACGATACCGTCATCAGCTACACGTCGGACCACGGAGACATGGCCGGCGAGCACGGTCTCTTCTTCAAGTCGAATATGTGCGAGGGAGCCGTCCGGGTTCCCTGGATGATCGCCGGAACCGGTGTGTCGCCCGGCGCGACCGTGGAGACGCCGGTGTCGCTCGTCGACCTCGCGCCCACGCTGCTGGGCCTGGCCGGTGCCCCGCTGCTTCCCGAAACCGACGGGACCTCGCTTGCGCACTCGGCCGCAAGTGGAGACGAGCCGCCCGCGCGTCCGGTGGTGTCGATGCTCTCGGACGCGCGCTGCGGCCCGTCGGTGATGGTCCGCCACGGCGATGCGAAGCTGGTCAGATACCATCGGCTCGACTCGTTCGAGTGCACGCCGCAGGCTGCCGTACCCGACCTCGAGCGCTTCATCCCGGACGAATGGTCGGGCGCCGAGCTCGACCGGCAGATCCATCTCCAGTCCGAGCGGAGCGGGTTGATTCGCGGGTGGGTGGATCGCTCTCCCTCGGACGTCTTTCCGGACAGCGCTCCCGAGGTGATCGACCACTGGCGCGTCGACCTCGACCGGATCCGCCTGAGCGATGGCGCGTGAGGCGAGTTCCGGGCGATGGGCGTCACAAATACAAATTGCGTCCGTGTTCGGGGCAGACTAAGGTAACTATGCGCTGGATTCCGGCGCATGGATGCGTCGCTCGCGGGCGACGTCGACAGAACTGAGCAGGAGGTTTGTATGGTAGTTATGAAGCGCGCCTTGTTCGCGTGTATGCTTCTTCTCGCCGCAGCCGGACTGGCGATGGCGTCCGGCGAGGGCGAGGCGGAAGCCGGAGGCGAGGCCGAAGAGGGAGTTCGACAGGCGCCGGCTCTCCAGCGACTTGTGGACAGCGGTGAGTTGCCGCCGCTCGAGGAACGGCTACCGGCGGAGCCGCTCGTGGTCGAGCCGGTCGATGCGATCGGGCACTACGGTGACGAGATATCGTTCGTCTCGCGCGTCGGCTCTTCGGCTACAACGAGGCGAACCGTCTCGTATCAGCACCTCGTCAAGTGGGATCGAACCTTCTCGTCCTGGATTCCCAATGTCGCGAAAAACGTCATCATCAGCGATGACTCGTCCTCGTTCGTCTTCGAGCTCCGCGAGGGCATGAAGTGGTCCGACGGCGAGTTGTTCACCGCCGACGACATCGTGTTCTGGTACAACGAGCTCATGCTCAACGAAGACATGTTCTCGTCGGTTCCAGACTGGTTGCGCATCGGCGACGAGCCCGCGACGGTCACGAAGGTCGACGACCTCGCCGTGGAGTTCAGGTTCTCGCAGCCGAATGGGTTCTTCCTTCAGAACGTCGCCTCCGTTGGAGGCTACGGTCCGACGTCGGCCCCGGAGCACTACATCAGCCAGTTCATGCCGGAGTACAACGAAGACGCCGAGCAGCTCGCCGAAGAGCGCGGCTACGAGTCCGCGCTGGACATGGTCGCCGCGATGATCGAGTTCACCACGATGTTCGACTTCGTCGACATGCCGAGAATCGATCCGTGGATCTACACGACGCCGCTCACCGAGCCGACGTCGCGCCTCGTCGCCGAGCGCAACCCGTACTTCTGGAAGGTCGATACCGAAGGCAACCAGCTTCCCTACATCGACACCTTCGTGACGATCCAGAACGACGACCGTGAGTCGCTGCTGCTCCAGGCGCTGAACGGCGAGGTCGACTACGTCCACTCCTACATCAACAACGCGACGAACCGCCCGGTCATCGCCCAAAACCGCGACCGTGGCGACTATGACTTCGTGGATGTGGTTCCTACCCACTCCAATGCGATGGCGATCGCCTTGAACCTCACCCACCAGGACCCGGTCGTGCGGGAGGTCTTTCAGAACAAGGACTTCCGGATCGGGCTCTCGCACGCGGTGAACCGGCAGGAGATCATCGAGATCGTCCTAGGAGGCCAGGGACAGCCGCACCAGGTCGGACCGGTTCCAGAAACGCCGTTTTACAACGAGCAACTGGGCACCCAGTATACGGAGTTCGATCTCGACCTCGCCAACGAGCACCTCGACCGTGCCGGGTACGAGCGCGACGACGACGGCGTGCGCGTGGGCCCGGACGATGAACCTATCTCGTTTGTGATAGAGGTCCCGGACTACGACGGGAACGCGATCGACATCGCCCAGCTCCTCGTCGGGTACTGGGAGAAGGTTGGGGTGAACGCGTCGTTCAACATCAGCTCGCAATCGCTCTTCTTCGAGCGGAAGGGCTCGAACGCCCACGACGTGACTCTGGTCAAGACTCCCGGCGGCGCCGGGCAGGACGTCCTTCTCTCGCCGCGCTTCTTCTTCCCCTACGACTGGGAATCCGACTTCGCGGTCGCGTGGGCTTACTGGTACAACGGAACCGAACCCGAGATCGCCGAAGAGCCTCCCGCGGAGATCAAGCGCGCGATGCGCCTGTACGACGAGATCGAGACGACCGGCGACCAGTCGGTCCAGGAAACCAACATGCACGAGATCCTCGAGATCGCCGCGGATCAATTCTACGCGATCGGGATCTCCACGCCGGCACCCATGTACGGCGTTGCGAAGAACAACCTGCGGAACATTCTTGAACCGCACGTGCGGAGCTGGATCTTCCCGACTCCGTCGCCCCTCGATATCGAACAGTGGTACTTCGAGACGGTCGAGTGAGCCGGGTCGAATAGCAATTGTCTCGACGACGGCTCGTGCCGTCGTCGAGACGTCTCACTACCGGAGCCAGAGACACCGTGCTGAGATACATTGGACGACGACTGCTCATGATGATTCCGCTGATCGTAGCGATATCGATCGTGGCGTTCATCATCATTCAACTGCCTCCGGGCGATTACCTGACGACCTATGTTGCGGCGCGTGCAGCCACAGGTGAGCCGGTCACGCAGGCGGAGATCGACGTGCTCCGCGAGCGCTATGGAATCGGCGAGCCGGTCTACGTGCAGTACTCCAAGTGGATCACCGGGATCATCATCCGTGGTGACTTCGGGCGGTCGTTCCGCTACGGACGGCCGGTGACGCAGTTGCTCGGGCAGCGGTTGCTGCTCACCTTCACGGTATCGCTCACGACGCTGTTGTTCACGTGGATCGTCGCGCTTCCCATCGGCATCTACTCTGCGATGAAGCAGTACAGCCTGAGCGACTACATCGTGACGTTTCTCGGCTTTATCGGGATGGCGATACCGAATTTCCTGTTCGCGCTCATCCTGCTTTACCTGAGCTTCGAGTACTTCGGGTTCACGATGAACAGTCTCTTCTCCGCCGAGTACGTGAACGCTCCCTGGAGTTTCGCACGCGTTGTCGACCTGTTGAAGCACCTGTGGGTCCCGGTGATCATCCTTGGTACCGCGGGCACGGCCGGATTGATACGAATCATGAGAGCCAATCTGCTCGACGAGCTCAAGAAGCCGTACGTCGTGACCGCGCGTGCCTACGGCTACACCGAGCGCGAGTTGGTGCGCCGGTTCCCCGTCCGTGTTGCGCTGAATCCGTTCATCAGCAGCATCGGGTGGTCGTTGCCGTACCTGGTCTCGGGAACCACGATCGTGGCGATCGTGCTCAACCTTCCCACGGTCGGTCCGCTTCTCTACACCGCGCTGCTCTCGCAGGACATGTATCTCGCGGGGAGCATCATTCTCATCCTGAGCGTGCTGACGATGATCGGAACGCTCATCTCGGACCTGCTGCTCGCGCTTCTCGACCCGAGGATTCGGTATGCCTGAACGACCTTCCCCCGCCGACGCGGCCACCCTGCGCACCGGGCAGGATCCGGTCGAAGACCAGGTGGATGTCACCGAAGACACCGAGCTCTTCTTCGCGAGCCAGTGGACGCTGATCTGGCGCAACTTCAGGAAGCACAGACTTGCGCTCGTGAGCCTCGTGATCACGCTTGTCATCTACGCGATCGCGATCTTTGCAGAGTTTATCGCGCCCTACGACCCGAACTCGTACGCGTCCGATCGTACGTACGCGCCGCCAAACCAGCTCAGACTCATCGATTCCAGCGGCGAGAGAACGAGACTTCGCCTCCACGTGCTGGGGTATGCCGTGGAGCGGAACCAGGATACGTTGGCGCTCGAATACGTCGTGGATACCGACAACGTCATCCCGGTCGGCTTCTTCGTTCGCGGCGAGCCGTACCGTCTGTTCGGCCTGATCCCGGGGTCGCTCAAGCTGTTCGGCGCGAAAGACCCGGACGCCCGAGTTCATCTCATCGGCGCCGACAGACTCGGAAGAGACATGCTCAGTCGCATCATCCACGGCGCGCGCGTGTCCATGTCGGTAGGGCTCGTCGGCGTGATCATCAGCCTTCTCGTCGGCATCACGCTCGGTGGAGCATCCGGGTACTTCGGCGGTTGGGTCGACGACGTCATCCAGCGGCTGATCGAGTTTATCAGATCCATACCTACGATTCCGCTGTGGCTCGGCCTGGCTGCTGCGGTCCCCCGCGACTGGCCGGTGTTGCGCGTCTACTTCGCGATAACCGTCATTCTGAGCTTCATTGGATGGACGGGTCTCGCCCGAACGGTGCGTGGCAAGTTTCTGTCGGTGCGCACCGAGGACTTTGTGCTCGCCGCGCAACTCGACAACGCATCGCAGGCGCGGATCATCGGGGAGCACATGCTGCCCGCGTTCACGAGTCACATCATCGCGTCCATGTCGCTCGCGATTCCCCAGATGATCATCTCCGAGACCGCGTTGAGCTTTCTTGGTCTGGGGTTGCGGGAGCCGGCTGTGAGCTGGGGCGTGCTCCTGCAGAACGCGCAGAACATACGGGCGATCTCGCAGGCGCCCTGGCTGTTGTGGCCCGCCGCCGCGGTCATCGTGTCGGTGTTGGCGCTGAACTTCGTGGGCGATGGAATGCGCGACGCAGCCGACCCGTATGCGTAACGGGCCGGGGAGGTGAAGATGAGGTCACCATTGCTTCAGGTTCAAGACTTGCAGACTCACTTCCATACCGACGACGGGGTGGTTCGCGCCGTTGACGGCGCGAGCTTCGAGATAGGCCGGGGCGAGATCGTCGGCGTCGTGGGCGAGAGCGGGTGCGGCAAGAGCGTCACCGCGTACTCGATCCTGCAGCTCGTTGCCAGCCCGGGGTCGGTCGTGGGCGGGCGCGTGCTCTTTCACGGCGACGCCCAGCGACCCCCGCTCGACCTCGCGGCGGCCGACCCGTCGGGACCGGAGGTTCGTGCGGTTCGCGGCGCGGAGATCTCGATGATCTTCCAGGAGCCGATGACGTCGTTCAGCCCGGTGCACACGATCGGCTTTCAGATCGGGCGCGTGATCGAGATCAATCGCGGGACCGATCGGAGGGCCGCCCGCAAGGAGGCGATCCGCCTGCTGGACATGGTCGGGATCGCCGGGGCCCGACAGCGCGTAGACGCGTACCCCTTCCAGCTCAGCGGCGGCATGCGCCAGAGGGCGATGATCGCGATGGCGCTCTCGTGCTCGCCGAGTCTGCTCATTGCCGACGAGCCGACGACCGCGCTCGACGTCACGACGCAGGCCCAGATCATAGACCTGCTTCTCTCGCTGCAGAGCGAGTTCGGCATGGCGATGATGCTGATCACCCACGACCTCGGTGTGGTCATGGAATGCTGCGACACGGTGAACGTGATGTACATGGGCCACGTGGTAGAGAGCGCTCCCGCGCAGCAGCTGTACGCCGATCCGAAGCACCCGTACACGCAGGCGCTCTTCAGAAGCGTGCCTCACCTCGAGATGCCGCGTTCGCAGCGACTCGACCCGATCGAGGGCTCCGTGCCCGACCCGTTTCACGTCCCGTCAGGCTGTCGCTTTCACGAGCGCTGTCCGCATGCCCGACCGGGGGTCTGCGACGCAAAGCTCCCGAGGATGATCAGGACCGACGACGGTCGACAGGTGCGTTGCGTCATCTACGACAAGGAGCTGACTCCGTGAGCGATACGCTGCTCGACATCCGCAACCTGAAGATGCACTTCCCCATCCAGCACGGCTTGCTGCGTCGGACCGTCGGCGCCGTGAAGGCGGTCGATGACGTAACGCTGGAGCTGAGGCGCGGCGAGACGGTGGGGCTCGTGGGCGAGAGCGGATGTGGGAAGACGACGCTCGGCCGGTGCATACTCCGCGCGTACAATCCCACGGGGGGGCGCATCACCTACACGCGGCAGGACTCGTCCGAGATCGATCTCGTCGACTGCGACGTCGAGGAGCTCAAGGAGGCGCGGCGGGAGATCCGCATGATCTTCCAGGACCCGTTCTCCTCGCTCAACCCGCGCATGACCGTGCGTGACATCGTTGCCAATCCGCTCGTCATCCAGAAGGTCCGCAAGGGCCACGAGCTCGACGCTCACGTGGCGGACCTCCTGAGGAAAGTCGGGCTGAAGCCCGACCACATGCGGCGATATCCCCACGCGTTCAGCGGAGGCCAGCGCCAGAGGATCGTGATCGCCCGTGCGCTCGCGCTGGAACCTCGACTCGTCGTGGGAGACGAGCCGGTCTCGGCGCTCGACGTATCGGTCCAGGCGCAGGTTCTGAATCTTCTCCAGGAGCTGCAGGAGGAACTGTCGCTCACGTATCTCTTCATCGCGCACGACCTCAGCGTCGTGAAGCACGTCAGCGACCGAATCGCGGTGATGTACGTCGGCAAGATCGTGGAATCGGCGCGCTCGGAAGACTTGTTCGCGCGACCGTTGCACCCGTATACCGAGGCGCTCTTGTCGGCGATCCCCAGGATGGAGCGACGCGATCGCAGCGACCGCATTGTTCTCCGGGGTGAGGTTGCGGATCCTTCCTCGCCACCCGGCGGGTGCTACTTTCATCCGAGGTGTCCGTACGCCGTGGACACGTGTCGGACCGTACCGCCGCCGCTGCGTACGCTCGGGGACGGGCGGTCCGTCGCGTGTCACCGCGCCGAGGAGCTCACCCTGAAGGGCGGGAGAGCGACACGATGATCGTCACGGGAAAGGTGCCGAACGGCAATTGCCTTGACGTGCGGGAAGAGCCCGACGGCGCGGTCTCCGCCGGGCTTCGCCTGAACGCGGAGTCGCTGGCGAACGGCTGGACCAACCAGTGCCCGCTGTTCCTCTGCCGCGTCGAGGCCGGCGCGCCGGGAACGGTGCGGCTGGAGGTTCGATGGCCGGAGTACGACCCGGAGAGGGTGACCAGGGGCCATGATTACGGTGGGAACCACAGTTTCATCGAGGCGGCTCCTCTCTGTGTGTTCACCAGCTCGGACGCGATGAACTGGACGCATCGCAGCGATGCCTGGAGAGACGGCTGGCGAGTGAAGGTAGACGTCCAGTGCGGCTCTGAACCGACGTACGTCGCGATCAACCTTCCGTACACGATCTCGAGCTATCGTGCGCTCCTTGATCGAGTCGCCGCGAGCGGCCACGTGAAGCGTACCGTCATCGGGCGCTCGTACGGAGGCATGGACATGGACGCTTTCTCCGTCCGCGACGATTCGGTTGGGCCGCAGCGGAAGCCCGCCGTCTACCTGCAGTCGCTGCAGCACCCGAGCGAACTCACCGGGCCGCGGGTGATCGACGGTATGCTCCGCCTTCTCGCGACCGACGATCCGCTCGCCGTCCGATTCCGCGAGCGGTGCGTCCTCCACGCCGTTCCGATCGTGGCCGCAGACGCCTGGTACGAGGGACTCGACTACCACCTGTCCGGGGCTAACCTGAATCGGGACTGGGTGGATCGCTCCCAACCCGAAACACGAGCCGTCCACGGTTTCCTTGAAGAGATCTCGGGTTCCGGCGACGAGTTGACGCTCGCCCTCGACCTCCACAACGGCTGGCACAGCCTGGATCACCATGGGAGCGCCATTACCGTGTTCCCTCCCGAGGCCGTCGGCGAAGACCTCGTGGCCGAGCAGCGCGCGTTCATCGCCCATGTGGCTGAGCGGTGCGACCACATCCCGGCCGACGCTATCTGGGAGAACGGCTTCAAGCCGCAGAACTTCGCCGGTCACGTCTGGCAGACGTACGGAGTCCAGGCGCATACGGTCGAGTTCTCGCGGTTCTCCGTATGGGATCGGGCCGCGGGCCGGAGCGTCCCGCTGACGCAGGAGCGCGTCGAGCGGCTGTCTCGGCAGTACCTTTCGGCCATCTACGACTGGCTGACGCGGGAGGATCGATGAGCGGCATCGAACGGATGGACTTCACGGTCAACGGAGAGGCGCTGGACGTTGTCCGGGCGCGGGAGCGCGATGGGGCCGGTCCCGAGCGTCCGGCTCCGACGGCGAGTGCGTCTCTCCCGGGCGGGCAGGCTACCGTACTCGTCGCCGGCGACTGGGCCTCGTGCCGGTGCTACGCAGACGCGGCCGATCGCTCTCCTGAAGAGCTCTACGGTTCGTTGCATGCCGACATCCGGGACGCGGATCTGGCGATCGTGAGCCTCGAGTGCGCGCTCGCGGGCGAGACGCCGGTCCTCAAGGAAGGGCCGAACCTCAAGGGCACGCCCGAATCACCCCGGGCGCTTCGCTCAGCCGGGTTCGACGTCGTCACGCTCGGGAACAACCATGCCGCCGACTTCGGAGAGGAGGGGCTTGCCGAGACGGTCCGGCTGTGCGAGTCCGCCGGGCTCGCGGTCACCGGAGCCGGGACGATTCCGGAGAC
>CAZICD010000026.1:0-1374 GCA_964537725.1 uncultured Spirochaetaceae bacterium | reverse complement strand
CAGCTCGTCCCGTACCGGATTGACGGAGCGAACGGGGTGAGCGCCATCCCGGCGAAGGACGCGTCGCGATTCGAGCATATGATGCGCGAGCTCAGTTCCGAGCTCGTCGACCGGGACCGGGTGATCGCCTGGTACGACGCGATCGTCGACTTCCAGTGGAAGCGCCACTACCGCGCGCGCTTCGAGCGGTTCACGCGCTCCTGGCTGGACAGCGACGATCGCGACGCCCTGCGGTGGGTCCGCAGCCACCATTCCTCCCCGACGCACGCTCGTCTGATCGATCGCGCGCTCATGCGGCTCCAGGACGGAACGTTCGGTTCCGCCCCTCCCGAGCTGACCGAGCGGCTCGAGCAGTGGTACGCGGGAGCGTGGCCGTGCGGAGGGTTCGGTCGTCCCGTGGCCGACTTGTAGCGACGGGGATCCTAATCGCGTTCGCGCGAACCATCATCTCCCGACACCCCGAGCTCGCCACAATTCGTTCGATTCTGGAACAAAAAGGCTTGACAGCTCGTGCAACCGGGTCTACGATGGTAATTAGTTCGTTCCAAGAACGAACAAATCTATTCGAAAAGGAGAAAGCTATGACCAGGAAAACACTGGCGCTTACGCTTCTCGTCCTCGTCGCCATGACCGGCGCGCTCTACGCCAACGGTCAGGGAGAGGACACGGTCACGCTCCGCATCGACACGTGGGAGAACCCCTCCACCTCGGAAGCACTCGAGGAGCTGAACGCACGGTTCATGGAGGAGTACCCGGGAATCGAGGTCGAGCTGACCACGAGCCCCACCGATCAGTTCAACCAGTCGAATCCGCTGCGCATTCAGGCGGGCGACGTCGACATCTGGTCGGGATTCGGGTTCGCCCAGGAGGTCCGCGACTTCCACGGCGGCGACATCGAGCTCGCGCAGGCCTATCAGTACATCGAGGCCGGCCACGTCGAGCCGCTTACCGGGCAGTCGTTCATCGACAACTACAAGCAGGACAGCGTCGATTCGCTCATGACCTACGAGGATGATGTGTACGGCGTCTGCATGGGTAGCGTCGTCATCTCGGGCATCTTCTGGAACCAGGACCTGTTCGCCGAGTACGGTCTCGACAAGCCCGAGACCTACGACGAGCTCGTGAACGCGGCGGAAACGCTGCAGGACAACGACGTCACGCCGTTTACCGCGGCCGGCGCGCCTGTCTGGCCCATCGACATGATCATGTACGGCTTCATCGGCGGTCTCTTCGACGACCCGCTCGAGCTCGAGCGGTCGCTGTGGACCGGCGGGGCCGGCTGGGAAGACCCGCGCTACGTCGAAGCGCTCTCGCGCTACCAGAACCTGCTGCTCAACTACTACGAGCGCGGATTCCAGACGATCGACTACAACC
>CAZICD010000025.1:32223-47918 GCA_964537725.1 uncultured Spirochaetaceae bacterium | reverse complement strand
CTCGACTGGATCGTGCCGCACCAGGCGAACCTCCGTATCATCGAAGCCGCGGCGAAGCGCATCGGCCTTCCGACAGACCGCTTCTTCACGAACCTCGACCGCTACGCGAACACCTCGGCGGCCTCCATCCCCATCGCGCTCGTGGACATGATCGAGCAGAACCGGGTCCAGCCGGGTCAGCTCGTGCTCACCGTTGGCTTCGGGGCCGGGCTCACGTACGGGGGGAACCTGGTACGGTGGTAGCGCCGCCGGCCCGCGACGCAGCCGCGCCGCCGTTCACTCGGACCACTGGACGCGGTAGGGAAAGACCTCGTCGAGAATGCGTTCGAGCGATCCGGTAAACGGATCGTGAACGTCGACGGTCAACCTCCATCCGCGCGCGACGCCCGTGGCCGGCGCGCCGTCGGCGACAATGCCGGCGGCGAGGGTGACACCGTCGCCGTCGAGCCTCCCGTCGGGTCGCCCGCCCGCGTCTGCCCGCGCCTGCTCCACGGTGATCCCCTCCTGGGCGCTCAGCGTCACGTCGACCAGCGCACCGTCGTCCGCGCTCACGCCGTCCTCGGCGTCGAGACCGGCCGGGTCGACGGTGAGCCCGATCCGGTACCGGTCGTCGGGCAGGTTGAGCCGCACCGAGAAGAGCGCCAGCTCCCCGCGCGTGAGCGAGTCCGACGGATAGGAGACGACGACGACCTCGCCCGCGCCGAGCGCGCGCGGCGGCATCACCGACTCGCAGGCCGCGAGCGCGAGCCCGGCGAGCGCGAGGAGGGCCGGCAGCGCGACCGTCGCGAGCAGGGGACCGGTGCGCC
Organism: uncultured Spirochaetaceae bacterium; assembly: GCA_964537725.1. GTDB lineage: Bacteria > Spirochaetota > Spirochaetia > DSM-27196 > SLST01 > SLST01. The sequence goes on along the minus strand of CAZICD010000025.1, from coordinate 47,112 downwards.
TGCGCGTCTCAGTCATACTCGTAGGCTCCAATCGACCACGGGACGGTACGCTCGACGTTGTCCGCGTCGTAGGCGACGTTCCAGCCGAGCGTCAGACCGTCCAGACCGCCGGTCCGGACCGAGGCGGGCGAGCCGGCGGTCAGCCTCCAGTCGCCTCCGTCGATGAGCCGGGCAGGATCGGCGAGGACGGGATCGAGGTCGTAGTTGGTATCCGCGATTCCGCCCGCGCCGGCGATCTCCGTCTCGACGAGCCCGATGTCGCGCGAGTCGACAGGCGTACGCGCATCGCTCTCGAATGCGCGCGTCGCGAGGTACGAGGAGGTCGTCGGGCCGAAGAGGTTCGAGTTCTCGAGCGTGGTCGTCGCGGCCGAGTCGGTGTCGATGAGGTAGCCGCTCCCCGATCCGCCGGTCGCGGCGAGGATCGTGTTCTGGACGGTCGTGGGAACCGGCTCCGAATCGACCGCGGTCACCTGGATCGCCGAGCCGAAGCCGGAGTTCGAAACGCCGATCGTGCTCGTACGCACGACGAGGCTTCCGCCTTCGGCGACGATGCCCAGGCTCTGGTTCTCGACGAGCCCGGCGTCCACGAGCGAGTTCACCACGAGCGCGTCGGTCGCTCCGAAATACATGCCGGTATTGATCGTCCCGGGGCCGAGCCGGATCGCCGACCGGACGACGAGCACCTCGCAGCCGAGTGTATACACCCCGTAGGGAAACTGCTGTCCGGCGAGCGTGACCGTCGTGTCGAACAGGTTGACCTCCGAAGACCAGCCGTATACGCCGAAGCCGCTCGCCACACCCACGTCGACCCGCGTGCGCTGGAGCTCCATCGCACCCTGGATGACCGAAACGCCCACCGCGTCGCCGCCTTCGGCGCGGGCTCTCACGGTGGTGTCGACGATGAACAGCCCGGCGTCGCGGACCTCGACGACGCCTTCGTTCGTGCGCGAGTCGAGCGTTGAGGTCTCGACGAGCGAGATACCTCCCTGCCTCGCCTCGAGCGCCGGTCCGTCGTCGTGTTCGATCACGAGGTCACGTACCGTCGAAGAGCCGAGCATTCGCACCGGCAGCACGTCGGCCCCGGGAGGCGTCTGCACCGTCACACCCTCGAGCAGCGCCGATTCGAGCCTCACCGCGACGTACTGGCCGGAGAACGGCCCGGGTTCGCCGAGACTGCGGATCACCGTCTCGTGGACCGACGGGTCTCGAACCGCGAAATCGTCGCGGTACCCGCCGGCGACGGTGATCCACGACGGCACGACGATGCCCTCGACGGTCTCTTCGGTCGTCGCGATGAGATGAACGCCCTCGGCGAGGCGGAGCTCCACCGGCGAGTCGCTGCCGAAGAGCTCCTCCGCCCTCGCGAGCGCGGTGTGGATCGAGTTGAGCGGTCGGTCGGCGCTGCCGGAACCGCTGTAGCTGCCGCGGCTCGGCGACACGTGGAGCGCGGAGTCGAGGACGTCGAAGGTCAAGGTGACCGGTTCAACCGCGCGTTGATCGACGCGCGCGCGCACCGTGAGCGAGCGGCCGCTTCCCGCGGGCCACCCGGAATCCGGCGGCGCGACGCGCGCGCTCATCGCTCCCTCCGGGGGACCGGTGACCTCGTCCACCGCCGCCACGGCTCCCAGGTCACCGCCGACCTCGATCGACTCGGGCACGACGGGGACGAGAAACTCGACGAGCAGCGTCTCGCGCGGCATCAGCGCGGATCCGTTCGTCCTCCCCACGATCTGGATGACGCCGGAGTACCGCTCGTTCAGTACCTCGTCGAGCATCTGCGTGACCGGCTGCGTGCAGGCGGCGAACAGCACCCCCAGCAGGGCCAACGCGACGCCCAGCCTCGCGCGCCTACTCATACTCGTACGCTCCAATCGACCAGCTCGCCGCGGGCCGCGCGGTTCCGGCCCGGTCGACCGCCGCGACGCCGTCGTCGGCCAGGTCGTACCCGCCGTCGGCGACCGAGGCCGGCGTGGTGGCCGTGAGCGACCAGTCGGCCGCCGGATCGGAGAGCGCGAGGGGCGAGGCGAGCTCCGGGTCGACGCCGTCCGCGTTGTCGCGCGCGGCTATCGCGGGCTCCGCGTTCATGTCGGCCGCGGTCAGTCGCGTGCTGGATTCGACGAGGACCGGGTCACGAAAGATTGACGCCGAATCGACCCCGAAGAAGACGTTGTTCTCGAGGACGGCCAGCTCGCCGTGGAGGATGCCCGTGCTGTCGGGCTCGCCCTGGCCGAAGACGATGCAGTTCTGCACGAGGAGGCTGTTGCCGGTCGTGCTGGGAAACCCCCATGCGTCCCCGTTGAGGTAGTAGGTAAACTCGATGCCTGCTGCGGGCGCGAAACCGGAGGTTGACGTCGCGTCGCCGACCCGGATCGTGCTGTTGCGCACCGCGAGGTTACCGCTGTCGGCGTAGAGCGCGCGTACCTCCTCGCCGGAGCCGCCGTCGACGAGCGAGTGGACGACATCCACGTCGGCACCGAAGGCCAGCGCGACCGCGGCCGAGGTGGCCAGATCGTCGTCCGACGGGGCGAGCACCGTCGAGCGCTCGAGAACGAGACTGGCGTCGTCTTCGGCACGGACGGTCGCGCTCATCAGCGACGACGCGGGGGCGTCTCCCGGCATGTCGATCGTGGTGTTCACGACGGTGACGGTGCTCGACTCCACGAAGAGCGCGGTGCGGAAGCCCAGGTTGAACGAGGAGAAGTAGTCGGACGACCACCACTCGGCGCCTTCCCACGTGGCGGGGCCGGTGAGGTGCGAGTCCTCGATGCGGACATCGCGCGCGCCCGAAACTCCCACGGCGACCTCGTTCACCGAATGCACCCGCAGGTCCACAAGCGAGACCGGCCCCGACTCGATGATGATCGCCGCGACCGCCGGATCACCGGGCGGCTGTTGCACTTCGAACCCGTCGAGCACGGTCCCCGCGGCGGAGCCGGCGACCGCGCCGACGTGCACGGTCGCCTCGCTGCCCGCCTCGCCGGTGAGGACGCTCGCGCGGGGTACGCGAGCTGCGAAGCCAGCCTCGTAGCCGCCCCGGATGGTCACCCCCGGCGCGATCGTGATCGACTCGGCGTACGTGCCTTCGGCGACCTTGATCGTCTGGACGCCTCGGTAGCCCTCGTCGCGACGCCGCGCGGCGAGCTCGAGCGCCTCGTCGATCGTTCCGAAGGGAGCGTCGGGCGCCCCGGTCCCGCCGGACGTCCCGGCAGCGACGTGGTACTCGTCGTCCAGCGCGGTGAACACAGCGTCTACCGCCCGCGCCGCGTACCCGTCGGCGCTCGTCGCGGTGATCCGCACCGACAGCTCCTCGAACACCGGCCAGCCCGTCGCCGGGGAGAGGACCACGGTGTCGTTCGGATCGAGCACGCTCTCCCACCGGACCGTCGCCCCGGCTTCGGCGAGGCTTCCCTCCAGCGCGAGCGATTCCGGCGCCATGGGGCGGTTGTACCGAACGCGAATATCCTCGTCGGGCGCGATGAGCGAGCCGGCGGCGGGCTCCGGGAACCCGCCGGGCGCGTTCTCGGCGAGGACGACCTCGTTGACGGTGATCACGAAGCCGTCCATGCAGCCGGTCAGCGCGACGATCACGGCGGCCACGAGCAGGACGAGCCTGCAGACGGGTCGGGCGCTCACTCGTCGTCCTCTACGTTCTGCCAGAGGAGGAGCGAGCCCTCGATAGCGGCGAGCGAGGCTCGCCCACCCGAGTCCGATGTACCCAGATACGAGTACGCCGTTGCGTTCGCCGGCCGCCGCTCGGCGTATCGCGCGTAGTAGCGTTCGGATTCCTCGTCACGGCCGAGCTCGCGCAGCGTGAGCGAGATGGACAGCCAGAGCTCGGTGCTCGACGGGCGTGCCAGCTCCGCCTCCCGGTAGAGTGTGAGGGCTTCTTCGAGTCGACCCTGCAACCGACGGATGTTCCCCAGGTTCATCAGCGCGTTCGGGTGCCGATCGATCTCGATCGCCTGCGCGAAGTACGCCTCGGCGGGCTCGAGCAGACCCGCCTGCGCGTAGAGCACTCCCAGGTTCGTGTACGACCGGACCGTTCCGCGATCGGCTGCGATGCGCGCTTCGAGCGCCTCGATCTGCGGCGCGAACTCGAGCTGGACGAAGCGCAGCAGCTCGCGCTCGAGGTGAGACTCGAGCCGGCCGGCGTCGAGCGTCCGCTCCTCCTCGAGCTCCTGGGGAGAGGCCGGCGGATAGACCGACCACGCATCCGCGATGGGGATGAGCACCGCCTCGTCGTTCGCACTGGCCGTGTTCCACTGATTGGCTCCGGTCTTCCACGCGGCGACGAATCCTTCGCCGGCGATCGTGGTCTCCACCGGAAGCCATACGTTTCCCTCGTGGACGATGTAGTCGGACTCGTTCGCAAAGGTCTCGGCAGCCTGGTCCGGCGTCATGGACAGACGCGCGGCGGCGAAGAGATGACCGGGAATCGTGATGAACGCCGCCGGTACGCCGGCGGCCTCGAGCATGGACGCGAACAGAATGGAGAGGTCGTCGCAATCGCCGGAGGAGAAGCGCAGCGTGTCCTCCGGATACTGCAGGTAGTCGACGACCTGCTCGTTCGCGCTCGCGGCGACGAAGCTGGGCAGGTTGGGGTCGATCGCGTACTCGATGCCAAGGACGCTCATCGCCTCGGTCGCCGCCATGGCGAACCGCAACATGGGGTCGAGCGTGGAGTCGATGCCTCGCACGACCGACGAGACCTCGCGCGAGAGCCGGAGCGCCGCCTCGCTCGTCGGCGTGACGAAGGAGGCAGCCTTCCGGTCGTCGGTCCACGTGAGCGAGTTGCGACCCAGAAGCGCCGTTTCGACCGCGCCGAGCGGACGCGGTGCGCTATCGCGATTCGACACGACACCGCCCGCCGCCAGCCCGATCTGGACGGCGCGTTCCGACGAATTGGCGATAGCCGCGTCGGCCAGCGGAAACCGAAGGCTCGTCTCCGCGGTTGCCCCGGACTCGATGACGTCGATCTCCGCAGCGGCTGCTTCGCCTGCGATCAGGCCGTCGGAGCTCGCGGTGATACGCACGTCTCGCACCGGAAACCGGGATCGATTGTAGACGTTCACGGTCACCGGGCTGCGACTCGCGTACCGGTTCGCGAGCGAGGGGTAGAGCTCGTCGGCCTGCACGCCCACGAGCTCGAGCGGAACGCCGAGCTCCTCGACGGCGATCGAACCGCCGATCCGGAAGCGCATGGAGTGAGCCAGTCCCGCGTACCACGCGTAATCGGCTCCCACCTCGACGCTGAACGCCGGCGTGACGTGCACCGCGACCTGCCCCGCTCCGCGCGCCATGCCGGCGATGCCGGTCTGGTTGTCGTACGGCGTGCCGTCAGGACGAAGGAGTTCGTCGGAGAGCGCCGCGACGTAGGGGCCGCCTCCGGCGGTCGCGCTCGCGACGACCACGAAGGTTCCGCTTCGGAAGACCGGGGCGCGAAGTCCCAGCCCGAACACGGGCGCGGCGAGGTTGACCGACGTGATTCCCGGAACCGACAGCAGCCCGTAGGTGAGCCCGGCGTTCAACACAACCGCGCTTCGTCCGACGAACTGGTAGAGATCGAGACTCGCACCGAATCCGTCGGCGAGCTCCACCTCCGAGTCGATGACGAAGACCCGGTCTGCGGTCAGCGCGATGTCCGGTCTCCGGTTCGACTGGGCCCCGGAGGAGACCGCGACTACCCCGAGGATGGCGAGTACGACTGCGAGTCTGATGCGTTCCACCGGCCCCCCTTCGCGCTCCGGCGCGATAGCAGCTGCAGCTGAGTCGCTATTGTCAACTTAATATATCAGCTTTTCGGCGTGTGTACACGTGTCGTTGCCCGGCGGGCGAAGTCCGTGTCTCGGCCGCGCCGTCCTTGTGCGTCCGGCAACGTTGGATTACTATCCCAAGCATGAACGCCACCGCGCCGCGGAGGTACCGGTCACCATGACGCTTCATCCGTGGCTCGACGATCCTGCCGCAGTGCTCGTCTCGCGTACGCCTGTGCCGGCGAATCCGACGGCCGAAGACTTCGAGCGTGCCGCGCGCACCGCGCTCGAAGCGATGGAGCTCGAGATCGACGACGAGCGGGTCGTGGTGAAGCCCAACGTGACGAGCGGCGAGATGTTCGCCGATCCCGACAGCGGCATCACCACGCACCCTCGCTTCGTGAAGGGCATGCTCGACTACCTCCTCGAACACGGCGCCGGGGCCGATCGGACCACGATCGTGGAGGACCCCCGCGACACCGACGACGACGAGCCCCGGCACTGGCGCGGCACCGGCTACCTCGAGGTGGTCGAATCGACCGGCGTCGGGCTGCGGTTTCCCACGACCGCCTCGTGCGTCTCGCGGCCGGTGCCCGATCCTCTCGTCTTCGCGAACCTCGCGGTGGACCGCGAGGCGACCGATTCGGAGACGGTGCTCATCAACGTGCCCAAGCTCAAGACGCATAACCTCGCGATCACCACGCTCTCCATGAAGAACCTCATGGGGATCGTCTACACGCCCGACCGCCACTACTGCCGACAGGCGTGGCTCGAGATCCCCGAAGGCGAACGCGCCGGCTCGGCGACGTCGGAGGCGACGTGGGAGGCGGCCGCACCCGACGCCCCCTTCGACACGCGTCTCCACGAGCGGTGGCAGACGGGCCTCGCGCGCAGACTCGCCGATACGGCGAAGGTCTCAGCGCCGCGGCTCAACGTCGTCGAAGGCGTGGTGGGCAGGGACGGGACCGGCTTCCGCAACGGAGCAAACTACGCGCTCGGGTTCGTCGTCGCCGGCGTGAACGTCGTCGCGGTAGACACCGTCGCGAGTTACCTCATGGGCTTCGACCCGGCTTCCCTCATCTATCTCCGGGTGGCCGCGGAGGCGGGAGTGGGAACGAACGACATGGACGCGCTCCGCGTCTTCGAGGTCGACGACGGGCGGCTCGTCCGCTGCGACGACCCAGCGCGCCTGCGCGGCGAGCCGTTCCGGGTCATCTCCCGCCTGCCGAGCGCGGGCACCGCCTGGCTGTGAGCGCGCGCCGCGCCGCTCAGTGCGCCGCCATCCACGCGATCGACGCGCGAAGCGCTTCGCGTATCTCGTCGAGCGGGCGTGGAGTCTCGTCGCGCTTCGTCGTACCGCCTGGTTTGCGGGCGAGACGGAGCGGCGCCTCGATCGAATAGGCGGGCCGCGGGTCGAGGTCGTCGCAGTGGCGGAGGATCCCCTCGTAGTCGATGATCCCCTCGCCCACCGCGCAGTAGCGCAGCCACTCGCCTTCCGGCGCGGCGTCCTTCACGTGTAGCGAAACGAGCCCGGGGCCGAACGCGCGGACGTCGGCAGCGGCGTCCGTGTCGGGTTCGTGGGTACGCAGATTGCCTGGGTCGTAGTTGATGCCGATCCAGGGGGAGCCGATCGAGCGTACGAGCTCCGCCGCTGCCGCGGCGTCGTCGATCAGGTTCGGCGACCCGTCGCCGGGGTTCTCGAGCGCGAGGACCACACCCGCGCGCTCGGCCTCGCGCGCGAGCGGCTCGACCGCCGCTTCGAACGACTCGCGGTACTGGGCCTTCGCGGCGTTCGTCGCGAACCGCTTCGCGCCGAGCGCGCCGGCGAACCGCAGGCGGCGCAGCGCCTGATCGAGCCCGCCCGGGGCACCGATGTCGATGTGCGCCGAGAACGCGTCGCAGATGAGGCCTGCTCGCTCAACGGTGTTCCTCATCTCCCGCGCGCGCTCGTCGCTGAACGCCGACTCGTCGAAGGGATCGGTGTAGCCGGCGATCATCGCCGGCTCGACCGAAACGATCCCCAACTCCGCGACGACGGCGACGGCCGTCTCCAGCGGATATCCATCGAAGGCGACCAGACTGACGGTGAGATCCTCAACGGTACGCATGCATCCTCGCTTCCGCAGGCCGTTGGACGTAGGGCCTTAGGCCCTACGTCCAACGGCCGCTTACCCATTGTGCACGCGAAGCACGATCTTGCCGAGTGGTCGCGCGACCGCCGCCTGGCTGCCGTCGTCGCCGGGCATGGTGGCCGGCGTCGCGACGCCGACCCTACGCGACGCCCACGCGACCGGCTGACCCCGCGCGCTCGGATGCGCGTTCTTCCCACGCGTCGAACCCGCCGAGCAGGTTGCGATAGTTCGCGAAGCCGAGCCGCTCGAGCGTGGAGCTCGCGATGATCGAGCGGTAGCCGCTCTGGCAGTGCACGACGACCGGACGGTCGTGGGGAAGGTAGCCCTCGGCGAGGCGCGAGAGGCGACCGGCGTGGATGTTGAGCGCTCCGTCCACGTGACCTTCCTCGTACTCCGATTCGGCCCGCACGTCGAGGACGGTGACCTCGTCGAGCGCGGAGGCGAGCTCGTCGGCGTCGATCTGGTCGGTCCGCGCGGTCTGGTAGCCGGCGGCCACCCACGGCGCGAGCGAATCGGTGTATCCGACGACCCGGTCGAGCCCGACGCGGACGAGCATGGTCGCCACCTCGTTCACCTCCTCGTCGGAAGCGACGAGCACGATGGGCCGGTCGTAGTCGAGCGTCCAGCCCGCCCAGGTGCTCAGGCCCCCGTCGAAGGGGATGGCGACGCTGCCACGGACGTGCTCGGCCGCGTAGTCGTCGGCGTCGCGCGTGTCGACGATCTGGACGTCGCCGAGCCGCGTGAGCGCATCGGCATCGAGCTTCCCGGGCCGCGGCAGCTCGCCGAGGATCGGAGCGCCGTCGCGGTTGCCGTGCTTCATCTGCGCGAAGTAGTAGGGAGGCTCGGGCTGGCCGGCGATGAGCTCGTCCACGAAGGCCGTCTCGGCGTTGATCTGGAAGGCCCAGTTGGTCGCGAGCTCGTAGCCGACGCTGCTCGCGGGAACCGCGCCGAGCGCCTTGCCGCAGGCGGAACCGGCGCCGTGGCCGGGCCATACCTGCACGTACTGCGGCAGCTCGCGGAATCTCGCGAGGCTCGCGAACATCTGCTTCGCGCCGGCGATCTTGGTGTCACGGAGGCCGGCCGCCTCCTCGAGGAGGTCGGGCCGACCGACGTCACCCACGAATACGAAGTCGCCGGTGAAGACCATCATGGGCTCGGGACCCGCCGGCAGGTCGTAGAGCACGAACGAGACGTGCTCGGGCGTGTGGCCCGGCGTGTGGATGACGTCGAGCCGCAGATTGCCCACCGCGATGCTGTCGCCGTCGCGCACGGCCTCGTGGTCGAAGCGGTACTGCCAGTCGGCGCCGCCCTCGTCGCTGAGGTAGACCTTCGCACCGGTCTCGGCGGCAAGCTCGCGGGTGCCACTGAGGTAGTCGGCGTGGATGTGCGTCTCGGTCACGTGGGTGATGCGCAGATCGTTCGCCTCCGCGGTCGTGAGGTAGTCCTCTACGTCGCGGCGCGGATCGATCACGATCGCCTCACCGGTCGCCTGGCAACCGATGAGATAGCTGTTCTGCGCGAGCCCCGGTTCGAAGAAGTGCTTGAAGTACATACGGTCCTCCCTACTCGATGTCGCCTTCCCAGCTGATGATTCCGTGCTGCAGGTTGCGGACGTGCTGGAAGCCCATCTGCACGAGCGCCTGCGCGACGGTGTAGCTGCGGTTGCCGCTGCGGCAGTAGACGAAGACCGGTCGGGATCGATCGAGCTTCTCCGCCTCCTCGAGGAAGGTGGGCTGGTAGACGTCCAGATTCACCGCGCCGGGGATGTGCCCATCCTCGAACTCGAAGGCGGTGCGAACGTCGAGCAGAAGCGCGTCGGGCGTGGCCTCGAGCTCCTTCTCGAACGACGTCGTATCCAGGTCGAAATCCGCTGCTACGTTGCTCAAACCAAACATCTTACTCTCCTCTATCCAAGGGTGGTCGTAACGAGAACTTCCTGTATCGTGATCAGTGCTCCCATTCCGAGCACGAACCATCCAAACACGGGCCGCAGCCGAGCGCTTTCCACATGTCGCGTCGCGATCATGCCGACGATGATGCCCAGCGCGGTCATCGCGGCAAACGGCAGGAGGAACGCCCAGTCGATCGAGGTCGCCGCGCCAACGTCGCCCAGAAAGCCGATGAGCGACTTCACGGTAATAATGGCGAGCGAGGTGCCGACGGCCTCCTTCATTCCAAGCCCGCCGATGAGCACGAGAGCCGGAATGATGAGAAACCCGCCCCCGGCTCCCACGAGCCCGGTGACCGTCCCAACGACGAGCCCCTCGAGCGCGACCACGGGCAATGAGGGCCCGTGCTCGCGCGTGCCGCCCGGCCTGCTGTCGCGGTTCGAGCCCGCGTTCGCGCGGCAGCGCAGGCAGCCGCGGATCATCGACAGCGCCGCGAGCACCATGGTGACGGCGAAGAGCGTCATGATGAGCGCGTCCTTCCCCACGGCCATCGAACCGAGCGAGAACACCGGGTCCGGAATCGCGGGGACCACGAACCGACGGGTCAGGAAGACCGCGACGAGCGAGGGCGCCGCGAAGATCGCCGCCACGCGAAGGTTCACGTGGCCGGCGCGGACGTACCCGACCGCGCCCACCGCGGCGCTCAGGCCCACGACGAAGAGGCTGTAGGCGGTCGCCTGGACCGCCGGCAGGCCCACGACGTAGACGAGGACCGGTACCGTGAGAATGGATCCTCCGCCTCCGAGGGTGCCCAGCACCATCCCGATGACGACCGCCGCTATCATGCCTGCCACAACCATCGTTCGCTCCCGTATTAGCTTTTCTGAATATATAATAGATTAGATAAACGGTCAAGTATTCAGACGGCAGAGCGTGGCGGGCGCCGGGGCGGTGAGACAGTAGACACGGCCCGCGGGCAACGATACGCTCGCATCGTGGCGCGTTATCTCGCTCGTCTCCCGGTGTTCCGGCGCGGCTGCCCCACTCCGATTCCGGTCCTGCTCGCTGTCGCGATCGTCTCGCTCTCGATTGCGGCGTGCGCGTCGACGCCGTTGCCTCCCACGCCGCACGCGCCCGCCGACGGTGTACGGGTAGCTACGTATAACGTCCACTACGCGGACATGGACGACGGTCTCCATGCCGTGAGGGCGCACGCCGAGGCGACGGTCCGCGCGGTCCAGATCATCGGGGCGGATCTGCTCTGCCTCCAGGAGGTCTGCACGAGCGACTATCCCGACGTCGTTTGTCCGTGTCCGTTCCGGGCCGAGCTCGAACGCCTGCTCACCGACTACTCCTGGATAGCGCCACGGGGTGCGAGCAGGTTGGGCTCAGCGACGCCGATCCTCTATCGTGCCGATCGATTCTTTCCGATCCGTCAGGGGGTGGAGTGGTTCTCCCCGACACCGGACGTACCGGACTCGACCGGCTGGGGAAACACGCTGCCGCGCTGCCTGGTCTGGACACTCTTCTACGACGCCGCGGCGCACGGACACCTGCTCGTCGCCAACGTGCATCTGGACCATCTCTCGCGCCGCGCGAATCGTCGCGCGCTCGACCGGATTGCGGGCTTCCTTGCGGAACACGTATCCCGCTATCCCATCGTGCTGGCGGGTGACTTCAACGAGCCGGCGGGAGGGACGGCTCGGCGCGTGCTGGACGAGCACCTCGACTGTGCGTTGACCCTCCGCGACGGCCCCACCTTCTCAGGAGGTCTTCCGCTTCAGATAGACGCTGTCTACTACAGCCGGGAGTTCGAGCCAAAGCACGTCGCGGTTCTGCGCGATCTCCCCGCTTCCGCGCTCGCCGATCACGCTCCGGTGGTCGTCGACCTCCGTCCCCGGTGAGGGCGGCGGGGGCTACTCCGCCATCATAATGACGAGCGGTCTGCGGGTTCCGCCGAGGAAGGTGTTCACCATCGCCATCCGGTAGTCGCGGCTCCACGCCGGGTGCGGATCCACCCGCAGGACGCCGTCGGTCTGCTGATGGGGGGTGGCGGTGGGGATCCAGAGCAGGTGCTCCTCGGTGCCCGCATCCACGTCGAGCCAGCGGATAGGGTTGTGGTCTTCCGGGACAGATGCGGGCCGCAGGTGCGCGAGCTCGTTGACGTAGGTGTCGGTGAGGATGTTGCGTCCGTTCGGGTGAAGCGTCGGGTGGCCCGAGCCGGGAACCGCCTCGGTGATGGGCCGGTAGTCGCTGCCGTCGTAGCCGACCTGCATGAGGACCATCCCGGTCCCGCGTCCGTGATAGGCGACGTTCATGGAGAGGTGGGCGCCGTCGGGCGTGAAGGTCGTGTGGTGGCCGCCCTTCTTCCACTCGGTCCACGGCACCGCCCGATGGACATCGCTCCCGTCGGGCTGGCAGGTGAAGATGTCGAACCACAGGTTGAAGTGGTCGCGGACGCCGAACGGCTCGGGATGATCGGCCGGCTTGCGCCGCATGGAGACCATGAGGCGGTCGCCCTGCGCGTTCCACTTGCAGTGGAAGGCGTAGTTCTCCATCGCCTCGTAATCGTCGCGCTCCTCCTTCGGGACGCCGTCGAGGACGAGCTTGCGGATAGGCGCGACGAGGTCGATCTCGTCGGACTCGGTGTCGACGATGAAGAGCCCGTCGTCGTCGGAGAGGCCGATGTTGCGCGGAGCGAGCTCGTCCGGAACGAGTACGCCGTAGCCCTTCTGCGTGCGCCGCATCGCCGCCGGGTTCGTGACCGCGGCGAGCCTGCCGTCGGGCGAGGCGTGGTAGATCCCGCGCGCGAAACGGGCCGACTCGCCGCTTCGCCAGTTCAAGCGAACTCCGTGAGGGCGCCATTCGCTCGTATCCACGTCGTCGAAGAGGAGCGTCTCATCGTCCGCTCCCCACTGCAGGTTCGCGCCCATCTGGAACTCCCACCCGCGCGTGGTCGCCGCCTCGTGGGTCTCGCCGGTCTCGAGGTCCACAACGACGATCGCCGCTTCCTCGCCGGGCCGGTTTGCCCTGTCTTCGAAGGGCGCTTGCAGGAGCGCGACGTAGCGCCCGGAGGGGCTGAAGGGGCTCGTGTCGAAGAACCTGTGGAAGCAGCCCGGTCGGTCCGGGGTCACGATGAAGGCGGTTCGCTTCGGATCGTGGGCTTCGTAGCGCGGAAAGTCGTACATGGTGGTTGGATTGTACCCGTGGGGGCCCGAGCGCTGCAACGCGTGGAGGCGCCGCCCGCGGCTCGGTCGTCTCACTTGCGGTCCGGCGGATCCCGGCCTAAGATGTCCGCCATGAAGATCACCAACGTAACCGCGTACCCGGTGAAGGAGTGGCGCACCTTCCTCTTTATCGTCGTCGAAACCGATGAAGGGATCTCCGGCCTGGGCGAGGCGGGGCTGACCGGCCAGGAGCGCGCGATGATGGGGGCGCTCGACGCGCTGCGCGAGATGCTCGTGGGCGAGGATCCGTTCCGGATCGAGCACCTCTGGCAGACGATGTTCCGCGGCGCGTTCTTCCCGGCGCAGCGCGTGCTGTCTTCGGCGATCGCGGGCGTGGACATGGCGCTCTGGGACATCAAGGGCAAGGCGCTCGGCGTCCCGGTGTACGAGCTGCTCGGCGGACGGGTCCGCGACCGGGTCGTCTGCTACCCGCACTGCGGGGGCCGCACCACCGAGGAGCTCGTCGAGAACGCGCGGGCGAAGGTCGACGAGGGGTGGCGGTTCATCCGATGGGGCGTGCCGGCCTACGGCGAAACGCTCGAGCCGCGACGGGCGCTCCGCGAATCGATCGCCCAGTTCGAGGCGCTGCGGACCGAGCTCGGCGACGAGGTGGAGCTCTGCTTCGACGTCCACACACGGCTCGACCCGAGCGACTCGGTCACCCTCTGCCGGGAGGTCGAGCGCTTCCGTCCCTACTTCATCGAGGATCCGCTTCGCGCGGAGAGCTATCAGGGGTACCGGCAGCTTCGCGCGCGTACCGGCGTGCCCATCGCCGCCGGCGAGCACTACAGCAGCAAGTGGGAGTTCCGGCAGGTGATCGAGGAGGACCTCGTCGACTACGCGCGGATCGATCTCGCGATCTGCGCCGGGCTGACCGAGGCGAAGAAGGTCGCCGCGCTCGCCGAGACGCACTACATCCGCGTGGCCGTGCACAACCCCATCGGCCCGGTGAGCACGAGCGTCTGCCTCCACCTCAACCTCGCGATCCCGAACTTCGGCGTGCAGGAGCTGCCCCGGCGGCCCGGCGAGAGCCTGGCGGATCTCATCACCGGCCAGCCCGAGTGGCGCGACGGCCACCTGCTGCCCCCTGAGGCACCGGGCCTGGGGATCGAGCTCGACACGAAGGCGCTCGCGAAGTACCCGTACGAGCCGAATCCCATGCCGCGGCTGCGCCGCGAGGACGGCTCATTCACCAACTGGTGAGCGCGGGGGCCGCACGAGGAACGGACATGAACGAATGGACTGTGACTGAGCTTCACGACGCCTACCGCGACGGATCGACCGATCCGGTCGCGGTCTGCCGCGACTACCTCGCGCGGATCGAGGAGGTCGATCGAAGCGGCCCGGCGATCAACGCGGTAATAGAGGTGAACCCGGACGCGCTCGCGATCGCAGCCGAGCGGGCGGCGGAGATCGCCGACGGGGGTCCGGCCGGACTGCTGCACGGCGTGCCCGTGCTGCTGAAGGACAACGTGGACACCGGCGACGCGATGAAGACGACCGCCGGGAGCCTCGCGCTCGCGGACGCGCCGCAGCCGACCGACGCCTTCCTCGTCGAGCGGCTGCGCGCCGAGGGTGCGATCATCCTGGGCAAGACCAACCTCTCCGAGTGGGCGAACTTCCGGTCCACGCACTCGAACAGCGGATGGTCGAGCCGGGGCGGCCAGACGCGCAACCCCTACGTTCTCGATCGCACGCCGTGCGGGTCGAGCTCGGGCTCCGGCGCCGCGATCGCGGCGAACCTCGCGGTCGTCGCGGTGGGCACCGAGACCGACGGTTCGGTGACCTGCCCCGCGTCGCACGCCTCGCTCGCCGGCCTCAAGCCCACCGTGGGCGCTGTCAGCCGCACGGGCATCGTGCCCATCTCCGCGAGCCAGGACACCGCCGG
>CAZICD010000025.1:0-32123 GCA_964537725.1 uncultured Spirochaetaceae bacterium | reverse complement strand
GCCGGAGCGGTGCTCGTGGACCCGGTGGAGATGCCCGACCTGAGCGAGGCGAGCCGGCACGAGCTCACGGTGCTGCGCTACGAATTCCGGCAGGGGCTCTTCGACTACTTCGCGCGACGCAACCGCGATGCAGACTCGCCGCGGATCCGTACGATCGACGACGTGATCCGGTTCAACGACGAGCACGCCGATGAAGTCCTCAGGCTCTTCGGGCAGGAACACATGATCGGCGCCTCAGAGTGCGGCCCGCTCGACGACGAGGCGTACCGCAAAGCACGCGCGGAGAGCCTGCGCATCGCCGGCGCCGAGGGCGTGGAGGCGCTCCTCGCCGAGCACGAGCTCGACGCGGTCGTCGCACCCACGAACGGGCCCTCGTGGCTGATCGACCACGTCAACGGCGACTACTACACCGGAGGCGCGATGTCGACCGGTCCGGCGATCGCCGGGCTGCCGCACATCACCGTACCCTCCGGCTACGCGCACGACCTCCCGCTGGGCGTCTCCTTCGTCGCCGCGCGGGGCGAAGACGCGAAGCTCCTGGGCATCGCGTACGCGTACGAGCGGGCGAACCCGGTGCGACGGGCGCCGCGCTATCGGGAGACGGTGGGCCTGATGTAGCGAGGTCACTCTTCGGGCACCGGCTCGAGCGCGCCGTCGAGCCAACCGTCGGCCTCGTACGTCATCCCGTACGGCGGTCCCTCGAACTCGATCCTGATCACCGGTGCGAGCGGGTCGGGCGGCGCGGCGGGCAGCCCGCTGATCCGCCAGCGTGCGTTCGCCATCGGCTCGACCTCGAGCGGCTGCCCGGTTGAGAGCAGCTTCGCGGATCGGATCCCGGGCCCCACGCGCGAGATCACGACGTACTCCTCCGGGTAGTAGAGGAGCGTGAGGTACGCGGTGGAACCGCGACAGGTGAACATCCCGTAGTGGTAGCACGGCCCCTGGTTGGCCTCGCGGTAGATGCCGGTTGGTCGCGTCTCGTAGATCGCCTCGCCGTGTCGGTCCATCCACCGGCCGATCGCGGCGACGGTGGCGGCGTCGCGCTCGTCCAGCCGTCCGCTCGCGTCCGGCCCGACGTTGAAGAGGAAGTTCCCTCCCAGACGCACCGCGCTCACGAGATTGTAGAGCACCTCGCCCGGCGTCTTGTCGGCCATCGAGTGGCGCAGATGCGCCCAGCCCGGAGCGTAGTTGAGCGTCATGCACGTCTCCCACATCCGGTCGGGATCGTGTTCCGGGTCGATCTTCTGCTCGGGCGTCCCGAAGTCCTCCGGAGTACCCGAGCGATTGTTGATGAGGATACCCGGCTGCAGCTCGCGCACGCGGGCGTTGAGCTCGGCCGAGCGGTAGAAGTCGGCCGGGCTCGCGTCGATCGGCTTCCTGACCATCCCGAAGGCGCCGGGAACGCGGTCGCCGGGGACGGCCGGCACGTCGTACCAGAGGATGTCGATGTCGCCGTAGCCGGTCATCAACTCCTCCACCTGCGCGTGCATCTCCTCGACGATTCGCGGCAGGTCCTCGGGGTAACGTTCGGGTGACCAGAAACCGGGCCAGCGCCACGTGTGGACCGAGTAGTAGAAACCGACCCGAAGGCCCTCGGCCCGAACCGCGTCGACGAACTCCGCTACGAGGTCGCGGCCCGGACCGGTCTTCACCGCATTGAAGTCGTGGGTCTCCGTCCCGAACAGACAGTACCCGTCGTGGTGGCGGGTCGTCAGCGCGACGTAGCGCGCCCCCATACGCTTGGCCTCTGCGGCGAGCTCGCGGGCCCAGTCCGGGTCGGGATCGAACCGATCGGCGAGCGGTCGGTATTCGTCCCACGGCATGAGATCGCGCCACATGATCTGCTCGCCGCGCCCGAGGACGCTGTAGCAGCCCCAGTGGACGAACATGCCCAGCCTCGCGTCGCGAAACCAGGCGAGCCGATCGGCTTCGGCAGCGGATGCTCGTGACATGGCAGCCTCCTCGCTTCGAGTCGCTCCCATCGTGCCACGCGCGGCCCGACCTGTGCTACCATGCCCGCATGGCTGGCATCGTATTCGTTCGCACCACCGACCTCGCGCGCATCCGCTCGTTCTACACCAACGAGATAGGCCTGGAACCGTGGGTCGCGCAGCCGGACATCGACATCCTCCGGCACGGAAACCTGCTCGCGGGCTTCGTGCAGAGCGAGCGCGCGGACACCGACGCGCTGCTCACCTTCTTCTATCGCAGCCGCGACGAGGTGGACGCGATGTACGCGCGGCTGCGCGACCGGGCGACGACGGCGCCGCAGGTGAACGAGCGCTACCGGATCTACAACTTCTTTGCCTCGGACCCGGACGGCAGACGCGTCGAGATCCAGGCGTTCCTGCACGAGCTCCCGGATGTGCCGGCCGTCAGCTGGTGACGACCGGAACGCCCAGATCGGACGCGCCCGGATCCGACATCACCGCATCCGGCGCGTGGCGCGCGATCAGGTCGGCGACGAGCTTCGCGCGGCGCACGCGCTCGCGGCAGAGCGTGACCGCGGTCTGCTCAATATGCATCCCGCTCGGGTAGATGTCCGGCGCGTTTCGCAGGCCCAGCTTCACGTAGACGGGCGAGGCGACGCGGATCATCTCCGGGACCTCGTAGTGCCGGACGAAGCCGCCGAAGTTGTCGGGGACCTCGACGTAGATATCGAGCGGGAGGTCGACGGTCGAGCGGATCGCCGCGAGCTGCGGGAGCGTGAGGTCGGTGGGAACGTTGTACGTGCCCGCGCCCAGCCGCTCGACGGTCTGCACCGAGAGCGGATTCGCGGCTCCCATCTGCACGGAGATCTTCACGACGAGATCATGAGGGAGCTCGCCCGCCGAGCGCAGCTCGTCGACGAGCCGGAGCTGCCCCTCGTCGGCGACGAGCACCGAGCGGATGCCGTGGTCGACCGCGCGGAAGACGTCGGCGGTTGCGTAGACGACCTGGTCCATGCCGCGCAGCCGGGCCCCCAGGTTCTTCCCGGCGTCGGCGCGCACCTGCGCGCTCGTGTCCCACGCCGCGCGCGGACCGACGAAGAGGCTCACTTCGATTCCTGCGTCCGCGCCGAGGCGGACCATCTCGTCGAGCTCGTCGTCGGTGAGCATCATGATCCCGCTGCCCTGCGAGACGCGGTGGATCGTGACCGCCCGGCGATCGGCCTCCTCGAGCACCGCCGCGAGCGCCCGCGGGCCCTCGACGCTGGGGATCTCGATACGGTACTCGGCGCCGTCCGGGAACCGCTTCGGTGAGTCGGGCAGATCGTACCGATCGCCTCGCGGCAGACCGGCGGCCTCCAGGAACCGGCGAACTCTTTCGATCGCGTCCATCGCACCCTCCTACAGGTCGTATCCCTCCGGCCTTCGCGCGAAGTGCTCGCGCCAGAGCGCGGCGTCGAACTTCTTCGACCGGTCGTACCAGTAGACGCCGTTCTGCTCCTGCTCGACGTCGGTGAGCTGAGTGTAGCACCACCCGGCTATGTGGTCGAACCCGAGCAGCGTGTCGACGAGCCCGGCGAGCCTGCCGAAGAACTCGTCGCGCGTCCGCGGCGTGCCGCCGTAGCCCCACGCCTGCGTGTCGTCCTTTCGACCCTCGTTCGAATCGGCGTCGATCTCGCCGACCCACTTGATGCCGCCGAACTCGTCCACGACGTACGGTTGCCCGTCGCAGGGCGCGTCCTGCCCGGGGTAGTTGCGGAAGGGCCCGTCGGGCCCCGGCGCGAGCTGCGCGCGCAGCTCGTCGGCGCCCGGCTTGTACGTGTGCACGGTGTAGACGTCGGTGATGTGGTGGATGTAGCCGCTCGAGTCGTTGACCGGCCGCGTGGGGTCGAGCTCCCTGCAGATCCGGTACGCGTCGGTGTGGTTGAGGTAGTGCGCGCGCGGATTGTCGTACTCGCGCGTCTCGTTCAGCGGCGTCCACGCGATGATGGACGGGTGGTTGCGCAGGTGCGCGACGACCTCGCGGACCTCGTTCTCGAAGGCGCGCGCGGCGTGATAGTCGTTGTAGTCTAACCCCCACGACGGCCACTCCGACCACGTGAGATACCCGAGCCGATCGGCCCAGTAGTGGAACCGGTCCTCGAAGACCTTCTGGTGCAGACGCGCGCCGTTGAAGCCCACCGCCATCGCGAGCTCGATGTCGTACCTGAGCGCCTCGTCGCTCGGCGCGGTCCAGACGCCGTCCGGATAGAACCCCTGATCCAGCACGAACCTGAGGTAGACCGACGCGTCGTTGACGTAGAATCTCCCGTCGCGAAGCGTCACCTCGCGGAGCGCGCCGTAGCTCGAGACCGAGTCGACGCTGGTCCCGTCCACGACGACCTCGAAGACGAGGTCGTAGAGCACCGGGCTGTCCGGGTACCAGAGCTCGGGCTGCGGCACGCGGACGGTGAGCGGAACCCCGTCGCGGCAGACGGCCGACGCGCGCGCCACCTCCGCTCCGTCGCGCCGCACGCTGACGACGAGCTCGGCGTTCGCGTTCGCGCGCAGGTACGACGGCACGAAGGTGAACGCACCTTCGGTCGCGTTCGCAACGATCCGCACGTCGGCGAGTCCGGCGCGGTCGACCGCCTCCATCCAGACCGTCTGCCAGATGCCGGTGGTGCGCGTGTAGTAGCAGCCGTGGCTCTTCGCGTAGTGCGACTGCTTGCCGCCGGGCTGGTCGCCCGCGTTGATGTAGTCGCAGACGGCGACGGTGAGGTCGGCGCGTTCGCCGGGCCGGAGCGCGTCGGTGACGTCGAGCGTGAACGGCGAGCTGCCGCCGCTGTGCGAGCCGACCCAGGTGCCGTTCACGAAGACGTCGGCGTGAAAGTCCACGCCGCCGAAGTGGAGCAGGATCCGTCGGCCTGCCCAGGCGTCCGGCACCTCTACGACGCGGTGGTAATCGATAGTGTCGATGAAATCGGCATGACCGATTCCCGAGAGCGCGCTCTCCGGGGCGAAGGGGACGATGATCTCCCGCTCGAAGGGGCCGTTCGCCCGGGGCGGCCGGTCGGCGGAGTCGGGCAGCGTTCGGGGCCTGTTCGCGCCGAGCGAGTTCCGGTGGATCCGGCACGTCCAGGTGCCGTTGAGGTTCAGCCAGTCGCGCCGCTCGAACTGCGGGCGCGGGTGCTCGGGGCGGGGTACGGTACTCATGGGGGCCTCCTCGGTCGTTT
The DNA here is from genome assembly GCA_964537725.1 of uncultured Spirochaetaceae bacterium. Taxonomy (GTDB): domain Bacteria; phylum Spirochaetota; class Spirochaetia; order DSM-27196; family SLST01; genus SLST01. Next base: position 26,980 of record CAZICD010000025.1, on the reverse strand, counting down.
AGCCTGCGCTCCTATTCGTAGGACACGCGCCGGCGCGTGTCAACGCGGGACAGCGTCAACGGCTTACACTAAAAAAACCAATAGACAGATTTACGCTAAAATGTCAAAATAGAGCCGTGAACCAGAAAACCCGGGTTCTCCTCGCCGAGGACGATCGCATAGGCAGACTCGTTGGCGTCGCGATGCTCGAGAAACACGACATGGAGGTCACCGTCGCCGAGGACGGCGTCCGTGCGTTCGAGCTGGGAAAGGCCGGGGGGTTCGACGTCATTCTGATGGACCGCCTGATGCCCCGGATGGACGGGCTCGAGGCGACGAGGCGACTGCTCGCCTGGTGGGACGAGCACGGCGTCGAGCGGGTACCGATCATCGGCCTGAGCGGGATGACCTCACAGGAGGATCGCGCTGCGGCGCTCGAGGCGGGAATGACCGGGTTCGCCGCGAAGCCGATCCGCCTGGATGAGATCTTTGCGCAACTGAGTCGCGCGACATCGGAGAGTCCGATCGACCTGTCGCAGACCGAAAGCGACATCTCGGACCCCGACGAGCTCGTACGAGAGATCCTGCCCATCTTCCTCGAGCAGAGCCGCGAGCGCCTGCGGGTGATCGACGCGGCGTTCGAGAGCAGGGATGCCGCGGCAATCCACGCGCAGACGCACCCGCTGAAGACCGCGGCGCGCTACCTGGGCGCCGGCGCGCTGAGGCGCGTCGCGAAGGACGCGGACGACCGCTGCCGCGCCGGCACCGAGCCGGACTGGGAAGAGGTCGCTCGGCTGGTCGCGGCGCTCCGGCGCGAGATCGACCGGATCGAGAACTGGCGGGATGACCGGGCGTCGCAGAGCGTTTAGAATCCACAGGCATGAAGCGCCCGAACGTAGTCATCATCCTCACCGACGATCAGGGGTACGGCGACCTCGCCTGCCACGGCCACCCCGCGCTGAAGACGCCCAATCTCGATCGGCTCCACGACGAGAGCATCCGGCTGACCGACTTCCACGCGCTTCCCATGTGCGCACCGACGCGCGGCTCGCTGATGACGGGCCAGGACTGCATCCGCAACGGCGCGATGGCGACCTCGCTGGGACGCCACCTCCCCGACCCCGAGCTCACGATGATGCCGGAGGTGTTCCGTCGGTCGGGGTACCGGACGGGGATCTTCGGCAAGTGGCACCTGGGATCGAGCTACCCCTACCTGCCGCACTTCCGCGGGTTCGAGGAGGCGAAGTACCATCTGGGGTTCGGCCTCACGGGCGCGGACGACCGGTGGAACAACGACTACTTCAACCCGTGGTATCGGCACAACGGCGAGCTCAAGCGCGCGGAGGGATACTGCACCGACTTCTGGTTCGGCTCGGCGATGGAGTGGATCGACGCGTGCCGGACGGCCGACGACCCCTTCTTCTGCTGCATCCCCACGAACGTGCCGCACTTCCCGCAGTGGGTCGACGACGTCTACAAGGAGGAGTACGCGGCGTACGGCCCGACGCCCGCCGGCTTCTTCGGGATGATCGTCGAGCTGGATGAGAACATCGCGCGTTTCGAGGCGTTCCTCCGCGACCGCGGGCTGCGCGACGACACGATCGTCGTCTTCATGACCGACAACGGCCACGCCGGCGGCGCGCTCGACGTCTACAACGCGGGCATGCGCGGCGGCAAGTGCTCGCGCTACGACGGCGGGCACCGCGTGCCGTGCTTCGTCCGCTGGCCGAACGGCGGGTTGCGACCGCCCGGAGACGTGGCCACGCCCACGATGGTCCAGGATGTCCTGCCCACGCTCGTGGAACTCTGCGATATCGACCCCGACGCGACGGCGGCGTGTGACGGCTCGAGCTTCGCGCCGCTGCTGCGCGGTGAGCCGCAACCGGACCTCGAAGAGCGCACCTTCGTCGTCCAGTACTTCCAGAACAGCATCGAGAAGGACGACGCCGCGGTCATCCGGGGGAGCTGGAGGCTCGTCTTCGGGGCCGAGCTCTACGACATCGACACCGACCCGGGCCAGGAGCACGACGTCTCGCAGCAGCACCCGGAGATCGTCGCGTCGCTCAAGGAATTCTACGACTCCTACTGGGACGAACTGCAGCCGTACGTCCACCGGTTCAACCCGCTCTTCGTGGGAGCGGAGCAGGAGCCGGTGACGACGCTCACCTCGTGCGAGTGGGAGAACGTCAGATGCGACGGCATCGGGAGCGTGCGTTCGGGAAAGGGCGGGCCGAAGGGCGGGCCGTGGAACGTCCAGGTTGTCAGGCCGGGGACCTACACGGTTGAGCTGCGCCGCTGGCCCGCCGAATCGGATCTCGCGCTCGACGCGCCGGCCCCGGCCTTCCACGCGAAGGCGGGCACCGTCGACGCGGGCGTCGCTCTCCCGGTCTCGAAGGGGTACCTCGAGCACGAGGGCAATCTTCGGATCGTGGAGGCCGATCCGGGATCGCAGGCCGTCCGGTTCGAGCTCGAGCTCCCCGCCGGCCGCACGAAGCTCCACGGATGGTTCGGCGACGCCGACGGGAACGACCTCGCCGGCGCCTACTACGCGTACGTGAGCCGCGCCGCGGAGTAGGCGTCGCCCGCGCGGCGCGGACGCTCGCCGGCCTACGCGCCCCGCAGTTCGTGCATGGGCTCGTCGCCGATCCGCAGCATCTCCGCCTCGAGCTTCGCGGTCATCGTCTTCACCACGTCGGCGTAGTCCGGGTCGTCGTAGACGTTGACGAGCTCCAGCGGGTCCTTCTTCAGGTCGAAGAGCTCCCACTGCGGCTCGTCGGTGCCCGGGTTGGCGCCCTCCTCCTCGCAGTCCTCGTCGTACCAGTAGATCAGCTTGTAGTCGTGCGTGCGGATGCCGTAGTGCGCGTACGCGTTGTGGATGTCGTCCTGGTTCATCCAGTACCGATGGTAGGCGAGGTCCGGCCAGTCGTCGGGCGTCTCGCCGGCCAGCACCGGCTTGATCGACCGCCCCTGCATGTAGTTCGGCTGCGGAAGGCCGGCAACGTCCAGGAAGGTCTGCGCGAAGTCGACGTTGCTCACCATCGCGTCGGAAACCGATCCGGCCGCGATGAGATCCGGGTAGCGCACGATGAACGGCATCCTGAAGCTCTCGTCGTAGATGAAGCGCTTGTCGAACCAGCCGTGCTCGCCCAGGTAGAAACCCTGGTCGGAGGTGTAGATCACCATCGTGTTCTCGCGCAGCCCGTTCTCGTCCAGGTAGTCGAGCAGGCGTCCCACGTTCTCGTCGACCGAGTGCACGCACTGCAGATACTTCTGCATGTAGCGCTGGTACTTGAATCGCTTGAGCTCGTCGCGGTTCGCGAAGGTGAACTCCTCGCCGGTGTTGCGGCAGCGCAACCGGAGATTCGCGATCTCGTTCTCTTCCGGGAAGGGAACGAGCTTGTGACTGCTCCACCCGAGCGTCCCTCCCGGGCTCTCCGGCAGCTGGACGAGGTCCAGGTCGTCGTAGGTCATGTCGCTCGCGATGCGCATGTGCGCGGCCTCCGCGGCGCGGGCCCGGTTCGAGTAGTCGTCGTCGTAGGTGTCGGGCGTGGGGATGGGGTCGGTGTAGAGCGAACGGTGCTCCGGCTTCGGGTCCCAGGGACGGTGGGGCGCCTTGTGGTGGCACATCAGGAAGAACGGTTTCTCCGTGTCGCGCTGATCGAGCCAGTCCATGCACTTGTCCGTCGTTACGTCGCTGACGTAACCGGGCTCGACCTTCCTCTCGCCCATCTCGTAGAAGACCGGGTCGTGGTAGATCCCCTGACCGGGGAGCACGCTCCAGAAATCGAACCCGGTCGGCCAGTGACGCGGCCCCTGCCCGAGGTGCCACTTGCCGATGATCGCCGTCTCGTAGCCGCCGGTTCGCAGGTGCTTCGCGACGTTCGGCAGCCGGTTGTCGATGTGCGTCGCGAGCGTCGTGACTCGGTTCACGTGCGTGTGCGTGCCGGTGAGGATCGTAGCCCGGCTGGGCGTGCAGATCGAGTTCGTCACGTAGCAGTGGTCGAACCGCACCCCCTCGTTGGCGATGCGGTCCATGTTCGGCGTCGTGTTGACCCGGCTGCCGTAGCAGCTCATCGCCTGCGCGGCGTGGTCGTCGGTCATGATGAAGAGTATGTTCGGTCGTGAGCTCATCGTCGTTCCTTTCGGGTGGATGAGCCATTATGCCGTGCGCGAGGCGATTCTACAAGGAGACGGGCCGATTGCCTGCCGCCGCTTCGCGTACCCCGGCCGACGGTTCAGAGCCTCACCGTGTAGAAGACGCCGGCATTCGCCTTGACGCTGTTCATCACCACGCCGAACGTCGTCGCGACGATCGTACCGATGATCGTGCCGATGATGCTGTCGCTCTCGGCGACCAGCACCCGCGACGGCGTCAGCGAGAAGTCCAGCCCCAAGTCGACACCGAGGCGCCCGGGTCCGAGCGGGAGGAGCGGGATCTGGAACCCCGCCGGCACGATCACGGTGACGCCCTCGGTGAACTCCGCCCACTCGGAGCCGCTCGGCTGCTGCAGCAGGAAGAGCGGGCCCAGTCCCAGGTAGAACCACCCGATCTCGCCGCGCACGTACGGCCCCAGGTAGAGCGCGTCGTGGCCGATGCCGAAGTGACTCTTCATCCCCGCGCCAAGGCCGAAGATCCCGAACCGGTAGACCGCCGACGGCGTCACGCTCCAGTGCGCGGCGAAGATGCTCGACGTGAAGCCGGCGCTGAGATCGACCTTCACCGGCCCCGGATCGTCGGTCGGCCCGGCGAACGCCGAAGCCCCTGCGACGACGAGTACGAGCAGTACGACGATGCTTCGCTTCATGCTACCCTCCTCACTACAGGTTTCGTCCCCACCGTACCACGGTCTCGGCTCCGTCCCAAGCGCCGGCCTCGCCGCTACGTGCGCATCCACCACACCCCGGTGTACTCGGGTACGACCGCGCTCCCGCGGCTGCGGACCCCATCGGCGAGCTCATCGCCGAAGAAGAACCTGCAGCGCTTCTCGGCCTCCTGCGGCGAGTCGAATCGATAGTCGGTCCGGATGACCTCGCGCTCGAACCCGTACCGGTTCTCGAGGGCCCGGTAGAAGTCGGCGAGCTCCGGCAGCGGCGCTCCCGGCCGATCCACGTTGGTCCCCAGCGTTTCCACGACGATGACGGTGCCGCCCGGGCGCACGACGCGGCGGGCCTCCGCGACGAGCTCCGCGGCAACTCGCTCGACGGCCGCGCGCGGGGAAGCGGCGCTTTCCGCCGAGACGCTCACCGCACCGCTCGCCGCGTCCACGACCGCGTGCCCGAACGCCCACCCCTCGACGAAGACGTCCACCGCGCCCGAGGCGGCCGGCAGCGCCCGGTGGTCGGCGGGCGCGAGCTCGACCCGGTCGGCCCAGGACGCGAGGTTCTCCCGCGCGCGGGCGAGCATGTGCGCCGAGCGGTCGTAGCCGTGCACGCGCGAGGCGACGTCCACATAGCAGCGCGTGACGCGCCCGGTCCCTATGCCGGCCTCAACGACGCGGGCGTCGTTCCAGACGACGATCCCGCGGAGCGTCCGGCAGAGGTTCCCCTCGTAGTCTTCGGCCGCCACGAGCGCGTCGTAGCCGCGCGCATCGCGGTCGTAGATCTCGTACATGCTCGGCACGGATCAGCTCCTCTTGCCGGTGCGGCCGCGGACGAGCGTCGCCGTGTAGATCGCGAGCGCGGTCCAGATGAGCGCGAAGGCGACCGCGTGCGCGCTCGTGAACGCCTCGCCGTAGAAGAGCGTACCTATGACGAGCATGAGCGTGGGCGCGATGTACTGGAGGAAGCCGACGCGCGAGAGCGGGATCCGCCGCGCGCCGATCCCGAAGAGCAGCAGCGGCAGCACCGTCGCGACGCCGGCTCCGGCGAGCAGCCAGGTGACGGTGGGATCTCCGGCTCCGAACGCTCCGCCGCCGCCGGCGTGTCGCCGCGCGAGGAAGACCGCCGCCACCGGAGCGAGGATCACGAGCTCGATCAGCAGGCTCACCAGCGAGTTCAATCGGCCCGTCTTCTTGATGAGCCCGTAGAAGCCGAAGGTGAACGCGAGCGTGAGGCTCACCCACGGCAGGCGACCGTAGCTCACCGTCAGAACCGTGACGCCCGCGGCTGCGAGCACGAGCGCGACGAGCTGCAGACGGTTCATCCGCTCGCGCAGCACGACCATGCCGAGGAGCACGCTCACGAGCGGGTTGATGTAGTAGCCCAGGCTGGCCTCGACGAGCCGCTCCGCGGAGACGGCCCAGACGTAGACGAACCAGTTGACGCCCACGACGACGCCCGCTCCGGCGGCGATGAGGAAGGCGCGCCGGTCGCGGAGCGCTGCCGCGAGCTCGCGTCGCTGGATGACCGGCACGAGGACGAGCAGCAGGATGGCGGACCAGACGATGCGATGGGCGAGAATCTCGATCGCATCGACCCCGCCGAGCCACTTCCAGTAGAAGGGGAGGAGCCCCCAGACGAGAAAGCCGGCGAAGGCGCTCAGGGTCCCGAGCAGGCTCTGGCGGTCGGACAGCGGCTGGACGGTGCTCACGGGCGGCTAAGATACCACGATTCGCGTAGATGGAGGAGGAGGGACCGTGCTACACTTCGCCGAAACCAGAACAGGAGCTTCCCGTGCACACCTCATCCCGGCTTCACCTGAACGAACAGGACTACCTGGAGACCCGCGGTCTCAACGTCATGCTCGCCCACGACTACTACCCGGACGGCCACCAGGGCGGGGTAAGCGTCATCCAGAACGGCCTGCGCGTCGCGACGAACGGAGATCTCCGGCTCGACCGCTCACCCGGCCAGTGGTCGCCGGTGCCGACGGCTGGAGACCGCGTCGTTGACCGGGAGCGCGATGAGGTCGCCGTTCGCATGAGCTACCCCGACCCGGAGAAGAACCGGACCGGCTTCAACCCGATCGACTATCCCGACCTCGAACTCGCCTACCGGGTCTCGGTGCGTCCGCTGCCGGAAGCGGGCGACTCGGCCTTCCGGATCTCCGTGGACCTGGAGGACCCGATCCCCGCCGAGTGGGTGGGGCGCGTGGCCTTCATGCTCGAGCTCTTTCCCGGCTACCTCTTCGGCCGGACCTTCTCGATGGACGGCGAGTTCGGGATCTTCCCGCGCCAGGCCAACGGGCCGGGCACGATCGGAGCCGCGGGTACGTACGAGGTGGAACCGCTCGCGACCGGAGGCGTGCTCACCGTCGCACCCGAGTCCGACCGGCAGCGGATGAGGATCGAGTCCGGCGGGGCCACGCTCGAGCTGCTCGACGGCAGGGCGCTCCACAACAACGGGTGGTTCATCGTTCGCTCGCTCGTACCCGAGGGGGCGACGACCGGTGCGGTGGAATGGACGGTAACGCCGCACGCGATCCCCGACTGGACCTCCGAACCGGTCGTGCAGGTCTCGCAGGTCGGATACCACCCCGATCAGCCGAAGTACGCGATCGTCGAGCTCGACCAGCACGTATCCGAGCGCCTGCCGCTCGTCATCACCAGGGTCCACCCCGACGGTCGCCGCGAGACGGTCCGCTCCGAGACGCCGCCCGACTGGGGCCGGTTCCTCCGCTACGACTACCTCCGGCTCGACTTCAGCGACGTTCGCAAGCCGGGGCTCTACGAAGCGTCCTACGGCGAGGTCTCGTCGAACCCGTTCCGGATCGCCGACGACGTTTTCGCGCGTCACGTGTGGCAGCCCACGCTCGAGTACTTCCTGCCCATCCAGATGTGCCACGTGCGGGTGACCGATCGCTCGCGCGTCTGGCACGGCGCGTGCCACCTCGACGACGCGCGGATGGCGCCGACGGATCACAACCACTTCGACGGCTACGTCCAGGGCCCGTCGACGCTCTGCGACTACCGGCCTGGGGAGCACATCCCCGGGCTGAACGCCGGCGGCTGGCACGACGCCGGAGATCACGACCTGCGCGTGGAGTCGCAGGCGAATACGGTCTACGGGCTCGCGCTCGCGTGGGAGGAGTTCGGGGTCGACTACGACGCCACCACCGTAGATCAGGAGGCCCGCAGCGTCGAGCTCCACCGGCCCGACGGCGTCCCGGACATTCTGCAGCAGGTCGAGCACGGGTGCCGCTCCATCGTCGGCGCCTATCGTTCGCTCGGTCGCCTCTACCGCGGGATCATCGTCCCGAACCTGCGCCAGTACACGATCCTCGGAGACCCGGTCAACCAGACCGACGGCACCGTCGCAGTCGGCGCGGCACCGGAGCCCGGCTCGGACCTCGTGCGGTCCGCGACGATGGACCCGACCGCTCGCGCGGCGACGCTCTCCGACGATCGATGGGTGTTCACCGAGGAGAACCCACCGCGCGAGCTCCAGACGGCCGCCGCCCTCGCGGCGGCCTCGCGCGCGCTTCGCGAGCAATCGCCCGAGCTCGCCGGCGAGTGCCTCGCCGTCGCGACCGCGCTCTACGACGAGCACGGAGGCGTCTCGGGCACGATCGCGCCCGAGGAACGCGTCGGCGCGGAGGCCGAGCTCTTCCTCGCGACCGGGGATCGCCGCTTCGCGGACGCACTCGTCGCCGGCGCCGAGTCGATCGCGAACCACTTCGGCCGCGCGGGATGGGTCGTGGGCCGAACGCTCGAAGGCGTGGGAAACGCGGAGTTCACCGAACGAATGACGCTCGCCGCGCGCACCTACCGCGCGGAGGTGGACGAGCTCGAGCGCAAGACGCCGTACGGCGTGCCCTACGAACCGAACATCTGGGGCGCAGGATGGGGCATCCAGCACTTCGGGATGCAGCAGTACTTCCTCCATCGCGCGTACCCGGATGTCTTTCCGCTCCGGCTCATGCTGCACGCGCTGAACTTTGTCCTCGGATGCCACCCGGGGCCGAATACCGCGTCCTTCGTCTCCGGGGTGGGCGCGAGCTCGCTCGAGGTAGCCTACGGTTTCAACCGCGACGACTGGGCGTACATCCCCGGGGGCAGCGCCTCCGGCACGGCGCTCATCCGTCCCGACTACCCGGAGCTCCTCGAGTGGCCGCATCTCTGGCAGCAGACCGAGTACGTCCTCGGATTCGGCACGACCGACTACCTCATCCTCGCGCTCGCCGCCGAGCGGCTGCTGGGCGGCGGGACGGAGGGGCCGGCACGCGGGTGATCGACCAGCCCCGTGGTCGCCTGCGCGGCCGGAGTGCGACGGACGGTAACCCATCCGGGTCATTGGTTTCGCCCGCCTCCCTTCCGACTTTGAGGGCGGGAGGCTACCATGGCTACTCTTTCACACGAAGACCCTGCTGAGTACGTTCAGGACCTCGACGAACGGTTCACGGACGTGACGAATCCGGCTCCGGCGGACAGGCCACGCGTCTGGATGCCCGCCGTCGACGTGAAGAGCTCGAGCAAGCGCTACATCGTCGAAGCCGAGCTCCCGGGAATGACGAAGAACGACGTGGACGTTCGCGTCGAAGAGGACCGGCTCGTCCTTTCGGCCGAGCGCGAGGAAGAGACCGAGAAGAAGGGCGAAGAGTTCCTTCGCCGGGAACGCTACGCTCGAAGCTTCACGCGAACCTTCCGTCTTCCGGCGGACGTGAACCGGGCCAAGATCGAGGCCGAGTTCAGCGACGGCGTGCTCACGGTCACCGTCCCGCGCGGGAAGGACACGAGCAGGTCGGAGGAGAAGTCGATCCGGATTACCTCCGGGTAGGCGCGCGCCGCACGGTCCACGATCACGCCCGCCCACGCCGCTCGGCGAATCGATCCATGAGAACCGGCATGAGAATCCCTCCGATCACGGTTCGATTGTGGAACGACTGCTCGCGCGCGTCGTGCGTGTCGTACCAGTCGCTGAACGGCGTCCGGTCCGGCGTCTCACTCGCAAACTTCCACACGTGATCCACAAAGGCGGCGCGCGTCGCGCGGTCTGACGCCAGACACCCGGCCCAGACGAGCCAGTCGGTCTTGGTGAAGGCAGCGCGGCTGTCGAGCGGGATTCCGTACGTGTCGGCCCTCCGCAGGTAGTACGCGACCTCGGTCTCGAAGACCTCGTCCGGGAAGAGCCCGAATCCGAAGAACCGATCCCATACGAGGTTGTACTTCAGGCTCCACGTGCCCTCTCCGTCGAAGGTGAGCCTGTAGTGGTCGCCGTCGGCGGCCATCTCGCGCCAGCGCGTGGCGTAGTCGACGGCAATCGCCCGGTAGCGCCCGGCGCCCTCGTGCCCGGTCGTCTCGCAGAGCCGGGCGAACGCCGCGATACCCACGATCGCCTTGACCGAGAGGTTCGTGTTCCGCGCGAGGTGGCCCGCGAAATCGTCGGTGCAGAGCTGGTTCTCCGGGTCGAGTCCGTGCGCGACGAGGTAATCGGCCCATTGCTGCAGGAGCCGCCAATTGTCCGCCGCGAGCGCCGCGTCGCCCGCGACCGCCGTATGCGCCGCGGTCATGATGATCATGTTGCCGCACTCTTCCACGGGCATCTGTCGGCTCTGGTCGACAGTCTCTATGCGCACCCCGTAAGTCTGTCCGGTCGCGCGGGGGTATGTACCCACGTCGTGGGGAGCGTAGGCGGGCTTCCAGTCCGGAGAGGCCGCGTACCGGAACACGGGCCGGAGCATACCGGCGACGAGCTCGGGCGCGACGAGCAGGTAGAGCGGCGTGGAAGGATAACTCACGTCCACCGTGCCGATGCTGCCGTTGCTCGTGCACTCCTTCGAGAGAAAGACGGCCTCACCGCGCTCGTCCGCGATGAGTTTGTGCGCCGCCACCGACTGCCGGTAGGCGAGGCTCACGAGGTCGGCGTACCGATCGCCGCCTGAACGGCGGGCCTGCTCGACGAGATCCGCGTCGAAGGCTGCGCACCGCTCGCGGATCTGCGCCGATTCGGCGACCGCCCGCTCGGCGACCTCGCCGAAGCTCGCACCGTCGCGGAAGCAGTACGCCGGAGTCGGGGTCCCGAAGTAGTCGATGGAGACGCCGTCTTCGTAGCCGACGACGGCGGTGCGCTCGCTCTGCTCGCGAACGCTGCCAAGCCGCCACGAGAGCGCGAGGACCGGCGCCTCGTCGCGGGGTACTCCGTGTCGTGCCCAGGTGGCGTCTTCGACCTCATCCGTCGCTCCTGCGGCAAACGCTCGCCTGAGCTCGGTGGCCGATGCGATGTGACCGGCCGCGCTCGCGTCGCCGTACAGATGTAGGTATCCCCAGTCGATCGTCAGGAGATCACCCCGCCTGCCGAGCCGATTCTGCTCCCACGTGCCGATTCGAAGGTCCGGCGTGCCCTGTGCCAGCTCGCCGCGTTCCCAGACCACGAGGCCCTGCGGGTCGCCGCAGGCGATCGAGGATCCGGCTTCGAGGTAGAGCTCGCACTCGTGCGGCGCGCCGTCGATCGAGGCAGCTACCAGATGCACGTACGAAAACGGCCGGCTCAGAACGTCCAGGTCGTCCGGAAGGAGCGGCGTGAGAAAGATCACCTCCAGCGCGACGCCGGCATCCTCGAAGCGGTACCGCGTCTGCGTGGGCGCGACGTCGAGCTCGACCTGCCGCATGCCGGACGGCTGACGCATGTTCAGCCAGGCCGGCCCCGGGTTCGTCGAGCCAAGGAAGCGCAGCACCCGCCCGTCGACGCGGATGAGCCCCACGAGCTCGTGCGGCTCGAGCGTCCAGTGACGCGTCGCGTCCTCGTGAAGTCGATCCGCCGTCGACCAGATGGAGAAGTACGGGTCCACCGCTATCAGGGGTACGGCGGGGGGACGGAAACCTGTGGTCATGATTGACTCCTCGGTGTGTGATGTGTCGATGAAAGGTCGGCATTGGCGACGGTCGCCGGCCCGCCCGTGTGCCTCGTACGGTGCATGGTCCACGACACGACGACCAGACACAGTCCGAGCACGAGGGTCAGGCTCCACAAGACGGCGAACCGTGCGTTATCATCCAGGCGGCCCGACGCGTCGAGCGCGCTCATGATTGCACCGCCCCCGAACGACCCGACGACACCCGCGACTCCCCGGAGCACCTGGTAGATCATGCCCGCATCGAGACGGTCCTGCCGCTCCACGCTGTCCAGCAGATACGAGTCACCCGCCACGAGCACGATCTCCTGGCCGCTTCGAAAGAGGCCGAACGCGACGACCGCGAGCAGGAGCCCGCGCGGCAGGGCCTGCGTCAGGCCGAGCGCGAGCATCAGGCCGGAGGCGAGCACCAGGGCAATGGCGGCGATGGTCAGGAAGCGACCGGCCCCGCTGGTCGCCATCCAGCGCCTCGCGGCGATGAGCGGCGCGAGCGCGATGACGCTCCCGAACGCCGTGCCCAGCATGATGCCGTTGTCTCCCAGACCGCCGAGCGACCTGAAGAAGAGCACGATGAACGGCAGCTGGATTCCCGACAACGCGGCCCAGATCACGACGTACGACAGAAGCCGCGGCAGTCGCCTCGCCACCGCGATCAGCTGGCGAGGAGCGACGCTCCGGGGCGCACGCCTGCCCTCACCCTCCGACGGCTCGGATACGCGCGCGAGAAAGAACGACCCGACGCTACCGATTGCGACGGCTACCAGCAGCACGATTGCGAATCGCATCCGGCTCGCGTCGGCCCCGAGCAGCAGCGCAACTCCCACGCGAGCGACGATCTGGACGGCCGCGCTCACGAGCTGTACGCGCGAGAGAAAGGACTCGCGGTCGCCGCCATCGCTCACGTGCCCGACGATCGGCCCCCTCGCGGTCATGCCGAACCCTTTCGCTACGAAGAAACCGAGCAGACCGACGAAGTAGATCGCCAGCGCCGCGTCTCCGGGCAGGAGGGGCGCACCGAACAGCGCGAGCGCGGCCAGCGAAAGCGACAGATAACGAAGTCGCCACTGTACGACCATGTGACGGACAGGTCGCCGCTGATCGATGAACAGCCGTCCCAGCGGAATCATCCCGAAGGTGAAGTAGCTCAGCGAGTTGATCGCACCGAGCAGAAACGGTCCGGCACCGAGCCGGACCGAAAGCAGGGCGATGAGATCCCGCGAGATGAGGGCGACGGACGTGATGTTCAGCGCTGTAAACGCGAAGTACCGTCGCCCATCGGCCGTGAGCCGATGGGCGGGTTCGACGGAGCCCTGGTTCTGCACGCTCGTACCGGCTGCTACCCTTTGATCGCGCCGATCATAATGCCCTTCGTGAAGTACCGCTGCGCGAACGGGTAGACGAGCATGATGGGAACCATGCCCAGCACGACCGCTGCCGCCTCGATGTTCTTGGGTACGACCGTCATCGTATCGGTCATGATCGTCTCGAGCCCGCTGCCCTCGGTCGAGGGCTGGATCACCAGTTCGTAGAGGACGAGCTGGATGGGCTTGAGCGCCTGGTTCCTGATGTAGATGAGAGGGAGCAGGAAGTTGTTCCAGATCTGGATCGCGTAGAACACGGAGATCGTCGCGACGACCGGCTTGGAGAGCGGAAGGAAGATCTGCGTCATGATCTGGAAATCGTTCGCACCGTCAATGAACGCGGACTCCTCGAGCTCGGTCGGAATCGCGTCCAGGAACGAACGCGTTATGATCAGAAGGAACGTGCTGATCGCCTGAGGGATGATCATCACCCAGCGTGAGTTCACAAAGCCCAGCGAGCTCAGGATCAGGTAGTTCGGGATGAGCCCGGCCTCGAAGACCCAGGTGAAGACGAAGGTGACCATGATCAGGCGTCGACCCACGAGCTTCTTCCTGGAGAGCGCATACGCCGTGAAGTACGTCAGGAGCACCGCGAACACGCCACCCAGGACGGTGTAGTAGACCGAATTGTAGACGGAGGCGGCGATACCGAGCCGCTGGTTCGTGAAAATGTACCGGTAGGTATCTGCCGTGATCCCCCGCGGCCAGAGATAGATCTCGCCCGCGAGAACCGCCTTCGCGTCGCTGATGGAGACCATGAGTATGTTCCAGAACGGATACACACACGCGATGGCGATCACGCCAAGGATGGTCACGTTGACTACGTCGAATGTCGATGTTTTCTGCTTCAGCATGACGTGATCCCCCTAGAAGATCGCGGACTCTTCCTGGTACATCTTCGCCAGTTTGTTGGCGAGTACCACCAGGAGGAACGCGAATACCGACTGCACGAGCCCCACCGCCGCCGCGTAGCTGTAGTTCGGGAACCCGTCTGTTGCGAAAGCCGTCCGGTAGACGAACGTCTGCAGGATGTCCGCCGTCTCGTAGACGCTGGGGTTGTACATCAGCAGAACCTTCCCTACGTCCACCGACAAGATCCGCCCGATGCTCAGGATGATCATCACCATCGTCACGTGCTGAATGCCAGGCAGGGTGACGTAGAGCATCTTCTTCCACCGGTTCGCGCCGTCGATCTCCGCGACGTCGTACAGCTCCGGATCAACACCGGCGATAGCCGCGAGATAGATGATCGCGTTGTAGCCGAAGACCTGCCAGACGCTGATCCCCACGTACAGAGGTCGGAACCACCCCGGGTCCGCCATGAAGAATATGGGCTCAAATCCGACGGCCTCGATCACCCGGTTCACCAGACCGCCCTGCGGAGAAAAGAAGGTGTAGGCGATACTCACGATGACCGCGGACGAGACGAAGTACGGGAAGACGCTCACCGTCTGGATCGAACGCTTGAGTCCCGAATGGAGCACCTCGTTCAGGAAAAGCGCGAAGATCAGCGGGATGAAGAACGTGAAGATGAGCGTGTAGATCGCGAGCAGCGCGGTGTTGCGGATGAGGACCAGCGCGTACGGATTGCTGAAGAACCTCACGAAGTGCTCGAACCAGACCCATTCGCTGCCGAACACGCCCCGGAACGGGTTGTAGTCCTGGAACGAAATTACGATCCCGAAGATGGGAGCCAGCTTGAAGATGATCAGATGGATGAAACCCGGCAGGAGGATCAGGTAGAGAAGCCGAGCGCTCCAGATCCTCTGCCCCAGTCGTTTTCGGAGACCGTGCTGTTGCAGAGCCTGGTTTGGCTGTATCGCGTCACTCATTCCAGTCAATCCTCCCTTGGGTGATGAGTCGGACCGCGGCTCTCTCGCCGCGGCCCGGCTCGCGCCCGTCACGAGACGGACGCACGGTCATGATCGATCAGTACGTAGCGTCGTACGCGGCCTGGTCGATTTCCTCGATCTCGCTGAAGCCCAGTTCGTCCATCTCGGCAAGGAAGTCCTGCCACTCGGACATGGGTCGCGATCCATTCACGAACTCGACGACTCCCGCTTCAACGGCCGGGACGACCTGGCCGGTGAGATCGGAGCGTCGGCGCAGCTGGTCGGTCGTGTACTTGAGCTGCGGGTACGACTCGACGTAGTTGCTGAAGTAGTCTTCCGCGAAGCTCTTCACGAGCGGCGACTGGTACTGGTAGTAGAGCTGGTTGTCGACCGGCATTGCAAAGGTGAACCGGTCCTGCGCGATGAACCAGTGCGGGGTTCCCATGGGAATGGCCGCCTGCTCTTCCCAATCGATGAGGAAGGAGGGCTCGCCGTCCACCATCTCGTAGCTCTCGCCCTCGATGCCCAGCGCGACGTAATTGATACCTGCCTCCGAGAAGAGGAAGTCGTGGAACCTCACGATCGTCTCGCGCATCGCGTCGCTGGTTTCGGCGTTGATCGCCACGTAGCGGTCGTTCGGGAAACGGGTCGTCGACGGTCGCTTGATCTGGTTTCCGTTCTCGTCCTTGAACAGCGGCATGACGTCGATCGAGTACGTAGGATACTCCTCGAGGTCTGCGTTGGCCATGAACCACGCGGGCCGGGTGAAGAAGTCGTCTGAGACCGCGCCCTTTCCGGTGAGCATCTTCGTCTGCCACGTCTCCTCGGTCTGGATGCCGGCGACCCACTCGGGGTCGATCAGGCCCTCATCGTAGAGCAGCTTGAGCCATTCGATGAGATCACGGAATCCCTGCGAGTGGATGTCGTACCCCTGCCCGCCTTCGTACCGACCGTGAACCTGACCGTTCTCGTCGATGTAGTCGTTCGCACCGAAAACCGCACGGAACTCGATGAAGCTGCCGCGGCCCTGGAAGGGATAGAAGTTGTCCACGTCGCTGAACTCGTCCCTGAGGGTTCGCAGGTCGTCGGTGAAGTCGTCGACCGTTTCCGGCATCTCGTCGATCCCGGCCTGTTCGAACAGGTCGTCCCGGTAGAGCGTGACGGCGGAGATCCGGGGATACTCGGCGCCGATCCCGTAGATACTGTCTCCGGTGCTGATGAGCGCCGCGTACGTGGGGTTCTCATCGATAAACGCCTGGATGTTCGGGGCGTACTCGTCAATGAGCGGCACCCAGTCGACCAGCGCTCCTTCTCCACCGTAGATCGTCTGCTGCGCGAGGTTCAGCATGAAGAGGTCCGGCAGGCCGCCGGAGGCGATCTGGAGGTCGACCTGCTGGTAGTACTCGCCGCGCGAGCCACCGTTGATCAGATCGATCTCGACTCCCGCGGATTCCTTGAGCGCGGGATACCATTCCTGGTCCATCAACCACTGGAAGTACGGGTTGGGGATCATGTACGAGAAGGTGGGGGTCCCATCGGTCCCCTCGCCTTCGCCCTGGCCACTGGCGAACAGCACGCCCAAGCCAGCAATCATAATCACAACTGCGAACATGAATCTCTTGTTCATGATGACTCCTTTTCGTTCCGTTTGGTATCGATCATCCTAATCACTACACCGGTCTACATTCAGCCACCTCCTTCGACGTACGCCTCCCGGCCTCGGGGATTCGGCCTGCACAGGTCGACAATCTGCTCGAGCTCCCGTCGCTGCTCTGCGTTGAGGGCGGCGACGGGCGCCCGTGGAGGTCCTGCCGGGAGCCTCAGCAGCTCCATGGCGGCCTTCATAGACGCGGGGAGGGTGCCATGCCTGATGATCGCGGTGCGCACGCGGCCGAGTCGTCGCTGTAGCTCAACCGCGTCGTTCGTGCGGCCTTCCCTCCACGCCTCGTAGATCCCGACCGACAGATGCGGCGCGATGTTGGTCGTTGCAGCCACCGCACCGCTGGCCCCCGCGAAGAGCGCGAAACTGATGAGCGAGTCGGTCCCGACGAGCACGGAGAAGTTCTCGTCGGTCGCCTCGATGTAGTCGACGACGTTCTGGAGATCCCCGGAGCTGTCCTTGATACCCACGATGTTCGGGACGGCGGCCAGACGCGCAAGCGTGCGCGGCTGCAGATGCACACCGGTACGAGAAGGGATGTTGTACACGAGGATGGGCAGCGATACGGTATTGGCTACCGCGAGAAAGTGCGCTTCCAGCTCGTCCTGGGTGAACGGCAGAAAGTAGGGGGTGATGAGCGAAAGACCGTCGACGCCGACGTCCTGCATCGCCCTGGAAAACTCCATCGTCTGCCGCGTGTTGACGCCCCCCGTACCGGCGTAGACCGGCACCCGTCCGCGCGCCGCGCGCACAACTCGGGTCGCCACGTCCAGCTTCTCCTGGTCGCTCAGCGAGATGAACTCGCCGTTCGTTCCGAGCGCGAAGATGCCGTGAACGCCTGCGCTCACGAGATACTCGACGATTTCGTCCAGAGCGTCGACGCTCACCTCCTGCGAGGGGGTGAACGGTGTGATCATTGCTGCGATAATTCCTTCAGGCTTCAGCATTTCTCCGGACTCCTTTCGACACTGCCTACCGAACTCCACCGCCGATAGGGAGCAGCTTCGCGTAGATCTCCTCAATATCGCTCACGCTCAACTCACGCGGGTTGTTCACAAGCAGGCGCGTGACCTGCGAAGCGGCGTGCGCCAGCACCGGCAGGTCCTCTCGACCCACACCCCAGCGGCTCAGATCGTCCGGGAGCTCCAGCTCCAAGACCCAGCCGCGGATGCGATCGAGGATGGCCCTGCCCCGCTCGCGCCAGTCGCTCCCGGCATCGATCTCCATCGCCTCCGCGATCTCGTCGACGCGGGAACCGACCGCCTCCAGGTTGAACTCGAAGACGTGCGGCAGGAGGATGGCGTTGGCGACGCCGTGTGCGATCTTGAACTTGCCGCCCAGCGGGTACGCCAGCGCGTGCACCGCCGTAGTACCGGAGCCGGTGAGAGCCATGCCGCCGAACACGGAACCGTACATCATGTCCGCGCGCGCCTGTGCGTTGCCGGGCTCCTTGTACGCGGTCACGAGACTGCGCGAGATCAGCCGCATGGAGCGAAGCGCGAAGGTGTCGCTCACCGGGTTCGCCTTCTTCGACAGGAACGACTCGAACGAGTGGATGAAGGCGTCCATGCCGGTCGACGCGGTCAGCGGGCGCGGAAGCGAGTACGTGAGCTCCGGGTCCACGATGCTGACCGTGGGCAGCAGGTGCGAGCTCACCACCCCCTGTTTCAGCTCCTTCTCCGGGAGGGTGACGATCGCGTTGGGTGTGACCTCGGATCCGGTACCGGCCGTCGTCGGGATGAGGCAGGTCGGAACGCCGGGCTTCGTCACCTTGTCGGTGCCGATCATGTCCTCGAGCGACGTATCGTTCGTTCGCATCACGGAGATCAGCTTCGCGGCGTCGAGGCAGCTCCCGCCGCCGATCCCGATGACGGCTTCGACCGGCGTGGACGAGGTGCGCTCACAGACACGCGTCAGGTTCTCGACCGACGGTTCGACACCAATGTCGTCGACTACGGTGAAGCGGACGCCGGCCTGACCGAGCGCCTGGAGGACGGCTTCAGCGAGACCGGCGTCCACGATCGCCTCCTGGGTGACGACGAGCACCGAGGCGGGATTGCCGAGAAGCGGAAGGGACGATCCGATCTGCGCGGCTGTTCCCTCGCCCGAGATGATGTTGCGTGCGGTTCTGAACTGGCTACTCATGTGCATGCACCATGTAGCTTGTATACATCATGCAACGACTATAGACCCGTGTCTGACAATCTGTCAACGAAAAACTTTCAGGAATTCGCAGTCTGGTTCGGAATGCCAGAGCAGGCCGTAGGCGGGAGAGCGCAGGCGACGAGCGCTATATCTCGCCGCCGTTCTGCCGAATGTTCTTGACGAGCCGTTCGCGCGAATCAAGGAGGTGCAGCTTCAGGATGTTCTTCATCTCGGAACGCTCTGCGGAACGCAGCGCGCTCACGATACCCCGGTGCTGCTCGTGGGCCGTCTGGATCATCTCCCGCGAGATGAGCGAGGCGTGGGAGGCGATATTGCGATAGTTCATCGCGTTCCGATAGAGCTGTACGTTGTACTCGTTCTGCCCCATTTCGACGAAGGTGAGATGGAAGCGGAGATTGTCATCCACCAGCACCTGCGAATCGTAGCTGCGGGAACGCAGCCGCCTGGCTGCGTCTTCGAGGATGGCCTCCATCCTGTCGGCCGCCTCCAGAACAACGTCTTCCGGGAGGTGCGGAATCCGGTCGGCAACCCAGTATTCGATCATCATCCGGGTGTCCATCACGTTCATGACGAACTCCTCGTTGATCCCGTTGACGTAGGTTCCCACCTTGGACACCGTCCGCACGAGCCCGTCCACTTCGAGCCGCTGGAGGGCGTCACGAATGGGGGTGCGACTGACTCCGAGCTGTGTGGAGAGCTCCGGAATGGACAACTTGTGGTTGGGCGCAAACTCACGCCGAAGGATCATGTCCTTCAGGATCGAGTACGACTGATCCCACAAGTTGGCACGGTCGAGTTTCTGGATATTCTGTGACGCCGCCACTACGAGGTGCCCGCCTTTCCGCTCGAGGATCGCGGCCGTGGCACGAAGTGTCACGACCGCGTCCTCAGGATTATACCGATTCACGCATCTTGTATACAAGAGCTCACGGAGCTTCAAAGACGGTTGCTGCGACGTGGGTCTGGGGCCTCTCCTCGGTGCACCAGAAGTACGTCGCGACGAGCCGACCGTCGGGGCGCTGGAAGAGGCGTGGATACCCCAGATCCGGATGGCCGTTCACCGAGCGAAAGCCCTCTCTTACCACGATGGGTTCCGACCAGGTCGCACCGTCGTCGCTGCTGAACCGTGCGAGCATCTGCCTGCGGGTTCGATTGCCGTAGACGCCGCACAGCCGCCCGTCGTTCATCCTGACCAGCGCGGGCGGATTCCCGTTGTGGTTGTTCCCGTCCTCGGTGTGGCCCAGCTCCGAGCAGAACTCCCACGATGCGCCGTTGTCGTTCGACACGTAGCAATCGATCCAGTTGTGCTCCCGCGACTTCCGCCTCGTGGCCACGACGAGTTTGCTGTCGGAAACCCGCACCGGCGCCGGCATGGCGGCACGGTAGGGGTCGGTCCATGGCACGGCCCAGGAGATGAACTCGAAGTCCCTGCCGCCGTCCTTTGCCCGCGCGACGAAGGTCTTCTCCGCGATGATCACGTTCAGGCTCTCGGGCACGTCGTTGTCGCGGGCGGTGAAGAACACGAGCATCTCGTCGCTGCTCTGTGGAAGGTACGCCGTGCGGGACGTGAACTCCTTCCCGGCGAGCTCGGGGTGCGAAAGAAGGTTACCGAAGTCGAACGGTCCTTCCCAGGAGGCTCCCCGATCGCGACTCGCGAACCAGCGCGCCTGCTCGTTGCCGTGGTAGCCGGCTCCCTCGACGCGCATCACGAACCCGTCGGCGGCGAAATCCAGAGCTTGTTCGAGCGGCCGCGCGTCGGCTTCGTTGTCGTTTCCGGCGTAGTTCGCCGGCTTCCAGACCGCCCAGCTCTCCCCGCCGTCCCGGCTTCGGGCGAGCCACGACTCGAACGGCCGGTCGTACCTGCACTGGTGCATGCGCTCGGCGTCGAAGAAGGTCCCCTTCGTGAAGCCGATCAGCAGCTCGTTGCCCCACTGCCAGGTGGGGCCGTTGCCCCCGTTGTTGGCGGGCACCGCGATCCAGGCTTCCGGATCGTAATGGACTACCGCGTGCTCTGACATACATCCTCCCTTGAGCGTGCGCGCCGGCGAGGCAGAAGACCACCCAGGGCCCACCGCGTCACGAAGCGCTTGTGGTTCTTGAATGATGTATATATCATGTCACACTATGAACGCAAGTGCGGGCACCGTCATTATCGCGGATGATCTGACCGGGGCGTGTGATACCGGCGTACAGCTCGCCCGAATCGGCAGCCCGTGCCCGGTCGTGCTCGCGGACTCGTCCGCCCAAATCGGCGCGCGCGCGCTCGCGGACATCGCCGGAGAGCAGGGACGACTCGTGGTCGACACCGAGTCGCGCCATCTGCCCCCGGACAAGGCGCGCAGCCGGGTCCTGACGATCGCCGCGTCGTTGAGCGAGATTGGGGCCGGCGTGGTCTACAAGAAAGTCGACTCGACGCTGCGCGGCCGGATCGCGGCGGAGACTGAAGCGCTCTGCTCGGTCTTCTACGATCGGGTCGTCGTCGTCGCACCAGCCTACCCGGCCGCAGGCAGGACGACGGTGAACGGCGAGTGCCTCGTGAACGGCGTACCGGTGCATCAGACCGAGTTCGGACGCGACCGCCGCAGCCCGGTGCGCACCTCCCGTATCGCAGATCATCTTCCCGACGGCGCCGACGTGGAGCACGCCACCGTTGGCACGATCGAACGCCTTCTCGCCGACGCACACGCCGGGCAGATCATCGTCGTGGACGCGGAGACCAGGAACGACTTGGACGCACTCGCCAGGCTCGTCGCACGCGCCCCCAGGCGCTACCTTCTCGTGGGATCGGCCGGGTTGGCAGCCGCGCTCGGCACGACGCTCATCTCCCCCGGAGCCGGCGCTCCCGCGGCGTCGGCGGACGCCGCCACCCGCTCCGCGGCGCCCGTCCTCGGGATCGTTGGAAGCCTGAGCGAGCGGTCGCGTGAGCAGGCGGACTACCTCCGACGGAGACGGCGGCCGTTCTGCGTCGACGTGAGTCCCGCACAGCAGGGCGACGAGGCCGAGCGCGCGGCGCGCGCGCTCGAGGAGGGGCACGACGTACTCGTCGCGACGGTCCCACCGACCGGGACCGATGAAGACCCATCGCAGGATGACGACGGGGCGAGCGCCACGGCGCTCGCCCGGACGCTCGGCGAGATCGCGCTCGAGGCGGTGCGGCGCGTGCCGGCGACACGCCTGTTCGTGACCGGCGGCGACACGGCCGTCGCGGTCCTCGGTGCGTTGCACGCCCGAGTCGTGTACGTGTACCGTGAGATCGCGCCGGGAGTGCCGGCGATGACGATCGTGGCTCGGGTCGAGGACCGGGAGCTCGAAATCCCTGCGGTCACCAAGGCCGGTGGATTCGGCGAGAAGAATGTCATGGATGAGGCCTTCGCGTGCCTCGGGGAGGGAACATGCTTGGAGTGACCATGGGCGACGCCAACGGCGTAGGCCCCGAGATCCTCGTCCGCGCGTACGCCGAACAGGCCATCCAGGACGAGTTCCTCGTCTATGGGGACCGTGCGGTGCTCGAGTACGCGGCCGAACGGCTGGGACTCTCCGCGTCGCTCGCGCGGGAGATCCCGCTCATGGAGCAGGGCCTCCTGGAGCGACCGGACATAACCCCCGGCGAGCTGAGCAAGAAAGTCGGCGCTGCCGCAGCAGAGTACGTCGTCGCTGCGACGCACGATGCGCTCGCGAAGAAGCTGGACGCGATCGTAACGCTTCCCATGAACAAGGAGGCCACGCGCGCCTCCCGGCCCGATTTCTCGGGCCATACCGAGCTCATCGCGGAGGTCTGCGGCAACCCGCCGGTCACGATGATGCTCGCGAGCGATCAGCTCATCGTCACGCACGTGAGCACCCACGTGGCACTGCGCCGAGCGATCGAGCTGGCCACGACCCAGCGAATTCTCGAGGTGATCCGTCTCACGCACAAGGCGGTGCGGCGGCTCAGGCCGCAGGCACGAATCGCCGTCGCGGGCATCAACCCGCACGCGGGGGAGCACGGAGCCTTCGGCACCGAGGACGACGCGCAGATCCGGCCGGCCGTGGAGCAGGCCCGTAGCGAGGGCATGGACGTCTCGGGTCCGGAGCCGGGGGACACGGTCTTCTTCAACACGGTTCGGCGGAGTCGGTTCGACGCCGTCGTCTGCATGTACCACGATCAGGGCCACATCCCCATGAAGACGCTCGACTTCGACGGCGGGGTGAACGCGACGCTGGGCCTTCCCATCATCCGGACCTCCGTGGACCACGGGACCGCCTACGACATCGCCTACCAGGGAAAGGCGAACACCCGCAGCTTCCTGCTCGCGATGGAGATGGCGACGCGGCTGAGCGACCGCCGCGAGTAGGCGGGTCCCGCAGCCGCGGCCGCAGCACGGCCCTGCCGGAGCGCCGCGTCCAACCTCGCCCTCCTTCCGCTTGACAGCACGCCGGACCCGTGCGATCATACGATCATATTGTAAGACAATATATATCACGAGCACCCGGATGGGCACTGCTCGGGCACGAGGACGAGAACGTGAGCATCACCGGCATCATTCCCCCAATGGTCACACCCATGACCGACAGCGAAGAGATCGATGTACCCGGTATCCGGAGGGAGGCCGAGCTCCTGCTCGCCGCGGGCGTGCACGGGCTGAGCTTCGCCGGCAGCACGGGCGAGGGCGCCGTGCTCGACGACCGCGAGATCGCGACCGGCGTCGCGGCCGTGCAGGAGGTCACCGCCGGTTCGGTACCGCTCCTGTGCGGGATCATCCGTGACTCCACCCGCGCGGCGCTGAGCGCCGCGCAGGCCGCCCGCGACGCAGGCGCGGACGCGCTCATGGTGACGCCCACGCACTACTACGGCTCGTCGGAGGACGGCACCGTCGAGTTCTACGACCGGATCGCCCGGCTGGGCCTGCCCGTAGTCGTCTACAACGTCGTGGCGAGCAACCCGGTGAGTCCACAGCTCATGGTCGAGCTCGCCCGGATACCGAACGTGGTTGGCATCAAGCAGAGCGTGGGCGGAGCGAACGAGCTCGCCGACATGCTGCGGGTCGCCGGCGATCGCACGAGCGTCTACGCCGCGCACGACGGCCTGCTCATGGCCGAGTTCCTGCTCGGAGCGAGCGGATCCATATCGGCAATCCTGACGGTCTTCCCAAGGCTGTTCGTCAAGCTATGGGACGCAGTCGCGGCGGGCGAGATCAGGAGGGCACGTGAGATCCACGACAGCGTGCTCCCGGCGTGGCGGCTCATCGAAGGCCGTTACTTCCCGGCGCGGCTGAAAGCTGCGCTCTCGCTCATCGGCAGAGACGTGGGACCCGCACGCCACCCCATGATCCGGCCTTCGGAAGACGAGCTTGCACGCCTCGCGGAAGCACTCGAACCACATACCAAGGAGAGAACATGACGAACACGACCACCAGCCCGCTCGCGCAGGGCGAGCTCGCCCGGACCCTGGGTCAGATCCTGATCCCCATGGTGACGCCCTTCGACGAGAACGGAGACGTCAACCTGAAGTACGCCGCGGAGCTGACCGATACGCTGATCGAGCGCCGCGCGTGCGACTCGCTCATCGTCGCCGGCACGACTGGTGAGTTCCATACGCTCAGCAACGACGAGCGCGTGAAGCTCTTCCGGACCGTGAAGGACGCCGCGGCCGACCGGGTCCCGCTCATCGCGGGAACCGGAAGCGCATCGACGCGCGACGCGGTCGAGCTCAGCAGGACGGCAGAGGAGATCGGCTACGACGTGCTCATGGTGGTCGCCCCGTACTACGCCAAGCCGACGCAGGAAGGTATCTACCTCTACTACGAGAAGGTCGCGGCGAGCGTGAGCGTCCCCGTGATGCTCTACAACATCCCCATCTTCACCGGCGTGAACGTGGATCCGCCAACCGTCACCCGACTGAGTCGCATCGCGAACATCCTGGGCATCAAGGACGAGGCGGGCATCAACCCGACGCAGATGATCGAGTACGCCAACGCGGCCGAAGGAGACTTCACCGTCTACAACGGCGACGACATCATGATCCTCTGCGGCATGGTCCAGGGAGCGGCCGGCGTCGTCAGCGGCGCGTCGCACATCCTGAGCGGGTCCATCCGCGAGATGATGGGCGCCTTCGTGGACGGTGACCTGGTACGCGCGCACGAGATCCACCGGAAGCTCGATCCGTTCCTGAAGTCGCTCGCGCCCGGGGACCGCGTGAACCCTATCCCGGGCTTGCGCGCGGCGATGGAGGAGGCGGGTATGCCGGTGGGACCGGCGCGTCCACCGCTCGACGAGATCACCGATGAGGAGCGCGCGGCGCTCCGGAACGGGCTGCGCGAGCTGGGCGTCGTGAGCTGATGCGCGCAGGTGCCGGCGGCGGACGCCATTGACCCGGAGCGGCTGCGTCCCTAACGTTGGAGCAGCCGGCCGACGTGCGGCGAGGACGCGCGAGGCGGGCGGAGGAGAGTAACGGTGCGATCCATCGAGCGAGTGTCCGTTATCGATCAGGTCGTAGAAGAGCTCAAGGCAGCCGTCGTGAGCGGTACCTACGAGGTGGGCGAGAAGCTGCCCACGGAGCACGCGCTCTGCGAGCAGCTCGGAGTGAGCCGACCCACCGTTCGCGAAGCCCTCCGGGTCCTGCAGGCGATCGGGCTCGTGGAGCTGCGTCCGGGCCGTGGCGCCTTCGTCGCGCGGACGAGCGAGCTCGACCAGGCGAGCATCGCTTCGTGGTTCGCCGAGAACACGCCAAAGCTCGGCGAGCTCATGGAAGTCCGCCAGGCGGTGGAGCCGCTCGCCGTTCGCCTCGCCGCCCGGCGACGGACCGCACGCGACCTGAAGCGACTTCGGGCGCTGCACGAACAGTTCGAGGCAGCCGTCGCCGCGCAGAACGCCTCCGAGCTCGCGCTGCTCGACGAGGAGTTTCACAACGCGATCGTCGAAGCGGCGCGCAACACGCTGCTCGCGAAGATCCATCGGCTCGTGGTCACCGAGCTCAGAACCTACCGTGGGCGGGCGTTCGCCGTACCCGAGAACGCGGCGCACGCGCTGGAGCCGCATCGGCAGGTCCTGGAGGCCATCGAAGCCCAGGACCCGAACGAAGCGATGACGCACATGACCGAACACCTGGACATCTCCATGGAAGACATCGCGTCCGAGGTCGAGCGCGCCGGCGACGGCGCGGCGCGGCCGAAGCGGTAGCGCGGTCGCAGCTTCCGCGCAAGGGGGAGACCATGCAGCGCGACATCGCGCACGAGTTCGTGCCTTCGAGCCCGCGGGAGTTCGCGAGCTGCCACGCGTCCACGCTTCTGCCGCTCCCGCACGGGCGGCTCCTCGCCGCCTGGTTCGGCGGCACACACGAAAAGCACCCCGACGTCGCGATCTGGTCGTCGTGCAGGCACGCAGACGGTTCGTGGACGACGCCGGCAAAGATCGCCGACGAGCCCGATCTGCCGCACTGGAACCCGGTGCTCGCGGACGGCGGCGACGGTTCCGTCGTTCTCTTCTACAAGGTGGGACCGAACTGCCGCGAGTGGCGTACCCGGACGAAGCGCTCGGACGACGGTGGGGCCACCTGGGGCACGCACGACGAGCCGCCGCCGCTGTCGGACGCCGGAGGACGCGCCTACCCCGTGGGCCCGGTCCGGAACAAGCTCATCGTGCTGAGCGACGGAACGTGGCTCGCGCCAACCTCGCGTGAGACCGAGACCGAGTGGGACGCGGCGGTGACGCTCAGTCGCGACCGCGGACGCACGTGGGAGCTCGCGACCATCCCGCTCGACCACGCGACCTTCGCCGGCAAGGGAGTCATCCAGCCGACGGCGTGGGAGTCCGAGCCCGGCCGCGTGCACGTGCTCCTGCGGAGCACCGCCGGCTTCGTCGCCCGGTCTGACTCCTCGGACGCGGGCCGAACGTGGTCGCCGGTGCAGCTGACCGACCTCCCGAACAACAACAGCGGCATCGACCTCGCCAGCCTCCCCGGCGCCGCGCTCATCCTCTGCTCGAACCCGGTCGGCGCCGATTGGGGAGCTCGCACCCCGCTCGTACTCAGCCGATCGGACGACAACGGCAGGAGCTGGCGTCGCATCGCGACGCTGGAAGACGAGGGCAGCGGGAAAGGCGCGCGCCCCGCGTCGCCGGCCGACCGCGAGCGCACGGAGTTCAGCTACCCCGCGATCGTGGCTGCCGGCGGTGAGGACGTCGTCGTCTCGTACACGTGGAAACGCGAGCGGATCCGGGTGGCGTGGGTGCGCTGCACCGGTGAAACCCACGCCGGAAGCTGGTAGTATCGGCCGAT
>CAZICD010000024.1:34871-48791 GCA_964537725.1 uncultured Spirochaetaceae bacterium | reverse complement strand
GAACCCCCACTAGCAGAGCCAGAATCTGCGGTGCTACCATTACACAACCGGGAATTCTGTTGCCAGTACGATACTAATCGGGTCCCCCCGTGTCAAGCGTTTGGCGACGCGACCTTCGTCGTCCCGACGGGAGCCGGGCCCGGCAGCGGCGAAGGCGACAGCGGCGGAGCCGGCACCCCCGGCCGGCACGTGTTTAGGCCCTACTCACCCTCGTAGTCGATCAGCGTGTGCACGCCGATGGGCGCGAGCCGCGCCTCGTACCCGAGGAACGGCAGGCCAATCACGCTCCACACCTCCGGAACCGTGCCGCCGCTTTCGGCAACGAGGTCTGCGGTCGCGCGTACCGTGCCGCCGGTGGCGATGAGGTCGTCGACGATGAGCACCCGCTTTCCCGTGCCCAGGTCGTCGCGGTGGATCTCGACGGTGTCGGTGCCGTACTCGAGCTCGTAGGTCCTCGAAACCGTCTCGCCGGGCAGCTTCCCGGCCTTGCGGACGAGCATGAGCGGGAGCCCCAGCTCGAGCGCCGCCGGGGCCGCGAAGAGGAAGCCCCTGCTTTCGATCGCGGCGATCGCGTCCAGCTCGACTCCCCGGTAGCGGTTCACGAGCGCGTCGACGCACGAGCCGAACGCCGCAGGGTCCATGAGCACGCTCGTGATGTCGTAGAAGAGGATGCCCTGCTTCGGGAAGTCGGGAACCTTGCGAATCGCAGCGTCGAGGTCGTAGCCGTGTTCCATCAATGCCCCCTCACGCGGCGCGCTGAGCGCCTGCCCCGGTCGCTCCGGACGCGCTCGCGCGCCCACCCGTCTCCCGGCCGCACCGCGCGCAGACTACGCAGGCGTGCAGCCCGTGTCAACACGGCTACGGGTAGGTCGCCCGAAACGCGGGGACGCGGGAGGAGACGTCGAGATCGAGGCCGTCGCGGTCACCGCGGCTGATCAGGTGGTAGCCGAGCCCGGCGATCATCGCGCCGTTGTCGGTGCAGAGCTCGAGCGGAGGGAAGCGGACGTCCAGATCGTCGTGCGCTTCGAGAACCGAGCGAAGGTAGCTGTTGGCCGCCACGCCACCGCCGACTACCACCCGCGCGAGCCCGGTATCTTCAACCGCACGGAAGAGACGCTTGAGAAGCGCGTCGATCGCGGCACGCTGGAAGCTCGCGGCGATGTTCTCCATCGACTTCTCGGACTCGCCGTTCCAGAACTGGTCGAGCTGGTTGATCACCGCGGTCTTCAGCCCGGAGTACGAGACGTCGTAGCGGTGCTCGCCCTTATGCAGGTTGGAGTCGGGAAATCGGAACGCGTGCGCGTCGCCGCGCTGCGCCAGCCGGTCGATCGCCACGCCGCCCGGGTAGCCGAGCTCGTAGTGCTTGGCGACCTTGTCGAACGCCTCACCGCACGCGTCGTCGATCGTCGTACCCATCACGTCCATCGTGAACGGGTCCTCCGCGCGGGCGATGATCGTGTGGCCGCCGGAGACGAGCAGCCCCAGGAACGGGTACTCCACCGCGCCGGCGAGTTGGGGCGCGTAGAGGTGCGCGAGCATATGGTCGACCCCCACCAGGGGAAGCCCCAGCCCGTACGCGAGCCCCTTTGCGAAGGAGAGCCCCACGACGAGCGAGCCCACCAGGCCCGGTCTCGTCGTGACGGCAACCGCGTCCAGGTCCTTCGGCGTCACGCCCGCGCGCTCGAGCGCTTCGCGGTAGACCGGACCGATCCACCGCGTGTGCGTCCGGCTCGCGATCTCCGGCACGACCCCGCGGTACGGTGCGTGCTCCTCGAGCTGCGTCGCGATCACCTGTCCCAGGATCGTGCGTCCGTCTTCCACCACGGCGACCGAGCACTCGTCGCACGAGCTCTCCACGCCGAGCACCGTCATTCGGATTCTCCCGCGGCGACGCGCACCGGCGAGACGAGGCTCGACAGCGGCGCGAACGCGTACCCCGCCTCGACGATCACCGGAAACGCTTCGGCGAGCACGTCGGCGAGCAGCGGCACCGTAACGTGCCCGATCATCACGACCGGCTCGCCCTCGCCGCTCAGTTCGAGCGCGTGCGCGATCGAGCCCAGAATCGCCTCGCGGGTACGCTCGTGGTCGAGGAAGACCGCCCGCTCGGCGAAGGGGATGCCCACCTCGGCGGCCACCGTACGCCCGGTCGTCGCCGCGGAGGTTCGACTGTCGAGGAAGAACAGATCGCGCTCGTGGAGCGCGCCGAGCACGGTGCGCATCACCTCTGGGTCCGCGGTGGCCTTCGAGCCCATGTGGTTGTTCACGCCGATCGCACCGGGAACGCTCGCGAGGTCGTCGCCCACGCGCGCGGCGATTTCCCCGGCGCTGAGGTCGGTGCGAATAGCACCGGGGCCGGGGTCGGCACCGTTCTCCGCCTCCATGGGCAGGTGCAGAAGGATCTCCTTGCCGGCCGCGGACGCCATGGCTGCCGCGCGCACCGAATAGTCGAGTTGGGGGAGCACGGCGACGGCCAGCGGAACGTCGAGCGCGAGGAACGCCTGAAAGCCGTCGAGCGTGTTGCCGGCGTCGTCGAGCACGAGCACGAGCGGGCCTCGCTCCTGCGGAGGCGGCGCGGACTCGGGAAGCCACCACGCCTCGTCGGCGCCCGTCATCGCCGGAGCTTCGCCGCCCGGCGCGTCGCGAGCCGGTGATTCGCCCTCCGGGTAGCCCTCGGTCACGGCGCCACCGTCGGCTTCGTCCTCAGCGACGCGCGGCGCGTCCCGGGCGTCCGTCGGGTCGTCGGCGCCTTCGCCCGCAGAATCGCCGTCGCGCGTCGAGGACCGCCCGCGGTCGGTGGCGCCCTCGCCGCCGGCTCCGGTCCCGGGGTCGCCTGCGCCATCGCCCGATTCCGCCGAACCGGCCGTCCCCGCGAGCGCTCCGCCGTCGTCTCCGGCGGTCTCCGGCAGGAGCGCGACGAGCACGCCGAGAAGCACCGCGATCGCCGCGAGCAGCACGACGAGCGTCGTGCGCTCGCGTTTCGTCGGCCTCCCTCGCCCTGCCGAGGTCTTCTTCTTTCTTCCTGTCGAGCGACTACCGCGCGTCACGATGCCTCACGGTAGTATCATCGATCTCTTGCGGTCAACTGTTTAGGCCGACCGCTCAATCGTAGACGAACTCCTCGATCTCACCCGCGTGCTGTCGCAGCTTGCGAAGCGCGCGCATCTCGATCTGGCGAACCGTTTCCGGGCTGATGCCCATCTCGTCGCTGATCCGCTTGAGCGTGTACTTCTTGCCGCCGTAGAACGCGAACCGATAGAGCAGGATCTTCTTCTCCTTCTCCCGAAGCCGTTCGAGGAACCGGAGCGTCTCGTCGTGCATGACCTCCTGCATCACGCCCGCCTCGGGCGCGTAGCTGTAGTCCTCGAACACGTCGTGAAGCGTGCCCGAATCGGCGTTGATGTCGCTGTCGAGCGATACGGGCCCGCTCGAGATGTTCAGTATCTGGACGACCTCTTCGCGTGGCATCCCCACTTCGGTGGCTACTTCCTCGACGCTCGGGCGCCGCATCAAGCGCTGACTCATGGTGTTGTACGCGCGCTGGATCTTGCGCAGGGCGTCTTCCTTGCGGTGGGGAAGCCGAATGCTGCGCCGCTTGTTGCTCAGCGCCCGGGTGATCGACTGCTTGATCCACCACGACGCGTACGTAGAGAATCGGACCTTCTTCCGATGATCGTACTTGCTCGCCGCCTTGAGCAGCCCCAGATTGCCCTCCTGGACGAGGTCGAGCAGCCCCACGTCGCTCGATACATACGCCTTTGCGATCTTCACCACCAGGCGAAGGTTCGCTTCTATCAGTTGCTTGCGTGCGTCCTCGTCTCCGTCCTCGATGCGTCGCGACAGATCGAGCTCTTCCTCGAACGACAGCAGCGGTGTCTTGCGAATCTGACTGAAATACGCCTTCAGCGTATCGTCATCCCGTACGGTCTTTGTCTTCTTCGTGGCCATACGTGCTCCTGGGCTCTATACAGCAACATGCGTGCCAACCACCGCGGGAGTTTCGATACCGTATAAATCGTTGTTCTGGAAACAGTTACGAAGACGAACCGTGCAGCGTGGCCGGACGCCCTCAGAAGTGTTCACTTTTCCATACGCAAGGCCGGCGCGCGGGGTACCAGAATCATACACCCCCGTACGCGTCGGCCGCGCGTCGTGCGGCGTCAGGGCTCGCCGGCGCACCGGCCCCCTCGAACTGCTGCACGATCATGTCTGCGATGCCGAGGCCACCCTCCTGCGAGAGCATTCGGGCGTACTCCTCGTACAGCATGTCCTCGAAGATATCCTGGGCCATACCCCCGTTGAACATGTCGTCGTCGGGATTGAGTGTATCACGCATACTGTCGAGCATCTGCTTCGCGAACAGCGACTCGAACTCCTTCGCGACCGCTTCGAGCCGCGTGCGCGAATCGCCGTCGGGAAGCTCGAGACTCACCTGGTTGCGGTTCCACTGCGCGAGGTTTGCCGAGATCGGGTCCATGCCTACCTCTTGAGGTTGTTCGCGATGCCGAGCATCGTGTCGCTCGTCTGGATCGCCTTCGAGTTCATCTCGTAGGCGCGCTGGGCGACGATCATGTTCACCATCTCCTGCACCGCCTCGACGTTCGAGAGCTCGAGAAACTTGTGCAGCGTCTGGCCCATCCCGTCGAATCCCGGCTGGCCCGCGATCGGGTCGCCGGAGGCCGCGGACACCTTGTAGATGTTGTCGCCGATCGCCTGCAGACCCGCGGGGTTCACGAACCGGTAGAGCTCGAGCTGTCCAACATCCACGGGCTCCTCGAGCCCGGGCAGCCTCGTCGTCACGCGACCGTCCTGCGAGATCGCCACCGACTCGCGGATGAAGCCCTCGGGCAGCACCAGCTCCGGCATCAGTCGATAGCCCTGGCTGTTCACGAACTGCCCGTTCGAGTCGATCTTGAACGACCCGTCCCGGGTGTAGCCGAAGCTGCCGTCGTAGAGCAGCACGCGGAAGAAGCCCTCGCCCTCGATCGCGACGTCGCTCACGTTGTTCGTGTTCTGAAGCGATCCCTGCGTGTGGATCTTCTGCGTCGCGGCGACCTTCACGCCGTGGCCCACCTGTACGCCGACCGGACGGAGCGTCTCCTCGGTCGCGGGGGTCCCCGCCATGCGGACGGTGTGGTAGAGCAGGTCCTCGAAGTCGGGCCGATTCTTCTTGAAGCCCGTCGTATTCACGTTCGAGAGGTTATTCGCGATCGTGTCGATGTTGAACTGCTGTCCGACCATGCCGGACGCGGCAGTCCACAGTGATCTCATCATCCTCCCCTCCTCTACAGCGTCATCGCCCTGTTGATGAGCTGGCCGGTCATCTGGTCGTGCGACTGGATCGCCTTCTGGTTCGCCTCGTATGCGCGGTTGACCTCGATCAGCTGTACCATCTCGGTGACCGGATTGACGTTACTCGTCTCGAGGAATCCCTGGTGGACCTTCGGTCGGTCGGCACCCATCGTGAACGCCTCGCCCGACTCCTCGGTGGTTCTCCAGAGGCTGTCGCCTTGCTTACGGATGTAGCGGGTGTTTCGCATGTCGACGACGCGCAGGCGGTCTACCCGGACCGTGTCGTCCCACTCATTCTCGCGCATGCTCACCAGCCGCCGCGGGTCGCCGGCGAGGGCGTCGTTCTCGTAGATGACGCCGTCCTCGTCGACGACGAAATTGTTGAGCTTCAGCTGGATGGGGCCGTCCTCACCGAGCACCGGATACCCCTGCTTTGTCACGAGCATCCCTTCGGGCCCGATCAGGAAGCTGCCGTTGCGCGTGTAGCGCTCACCCTGCGGCGTGTCGACTACGAAAAACCCCTCGCCTTCGAGCGCGATGTCGAAGGCGTTGTCGGTCTGCTTGAGGCTCCCCTGACTGAAGACGGTGTGGTACTCGTTCGTCTCCACACCGGTCCCGACCTGCCCCACCACCGGGGCGACGTCGTACGACCCGAACGGGAAGCTGCGAAACGGGATCTGGGTCTGCCCGTCGTCGCTCATCCGTCGGATCAGGAGCTCCGGAAAGGCCTTCTGAATGGGCATGTCGCGCTTGTAGCCGGTCGTGTCGACGTTCGCGAGATTGTTCGACAGCGCGTCGAGCCTGTTCTGCTGGACGACCATGCCGGCGGCGCCGGTATAGATGCCTCGTAGCACTCGTGCCTCCCTGCCTTCAAGTATCGGCGGGGCGAGGCCGGCTGATTAGGGTGGGTGTGTCGATGTGCAGGAGAAGCCAAGGGTCGGATTCGAACCGACGGCCTGCTCATTACGAGTGAGCTGCTCTACCCCTGAGCTACCTTGGCAGGGCCGTACGCGGCGGCCGATTGGACGGAAATATACCGGATTCCCGCGTCGGTGTGAAGCCTTCGGCGGCCACCTCGAGCGAATACGGGACGAGATCGACGAGCCCCGCGAAGAGCGCCGGCACCGCGGCGGCGGCGAACAGCCCCGCGTTCGACGTCCACGACGCGTCGGGGAAGGCACCCAGCTCCAACGCGATGCCCATCCCCAGCGAGCCGGCGGCGCTCGTGAACCCTGCGCCGGCGCTCACGATCCGCATCGTGCGGGTGAGACGCGCGTCGTCGTTCGACTCGGCGAGGAGGAGCACGATGTTCGGCAGCGTATGCAGCGCCACCGCACCGCCGAGCACGCCCGCCTCCAGCGGCGTGTCCACCCCCTGTGCCACGAGCAGCGCAGCCGGAGCGACCGCCTCGGCGATCGCGACGACGCGAAGGAACCGGTCGAACGCGCGCGCCGGCGTCGCGACCGCACCCAGAACGACCGCAGCGATCACGACGGCTCGCAGCGCCCGGCTCCCGTGGCCCCGCACGCGCACGATCGCCCCTACTGTTTCCGACGGCTGTTCACGAAGCGGACGAACTCGTTGATGTTCTTGAGCACGATCCGGTCCTTTTCGACCTCCAGCCGTCGCTGACTCACGAAATGGTTGAGCACGTGCCTGGTCTCGTCGGTGGACAGACCCGCCCAGTGGGCAACGTCCTCAGGCGTGGTGAAGAACACGCGCTCGTCGGATTCGTCGTCGTCCGGCTGCTCGCCGTGGAGCTCGTTGAGCATGAGGAAGACGTCCGCCACGCGCGCCTGCGTGTCCTCGAGCGTGAGGATCATGAAGCGTCGCCGCTGGTCGTAGATACGCTTGGTGAACAGCTTCAGCAGCTTGAGCGCGATCGCAGGGTTGCCGCGCATGAGGATCTCGAAATTCTCGCGGTTGAACTCGAGACACTTGACCTGCTCGGCGGCGATCGCGGTTGCCGACCGCGGCGCCTCCTCGAGGATCGCCATCTCGCCAAAGATCTCGCCCGGCTGCAGGACGTCGACCGTCTTCTCGATGTCGCCCATGATCTTGGAGATCTGGACGGTACCCTCCTGGATCAGGTAGAACGCGTCGCCGGGCTCGTATTCGCAGAAGATGATCTCGCCCGGCTGGTAGCCGACGGCGAACCGCTCAAAGGCCTCGAGGTTCATCTCAGCCCTCCTCCGTCTTCATGGCGCGACGGACCTTGCGCATGAGCGCCTCGCCGACGTTGGGCATGCTCGTGATCTTCTTGTAGAAGCTCTGCGCGCGCTGCGAATCGCCCTTCTGATGGTAGGACTGCCCTACGTAGTAGAGCGCGTCCGGCAACTCCGGGATCTTCGGGTACCGCTGGATGAGGCCGGTGTAGTGCCTGATACACGCGTCGTACTGATCGAGGCTGAAGAAGCATCGGCCCATCTCGAAGAGGCTCTTGATGCGGTACTCCTCGTCCTCGCTGGTTTCGGCGATGTGCTTGAACGCCCGCAGCGCGTCGGCGTACTTCTGCTGGCTGAACGTGCTGACCGCGGCGTAGAACTCCTTCGCCGCCGCCGAAAGCTGTCGGCCGCCTTCGGGCTTCTCCGCCGCCGGCGCCGAACCCGACTCGAGCCCCTGGATGTTCGGCCCCTTGCCCGCGCCGTACTGCTGCAGGAACTGCTCGGCCTTCTGCGCGAACTCGTTCGCCTTCGCGTGGAAGCGGCCGGACGGATAGTACGTGAGATACCGACGGAAGGCGTAGAGCGCCTGCTCGTAGCGTTTCTTGCCCAGGTAGTGCTGGCCAATGTTGAACAGGCCCACCTCCGGGTTGACCTGCTCGTCCTCGGCGAGCAGCGTGCTCACCTTCGCGTGCATCCGGCGCAGCTGGTTACTAAACACCTTCAGCATCTTCATGATGATGCGCGTGTTCTGGCTGACGAGCTGCTCGAACTCGGGCACCGTGAACATGATCACCGAGGTGTCCGACAGCACGACCGCGTTCTCTTCGCGCGGATACTTGCCCAGCGCGCTCTTCACGCCGAAGAACTCACCCGTCTGGATGTAGTCGTGGATCTCCTGCCCGGTCTCGATGTCGGTGGAGTTGAGGCTGATGCGCCCCGACTTGAGGATGTAGATCTTGTCGCTCACATCGCCACGGAAGTATATGACCGAGTTGGCCTTGAAGTTCATGGGACGCGGCACGTGATAGACTCCTCGAGAGAACTGTAAACACTTGCCCGCATTATATCAAGAAAGTTTTGCGGGCGCCGATGTCGTGCAAACGGCGGGCGCAGAACAGTATACTGAACGCGAATGATCGACCTGCACGCGCATTCGACCGCCTCCGACGGTACCCTCAGCCCCGCCGCGCTCGTCGCGCTCGCCGCTCGCGAGGGGCTCACCGCCGTCGCGCTCACCGACCACGACACCGTCGCCGGGCTCGACGAGGCAGCTGCGGCCGCGCGCGAGGCTGGCGTGGGCTTCGTACCGGGAATCGAGCTCGAGGTCGAGTGGCAGAAGGGCGTGTTCCACATGCTCGGCCTCGGCCTCGAGCGGTGGAGCGGAGGGGTGCGCGAGCGACTCGAGCTCGCGCTCACCTTCCGCAAGGAGCGCAACCTCGCGATGGTCGACGAGCTGCGCCGCGCGGACATCCCCGTCACCTACGATGAGCTCGTGCAGATCGCCGGGCACGAGACGGTCGGGCGCCCGCACTTCGCGCAGTGGCTGCTCAACCACCGCGTCGTCTCGTCGATGCAGGAGGCGTTCGATACGCTCATCGGCGACGGCCAGCCCTGCTACGTGGCAAAGAAGGGGTTGAGCGTGGGCAAGACGTGCGACGCGGTCCACGCGGCCGGTGGAGTCGCGGTCGTGGCGCACCCGCAGACGCTGCGGATGAGCTGGGACGACCTCGCGCGATCGCTCAAACGCTGGAAGGGCGAGGGGCTCGACGGGATCGAGGCGTACCACGCGAACCTCACGTGCAACGACGGGCACCGACTCGCCGCGCTCGCCGAAGACATCGGCCTCATCACGACCGCGGGCAGCGACTTTCACGGCCCGCCGCGAACCGACCGCCGTCTAGGCCGCTGCTGCGACGGCTTACCCATTGACGACCGCTTCCTCGCACCAATCGGGATGTACGCGCATGCAGGCGATTGAACGAATCGGCGCGCGGACGATCGGACACGTCCGGCGCGTCGCCTACGCGCTCGGCTTCATGGTCGAGGTCTTCCGGCAGACGGGCCGATTCTTCGCGCGGCGCAAGACCGGCACGCGCGTGCTCACGATGCAGATCCTCTTCACCGGCGTCGAGGCGCTGAGCGTCGTCGCGACGATCAGCCTGAGCATCGGCGCGGTCATCGTCATCCAGGGGCTGAGCCTCCTTCCGCAGTTCGGGCAGGGTCAGCTCATCTACGACATCCTCATCATCGTGATCACGCGCGAGCTCGGCCCCATTCTCACCGCGGTCATCGTAACCGCGCGATCGGGCACGGCGATCTCAACCGAGCTGGGCAACATGGTCATCAACCACGAAGTAGAGGCCTACACCGTCACCGGCATCAACCCGATCCAGCACATCGTCGTGCCGCGGTTCATCGGCGTTACGCTCAGCACCTTTCTGCTCAACCTCTACTTCAACGTGTTCGGGCTCGCCGGCTCCTTCGTCGTCACTCAGCTCGTCAATCCCATCGCGCTCACCGAGTACTCTCAGGGGTTGCTCGCGGCGCTCAGCCTCACCGACGTCGCCTCGAGCGTCGTGAAGAGCCTCGTCTTCGGTGCGATCACCGCGCTCGTCGCGACCTTCTACGGACTGCAGGTCGAGCGCTCGTCCACCGAGATCCCGGTCGCCGCGATCCGTTCGGTCGGGCGCGGCATCACGCTGCTCATCGTGGCGAACGCGGTGATCACGCTCGGCTACTACCTGTGAGGACGCCATGCCGGATGAATCGGACCTGAACGACGACCTGCTCTCCGCGCTCGACGGAGAGGCGACGCCCGAGCCGCAGGCGCTCCCGCCGGCGTGCGCCATCACCGATGTCACTGTCGCCTTCGAAGACGAGACGGTGCTCGACGGCGTCTCGGTCGCCTTCCCCGCCCAGGCGTGCACGGTGATCATGGGGCCCTCCGGTTCGGGCAAGAGCACGCTGCTCAAGGCGGCGGCGGGGCTCGCCGTTCCCGAGCGCGGCTCGGTGGACATCCTCGGCGTCGACCCGGCGCGCGCTTCCGACCGGGAGCTCGAGACGCTTCGCAGCCGCAACGGATTCGTCTTTCAGGACGGGGCGCTGTGGCAGAACATGACGCTCTACGGAAACCTCGCGCTGCCGCTTCAGTACCACAGGCCGGACCTGGGTTCCGGCGCCGTCCGCGAGCGCGTGATGCAGCTCGCGCGGGAGCTCCGGGCGACCACGCGGCTCGATCTCCGCCCGTCGCAGGTCTCCGCGGGTGAGCGGAAGGTCGTGTCGTTCGCGCGCGCGATCGTCACCGATCCCGAACTTCTCTACATGGACGAGCCCACCACGAGCGTCGACACCGAGCGCGTCGACCTCCTCATCCGCAAGCTGCGCGAGCTCAAGGAGCGCAAGGTGACGATCGTGTCGGTCACGCACAACGCGCGGATCGCGAGCCAGATCGCCGACTACGTCGTCGTAATGCAGGAGGGCCGAATCCTGAGGTTCGGATCGCTCAAGGAGGTGTCGCGCTCGGGCGACCCGGAGGTCGAACGGATCCTGACCGACGTGCTGAGCGAGACCGCGACCTACGACGGCGACATCCTCGCCCTGCTCGACCCCGATACGCACACGTTCCTCGGATAGAATGAAATTGACGCGCGCCTGCAGAGGGGCTAGACTTCAACCAGCATGAAACTGCGCTACCGCTTCGCAAATCAGGTCGTCGGTGTCTTCGTGATCCTCGCCGTAGCGTTGACGGTGGCGCTGATCGTCCTCATGGGCGCGAACCAGCGCTGGTTCCGCAGGAACTACGAGTACTACGCGCGGTTCGACAGCGCGAAGGACGTCTCGGTCGGCATGGCGATCACGTTTCGCGGATTCACGATCGGGCGCGTGAGCGACATATCGCTCACCGAGGAGAACCAGGTCAACGTCCGCTTCACCATCCAGGAGGAGTACATCGACAAGGTCACCGCCGACTCGCTGATCCAGGTGGTCACGAGCCCGCTCGGCGGCGGTGAGATCCTCTTCCACCAGGGCCGCGAGGAGACGCCTCCGCTTCCCGAGGGGTCGCAGATCCCCATATACAACTCGAAGCAGGGGCTGCGGCTTCGCGAGGAGAACCGAACCATCATCCTCCGCGATGCCGATCCGATCGCGCAGGCGCTCGACCAGATCGATCCGATCCTCGCGAACGTGGACCGCGTGCTGCTCAACGTCGCCACGCTGACCGACGAGATCGAGCTCACGCTCGCCGGGCAGTCGGCGGGGCCGGTTGGCGGCGTACTCACCGGCCTCGAGCGCACGGTCGCCGACCTCCAGACGACCGTCGTTCGGGTGAACGGCGTGATCGACGACACCGCGCTCCAGGTCAACGGTCTGCTCGCCGACGTGGAGGCGATCACGGCCAACCTCGAGCAGACCTCGGCCGCACTCGCCGACCCCACCGGGCTCGTACCGACGCTGCTCGACCCGAAGGGCAGCATCGCCACCCTGCTCGACGACGACAACCGACTCTTCGACGAGGTTACGGTGATCATCGACTCGCTCGAGACGAGCATCGCGTCGCTGAACGAGAACCTCGACCAGGTCGCCGAGTTCACCGGGTATCTCAATACGACGCAGCCGCAGATCAGCTCGCTGCTCGAAGAGGGGCGAGCCACGCTCGATTCCGGGCAGGACGTGCTCGAAGGGCTGCGCAACAATCCCCTCCTGCGCGGCGGCATCCCCGAGGCGCGCGAGCAGCCGACGACCTTCCGCGGCGTCCGGGACGAGGAGTTCTAGGGTGGCGATCTCGCGCACCGCCGGCCGGGCACGCCTCGGCGCCCTGCTCGTCGCGGCAGCGACGCTCCTCCTCGTCTCGTGCTCCACGGCTCCCCGCACGCCGGATACCGTCACCGACGCGAAGGACCGCGCCGCCGAGTACGCCGAGTTCGGGAATCGGTACTTCGGCGACGGGAACTACGAACAGGCGCTGCGCTTCTTCGAGCTCGCGCTGCGCGAGAACACGTCGGTCGACAACCGTCCCGGGATCGCGCAGACGTACAACTCCATCGGCAACGTCTACCTCGCGGCAGGCGACATCGACACGGCCGAAAGCAGCTTCTCGAGCGCCTACGAGATCGCAGTCGCGATCGACGACCCGCGCCTGCTCCTGCAGAGCGCGACGCACCTGGGCGAGGTCGCGCTCCGGCGCGGCGACAACGCGCTCGCGATGGACTTCTTCCAGCGAGCGCTCGACGAGCGCAACGCGGAAGCGGAGCAGACCGACCTGGCCATCCTTTACCACAACATCGCCACGGTGCACAGCCGCGCCGGCGACTACGGCAGCGCCGAGCGGTACCTCTCCGACGCGATGGCGATCAACGAGGAGGAGCGCCGCCTTCCGGAGCTCGCATCCAACCACTACATGCTCGGGTCGGTCTACAGCCGGCAGGGCCGTTACGACGCGGCGTTCGACGAAGCGGGACGCGCCCTCGCGCTCGACAAGCAGATCGAGAACTCGGTGGGGATCGCCGCCGATCTCAAGGCGCTCGGCCTCATCTCCGCGCACCGGGGCGACGATGAGGGCGCGCGCGACTACCTCCGACGGGCGCTGCAGGTCGCCGCGACCGTCGGCCTCGTGCCGCAGGCGAAGAGCATCCTCGACGAGCTCGCCGCGGTTGCCGACGAGCTCGGGGTGCCCGGAGAGGCGGACGAATACCGCGAACAGCGGCGCCTGCTCGACGAGCAGACCGACGGGGCCGAATCCGCGCCGGCGTCACCCGCCGGGGAGGCCGAGTGAGCGCCCGCGGACACGGGAGCGGGCGGGCCGGCGGCAGTGTCCGCGACGGCGTCCGCCGGCTCGCGCGCGGGTTCGTCGCGGTCGCGCTGCTCGCGGCGGCGGTCCCGCTCGTCGGCCTCGTCGTCGCCTTCCCCCTCTGGTACGTCGCCACGAACGCGCGTGGGCTCTATACCCTGCTGCTCGGACTCGTCATCGCCGGTTTTGTGATCCGCCATGTCGTTGAAAAGGCTCATCGCACGGGGTAGCGTCGCGTTCGCGCTCCTCGCGGTCGTCGCGGGCGTGACCGTTGCGCAATACCCGCGCCTGCGCCTTCTCGACCGCTCGGACCCGCTCTACGTCCAGCACCAGAGCGACATCCGCGAGTACTACCGCCGGTCGAGCGCGGGAGACGAGCTACCTCCGCTGCTGATCTACCGCTACCGCGTACGCGAAGGCGACACGCTGTTCGGGATCGCAGCCCGGCTCTCGGTCCCCTACAGCGCGCTCGCAACGCTCAACAGGCTCGCCGAGCCCGAACTGGAAGCCGAGTCGACGCTGCTCGTTCCGGGAGTGCCCGGTGTCTTCGTCCCGCTCGCGCCGGAATCGGACCTCGAATCGATCATGCACGACCTGCGCCGCGATCGCGACGCCGCCGTCGTCACCGTCGCCGTCGCCGGCGGCGAATCCTCAGGCGCCGAGTCCTCCGGCGCC
>CAZICD010000024.1:30464-34771 GCA_964537725.1 uncultured Spirochaetaceae bacterium | reverse complement strand
GGCGCCGAGTCCTCCGGCGCCACCGTCTTCCGCTTCTTCGCCGGGGAGGATTTTCTCCCGGAGGAACGACTCGCGTTTCTGGGCATGATGTTCCGGCATCCGCTTCCCGACGGGGAGCTCACCTCGCCGTGGGGGCCACGACGAAACCCCATCACCGCGCAGTACAGCTTTCACGGCGGCGCCGACTACGCCGCGCCCGAAGGAACCCGCGTGCTCGCCTCGCGCGGAGGACGCGTGAGCGAGGTCGGCGACGATCCCGTACTGGGCAACTACGTCATCCTCGAGCATTCCGGCGGGTTCCGGACGCTCTACGGACATCTCTCTTCGATCGCGGTATCGTTGAATGATGAGGTCCGTTCGGGTATGATTCTCGGCGCGGTCGGGAGTACGGGGATCGTGACCGGCTCTCATCTGCACTTCGAGATCCGTCAGAACGGGCGTTCGCGGGATCCCGAGCCGATGCTTCCGCAGGGGGACCGATGAAGCGATACGCGGCGGTGACAATCCTTCTGCTCCTCGCCTCCGCCCTCCTCGCCGAGACGCTGCGGGGACCGCTGGGGGCGGAGCTCTCGGTGACTCCGGTCGATCCGGCAGAGGCCGCGGGTGTCGGACTCGAAGACCTCGTACTCATAGATCTCGACGGTGACGCCCGATTCCTCGACGCGATCGACGTGGAGCTCACCTCGCCCCCGGTGGTCGCCGACTACCCGGGGGCCGTCTCGCTCTATCTTCTCGGCCCGATCGACCGGAACGAGCGATCGGGCATCGTCGACGTCGTGGGCGAGGAGCTTCTCATGCGTCCCCTGCGCCGCGCCGGGAAGTCGTTCTTCCAGGTCGTCGTCCGCGGCGAATCGAGCCCCGACGCATCGCCGGCCGTCACCCGGATCGAGCGGGTCGTGGACCCGGCGTCGTTTCCCATCGCGTTGTCGGTTGTTCCCCGCATGAAGGGACTCTCGGACGCGCTGCAGGCCGCCGAGTTCTCGATCGCCGTCCGACCGGTCACGCGGAATGTCGGTGCCATCGACGTGCGGTACCTCGTCGAGGACGGTACGACCTACGACCCCGACGGCAGCCGCGCACCGGACTTCACGCTGAGCATCGACGGGGAGCGCGTCGGCGTGCGCGGCGAGTATCTCCTCGAGCCGGGGCTTCATCGCATCAGGCTCAGCTCCGAGCGATTTCAGGATCAGGAGGTCACCGTGGGCGTCGACCGGGGCCGGACGGTAGCCGTCGACCTGCCCCTCGACCTCGCCCTCGCGACGGTCGCTTACACGACGCCGCGAGGCTCCACCGTCTACGTCAACGGTCGGCCGCTCGACGCCGCGGTCGGGGACTTTACCGTGCCACCGGGAGAGCATACAATAGTAGTAGTACTGGGCGACTATTCGGTGACGCGGAGCTTCCGCGTCCGGGAAGAGGGCTCGTACGCAATATCCCTTACGATGGATATTGTTGTAGAAGAGATAAAGTAATTCTCGTCGAGAGACGATAATCAAGGTGTCGGTTGTTCATTATAGTTCCCCTCCCAGTTTACTATGTGTATGACCGACGACCTAACGGTTGGCCGGCACCTTCGGGTGCCGGCCTTTTTTTCGCCGCGGACCGACTCGCCCGGGAGATTGACATGGGCAGTACGGCTCCGTAACCTGTTGCTATGCGATTCAACGGCAGGCACCGTGTGGTGCTGCTGGTTCTTATAGGCTTCACGGTGCTCATCGCTCTCGCGGTGGGGGTCACCGTTGGCGTGGCGATCGCGTCCGTCCACAACATCCGGGAGATCTCGCGATCCACCGAGACCGAGTCGGCGTTGCCGACCGTGCTCATCGACCGGGACGGCACAGAGATCACCGAGCTCTTTGGTGACGAGAAACGTACCCTCGTCTCCATTGAGGAGCTCCCACGGCACGTGATCTACGCGCTCGTCACGCGCGAGGACCGAGCGTACTTCCAGCACAACGGGTTCAACCTCTGGCGGATGACGAGCGCGGCGTTCAACCTCGCGCTCGACTACGTCACCGGAGGGCGAGCCGGCTACTTCTCCGGTGCGAGCACGGTGACGCAGCAGCTCGCGAAGATGATGTATACCGACCAGAGCGTGACGATCACTCGGAAGCTCAGAGAGCTCTGGTGGGCGCTGCAGCTCGAACGACACCTGACGAAGTACGAGATCCTCGAGGAGTACCTCAACCGTATGCCCTTCGGCCACGGGACGTACGGGATCGAGGCGGCGAGCCGGTTCTACTTCGGCGACAGCGCCACCGAGCTCACCGTCGCCGAATCGGTCCTGCTCATCCTCCAGCTGTCGAGCCCCGGACACCTCACCTACTCGCCCATCGCGAATCCGGAAAACGCGCGCGGATTGCAACGCGAGATCCTCGACCAGATGGTCGAGCTCGGCTACGCGACGCAGGAAGAGGCCGATGCGAGCT
Source organism: uncultured Spirochaetaceae bacterium (assembly GCA_964537725.1). Lineage (GTDB taxonomy): Bacteria > Spirochaetota > Spirochaetia > DSM-27196 > SLST01 > SLST01. Next base: position 32,342 of record CAZICD010000024.1, on the reverse strand, counting down.
TCCAGGAGTACTGGGCCAATCACGACTATACGCGCAGCGCGAACACCGCCGCGTTCCTCGAGCGACTGGAGAGCGATCCCGCTCCCTGGTTCACCGAGCACGTGCGTAACCGCCTGCAGAACGAGCTCCTGCTCGGCTCCGCGAATATCTACACCGACGGCTACAAGGTCTATACGACGCTCGACCTCGACTACCAGAAGGTCGCCCAGGAACAGCTCTGGGAGGGCATCCGCACCGCGAACGCGACCTACCGGAGAAACCAGACGAACAGCGAGGAACGCATCGAGCGGTTCGTCCCGATGATCGAGATGCTCTCGCTCGGGTTCGACATCGAGAACGTCAAGGTCGGCACCGAGCGCGACCAGAAGCGCGCCGCCATACACTTCCGCGACGATATATCTCCCATGCTCGACATGCTGTCGATGACCTTCGACTCCACCGAGCAGGACGCGATGCGTCAGGTCACGAAGGCGGCCTACCTGCAACGGCAGCAGGTCACCGAGCGGACGAGGGTGGAAGGCGCGCTCATAACGATCGAGAACGACACCGGTCACATTCTCGCGATGGTCGGCGGGAGCCCGTTCGAGGGCGGGAACCAGAACAACCGCGCGCTCAACGCGCGCCGCCCACCCGGAAGCGCCTTCAAACCGCTCTACTACTCGGCGGCGATCAACGAAGAAGTCATCAGCCCGGCGACGGTGTTCATGGACTCGCCGGTAGTATTCTGGAACAACGACGGCACCCCGTACGTCCCGGAGAACTACAACGGCACCTGGGACGGCCCTACCCGCGCCCGCTACGCGCTCGCCACATCCATGAACGTCGTGTCGCTCAAGGTACTCGACCGCGTCGGCTTCACCGATGCGCTGGGAACCGCCGGTCGGCTACTCGGGCTCAACGAGACGCAGATGGCCGAACGCGGGTTCGAGCCGCGCTATCCGGTCGGCCTTGGCACCGTCAGCGTCAGCCCGCTGCTCATGGCGAAGGCGTTCGCGACCTTCCCCAACGACGGGCGCGAGGTCATCCCCATCTCCATACTGAAGGTCGAGGACCGCCGCGGCGTGACTATCCTCTCACCCGCGCAGGACGTCGCCGAGGACCTCGTGCGAAAGGGCCGCGACGCCCAGATCATCAGTCCGCAGGCTGCGTACATCATGGTCGATATGCTGCAGAGCACCGTCGACTACGGAACGCTGCGCAATCGAAGGCTCCTCGTAGGCGGATTCGACGAGATGCCCATGGCGGGGAAGACCGGAACGACCCAGAACTGGTCCGACGCCTGGACCGTCGGCTTCTCGCCGTACATGACGACCGCGGTGTGGCTCGGCTTCGACCGGGGCGGGAGCAACAGCCTGGGAACCAACCAGACCGGCGCCCAGACCGCAGGACCCATCTGGGCACGGTACATGAAGCAGGTGCACGAGGATCTGCCCACGCGCGAGTTCGACCGACCTGCCGGCCTCGTCGAGGTAACGGTGGCCGCCGACAGCGGGAAGCTTCCGACCGAGGATTACCGCGGCGCCACGGTCGAGGAGCTCTTCATCGCCGGCTCCTCGACGATCCCGACCGAGTTCGACGAATCGGAGGACTTTCACGACGAGCGCCGCGAGCGGCTCGCGTTCCAGCGCACGCGTCCAACCTCGATCCGTCCCACCGCGGCTCGCGACATCTTCGCGCGCAGCCTGCTCGACACGAGCGACCGGAGCGACGACGAGGAGACCGCATCCCCCTTCGGTGGATTGGACACGAACCCGTTCTTCGACGACCCCCGGGCGGACGCTCCCGGCTCCGCAGAAGACGACGACGGCGCCAACCGGCGATCCAACGATTCTCCCGACCCGTTCGACGTCGCCCCGAATGGAGGCGACGGTGAGCCGG
>CAZICD010000024.1:11628-30364 GCA_964537725.1 uncultured Spirochaetaceae bacterium | reverse complement strand
GCCGGCCGACGACGGTGCGCCGGACCCCGCACCGTCGGGCACCGAGAACCCGCAGTCGACCCCGGACGAGCAGACCGAATCGTCGGGCGACGACGAGGAGCCGGCGAGCAACCCCATGCTTGACTAGGAGCACCCGTGCAGATCGAGCTCGATCAGGTCATCATTCGCAAACGGGTCCGCAAGAACCTGGGCGACCTCTCGTCGCTCATGGAGAGCATGCGCAAGCACGGACTGTTGAACCCTATCGTCATCAACAACCGGAACGAGCTCGTCGCCGGGCACCGGCGCACCGAAGCGGCACGCCGACTGGGATGGGCCACGATCGAAGCGCGCATCGTCGACAACGACGAGGACGTCGACCTCGTGGAGATGGAGATCGAGGAGAACACGCAGAGGAAGAACCTCACCACCGACGAGCTCGCCGAGGCGTATCTGCGCCTCGACCGGATGCGACATCCCTCGCTCTTCACGAGGATCTGGCGCGCGATCGCGAGGTTCTTCCGCCGGTTGTTCGGTGGGGACGCGCGGCGCCGGTAGCGCCCGCGTCGTGCCGTCGCCGCCGGCGGCGCAAACGTTGAGACCGGGCCGACGGAGCCGGCCGGCTCCTACCAGATTTCGCCGAAGGCGTGCGGGCGTTCGCAGTACTTGCAGATGTAGCGATTCTCGCCCTCGCCTAAGAACTCCGGGCTCACCGGCTCGAAGTGCGCGGGATTGCTGATGCAATCGTCGTTCTTGCAACTGATGCCCGGCAGGTTGTAGACGCGCGGCGGCATGCCCATCCGATACTTCCGGACGACCTGCCCGCCCTGCACCATGTTGAGCGTGCAGCCGGGCGCGCTCGCGCCGAGCATCTTGATCTCGTGCTCGGCGAGCTCGAGCAGGTCGGGCAGCGAAATGATGCCCTTGTGCTCACCGCTTCGCTGCGAGGTGAAAACACCGTGCGAGCTGACGCGGTTGAGCTTGAGGATCCGTCGGATCTTGTCGATCTGCTCCCAGATCTCCGCCGGCGTCGAACCGCGCCCGATGTGATCGATCACGATCCCGTTGTCCACCGGCTTGATGCCGATCTTGTACTCGGGCTTATCGCCGGAGGACGGCTGGGCCTCGTACACGAAGTCGTCCGGGTACTCCGGCTCCACGCGCGGAGCCCCGGCGAAATCGGCCCCGAGCTCACCCGCGACGAGCGCGAGCTCGACTATCCGCGTATAGTAGCCGTTCATGCTCTGCAGCTCCCACGCGTTCAGCGGCGTCTCGTCGAGAAACGGCGGGATCGTGGGCGTGACCTGGTGCCGCGGAAGCGGATGAAAGAACCGTGTCGACTCGTCCACGCCGCTCAGGTGTTCGCGTCGGAAGGTCACCGACTCGCGTAATCGATCGGCCTTGTCGAGGAGCTGCTCGCCCATCCGCTCGAGCTGCAGGCGCGTGAAATACCAGACCGGAGCGACGCGGGGCTGCGCGAGGTACTCGTCGATGCTTTCGAAACGTCGGATGGAGAATCCCTGTTGCTCCATCCGCTCGACGTAGTGAGGAGGCATGGAGATCTCATCGGGCGCGATGAGGTCCACCTCCACCTCGTCGAACACCTGCAGCCCGTCGACTTTCGAGTGGACGGTCCGTCCGTGAAAGAGGTCGCCGACGAGCGCGAGGTGGAGGTGCGACCGGTCCCAGCCGCGCTGCTCGAGGAAACTGAACTCGTCGAGGAACTCCTGCGTCGGATGCTCGTGCCGTCCGTCACCGCCGTTGATGAACGCCACCGGGGGAAGGCCCGCCTTCTCGGTGTAGCCGGCGAGCGCGCTCTCGAGCCATCGGCACGTGCCCTCCAGCTTCGTCCGCACGACGAACAGCGACTGCTGCGAGTATCCCACGAGCATCTTCACGGTGTCGGTGATGCTCTCCTTCTTGCTGAACGACGACCCGGTAGCGCTGAAGTCGTTGACCCGCAAGTTGTGGAACTTCGCCGCGTTGCGGAACGACTCCTTCGTGCGCGTCGAGTCCTCGAGGAAGAGGAGATAGACGCTCAGGTCGGGCCGATCGACCCTGAACCGGCCGATTGAGCTCGCCTCGCCGCTTCGAAGCGCCTGCTTCAGCCGCCGAGTCTGATCGTAGAGGTAGATCTGCTCGTCCACCGAGAGGTCGCGGACGATCTGGATGGTCCGACCAAGGAACGGAGATCCGCTCACGGCGAGATGCGGAGATCGTCGAGGCTGAGCGAAACCACCCGGTCGTCCTCGGTCTGGACCCACACCTTCTCGCCGCTGAAGGCGAGCGTCGTGTACGGGTTCACGCCGATCACCGACCGATCCACCAGCGCCAGCTCGTCGTCGAACCGTCCCAGGTAATACTGACCGGCCTCGCGGACGACGGCGTAGGCGCGCGCCGGTTCGCCGTGCACCTCGAGCGCGCTGCCGAGGAAGATCTCGTTCTCGCCGCGGCTACTCTCTTCGAGCGTCGTGACGTCGAACTGGGCGAGCCGCCCGGATCCGTCGGCGGCCACGATCACGAGCAGCCGGTCTGCGAGGAAGGTGTAACTGCGACTGACGATCCGGTCCTCGCTCGAGCGGTTGAGCAGGAGTCCGTTCACGGGGTTGATCTGGACGAGCTGACCGAGGACCGTGCCGGCCTCCTCGCGCACCTGGAGGAAGTAGATGGGCGAGAGGTCTTCGAGCCCGCGCATCTCCTCGGAGATCTCACGCTCGTCGAGCAACGCCCTCGTGTCGCGCGCGATCCGCTCGCGCTCTTCGCGCACCTGCTCGGTGAGGTCCGCGATCTCCTGACGCTCCTCGGTCACCTCTGCGCGGCGCTCCTCGACCTCTTCGCGGTCTTCGGTGACCTGCTCCTCGCGCTCGGTAACATCCTCCTCGCGACGGTCGAGCTCCTCTTCGGCCGCCTCACGTTCCTCCTCGGGCAGCTCCTCGGCCTGCTCGCGCTCCTCCTCGATCGCCTGGCGCTCCTCTTCGATCGCCTCCTCTTCCCCTGCGATCCGTTGCTCTTCTTCGGCGATCGCCTCCTCTTCCTCCTCGACCGCCTCCTCGCGCTCGTCGATCACGCGTTCGGTCAGGTCGACCATGTCCTGTCGCTCCTCGACCGCACGATCTTCCTCAGCCCGCAACTCCTCCACAACACGCTCGTCGCCGAGCTCGCCGGGCTCGACGCTGCCGAGCACACCGGGTGCCGCGCCTTCGGCGAGCGGGATGACGACCCTGCTCTGCCCCGGCCACTCGTCGTATCGCCGGGAGAGCCCTGCGGTGGCGGCGGTCAGATTGTCGGTGACGACCGGCTTGTAGCGTTCCTCGAAGAACTCCATCTCGCCGCGGACGACCGCGTTGTAAATCGTCGACCAGCGCGCGAGCAGGTCGGCATCCGCAGCTCCGTAGCCGTAGGCTTCCTGAAGGAAGCCGGAGATGATACGGCGAAGATTGTCGATGTGATCCACGCTCGCGGTCTCGAGCGGCACGAAGATGTCCGCGTCGAGCCCCTCGTCGAGCTCCCGGTCGACCGCGTGGATGATCCGGTACCTGCCGTTGAAGACAAAGTCGCCGAGCCCTTCCTCGATGTCGATTCCCCCGGCGAGGCTCCGTCCGATCCCGACGATCTCCTCGACCGAGTCGATCCGCTCGTACGGGCCGGAGTAGTTGATGAACTCGATGTCACGCGTTCCGAGCTCCTGCAGCTCGTCCTCGTCGACGTCTATCGCGAACGCGACCGCCGAAACCAGGATGAGAAGCCCGATGAGACCTCGTCGCATGGCGACCTCCGTTACTCCTACTATACCGTTTCGGCCGATACGTGCATAGTTTGCGACCTACGGGGCACGTCCGCCTGCGAGCCGACGCAGGGTCGCGAGCGCTTCCTCGCGCACGCTCCGCGAGTAGTTCGCCTGCGCGACCGCGAGCAGCGTGTCGGCGATGTCCGGATGGAGATACCCGCCTCGATAGGCGTCCACCGCGTCGACGAAACGCGAGAGCGCGAGCCCCAGCGCGTCGCTCGGCCCACGCGCTACGTCGCGCCGGACAATTTGGGACAGGCGCGCGGCGAGCTCGGCATCGACCGGGGTTCCCAGCTTACCCATCGCCCGCAGCACCGCCGCCTGCATCGAGGGGTCGGGCTCGTAGCGCAGGAGTCGGGCGAGAAACCGCGCGCTCTCCAGGTCACCAATCGCCGCGATCACGTCCAGTGCCTGCTCGCGCGCGCGCCTGGACGCAGCCCTCGGGCCGCTGCGTGCGAGTTGCCCGAAGTACGGCGACCCTGCGACGTCTTCGCTCAGCTCGAGGAGATAGGGGTATTCACCCGCCAGGTTCTCGCCGCCGGCGACGCGCGCGGCGATCCCGGCCATCGCAACGGCCTGTTCGCTCTGGCCGCCGGCGAAGAGCAGCCCGCGAAGCGCGAGGTAATCCGCCGACCCGCGAAACGCTTCCAGGGCGACCCGACCCGACCCGGCATGAGGGCCGACTCCGCGTCGACCCGGCCCGCCACGGCGTTCGGGCCACGGGCCGGCGGGCGAGAAATCGAGCTCGTAGGCGTAGGTCACCCAGCTTTCGGTCGTCACCAGCGTCCGGCCGGACGACAACGCGGTGATCCCGGTAGGCCGGTCGGGCAGCGCCATCTGCCACACCGCCGACCCGTCCCTGCGGTACCGGATCAGCACGCCGTTCGCGGACGCGGCGAGCACGTCGTCGGCAACCACCACCGATCGAACCGCCTCCTCCCCCGGCCGCACCTTCCACGCGATCTCGCCGTCGGGCATGACCCGCGTCAGCGCCCCGTCGTCGCTCGTCGCGTAGAGATCTCCCGTCGACGCTACGCGCACGTCGCGAACCGCCGATCCGACGTCGGCGCGCCACAAGGGCTCGAGGTCGGTGTCCACGACGACGATCCGGCCGTTGGTCGATCCGAGCGCGATCCCGTCGCCGGTCGCGACGATCTGCGAAGGGACCTCGCCCACGTACCGTCGGCGTTCGATCCGCCCGTCCACGGTGGCGACGACGAGCTCGCCCTCGGCGGTCCCCACGACGATGGTCCCCTCGCCCCCGGCGATCGGGTCGGCAGACACCGGGGCGGCGAGGTCGACGCTCCACAGAAGCCTGCCGGCGTGCGTACGCGCCTCGAGCGACGAGGGACGGCGGACGGTCACGATCACCCCGTTGGCCAGAAGCACGGGAGCGAAGGGACGGCCTTCGGTGATGTCCGCGCGCCAGATCAGGCGGCCGTCGGGATTGAGCGCCACGAGCTCTCCCCGGTCGAGCGTCGCGAGAATCGCACCGTCTGCCCCCACGGCGACGCTGCCGCCCGGTCGTCGCCCCAGATCCGTCCGCCAGATCATCGTTCCGTTCCGGTCGACCGCGTAGAGGTATCGATCGTCTGCCGCGAAGTAGAAGGTTCCGTCGGGGGAGAACGCGCCGCTGCCCGCGGTCGCACCGCCTGCGACGAAGCGCCAGCGCCACGCGCTCGCGTCCGGTGCGGTGGTCTGACCCACGACCAGCGATGGAGAAGCTGCGAGCGCGATGGCGAGCACGATCAGAAGGCGACGCACGCGATATGCTACCATCCAGCCACGCGGGGTGCATAGCGAGTACCGGACGCGCCTCACCGTGCTTCCCGGGGGCGCGGAGGTTTGCCCGGACCGGCAGCCTTCGGTTATAATCCAGCAGAGGGCCACGCCGACATCCCGAGGAGCACCACCGCATGAGAGCAAGCAAACTTGCCAGCCTGCCCACGATCAAGCGTCTGCCGTCGTATCTGCACGTCATCGAAAACGCCCAGCGCGAGGGCCGGGAGTTCATCTCCGGGACGGTAATCGCAGAGGAGCTCGACCTCGAGCCGATCCAGGTACGCAAGGATCTCGCGATCACGGGCATCGTCGGCAAACCGAGAATCGGCTTCCCGGTTCAGGAGCTCATCGACGCGATCTACAACTTCCTCCACTGGGACAAGAACCATCACGCCGTCATCGTGGGCGCGGGCAACCTCGCCACCGCTCTCATGGGCTACCCGGAGTTTCCCCGCCGGGGCCTGAGTATCGTCGCCGCGTTCGATGTGGACACGCGGAAGGTCGGCACGATCGTGAACGGCAAACCGATCTACCACCTCGACGAGCTCGCCGGCCGCGCAGGCGAGCTCGACGTCTCGATCGCCATCCTGACGGTGCCCAGCCTCGTCGCGCAGGAGGTCGCGGAGCGGATCATCGAAGCCGGGGTCACGGCCATCTGGAACTTCACCAACGTCAAGCTCAAGGTCCCGGCAGGCGTGATGGTGCAGAAGGAAGACCTCTCGTCGGGCTACGCGGTGCTGTCGGTGAAGATTCGTAAGCTCTATGGCGAATGAGCTCGACTTCCAGGTCGAGATGTTCGTCAATCGGCTGAAGAAGCGCTCGCGTCACCTGCACAAGTGGGCGCGCCGCAACGGGATCAGCTGCTACCGGATCTACGACCGCGACATCCCGGAAGTCCCGCTCGTCGTCGACCTCTACGAGGACTACCTCCACATCGCCGAGTATCACGCTCCGCACAAGGAGTTGCCCGGGCCTCCCGAGGTCTACGCCGAGCGGATGCGCGACGCCGCGAGACGAGCGCTCGGGATTCGTGAAGAACGCGCGTTCTACAAGACCCGCCGGAAGACCGGCCGCGGCGAGCAGTACGAGAAGCTCGACGCTGCCGGCGTCACCGCGGTCGTCCACGAGGGCGGGCTCGCCTTCCGCGTAAACTTCAGCGACTACCTGGACACCGGGCTCTTCCTCGACCACCGCATCACGCGCGCGATGGTGCGCGAGATCGCCGCGGAGATGCGCGAGAGCGGCCCGGTGCGCATGCTCAACCTCTTCGCGTACACCGGCTCGTTCACCGTCTACGCGGCCGCGGGCGGCGCGATGACCACGGTCAGCGTCGATCTCAGCAATACCTACAGCGCGTGGGCCCGCGACAACCTGGAGCTCAACGGCTTCACCGGCGGCGGCCATCGCATCGAGACGAGCGACGTGTTCACCTTTCTGCGCGCGGAGCGCGACAGGCGCGCGTCGTACGACCTGATCGTCCTCGACCCGCCCACCTTCTCCAACAGCAAGAAGATGGACCGCATCCTCGACGTGCAGCGCGACCACGGCGAGCTGCTCGCCGCGTGTGCGGACCTGCTCTCACCGCACGGCGTCGTCGTCTTCTCGACGAACAAGCGTCAATTCCGTCTCACCGATCCTCCGTCGTCGCTGGCGGTCGAAGACATCACCGCGCAGACCATCCCGCAGGACTTCCGGAACAAGCGCATTCACCAGTGCTTTCTCGCTTCGCGCGACCGGTAGCCTACTCCGCCTCGAGCAGCAGCGCGTAGAGCTCGCCCGCAACGCGCTGCGCAGCGGTCGATCGTGGATCCCGGTCGGCCTCGCGGAGATCCACCGGACGCTCACCCACGATGCGCGCGGGCTCGCCGCCGAGGATGATGATCCGGTCGGCTGTGACGAGTGCCTCGACCACGTCGTGCGTCACCATGAGCGTCGTCCGCCGCTCGCCTTCCGTCGTCCTGCGAACGACCCCAGCGAGCTCGAGCTTGACCGCGAGGTCGAGGTTCTGAAACGGCTCGTCGAGCAGCAGGACCGGCGCCGGGTACGCGAAGGCGCGCGCGAGCGCGAGCCGGCTCTGCATCCCCCCGCTCAGCGTGCGCGGCATCGCGGCGAGCGCGACCGGGAGCCTCGCCGCCGCGAGCCACCCTCGGATCTCCTCGCGCGTCGCCGACTCGGGGAGCACGAACCCCACGTTCGCCCCCGCGGTCGCCCACGGCAGCAGACGCGCCTCCTGAAACGCGAACGAAACGCGACCGCCGCGATCGACGCGCCCGTCGTCGGGTGCCTCGAGACCGGCGAGGATCCGCAGGAGCGTCGTCTTCCCGCACCCCGACGGCCCGAGCACCACGGTCACCTCTCCGGGGTCGACGCGAAGCGAGAGCCCCGAGAGGACCTCCTGGCCGCCGTACGCCTTCGACAGCGAGGTCGCCACGACGGGCGGCGGCGATGCCGGACCCGGCGGCGGTGAGGACGGCACCGGCCGCGCGCCGCGCGGGCGGGTGGAGATCCCGGTATCGCTGCGGTCCGCGCCGCTCGGCAGGCGCAACCGTACCTCGCGCGACGCCAACCGTTCGACGAGCTGAAGCGCGCCTTCGGCGAGCGCGCTCAGCGCGATCACGGCGACCGTCAGCGCGAGAATACGCGGCGTGTCGAGGTAGAAGCGCGCCTCCTGCATCGCCCCACCGAGCGCGCGGGCCGGCTGGACGAGCACCTCCGCGGCGACGGTTACCTTGAACGCCATGCCCAGACCCGAGTGTGCACCCGCGAACAGGTACGGGCGCAGCGCCGGAAGCGTGAGCCGACGCAGCCGGCGCGACCGTGGGACGCCGAAGAGGCTCGCCATCTCGAGCAACTCGCCGGAGGCGGCGCGGACTCCGGCCGAAACGTTCTCCACGATGACCGGTACGACCATGAGGAGCGTCACGAAGACGGGGGCGATATTGGGACGGAACCAGATGAGCGCGAGCAGGATGACCGCGATCACCGGCGTCGCGCGGATGAGCACGAGCAGCGGGCGCAGGACGCTCGCGAAGGTGCCGCGCGACCCGGCGACCAGGCCCCAGGCGACCCCGGCGACGAACGCGAGGCCGAAGCCGGCGAGCGCGCGCAGAAGCGTGGCGAACAGGTGCGGATAGAACGCCAGTGCGGTGAGCTCGCCCCACAGCGCGATCATGGCCGCCGTCGGCCCCGGCAGGATGATCGCCGCCCCCACCACGCGCGCGGCGATCTCCCACCCGACGAGGATGAGCGCGATCCCGCCCGCGGACGCCGCGAGAGCGCTCATGGTGCTGCGTCCGCGGTTCACGGGGAGCTCCTCTACGTGACGATGACCCGGAAGTAGCGCTTCTTCCCGGCGCGCAGCAGCATCTCGTCCGAGTCAATCCACTCCGGACCGATCACGGCGTCGATGTCGGTCACCTGCGCGTCGTTGATGCGAGCTCCGCCCTGCTGGACCAGTCGACGCGCCTCGCTGCGGGACGAGCACAGGTCGGTGCGGCTGAAGAGGTCGAGGACGCCGATCCCCTCCTCGATCTCGCTGCGGGCGATCTCGATGTCGGGAATCGCGTCGAGATTCGCCCCTCCGGCGCCGAAGGCGGCGCGGGCCGCGTTGCGGGCGTCTTCGGCGATCTCGCGACCGTGAATGATCGCGGTGGCTTCCACCGCGAGCGTCTCCTTGGCCTCGTTGATTCGCTCGTCGCGCAGCGCGCCGAGGCGCCTGCACTCCTCGACCGGCAGGAAGGTGTAGGTCAGCAGGAACTTCTCCACGTCGGCGTCGGGGACGTTTCTCCAGTACTGGTACATCTCGTAGGGACTCACCATCGAAGCGTCGAGGAAGATCGCCCCTTCCTCGGTCTTGCCCATCTTCTTACCGTCGGCGCGGGTGACGAGGGGAAAGGTCAGGCCGTACACCTCACGACCTTCCACCCGGCGAATCAGATCGGCCCCCGCGACGATGTTGCCCCACTGGTCGTCGCCACCGATTTGCAGCGTCACGCCGTGGTTGCGGTAGAGCTCGAGGAAGTCGAAGCTCTGGAGGAGCTGATAGTTGAACTCGATGAACGAGAGTCCGGTCTCGAGCCGCATCTTGTACGTCTCGAAGCTCAGCATCCGGTTGACCGAGAAGTGGCGGCCAATATCGCGGAGGAAGTCGATGTAATTCAACGATGCGAGCCAGTCGGCGTTGTTCACGACCTCGGGCTTCGTCCCGGCGGACTCGAGGAAGCGGTCGATCTGGAGGCGGATCGCCTCCACGTTCGCGTCGATCTGCTCCACGGTGAGCATCCTGCGGACCTCGGTCCTGCCCGACGGATCGCCGATGCGGGCGGTGCCGCCGCCCACGAGCGCCACCGGTCGGTGTCCCGCCTTCGCGAGGTGCGCCATCGCGTAGAGCGGCACGAGGTGGCCTATGTGCAGGCTGCGCCCGGTCGGGTCGATGCCGACGTAGAAGCTCACCGGCCCGGCGTCCATCGCGGCGCCGAGCGCCTCGACATCGGTACACTGCGCGAAGAAGCCCCGCTCCTTCAGCGTCTCCAGAGCACCGTTCACGAGCCCACCCGCCGGTACGACTTCGTCGCTTCGCGGATCCGCGACGCGATGTCGGCGACCGGGACGCGGACCTGCTCCATCGAGTCGCGGAACCGCAGCGTCACCGTGTCGTTCTCCTTCGTCTCGTAGTCGATCGTGATGCAGTACGGCGTGCCGATTTCGTCCTGCCGGCGATAGCGCCGGCCGATCGCCCCGCCCTGGTCGTAGAAGGTCGCAAAGTCCTCGCGCAGCTCGCGCTCGATCTTTCGGGCAAGATCGGCGAGGCCGTCCTTCTTCACGAGCGGGAATACCCCGACCTGCACCGGCGCGATCGATGGATGGAAGCGGAGCACGGTTCGCACGTCGCCCTCCCCGACCTCTTCCTCCTCGTAGGCGTCGGCGAGCACCATCAGCACGGTCCGGGTCAGTCCCGCCGACGTCTCGATGATGTAGGGGATGTAGCGCTCGTTGTCGCGCGAGTCGTCGAGGAAGGTGAGGTCCTTGCCCGAGAACTCGGCGTGGCGCGAGAGGTCGTAGTCGGTGCGGTTGTGCACGCCCTCGAGCTCGTTCCACCCGAAGGGAAAGAGGTACTCGATGTCGTAGGCGGCCTTCGCGTAGTGCGCGAGCTCGTCCGGTCCGTGCTCCTTCCAGCGAAGCCGCTCGGTCCGGATGCCCAGCTTGCGGTAGTACTCCATCCGCTCGTTGCGCCAGTACTCGAACCACTGTTCGTCCTCGGACGGGTGGATGAAGTACTGCATCTCCATCTGCTCGAACTCGCAGGTGCGGAAGATGAAGTTCTTCGTGACGATCTCGTTGCGAAACGCCTTTCCCACCTGCGCGATCCCGAAGGGGATTCTCACGCGAGACGACTGGACGACGTTCTTGAAGTTGACGTAGATGCCCTGCGCGGTCTCCGGCCGCAGGAACACGATCTGCGACGAGTCTTCCACGGCGCCCATGCTCGTCTTGAACATCAGGTTGAACTTGCGCGGGGCCGAGAGCGGATTCCCCGCCGGGCTCGTCATCGTGTTCCGCTGTTCTTCGCTGAGATGGTCGAAGCGGAAGCGCTCGTTCGTGACCGTGTCCTCGACCATCAGGTCGTCGAAGTTTTCGACGTGGCCGCTCGCCTCCCAGACGCGCGGATGCATCATGATCGCCGCGTCGAGCCCCACGATGTTGTCGTGCAGCTGCGTCATCTCGCGCCACCAGAAGCGCTGGATGTTGTTCTTCAGCTCCGAGCCGAGCGGACCGTAGTCCCACGCCGACGAGAGACCGCCGTAGATATCCGACGACGGGAAGATGAACCCCCGCCGCTTGGAGAGCGATACGATGTTATCCATGACCTTCGGGTCTGCTGCAGCGTCTGCCATCATGACTCCTTCAATCTCTGTAGTGCGCGCTCCACCCGGCCGCGCGCGCGTTCGGCGCCGAGCAACCGGATCGATCCGAACAGCGGCGGTGAGACCCGGCTTCCGGTGATCGCCACCCGCAGCGGCATGAGCACGTTGCCGAGCTTCGTGTCGAGCTCCGCCGCCTTCGCGCGGAAGACCTGCTCGTTCTCCTCGTCGCTCAGCCCCGGAATCTCCGCGACGAGCGGAGCGACCTGTTCGAGAAGCGCGGTCGTCTGCGCCCGGTCGAGCTTCTTCGGCACCATGTCGTCCAGGTCGAAGTCTCCGGGCTCCTCGAAGAGAAACCGCACGAGGTCCGGTGCGTCGGCGAGGTACTTCAGACGCTCCTGGATGAGCGGCACCGCTCCGCGCAGGATCTGCTCCTGGTCCGCCGACGGCGGATCGTCGGCGATGCCCGCCTCCTGTACGAAGGGCAGGATCGCCTCGTAGAGCGACTCCGGCGCGCGCTCGCGGATGTAGTGGCCGTTGAGCCACTCCAGCTTCTTGTAGTCGAAGACCGCCGGCGCCTTGTTGATCTTGTCGAGCGTGAAGATACGCTCGAGCTCGTCGCGAGAAAAGATCTCCTGCTTGTCGTCGTAGCTCCAGCCCACGCGCGCGAGATAGTTCACGAGCGCCTCCGGCAGGTAGCCCCGCTCGCGGAACTCGAGGACCCGCGTCGCGCCGTGCCGCTTGCTGAGCTTCTTGCCGTCCTCGCCCACGACGAGCGGGAGGTGGCAGAAGCGCGGCGGCGTCCAGCCGAACGCCTCGTAGAGCAGGACGTGCAGCGGAGTGGACGGCAGCCACTCCGGCCCGCGCATGATGTGCGAAATCTCCATGAGGTGGTCGTCCACCGTCGCGGCGAGATGGTAGGTGGGCATACCGTCGGATTTGAGGAGCACGGGGTCGGCAATGATGTCCGCGTTGTCCCAACTGACCTCGCCGAAGACCACGTCGTCTACGCTCGTCCTCCCGGTCAGCGGCACCTTGAAGCGCACGACCGGCGCGATGCCGCGGTCGCGGTAGACGGCGAGTTCGTCGTCGCTCATATCACGGAACTTCCGGTCGTACCCGCCCTTGCCGTCGCTCGCCTCGCGCTCGGCGCGCAGCTCGTCGGCGGTGTCGTAGGCGTAGTAGGCGTGGCCGGAGTCGAGGAGCTGCTGCGCGTACCCGGCGTAGAGATCGGCCCGCTCGGACTGAATGTACGGCGCGTAGTCGCCGCCCACGTCCGGGCCCTCGTCCCACGAGATGCCCAGCCACGCGAAGGTGTCGTAGATGTCCTGAAGCGACTCCTCGTTGAAGCGTTCGCGGTCGGTGTCCTCGATACGCAGGATGAACCTGCCGCCCTGCGAACGGGCGTAGAGATAGTCGAAGAGCGCCGTCCGGACGCTGCCTATGTGCTGCAGCCCCGTCGGCGAGGGAGCGTAGCGTACTCGTACCGTCATTTCGGCGATTATAGCAGAACGCGCGGTGTCTTCAAGGGCGGCGCAGGCGCGCCGGGCGCGTCCGCTCGTTGGCCGCCCCCTACTGCCGGTACCAGGAGAGGAACTCGGCGATGCCGCCGATCGCCTCGGAGAGGATCTCCTCGTTGGGCAGGAAGACGAGCCGGAAGTGGTCGGGGGTCGCGAGGTTGAAGCCGGTGCCCTGAACGATCAGGATTCGTTTCTCGCGCAGGAGGTCGAGCGCGAACCTCGTATCGTCGTGGATGTTGAACCGCTCGATGTCGAGCCGGGGAAAGAGGTAGAGCGCTCCCTTCGGCTTGACGCAGCTGACGCCCGGAATCGCGCTGATGCGCTCCCACGCGAGATCGCGCTGATCGCGCAGGCGGCCGCCGGCCATCACGAGATCGTCGATGCTCTGGTATCCACCGAGCGCCGTCTGAATCGCGTACTGCGACGGCACGTTGCTGCACAGTCGCATGTTGGCGAGCATGTCCAGCCCCTCGCGATAGTCGGTCGCCTGGAGCTTGCGCCCCGAGAGCAGCATCCAGCCGGCGCGGAAGCCGGGGGCCCGGTAGTTCTTGGACAGACCGCCGAAGCTGACGCAGATGATGTCCTCGCACAGGCTCGCCATGCTCTCGTGACGCGCTTCTTCGTAGACGATCTTGTCGTAGATCTCGTCGGCGAAGACGGTGATATCGTGCTCGGCGGCGATGTCGTGGATGCCCTGCAGGATCTCCGGCGGGTAGACGGCCCCGGTCGGGTTGTTCGGGTTGATGACGACGATCCCCCGCGTGCGCTCGGTGACCTTGCTCCGGATATCGTCGAGGTCGGGCAGCCAGTCGGACTGCTCGTCGCACACGTAGTGAACGGCCGTTCCTCCGGAGAGATTCACCGCCGCGGTCCACAGCGGGTAATCGGGGGCCGGAACGAGCATCTCGTCGCCGTTGTTGAGCAGCCCCTGCATCGACATCACGATCAGCTCGCTCACGCCGTTGCCGATGTAGATGTCCTCGATCTCGACCTCGGGCACCGAACGCTTCTGGTAGTACTGCATGACCGCCTTGCGCGCGGAAAACAGTCCCTTGCTGTCGCAGTAGCCCTGGCTGTCGCGGAGGTTCAGGATGACGTCGTGGAAGAGCTCGTCGGGCGCGTTGAGACCGAACGGTGCGGTGTTGCCGATGTTGAGTTTGAGGATCCGATAGCCCTCCTCCTCCAGGCGTTTCGCCTCGGAGAGGACCGGTCCCCTGATATCGTAGCATACGTCGGCGAGTTTCCTGGATTTCGGTATCGATCGCATCGCAGCCTCAGCTCGTGAAGACCCAGTCGCGGGCCTCTTCGATTCGTGATGTCAGGAAGAGTACCTGAAGGTTCTGCCGCTGTCGCTCGAGCTCGCGGTCGATCCTGTCGCGCGTCAGCTTCGACCTCAGCGCCTCGCGCTCGTCCTTCACCCGCTGGGCGACTACCTCGTCCTGCGAGCCGAACGGCTCGAGCATGTGCGCGGTCAGCACGCGTAGGAGGGGGTCGCGCGTCTCCTCGAGGACCGCGACGAGCTCGCCCTTCGCCTCGTCGTAGCGGCCGGCGGTCATGAGCGCGAACGCGTAGCACCAGCGTACCCAGACGGGATCGGAGACGCCCTCGCGGTCCTTCATCTCACCGAAGTAGCCGACCATCCGCTCGCCGTCGTTGGACAGCAGATGGGGCAGCCCCAGCTCGATCGCGAGACGCGGCACGAGGTTCGGCCGCGCATCGCGGAGGAAGCTCTCCAGATCGCCGATCTTCTCGATCCTCCCCTTCACGACATAGGCGTTCACCAGGATTCGGATGCGCTGCCGGGTGAACCGCTTCTTCTCAAGGACTACCGTTTCGAGATAGCCGATGAGCGCGTCCCAGTCCTCGCGTTCGAGCAGCGTGAAGACCCGCCAGTTGTAGGCGAAGTAGCCGTTCAGCGCTCCCAGCACGATGAGAAACACGAGTCCCACCGGCCAGTTCGTCGACCAGAAGACGCTCGTGTACTCCCAGCCCAGCACGAAGGCGGGCATGAGGAAGATGAGCAGGAAAGACGCCAGGATGACGACGTTGAAGATGATGAACAGGAGTCGAAATTTCATGGTTGCCCGCCCAGACTATACCAAATATGCCCGTCCAATCAAAGTTTTTCTCCCGCAGGCGTATATGGTATAGTAGGTTGGAGTCGTATGAAAAAGTTCCCGGTCAACTCGCTCGAGGCGGGCCACTACTTCACCAGCCCCGTATTCCTCGACGAGGGCTACATTCTGCTCTCACCGGAAACCCAGATGACCTCCGAGCTCATCGATCGGCTGGACCGCTGGTCGTACGAAACCGTCCTCTCCGACGGTGAGATGGTCGAGAAGCCGATCGCCTCCGGAGGCGAGGGCGCCGGAACCATCTCGCTCTCGGTCGACCAGGACGTCAAGGAAAGCGCGCTGTTCAAGGAGGCCCAGGCCTTCTACTCCGAGCTGCTCGGCTTCGTGGAGCGGACCTTCACGAACTTCGTCACGCGCAACGAGCTCTCCGAGCGTCAGATCGGCGACATGATCAAGCGGACCATCGACATGGTCCGCAGTCACCGACGCTACATCCTTCGCCTCTCGGAGATGAAGGTGAAGGACAAGAACTACATCGTCACCCACTCGTCGAAGACCACGATCGTCTCGCTCGCGGTGGCGATGACGCTCCGTCAGCCGCCGCACAAGCTCATCGAGCTCGGCACCGCCGCGCTGCTCCACGAGATCGGCATGATCCGGCTTCCGCCGCAACTCTATATGTCGCAGCAGAAGCTCTCGCCGAAGGAGCGCCAGGCGATCAGCGCGCATACCGTTCTCGGCTTCAAGATCCTCCGCCAGGCGTCGTTCTCGATGAGCGTCTGCCTCGCCGTCCTCGAGTGCCGCGAGAACGTCGACGGAAGCGGGTATCCCCGTCAACTGACCGGCGAGAAGATCAGCCTCTACGCGAAGATTATCATGGTCGCCGGCTCCTTCGCCGCGATGACCTCGCCGCGTCCCTACCGCGATCCGCTGGACGGCCATACCGCCATTCTCGAAATGCTCCAGCAACGCGGGAAGATGTACGACGAGACCGTTCTCAAGGCTCTCGTAGGCAATCTGAGCATCTACCCCATCGGGACGAACGTTCAGCTCGCCAACGGTACCCGAGGGACGGTCGTGGATACCAACGCGCAGAACCCGCGGGCACCGCTCGTGCGGATAACCGCGGGGCCGAACGGTGAGGTCTACGCGGAGCAGCCCGTCGTGGACACCGCAGCCGATCCGGAGTACCGCGTCGTCCGCGCGCTGGCGACCGGATCGCCCGAACAGTCTCAGGCGAACGCCTGACCGGAATCACCATGAGCACCGTACGCGTCACCATCGACCAGACCACGACCGAGGTCGCCGCCGAGACGAAACTCGCCGACCTCTGCGAGAAGCTCGACACCGACCCGGACGATCCCGTCATTGCGGCGGTCGTGAACAACGAGGCCCTCGACCTCTCGCGGAGAGTGCGCATCAACGCGACGGTCGAGCCGGTTTACCTGACGAGCGATCCGGGTGTGCGCTGCTACCGCCGGTCGCTCTGCTTCCTGCTCGCGCTCGCGGTCCAGCGGGTTCAGCCCGGCAGGCGGCTCATCATCGGCCACTCGCTCGGCGACAGCTACTACCACTACTTCGACGACGACCAGCCGGTCGATGCGTCCTCGCTCGAGGCGCTCGAGGCGGAGATGCGGCGCCTCGTCGACGAGGACATCGTCATCGAACGGCAGCTCATCTCCTACCAGGACGCGCTCGACTACTTCACGGAGCGTGGAATGACCGAGACGGCCGCGCTGCTCGACCACCGCAACGAATCGCGCGTCGCGGTCCATCGCTGCGGAGATTTCCTCGACCTGTCGCACGGTCCGCTCGTCCCGAGAACCGGTATCCTGCGCCACTTCGCGCTCAAGGCGCTCGAGCCCGGCTTCGTACTCCGCTTCCCTCCACGAGCGAATCCGAATACGCTGCGGACGTACCGGCACAGCAACGTTCTCTACTCGATCTACCAGGAGTACAAGGAGTGGGCGTCGATTCTCGGGATCACGTCGGTCGGCCGGCTGAACCAGAAAGTCGTCGACGGATCGATCCAGGACTTCATCCGGATCAACGAGGCGCTGCACGAGAAGAAGATCGCCGACATCGCCGCACGGGTAGCCGAGCGGCGCGACTCGGTCCGTGTCGTGCTCATCGCGGGTCCGTCGAGCTCGGGCAAGACCACCTTCACCAAGCGCCTCGCGATTCAGCTCAGCGCGCAGGGGCTGCAACCGCATCTCGTCTCGGTCGACGACTACTTTGTCGACCGGGAGCAGACGCCGCGCGACGAAGAGGGCAACTACGACTTCGAGAGCGTACACGCGATCGACGTACCGCTCCTGAACGAGCACCTGCTCGACATATTCGCGGGCAACGAGGTCCAGCTTCCGCGCTTCGACTTCCGCAGCGGTTCCCGCGCGTTCACGGGCGAGACCATCCGGATGGGCGAGCGCGGTATCCTGCTCATGGAGGGCATCCACTGCCTCAACGACGAGCTCACGCCGCGGATCAGGCCCGAAAACAAGTTCAAGGTCTACATCTCGGCGCTCACGCAGCTGAATCTCGACGACCACAACCGGATATCGACCACCGACAACCGGCTCGTTCGCCGCATGGTCCGCGACTACCAGTTCCGCGGGCACTCCGCGCTCGACACGCTGAACATGTGGCCTTCGGTGCGTCGCGGAGAGCGGAAGAACATCTTCCCCTACCAGGACTCGGCCGACATCGCGTTCAACTCCGCGCTCGACTACGAGCTCGGGATCCTCAGGAAGCACGCCGAGCCGCTGCTGAGGCGCGTGAAGCCGTTCCACGAGGCGTACAACGAGGCGATCCGGATGCTGACCTTTCTCGACAACTTCACGAACATTCCCGACAAGCTCGTCCCCGACTATTCCATCGTGCGCGAGTTCGTGGGAGACAGCGGCTTCCACTACTGAGCGGCGCCGCCATCGGAAGCTTCGCGGCCCTCCCCGCCTCCGCTCGCCGACGCTCGCCACTCCGCGAAGATATCGCTCCACGAGCCGCGCAACGTAGGCAGTGCGAGCCCTCGCTCGAGGCGCCGCAGGAAGTCCGACCGGGGAATCTCACGCCCGCCCATACGCTCGACGTGCGGCGTATGAAGCTGCGCGTCCATGAAGTGGAAGCCGTGAGCGTCGAGGAAGCGACACAGCGCGATGAGCGCTGCCTTCGACGAGTTGGAGGCGTGGCTGAACATGCTCTCGCCGAAGAAGACCCGACCGAGCGCGACTCCGTAGATGCCGCCCAGGAGCTCACCTTCCCGCCACGCCTCGCAGCTGTGCGCGAACCCGAGCTCGTGGATCCGGACGTACGCCTCTTCCATGTCACCGGTGATCCACGTTCCCCGCTGGCCGGGCCGCGGCGTCGAAGCGCAGCCTTGGATGACGCCGGCGAAGTCTTCGTCCATCGTCAACCAGAACTCCCCCCGGCGAAGCGTTCGGCTCATGGACCGTGAGACGTGCAATTCCTCGAAGAAGATCACGAAGCGCGGATCGGGCGACCACCAGAGAATGGGGTCCTCCGGGTTGAACCAGGGGAAGACCCCCTGACGGTACGCCGAGAGGAGCATCCCCGGCGATAGATTGCCCCCCACGCCGACGATGCCCTCTCGGGTCGCCGCCTCCGGCGGAGGAAACTCGTAGTAGTCGTCGGGCCCGAGCCATGGAAACGAAGCTACGACTCGTCCTCCGCGGAGACATCGTCCGAGTCGGCCGATCCATCTGTCCCGGACCCGTC
>CAZICD010000024.1:10440-11528 GCA_964537725.1 uncultured Spirochaetaceae bacterium | reverse complement strand
TCCCGGACCCGTCGGCCGCTTCAGCGTCCGAGGCGTCGTGCCGCGGGCTCCCCGGCGTGATGATGATATCGTCACCGACCACGTCGGCGGTCGCGTGTCCGCCGTCCTGCAGCTCCCCGAAGAGAACGGCATCCACGAAGTAGCCCTTGATCTTCTCCTCCACGAGGCGCGCGATGTTCCGCGCTCCGAACTCGTCGGAGAATCCGTGCTCGGCGAGCCATGCGATTGCCCTGTCGGTCACCTCCAGCGTGATGTTCTTCTCGTCGAGTTGGAGCGCGAACTCGTTGATCTCCTTGCGGACGATGTTCTCGATGATCGGTGTACCGAGCTTGTTGAAGAGCACCACCTTGTCGAGCCGGTTGCGGAACTCGGGCGCGAAGAACTTCTCCACCGCGTCGTCGACCGCCTCGCTCGTCACCGTGCTGCCGCCAAAGCCGATCTGCGGCTTGCCGATCTCGCGGGCGCCGGCGTTGGAGGTCATGATCAGGATGACGTTGCGGAAATCGGCCTTGCGTCCCTGGTTGTCCGTGAGCGTCGCGTAGTCCATGACCTGCAACAGGACGTTGAAGACCTCCGGGTGCGCCTTTTCGACCTCGTCGAGCAGCAGCACCGCGTGCGGCGTCTTGCGCACGACGTCCACGAGCTGCGCCCCGTCGTCGTATCCGACGTAGCCGGGAGGCGCGCCGATGAGCCGTGAGACCGCGTAGCGCTCCTGATACTCGCTCATATCGAATCGATGCATCGCGACGCCGAGCGTCTGCGAGAGCTGCCTCGCGAGCTCGGTCTTGCCAACGCCGGTCGGCCCCACGAAGAGGAACGACGCCACCGGTTTGTTCGGGTTGCGGAACCCGGCCCGGCTGCGCTTGACCGCCTGGACGACCGCGTCGACCGCCTGGTTCTGCCCGAAGATGGCGCGCTTCAGCGCCGGCTCGAGCTCCTTCAGACGGTCCTTCTCCGATACCGATACGCTGCGCTCGGGCACGTTCGCGATCTTTGAGACGACGCGCTCGATGTCGAGCGCACCGATCTCGACCGGTTCCTCCTCCGGCTCCTCCTGAGATGCGTCCTGCTGCGCCGCTTCTGCGTCG
>CAZICD010000024.1:0-10340 GCA_964537725.1 uncultured Spirochaetaceae bacterium | reverse complement strand
GCGGTCTGCGCTTCGTGGGGCGTCTGCGGCGCGTCCTCCCCGGCGGCATCCCCAGCCGCGTCGGATTCGGCCTCTTCCTGAACTCTCCTGAGCCGGAAGGTGCGCATGCGGACGTAGGCGCCGCACTCGTCGATCACGTCGATCGCCTTGTCGGGCAGGAAGCGATCCTTGATGTACTGGTCCGAGAGCCGGGCGGCGAGGTCGAGTGCCTCGTCGCTGTAGCGAACGTTGTGGAACTCTTCGTAGCGTCCCTTCAGCCCCTTGAGGATGTCCACGGTTTCGCCGACCGACGGCTCGGGCACGTCGATCTTCTGAAAGCGTCGCGACAGCGCCCGGTCCTTCTCGAAGTACCGGCGGTACTCGTCGTGGGTCGTCGCGCCCACGCACCGCAGCCTGCCGGCTGCGAGCGCCGGTTTGAGCAGGTTGGACGCTTCGATGGAGCCGCCGCCGGCGGTACCTCCCGCACCGACGATCGAGTGAATCTCGTCGATGAAGAGGATCACCTTCTCTTCCTTCTCGAGCCGCTTGATGACGGCCTTCATCCGCTCCTCGAAGTCGCCCCGGAAACGCGTTCCGGCGAGGACAGAACCCATGTCGAGCGCGAACACGCGGTAGCCCTTGAGGATATCGGGCACCTCGTCGTTCGCGATGCGCTGCGCGAGGCCCTCGGTGATGGCGGTCTTGCCGACGCCCGGGTCACCGAGGTGAACCGGGTTGTTCTTCAACCGGCGGCAGAGGACCTGGATCGTCCGCTCGAGGATCTCCTCGCGCCCGACCAGCGGCTCCAGGCTGCCCTCGCGCGCCATCGCGGTGAGCTCGGTCGTAAACTGCTCGAGCGGATCGTTTTTCTTCTTCTTGCGACCCCGCCCGCCGGCCTGCTCCTCTTCTTCGCCGCCGACGGCCTCCGTCGGTTCCTCGTCCTCTCCGAACTCTTCCTCCCCGAACGTATCGGGTTCTTCATCGTAGCCGGAGACGCCGTGCGAGATGACCTCCAGCAGCGCGAGCCGTTTGATCCCGGCCTTCTTGAGGAAGTAGGCGCCGAAGCTCTGCTCCTCGTCGAAGATACTCACGAGCAGGTCGCCCACCTCCACCTCGTCCTTGGACGCGCTTTCGGTATGGAAGACGGCTCGCTCGACGACATTCTGAAAGCCGAGCGACTGCTGCGGATCTCCGCGCGAGGCGCGAGGCACGTTGTCGTTGAGGTGCTGGTCGAGCTCGGTACGGATCTCGTCCGGATCGGCACCGCACTCCGCGAGAACGTCTCGGGGATATTCAAAGTGAAGCGACGCGTAGAGCACGTGCTCGGGTGTGAGGTACTCGTGCTTGCGCTGTCGCGCTTCCTGGTACGCTGAGCTCAGGATCTCGTTGACTTCCTGACTGAGATTCATGGACCCTCCTCGTCTATAATCACCAAGGTGGCCGGGCAACGGCAATCTTCCGGGATGAATTCGTGCGCGGGAGGCGTTTCGCCTACGCGGGCTCTACCGTGCATCTGAGCGGGTACTCGCGCTCGCGCGCGAGTCGGTGCACCTGTTCCGCCTTCGTCGTGGCGATATCGTAGGTGTACGTGCCGACGTGACCGCGTCCCTTGCGGTGCACGTCGAGCATGATCTTCGTCGCCGACAGGATGTCCTTGTGGAAGACGGTGACGAGGACCTCCACGACGAACTCCATCGTCGTGTAGTCGTCGTTGTGCAGGACAACGCGGAACTGCTCCGGTTCTCGTACTTCTTCTTCCGGCCGATCCTGAACGTCTGAATCGAAGCCGGGACCAATATGCTCACTCATGCATCCACCGCCGATACCGTTGGACGTAGCCGCACGTCAGCGGCATGCGCCGCCCGAAGAGCGCGTGCAGGATGTTCACCTTGCTGCAGAGAGCTCCCGCAGCAAAGCGCCGGTGGTATACCCTGCACCGCCCGGTACTCGTGTCAAGATAGGGGCAGGGTCGCGACAGGTCAATGCGCACGCCGTTCGCGGTCAGGCTGCGCTGATAGCAGCAGAGTCCACAGCGACGGCAGACCGCCTCCCACGCGAGGACGGGTCGTTTGCGCATGTGCAGCAGCGGCATCAGAACTCCAGCGGTCCGAAGTAACCCGCCTCGTCCCGTCCGCTCCGTTCGAGCAGGTACGCCTCGACCTCCAGCGGGATGTAGCGCCTGCCGAAGTCGCTGTCGTGCACGCTCGAGTACTCGAGCACGTAGCTGCCGCTCGGCTGCGCCCGCAGCGAGGAGACGATCGTGCCCACGCCCTCCGGCCGGAACGCGTAGAGCGCCGCGCCACCGGTTGCCTCGGCGAGATAGTCGAGCTCGTCGTTGCGCGCGTTGCGCGACGTGTAGACGACCCATAGGGTCACGTGATTGTTGGCGAGGTGCTCGGCTGTTTCGGTGAGCGAGTACGATTCGAACGCCCGAGGTCGCTCCCGACCGTCGGAGATCACGACGAGCGCGCGCCGCCCGGTCTCGCCGAGCAGTTGCGACGTGCCCAGGCGAATGCCCAGGTCAAGACGCCCGACGCCCCCCGCGGCCCCCGGCGCACCCGCGGCTGCGTCCGCCGTCTCCAGCCGTCCGGCGCCCGGCTCCGCCTCGATCACCGGCTGGTCGGCCGCGCCGACGACCCAGAGCTGGTCACCGGCGCCGAGCGCGTCGTAGACGGAGAGCGTCGCCGAGCGAACCGCTTCGTCCGCCCGAGCCGCGGAGACGGCTCCGTCCACGACGAGGGATACGGCCGCTTCTCCGGTGCGGTACCCGGCGTAGACGAGGTCGGCCTCGCCTGTCGGGAAGCGGTCTTCGGTAATGCGAAAATTGGTCTCGTCGAGCCCGAGCAGCGGACGGCCGTTGCGGTCGGTGACCGTCACCGCGGCGAATACCCTCGGGTGGTCGACCGCGTTCACGTAGTCGACCTCGACGTTCAGCCCCGTGTACAGCTCTTCGCTCGCGGCCATCACGAGTACCGAACCGGTGGCGAAGTCGGCCGCGAGGAGATTCCGGTTCGCGTCGATCACCGAGCCGAGCAGCCGTCGCTCCTCGTTGAGCTCCGCGAGCACGGAGACGACCTCGCGATCGACCTCGATCACGTAGAGCCGGTGGCCGTCGCTCACGAGGATCTCTCCGGGACGGTAGACCGACAGCCCTTCGGGGCTCTCCATTCCAGCGGTCCGGATCTCGCCGAGACGGTTCCCGCTCTCGTCGAACACCGCGATCGCCCCGGCGACGCTGTCGGCGACGTACACCCGCCCGGCCATCGCGACGATCCCGGCCGGAGACTCGACGCCGCCGAACGACAAGAGATACTCGCCGTCGGTGGTAAACTTCGCCACTCGCGCGTTGCCGTAATCGGAGACGTAGAAATGCCCCTTCCCGTCACCGGCGAGAAACTGGGGGCCGAGCAGGCGACCTTCGCCATTACCCGAGCCGCCGAAGGTGCCCACCTTGAACCCGTCCGCGGAGACGCGCGCGATTCGATCGGCCCCGAACTCGCTCACGAGCAGGCTCCCGTCGTCGAGCGGCAGGACGTCGAACGGCCGGTCGAACCCCTCGATCCCACCGTCGATCACGCGCCGCCGCACGCCGTTGGGATCGAGGAGGACGACGGTGTGCGTGCCGAAGGAGGCGACGTAGAAGTAGCCGTCCGAACGCGGTCGAATCATCGTGGGACGGCGGAAGATCGTCAGATCGCCCTGCCTGCCGGCGAGATCCACCATGGTCACGTAGCGCCCCGGGCTGATCTCTCTGCCCAGACGCTCGGTCGTCAGCCCCCGGCTGAGCTCGACCCGCTCGATCCACCGCTCGAGCACCGAGGTGCGCCCGTCGCGCTCGGCGACCCAGCGCCACTGGTCGAGCGCCGCCTCCTCGAAGCCCCCGTAGTAGTAGGCGCGTCCGAGCCAGTAGCGCGTCAGCGGCCGCTCGTCGTCGAAGCTCAGGCTGCGGTTGAAGCTCGCGATCGCCTCGTTGATTCGCCCGTCGTGCAGGGAGGTCACCCCCCAGCGAAACTCGTCGTTCGCGGTGATCTGATCGAGGTCGACATTCTGCGCCGCGAGCGCCGGCGTGAGCAGGAGCGCGGCCGCGAGGGCGAGCAGGGGCGCCGAGCGCCCGTCGGTGCGGGGGCCGGTCATCGGCGTGCCTCCGAGGGACCGTGCATGATCTCGCGCAGGTGCGCGGCGATCTCGCGGTTGCCGGGAGCACCCTCGAGCGCGGAGCGCAGGACGTCGCGCGCCTCGTCGGTTCGTCCGAGCTTGTAGTACGCCCAGCCGAGCGAGTCGAGGTAGACCGGATTCTTCGGTTGTCGCCGAACGGCGCGTCGGCAATAGTCGGCCGCGCGCCTCGGGTCGCGGTCGGTGTCTGCGAGGATGAAGCCGAGCGAGTTGAGCGCGTTGCTGTTGTCCGGGTCGAGCTCGAGGGCGCGCTCGAGCTCGGCGATCGCCGCGTCGAGGTCGTCCTCCTCGTAGAGCACGTAGCCGAGCGCCGCGTGCGTGCGCGCGGAGTCGAACCCGTCGTCGAGGAGCTTGCGGAACTCGAACTCGGCGAGCCGGAACCGTCCCGTGACCGAGTAGATGTATCCGAGGATCATGCGGCTCTGGTAGACGTGCGTGAAACTGAGCTCGGAGGTGACGACCTGCTCCAGATACAGAAGCGCCTCGTCGTGGCGCCCCAGATGCGTGTAGCACAGTCCCAGGTAGTACGAGAGTTCGGGGTATTCGGGCGACTCGACGTGCGCGTCGAGCAGGTGCTGGAGAGCACGCTCGTACTGGCCCCGCTTGAGAAGCCGGATGCCCTCGTTCATCATCGGAGATTATACACCCTTCGCGAGGAAATCCGCACGCCCGTACGCCTCGTCCTCGTGGTGGTCGATCGGGTTGAGGTAGATGGGGCTGATCGAGATCGCGCCCTCCGCGACCGCGGTCCAGTCGCTTCCCGGCTCGCGGGGGTTCTCCACCGGATGACCGTTGAGGAAGTAGTATCGCTCGCCGCGGGGCGAGGTGAACTCCTCGAGCTGATCGTGGTAGATACGCCAGCTCGGATAGGTGATCTCCACCGGTAGATCGTCCGAGTCGATGTTCGGGCCGTTGATGTTCACGAGGTGACGCGGGTTCCACAGCTCAACGAGCCGGTCGAGGTTGCGCGAGACGAAGTCCGCCAGCGGATCCAGATGGAACGGCGGCGAGTACGAGTTGATGCTCACCGCGATTCCGGGGGTACCCATGAAGGCTGCCTGACGCGCCGCAGCGACGGTCCCCGAGTAGATGATATCCGTTCCCAGATTCGGGCCGATGTTGATGCCCGATACCACGACGTCCGGCTTCGCGTCCATCACGCCCAGAAGCCCGACGATCACGCAGTCGGCCGGGGTCCCGCTCGTGGCGAACAGGTTGTCGCCGAGCTGGCGGCATCGTATGGGATCGTGCACCGTGATCGAGTGCGACTGCGCGCTGCGCTCTCCATCGGGCGCGATGATCCAGACCTCGTGCCCGGACAACGCGCGCCGCAACGCGTCCAGGCCGGCGCTGTCGATCCCGTCGTCGTTCGTAAGGAGTATCCTCACGTCCCCTCCCGATAATCGATCCTCAGGCCCTCGTCCGGTCGGCATCGCACGACCAGCGGATGAAAGCCGAAGATCCGCTCGTACTCGCGGAGCACGTCCGCGATGCGGTCGTCGGTGTCCGCCTCGCCGATCAGCAGCGCGCACGTCCCCGTCGACCCGCCGGCGAGCCGCGCGCCGTAGACGCCCTCGACCGAGTGCGCGTGCTTCACGAGCCAATCTACCTCCGGCGAGGTGCCCTCGTACAGGTCGCGCAGGCTCTCGTGGCTTTCGGTGAGCAACTTCCCCACGCGGGCGACGTCGCTGCGCTTCAGCGCCGAGAGGCAGCTCATCACGCGCTCGTTCTCGCCGACGATGTGCAGGCAGTAGTGCCTCGCACCCTCGGGGACCGTACCGATGCTCGTGGAGATTTCCTGCAGCGAAAACTCCTGGAAGCTGCAGCCGTTCGAGCGACCGGTGAGCAATTCGAGACAGTGGACGCAATCGGCCTGGCGCAGCGCCTCCTCGTCGATCGTGAGCGCCGACGGCGCGTGCGTATCGATCCCGAGGATCGCCGCGCCGTCGAGGTCGACCGGGACGTGCGACCAGTCGAGACGGTGCGTGTCGAGGAAGAGTACGTGCGCACGGCGGGCGATCGACGAGGCGAGGAAGGTCGCGAAGCCGACCGGCATGCCCTCGAAGCTGTGCTCCACGTAGTAGGCGACCTGCGCGGCCTCCACCGGATCGAGCGAAAAACCGAATGCCACGCCCAACGCGCTCGCGAGCGCGACGCCGATCGCCTGCGAAGCCCCCAGTCCGATTCCGGACGGCACCTCGCTGGTGATCGTGACGTTGACGCCCCCCACCCGCGCTCCGAGGGTCTGGAGGCGGCTCAGAATACCCTTCACGATCCCGGCGAACCGGTCTTCGCGCCGGTACTTCAGCGCGGAGCTGCTCGTCCGCTTGCGCTCGCCGAGGTCGGCGGCGTAGAAGCGCATGGATCCGTCGGTGCGAGGCGAGGCCGCCACGTGCGCGCGCTTGTCCATGCCGAAGACGAGGAGGTAGCCGTCGGTCGCCTCTGTATGCGAGCCCATCAGGTTCACGACTCCGGGTGCGGAGGTGACCACCGTGGGTTGTTCGCCGTATTCCGCTTGATGCAGCGATCTGACGTCGCTCATTGGTTCCTCGCCGTGGCACCATTATAGCCGCATTTGGCGTGTACGCAATCGGGCTCGATCTCAATTACCTCCAGTCATCGCCGATCGCGATCGTTTGCGGTACTATGTGGCTGTGTTGTCACGAACCGTGTTGCTTACGCTCGCCTCCGGGCTCCTCTTCCCGCTCGCCCTGCCGAACGAGCTGTTCCCGCTCGGCGCTCCGCTGCTCGGAGTGGTCGCGCTCGCACCGTACTACCTCGCGCTGCGCGCAACCGAGCGCGTAAAGTCGGCGGCGCGCCTGGGCGCGTTGTTCGGAGCGGTGTCTACGGTCATCGCCAACTACTGGCTGATGTTCTTCGGCGACTACTCGGTCTGGACGATAGGCGGAACGACGATCGGCTACATCGCGTACAACTACGTGCTCGCCGGCTTCCTGTGGAAGACCACCCGCGCTCCAGCCGCGTACCGGCCGGTCCTGTTCGCGATGACGTGGGCGCTCTACGAGTACGCGAAGAGCATCGGATTCCTCGCCTACCCGTGGGGGCTCGCAGCCTACCCCTTCAGCGACCTCATCGTCGTCAACCAGATCGTCGACGTCGCGGGTGTGTGGGCGCTCTCCTTCCTCGCCGTCTACATCACGGCGACGCTCGCAGAGCTCGTGGCGGGCAGTGCTGCCGGCCTCTCGACGCATCGCGCCTGGTTCCCGCCCGCGGCGCTGCGGAACGTAGGCATGGCTGCGGTTCTCGTCGCGATCGTTGCCGGGTACGGGGCGATGCGACTGCAGAGCGAGGTCCCGGTTCGCGATACGCTCGACCTGGTGCTCGTCCAGCAGAACGCCGATGCCTGGAACACGCGCAACATCGCGCGGCCGCTTCGCACGGCGCAGGAAGAGACCGAGCGCGGTCTCGCCGATCTCGAGCACGACCCGGAACTCGTGGTCTGGAGCGAGACGAGCCTGCGCTACTTCTACGAGGACGGCCGCGACTGGTACGCGGCGAACCCGCCCGAGCGCCCCTTCCTCGACTTCGTCTCCGACCTGCCGGCGCCGCTTCTGACCGGCAGCCCGCTTCGCGATCCCGACGACGAGTTCGCCGTCTACAACGCCGTGCTGCTCATCGACGGAGACACCACGGTGCGACAATGGTACGGCAAGCAACACCTCGTACCCTTCGCGGAGGTCATCCCCTTCTGGGACACGCCGCTCGTGAGGGACTTCTTCAGCTCGGTAATCGGGATTCCGGGGATCTGGGCGCCCGGCCCCGGCTCCCGACTCTTCCGCGTAACCGGCAACGAGGGCCGGGAGGTTGCCATCGCGACGCCCATCTGCTTCGAGGACGGCTTCGCCTACGTGAACCGGCGCTTCGTGCTCGCCGGAGCCGACGTCATACTGAATCTGACGAACAACGCGTGGTCGCGGACGGACTCGGCGCAGTTGCAGCACTTCGTCGCGGCCCGCTACCGGGCCATCGAGACGCGCCGCGGACTCGTGCGGTCGACCAACTCCGGCTACACCTCGGTCGTCGACCCGTGGGGCCGCGTCACCGACTCGCTGCCCATGTTCGAGACGGCGCACCTCTCGGTCAGGGTGCCGGTCTACGAACCCGATGCCGAACCGATCTACATGCGCTGGGGCGACTATCTTCCCCAGCTCTTCCTGCTCGTTCTCGCCGCGCTCTTCGCGTTCGACCAGGCGCGCGCGCGCCGGCGGGAGTAGCCGGTCGCGCCGGCCGGCCGGCGCGACGCGCTAACCGTCGGCGATCGAGTAGGAGGCGGGGTCACCCCCGCCGTCCTCTCACACCACCGTACGTACGGTTCCGTATACGGCGGTTCGTGAACGACTCGAATGCAGTCGCAGCATGTCCAGCAGTGAAAAGAGCCCAAGGTGATCAAAGAAGCGTTTGGGGTACGCAAGATGCATGTGTGCGGCCCCGGCGTTCCACCACGGTCCACGACCGTTGGTCGCTGAGCGCCACGCCTGCTCCTCGGGCAGTCCCTGTTTCATGAGCATTCGGGCGCGAGCAAGAGATCGCTTCGCCTGTCGCCACAGGATGCAGCGCAGTCGGCGGCGTATCCACTGGTCGAGCTTCTTGAACGCGGCCTGCACTTCAGTGAGCCGGTAGTAATTACCCCAGCCACGAAGTATCGGGGTCAACCGCTCGATGAGTCTGGCCAGACTCCATCCCCGTGCCATTCGGAATATCTGTCGGAGCTTGCCCGCGAGCCGCTTCACCGACTCCGGTGCGACCCGCAAGCGTGATAACTTTCCCGGCAGTACCGTGTAGCCGAGGAACGAGCGGTTCCACATCCGGTCGACCGCGCTCTTCTCCTCATTCACCTTCAGCTTGAGCTTCTGCGTGATGAATGCCGTCACGCTCTCCTTCACCCGATGCCCAGCTCGTTCAGACCTGACGTAGATGTTCGCGTCGTCGGCGTACCGGCAGAACCGGTGGCCTCGCCGCTCAAGCTCCTTGTCCAGATCGTCGAGCATGATGTTCGACAACAGCGGCGACAGCGGCCCGCCCTGTGGCGTACCCTCCCGCCTCGGACTCACCAGTCCCTGCTCCATGACTCCCGCCTGCAAGAAACGGCGAATCGTGCGTAGTACCCGTTTGTCGGTGACTTTTCGCGCAACCCGTGCCATGAGCATGTCGTGGTTCACCCGGTCGAAGAACTTCTCCAGATCCAGGTCCACCACCCACTGGTATCCCTGCCGTGCGTACTCCTGCGCCTGCAGCACCGCCTGATGTGCGCTTCGGCCCGGTCGAAAGCCGTAGCTCGACTCCGAGAATCCGGGCTCGAATACCGGGCTCAGCACTTGCAGCACTGCCTGCTGGATCAGTCGATCCACGACCGTGGGAATCCCCAGTCGACGTGTCCCTTTCTTTCCGGGTTTCGGGATCTCAACCCCCCGTACCGCTTGCGGCTTGTAGGTCCCCTCAAGCAGTTGCTTCCTGATCTCGGCCCAGTGTTCCTTCAGGTGTGCCCCGAGCTCGTCCACGCTCATCTCGTCGATGCCCGCGCTGCCCTTGTTCGATACCACCCGATGGTAGGCCCTCCTCATGTTCTCCTTCTCGACCACTGCCTCCATGAGCTGCGATGTATCCGGTCGGGCTTCTTCCGTTGCTGCCGTGGCGTTTGAGACACCTCCTGCAGGTCGTTGCGGATTCCGTCCGCTATCCCCTGCGGCGGGTTCGAGCTTCTCAGCCATACTGCGCTGTCTCTCCTTCGCCATCGAAACTCAGGCTCCCTTACCGTCGTTCACGTTCGGGCCTTCAGCGGGGTCGAGTCCGCCTACTATGCCCTCTGCTGACTTCTTGCCGCTTATCCCTTAGCCTCTCGGCTTCGGTAGCGCTCTCAGCGCCGGCGACAAGACCTCCCCGGGTAATGCACACCCACCTTCACGCTTATGTCCGTCGCATCTACAGCCATGCCTTCCGTACAGGTACCGGGCTTCGAAGATATTGGCCTCCTCACCCAACATGAC
Source organism: uncultured Spirochaetaceae bacterium (assembly GCA_964537725.1). Classification (GTDB taxonomy): domain Bacteria; phylum Spirochaetota; class Spirochaetia; order DSM-27196; family SLST01; genus SLST01. The sequence goes on along the minus strand of CAZICD010000024.1, from coordinate 183 downwards.
TGCCTTCTATGCGCTTGCTGTTCGTCGGACCAGCGCTTTGCCTTCGCCTTCCTTCAGATTCCGTCTCACGGCGGACACCCTTGGCGTTCGGCTAACGGTTCCCCCTGTCGGGTCCGTAGAGGACTTCCGGCTCGTCGCCGGGCACCTCCAAGTGGGTGCGCCCTGCCGGGCGCACCAAAAAAA
>CAZICD010000023.1:34139-48881 GCA_964537725.1 uncultured Spirochaetaceae bacterium | reverse complement strand
AGATGTCTGTTGTCGATCGGAGTCGTCGCCGCGGCCGTGATAGTCCTCGCCGGATCCGGCTTCGAGCCGACCGCCGTATTCCATTCCGACCGCGATGGGGAGTCCGACTCGATCGCCGCCATGGAGGACTCGCTAGATCCGCTGCGCCCGCTGCAGTCGATCGACGCCTACGCGCTCGCGGGGGCGGAGGCTGACGGAGTGGTGCTTCTCGCCTGGGACGAGGCCCTTCCGGGTACCCGGCTCACGCTCTATCGCGACGATGTACTCGTGCCGCTCAGAGCGCCCGATGCCCCCGCGTCAGGGGCCTGCACGTAACGAAGCAGCACTACCATTCCGGCCGTCGTATGCAGTATCATGGATAGAGAACACATGTCGCTGACCGAACGTGACCTGGAACAAGTCGGCACGTACGTGCGTGCGCATCTCATCGAATGGCTGCCTGAGCCCGTTCTGGACCTCAACGCCCGGATCGTCCGCGTTGAGGAGGAACTCCGGAGCCAGCGGGAGCTCACGAACCGTCGGTGCGATCAGATCGACACGCGGCTCGATCAGATCGATCGACGATTGGAGCAGGTCGACAAGCGGCTCGACGAGCAGGGCAACGAGTGGCGCACGAGGCTGGACGAGCACCGTAACGAATGGACCGCGCGGCTCGACGAGCAGAGCAGCGAGTGGCGCGCCAAGCTTGACGAGCACCGAGCCGAGTGGACCGAGCGGCTCGACCGGCAGAGTGACGAATGGCGTGCACAGCTCAGCGAGCACCGAGCCGAATGGCGCGCGATGCTCAACGAACAGCGCGCCGAATGGAACGCCCGCTTCGATGAGCAGAAGACCATGTGGAACGCGCGCTTCGACGAGCAGAAGACCATGTGGAACGCGCGCTTCGACGACGCGCACGCCCACACGAACCGCTGGATGACCGTGATCTCGCTCATCCTCGGCTTGATGACCGTCGCGATGACGGTCACGAATCTCATGTAGCGCGGATACCTGCCGGCGCGCCGTGGTGTGACGCGCGGGGCGCGCGGGCGACGCTCCCCTACGACACCTGATCAACCACCGCCGCGCGGTCGAACTCGATCGGGATCTTCGCGAGCTCGGGATCGATCTGCCGGTCGTAGCGGCCGTAGGTCATCGCCGCCCAGAACATCGCGCGGATGTTCGCAAGCGGCGTGCCCGGGTTGATCGACCCGGCGGTGCAGACGCGAAGCTGCTCGAGCGAGCCGCCGGCCGCTTCGAGCTCGGCGATGTCGCGGCGCACCGAGTCGACGACGAGGTCGGGCGACCCGAGCCACAGCACCTGCGTGGGCGGAACCTGCCCGTCGATCTTCATTCCCGGCGACGCGGTGAGGATGTCGGTGACCGATACCATGGGCCCGATGTTCACCGTCGTCACGCCGATCTCCGCGAGCACGCCCACGTGCTTGCGGAGGTTCGAGTCGGCGTGGTAGTAACGCTCGCCTCGTGGCGCGAAGGTCTCGTAGAGCATCTTCTCGTGCGGCGCGCAGAAGCGCCGGTAGTCGTCGGGCGACATGAGGCCGGTGAGGTCGGATGCGAAGCTTAGACGATTGGCGTCTTCGGCGCCGTCGAACGCGCGCGAGGCGCCCACGTAGCGGCGGAACGTCCGGCCGACGAGCGCGGTGAGCTCTGCCATCTCCTCCGGGTTCGTGTGCAGCCAGAGCAGGAAGTTGGTCACGCCGCAGAGCTGCCCGCACACGGTCGCGAGGCCCTTCGTGCCGCCGCTCGCAGGAGCCTTCTGCGGCAGCCCCTCGGTCTCCTCGAGCCGCTTCGCCGCCTCCCAGTGCTCGGGGTGGAGGTGGCCCTCGTGCATGAGCCCTTCGTCTGACACCGCGTCGATTCGCTTCGCGAGCGGCGCGACGTCGGCGGGGTCGGTCACGACGGGCTCGAGCACCGGGGTGGCGTTCGCGTGGTAGCGCACGCCGCCGCCGAAGAGCGAGGCGTTGAGGATCACGCCGTGGTCGTAGGTCTTGCGCGGGACGATCTGCAGCCCCAGCTCGGCCTCGACGAGCTCGCGCGCCCGGCCGTTGGTCTCCTGCTGGACCTCCAGGCTGCGGTAGTACCGATCGAACGGCACGCCCAGGTGCTCGCACGCCCAGTCGCCGTCGAGCGACGCGCTCGCCGCGATGAACTCCGTGCCTTCACCGGCGCGGTACGCATCGGCATCAAAGGCGATGGGGTACTTCGATGGGCTACTCATGCGCCGCCTCCGTCGCCGGGATCGCCAGGAGCTCCCGGCTCGATTCGGTCATCTCGCGCCACGCCTGCCACAGCGTCTGGGGTTCCTCCCAGTGCTCGGCGGTGAGCTTGTGGAACTTCCGCAGATTGTAGCAGGGAACCGCGGCAAAGGTGTGATGCTCGGTGTGCCACTCCATGTGCCAGTACATGAACGAGGTGAAGGGGTCCACGCGGACCGATCGGCAGCTCTCGCGGAAGTCGTTCGACTCGGGCGTACGTCCCACGTGCATCGTGTCGTGGACGAGCCGGTGGTACCATCGGCCCCCGTACCAGTGCGGCAGCGTCACGATCACGACGAGGAACCAGTTGCCGCTCGCGATCGCCCATACGGAGAAGGCGAGGTGGGCGGCGAACTGGTAGGCGTGCGTCGCGTACGCGTTCCGCCGCTCGGCGTCGCTCGCCTGGTCCCAGACGTAGCGCTCCCAGACGCTCCGCCTCGGGTTCCGCCGGTAGGGCACGACGAGCGTGTAGACGGTGTCGTAGAGCGCGGTGATGAACCCGCTGATGTCGACCACCTGGAGCGCGCTCAGCAGAAGCTCCTGCGAGGTCTGCGGCCGAGGCACGACGCGCTCGGCCTCGCTCTCCCTGTGCAGCGTGTAGCGGTGGTGGAAGCGATGGCTCATCCAGTAGCGCACGTGGTTGCTGCGCCAGTGCACGAGCCCGAAGACCCGCGCGAAGAGCCGATTGAGCCACTTCGTCCTGAACACCGTGTTGTGCGAGAGCTCGTGGATCTGCGGCTTGAACGCGAAGAGCGCGCCGTGCACGTAGAGCGCGGGCGCGAGCCACCCCCACTGCTCGGTGGTGAACAGGTAGTAGCAGAGGTATCCGGAGGCGGCGAGGATCGCGAGGACTCCCAGCGAGTGCACGAAGCCCTGGAAGTTGCTGCGCTTCGTGCAGCGCTTGAGGATCTCGCGGTCGATCTTCGGTCGGATCCACTGGATATCGGTGTGATGGAAGGGGTAGTCGGCCATGGTGGCACCATCATACGTCGCCCATCGTCCGGCCGGTTACAGAAATTCGTCACGAGAGGAGCAAAAACTGGACAAGAGGCGGGCCGATGGTAGAATGGACCGATGAGCTCCCGCGCCCCGCAGCCAGGTCGTCGCCCTATCGCCGGCGACGCGCGGATGGGCACCGGCGTGGACGCCGTGCTCAAGTCGCAGCCCCCGGGCTACCGGAACGCCGTCACCGCGTACGAGCAGTTCTACCTGATCGTCGTGCTCGACGGCGCGCTCCACTACCGCGACGCGCGCACCAGCGCCACCGTCGTGCCGGGGCGGATGGCGGTGCTCAGGCCCGGGACCGACTTCGCGCTGCACACCGAGTCGGAGGGCTACTCCGGGGTTGCGGTCGAGGTCCGTCCCGCCGCGCGCGAGGCGTACGGCGGCCGGTCGGCGGTGATCGAACCGTCCTCGCGGCTCAGATTGCTCGGCGAGTGGTTGCGCGACGAGCTCGCGCTGCCCGCGCCGGGGTCCGCGGAGGCGGTCTCGCACCTTGGGGCCCTGCTCGTCGAGCTCGCGCTGCGGGAGACGGCGGCGCTGCCGCCGGGCGAACCGCACGTCGCGCGCGCTGCGTACTGGGCGCGGCGAGCGCGCGAGGCGATCGAGAACTCGATCTACGCCTCGGACGGCGTCCAGTCGATCCTGCGCGCGTTCCCCGTTTCCTACCGTCAGCTCACGCGTTACCTCGTCGGCGAGTACGGCGCGAGTCCCAAGGAGCTGCAGCTCGCCGCGCGCCTGCGGGAGGCGAAGCGTCTGCTGCGTGAGACCGGCTGGTCGGTCGCTACGATCGCGCTGGAGCTGGGCTTTGCCTCCGCGCAGCACCTCACCGCGGCCTTCGCCGAGCGTGAAGGCGTCCCGCCCGGCCGATGGCGGGGGCGCGCGAAACGTGGCAGACTGTCGCCATGAGCGAAGCACACCCACGACACGACGCACCGGGCGAAGACGAGCTGCGCCGCTACCTCGCGGCGACGAGCGCGATGGGCCCCTCCTGGCGAGCCGACGGCGGCGCGCTCGCCTTCGTCTGGAACGAGAGCGGCTCCTACCAGGTCTACGTCGCGGGGCTGGGCCCGGGCGGCGGTGGGGACGCCGCGAAGGCGGGTGCGGCCAGGGGCTCGCAGACCACCGCCGCCGCAGACGCGCCCGCAGCAACCCGCGTGAGCGACGGCGCCGACCGCTCTACCGACCCGCGCTTCCTCGCCACCGGCGAGCTCCTCTCTACGAGCGACGAAGGCGGCAACGAGAACTTCCAGCTCGTCCTCGCCGCCGAAGAGGGAGGGCGCTGGAGCAGCCGCACGCTCACCTCCGACGACGGGGCGAAGTACCGCGTCGTGGGCCTCGCCGACGAGGAGATGCTCTTCGTGGGCAACGACGTGGACCGTTCCCGGTTCACGCTCTACGCCCAGCGCCTGCCTGTCGACGCGTGGGAGCCCGAGTCGCTGTTCACCCCGGAGCGCGGCCTCATTCACAAGGCCGAACGGCTCGGCGACGGCTCGGTGCTCGTCGAGCTCGCGTACGGAAACATGCATCAGGAGCTGCTCGTGCTCGACGGGTCGGCGTCGCCCGGGGCCGCCGAGGGCCGCCCCCGCGCACGGGGAAGCGCGGCCGGTAGCGGTGCGGAGCCGCCGCGCAGCCTCACCGCGCCGCTCGACGGCGGGAAGGAGGTCCGCTGGGAGTTTCTGCGCGAGACGCGGGACGGCCGCCTGCTCGTGGCGACCGACCTCGACTCCGACCGGCTGCGGCCGGTGCTGCTCGGCCTCGACGGCCGCGTGGAAACGATCGGCGCGGTCGAGACGATGGGCGGGGGCGAGTTCGCCTCCGCGGCCTACCGTGCCGACGACGACGGGGCGGTACTCGAGTTCAACGAGGAGGGCTACTCGCGCGTCTACCGGCTTGGCGCCTGCCGGCCGGACGCGCGGCTCGACGAGATCGAGCTCCCGCTCCACGGCGTCGTCGTGTCCGGCGACGCGCGGACCTCGCGCGTCGGCCTCGCGCTCTCGCCCGGCTCGGACCGGCTGGCGGTCGCGGTAGGTGGGCCCGCGGAGGTGGCGAACGTGTGGGTCGCGCCGCTCGAGCGGGGCGCCGGCGCCCGCTGGACGCGCCTGACACGCGCCGGGATCCCGGGCGTCGATCCGAGCGAGCTCGCCGGGGCGACGCTCGCCCGCTTCGACAGCTTCGACGGCGAGTCGATCCCGTACTTCACCTATTTGCCGCCCGCCGGCCGTGACCGCGCCTCCGCGCCGCCGGCCGGGAATCCCGCGGTGCTCATGATCCACGGCGGACCGGAGGCGCAGGCGCGCCCGTCGTTCAACAACGTCGTGCAGTTCCTCGCGGCGGCCGGCTTCGCGGTCGTCGTGCCGAACATCCGGGGCAGCGCGGGCTACGGACGACGCTACCTCGACCTGGACAACCGTGAGCGAAGGCTCGACTCGATCGGTGACATCGCCGAGCTCGCGCGTCACCTGGGCCGTTCGGGCGGGCCGATCGACGCCTCGCGGCTCGCGATCATGGGCGGCAGCTACGGCGGGTTCGCGGTGCTCTCGGCGATGACCGAGTACCCGGAGCTCTGGAAGGCCGGCGTGGACATCGTGGGGATATCGAACTTCGTGACCTTCCTCACCAACACCGCCGCGTGGCGGCGCAGCCTGCGCGAAAGCGAGTACGGGAGCCTCGACGACCGCGAGCTCCTCGAGCGGATCAGCCCCATCAACCGGATCGAACGCGTGGCGGCGCCCCTTCTCATCATCCAGGGCGATAACGACGAGCGTGTACCGCTCTCCGAGTCGATCCAGATGGCCGAGCGTCTCGAGCAGATGGGCAGGACCGTGGAGCTCATGCGCTTCGCCGACGAGGGCCACGGCGTGACGAAGCTCGAGAACCGGATCGTCGCGTACACGCGCGTCGCCGAGTGGCTGCGGGAGTACGTGTAGCGCGACGCCTCACACCCATTGGCTATCGTCGGTCGCTTTTTGTACCCTTGAGTTTCGAGGGGTGCCATGTCCATCATCGAGCTTTCGGATGTTCACAAGATCTACCCGCTCGGCGAGACCGAGGTGCACGCCGTCAAGGGTGTGAGCTTCACCGTGGAGAGCGGAGACTTCGTCTCCATCGCCGGCCCTTCCGGCTCCGGCAAGTCGACGATCCTCAACATGATCGGATGTATCGACGTTCCTACCTCCGGTCTCGTCCGGGTGACGGATACCGACACGAGCACGCTCAACGACGAGCAGATTACCGACCTGCGCCACGACGTCGTCGGCTTCATCTTCCAGTCGTTCAATCTCGTACCCGTGCTCGACGTCTTCGAGAACGTGCAGTTCCCCCTGCTCCTTGGCCGTTCGGGCTCGAGCAGCAAGGAGGCCGACGAGTGGGTCACCCACCTCATCGACGAAGTCGGCCTGGGCGACTGGCGCAGGCATCGGCCCAGCGAGCTCTCCGGCGGACAGCGCCAGCGTGTCGCGATCGCGCGGGCGCTCGCCACCCGTCCGCGCGTCGTGCTCGCCGACGAGCCCACGGCGAACCTCGACTCGACGACCGGCGAACAGATCATCGAGCTCATGAAGCGCATGAACCACGATCTGGGTACGACGTTCGTCTTCTCAACGCACGACCCGAGCATCGTCGACATCGCCGACCACATCATCCGGCTGCACGACGGTGAGGTCTCCGAGAACTACCGGCGCGACGTAGAGCGGGTCCTGGAATGAGACTACCCGTCGTCTTCAAGATCGCGTTGCGGAACGTCCGCCAGCACAAGTCCAAGACGACGATCGTGGGCGTGCTCATCACGCTCGGGGTGGCGGCGCTCGTCGTCGGGAACTCGGTCATGGATACCGCGGAAGCCGGCATCCGGCAGGCGTACATCCGTACCTTCACCGGCGATCTGGTGGTGAGCGGTCGCTCGGAAGGAACGGTCACTTTCCTGGGCGAGACCGGCGGCGGGCAGCAGCCCGGCCTTCCGCCCAGGATCGGCGAGTACCGGGCGGTCCGCGACTACCTGCGCGACCACGAGCTCGTGGAGGCGTTCTCGCCGCAGGTCCACGGCAACGCCCTGATCTCGGTCGACGAAGAGGTCGCCGGGTTCGGGATCGTGTTCGGTATTCAGCCGCAGGCGTACCGCGAGACCTTTCCGGACAACCTTGAGATCGTCGATGGCCGATTCCTCGAGTCCGGCGAGATCGGCATGGTTCTGAACTCCGCCGCGAAGGACGAGCTCGAGGAGAGCGCAGGCCGGACACTCGAGCTGGGCGACGAGATCCAGCTCACCGGGACGACGCGCACCGCCGGGACGCGCATCCGGTCGGTCCCGATCGTGGGCGTCTTCCGCTTCCTGGAGTCCAATCCGCAGCTCGACAACACGTCGCTCGCCGACGCGCAGACGGTACGCGCGCTCAACGCGATGAACGTCAGCCCGGTCGAGGCGGTCGAGCTGACCGAGACCGAACAGCGCCTGCTCGGAGACTTCGACGAGGAGGAGCTCTTCGGCGGCGGGGAGAACAGTCTGTTCGGCGACGCGGTCACGCGCGACGAGGAGGAGGCGACCGCCCCCGGCTCAGGCGGTGCGTCCGGCGAGGACGACCTCCTGAACATCTTCCGCGACGTACCCGAACGGCCGGCGGAGGCCGACGACGCGACGGCGTGGCACTTCCTCGTCGTCCGCACTTCCTCTCCCGGAGCCTTCGACAGGCTCGCCGCGGACCTCACGTCCTTCTTCGCCGAAGAGGAGATCGCGGCGGATGTCCTCGACTGGCAGCAGGCGGCCGGCCCCGCTGCCAATCTCGTGCGCGGTATCCAGATCGCGCTCAACGCGGCGATCATCCTCGTCGCGGTGGTAGCGGTGATCATCATCATGAACACGCTCGTCATCTCCGTTACCGAACGCATCCCGGAGATCGGTACGATGCGCGCTATCGGGGCGCGCCGCCGCTTCGTTCGACGGATGATCCTCTCGGAGACCGCGATCCTGAGCGGGGCATTCGGCGTGCTCGGTGTCATCCTCGGCGTGGGCGTGCTCGGCCTGCTCTCGGTGATCGGCCTCGAGGCCCCCAATCAGTTTCTCAGGCTCATCTACGGTGGCGAGGTCCTTCGGCCGGTCGTCTCGGCGTCGGCGGTGCTGACCGCGCTCGTCGGGGTGCTCGTCGCCGGGCTCGTCGCGAGCCTGTACCCGACGCGGATCGCGCTCCAGATACGCCCCGTTGTCGCCATGCAGGGCAAGTGAGGTTCATGTGTTCACGACGTTGCGACTGGCGTACCGAAACACGAGTAGACAACGGCGACGGACGCTGCTCCTCGCCGGGGCGATCGGTTTCGGCTTCCTCATCATCACGCTGCTCAACGCCACCACCGCCGGCGTAGAGGATTCGATCCGAATCAACTTCGCTTCGCTGCTCGGGGGGCATCTCTACGTTACGGGCGAGGAAATGCTCGACTCCGGGCGCGTCGTCTCGCGCGTCGAGCACACCGATGCCATCAACCGCGCCGTCGAGGAGCTCGGCTTCGATGTCTCCAGGGTCAGCCGGCGCAGCAGCTTCCAGGCGGACGTGATCTTCGGAGCGAAGACCACGACGCAGTTCATAGACGGAGTCGACTTCGACCGCGAGAGCGACATTTTCGAGGCGATGGTGCCCGTTCAGGGCTCACCCGAGGACGTTCTGAACGAGCCGCTCGGTATCATCCTGCCGATAGACACCGCGGAGACCATCCAGGCGGTTCCCGGGGAGACTCTCATCCTCAGGCTCAGCACCGTCACGGGTCAGAGCAGCGTAGGCGAGGTCCGCCTCGTTGCCACCGTGGAGGAGGGGCAGAGCATGGGTATCTCTCGTGCCTACATGCATCTGTCCACGGTGAACGAGTTGATCGGTCTCGAACAGAACAACTTCCAGTCGTTCACCGTCTATCTGGAGGACGCGAGGCTCATGAACCGCGCCGCGCGCGAGCTCACGCAGCTGCTCTCCGACGAGCTGACGGTCGTTCCCCGCAGCGAGACGGAGACCGGCCAGCTCGGTGGCTTCGGGTTTGCGATGCAGGACGAGGAAGAAGAGCCGTGGGAGGGAGTGCGCTATCGAGTTACGACGCTGGAGGACGTCCTGGGTCAGGTCATCGCCATCCTCGACACCGTCGATCAGGTCGCGCTCGTCGTATTCCTGGTTCTGCTCCTCGTTACGATGGTCGGCATCACGAACACGTACCGGATGGTCGTTCTCGAGCGGCGGAACGAGATCGGCACGATGAGGGCGCTGGGCATGCATCGCAGACAGATTCGCAACCTGTTCCTGTCGGAGGCGACGATGACCTCGCTCATCGGTGTAGTCGGCGGGCTCGCGCTCGCCGTGGCGCTCACGTTCGGGCTCGGGCTTATCTCCTTCGACAACCCGGCCATCCAGTTCATCACCGTGAACGGACGGCTGCAGTTCATCATCACGGCGGGCGCCGCGATCCGCAACGTCCTCATCGTCGTCGCCGTGAGCGCCGCGGCCGCCTGGTTCCCGGCGCGCAGCGGAGCGAGGATGAGGCCCGTGGACGCGCTCCGGGCGACCGCGTAGGTAGGAGGCACTATGAACCGTGGATTGAGAGGACTCGCGCTGCTCGTTGTTCTCGCCCTCGTTGGCGGGGCGGTAGCTGCGCAGGAGCTCGATACCGACGCGCTGCTTCGGCGGGTGGACGAGCTCCGCAACTTCGAGGATAACGACTTCGCCGCGACGGTGACCGTCATCTCCGAGGACCCGGAGGAAGGCACGGAGCGGACCGTCGTCCGCCAGTTCAGACGCGACAGCGAGGACAAGTTCCTGCTCCTCATCCAGGAGCCGGCGGTCCAGCGCGGACAGGGGTACCTCCGAATAGACGATAATCTCTGGATCTACGACCCGGAGAGCCGGCAGTTCACGCTCTCCTCCGCGCGGGAGAGCTTCCAGGGGACCGATGCGCGCAACTCCGACTTCGAGGCGTCGGGCTACGCGGAGAACTACACGACCACGAGCTACGAGTCGGGCACGCTGGGCAGATACGACGTGTGGATTCTCGACCTCGAGGCGACCAACGACGAGGTGACCTACCCGCGGCTTCGGGTATGGATCACGTCCGACGACGACAACCTCGTCCTGAAATCCGAAGACTACAGCGCGACCGACCGGCTCGTGCGTACGAGCTACTACCCGCAGTATCGCGAGATCCGAGGCAACTTCGTCATCTCGCGCGCGATCTTCGTCGACGAGCTCGTCGAGGGGCGTCGGACCACGGTGGAGATCGACGACATCTCGCTCGAGCCGCTTCCCGACTACGTCTTCACGAAGGCGTACGTCGAGCGCGTCAACCGATAGGAGGAAGCATGGTACGCATCCGATTCATCCAGACGCTCCTGTTCGCGCTTGGCCTGCTCGTCGCGGCGGCGGGAACCGCCGCCTGGGCCCAGGACGACGAGGACGATCTTTTCGGCGGGCCGATCGTCGAGGAGGACGACTCGCAATCCGATTCCGGTGAAGAGACCGACGGCGACGGTAGCGACGACGGCGACGACGGTAGCGAGGGCGGCACCTCCGTTTCCGACACCGACTACTCGCAGGAGATGCTCTCGGGCGAACCGGTCCGCATCGGCGGCAGGTACCGGTTCAGCGTCGCCCCCTCGTTTTTCTGGGACGAGCTCGATTCGCCCCGGGACATCTCCGGTTGGGCCGATTATTCGGTCGAGACCACGCTGGGCACGCAGTTCTTCCTCGACGCGAGGCCGTCTTCGGACTTTCGCGTCTACGCGGAGGCCGACGTGAGCTACCCCTTCACCGTCTCGCCGGGGAGCGGCGCCGAGCCGGCGCGCGAGTTCAGCGACATCGTGCGGATCACCGAGCTCTTCAGCGATTTCACCGTCGCCGACGCGCTCTTTCTGCGTACCGGCAAGCATACCGTCACCTGGGGTGTGGGGTACTTCTTCAGTCCGGCGGACATCATCAACCTGGAGCGCATCGACCCCGAGGAGCCGGAGGCAGACCGCGAGGGACCGGTCAACGTGAAGGCGCAGCTCCCGGTGGGCACGACCAACCTCTACCTCTACGCGCTGCCGCCGGTCCGCGGCGAGACCTATCCGGCGTTCGCTCCGAAGGCGGAGCTCGTCGTCGGCACCTTCGAGCTCGGCGCCGGCGGGTACTGGCGTCACCGCGACGACTCCGGTCGCGTCGCCGAGAACTTCGCCGGCATGATCACCGCGGAGGGCACGCTCTCCGATATCAAGCTCTTCGGCGAAGCCGTCCTGCTCGGCGGAAACGACCGGACCTACGTTCGCGAGGTCTCACCGCTCGAGAACCCGCCGGGCGTGGAAACCTACGAGCGTGACGAAGCGATCTTCTCGGCGACGGCCGGCGCGAGCTACCGCTCAACCGACGTCGAGACCGACACCGGCATCAACGTCTCCGCGCAGTACCTCTACAACGGTGGCGGGTACGAGGATCCGTCGGTGCTCGCGGACAATCGTACCGGCGTGCAGGCGCTGGTAGTGGCGGGCGCGCTCGCTCCCTCCGACCTGAGCCGTACGGGACGACACTACGGTGCGGTCTCCGCCGGCGTGACGAGTATTCTGGGAACCGACCTTTCGCTGCAGGGCCTCTGGTACGCGAACCTCTCCGACGGCTCCGGTCGACTCTCCTCCACGCTCTCCTACCGCTTCACCGACCGGCTTTCGGCGTCAGCCGGCGCCTCCTGGCTCTACGGAGACGAGGGGTACGAGTACACGCCGGCCGGACAGCGAGTCGGGTTCGACGTGAATCTGGACATCGGGTCGGGGAGCTTCTAGACACCGAACAGGAAGCCCGCGACGATCAAGACCTGGGCGGCCACGTACGAGACAGCTACCAGACGGTCGGCGAACCGAAACCAACCGCGAAAGATCCGGTATGCGAGCGCCGTGTCCGAGACGAGAAAGCACACCGCACCGGCCAGCGGCAACCAGAACGCCGGACCGGTGGCGAACGAGCCGCGAAGCAGGGCCGCGAGCGCCATCGCGAGGATGACCGTCGTATAGGCCACCACCGGTATCTTCATCGTCTCCAGTCCGGGTCGCAGGATGTGGTAGACGACGAAGCCGAGCATTGCGAGCGGAACGACCGCGACGAGGAGGGTGGGCGCGACCGGGGCGCCGCTCGTCAACGGTCGGAGGAACGCCGCGATGTACGCCAGGTGCCCCAGCAGGAACGCCGCGAGCCCCAGCGCGAAGCGATTCCGGCGATCCGCGTCGATGAGCGCGACGTCACCGACAGCACCTGTGAGGAGCCCGACGAGGATCCACACGTCCGGTTCGACGGACGCGGTAGCGTAGGCGAGCGCGAGAAACGGCATCGCGAACGGCTTGGTGAGCCACGTGAGGCGGCGCGACCGCGTGCCGGCGGCCAGAATGTAGCCCCCGGCTGCCACGACGAACAGCGCCGCTGTCGCGATCGCTACGGTTGTTCTCATCGTGATGGGCATTCTGTCCACGACAGTAGGCGTCCTCCCCTGAGTCGTCAATGGATGCGTATCGCTCGCGTCCCGGATTCGTCCGTGGTAATCTGGTCCTGTCCCGGACTCGAGCTCGACTGAATCGGGTAGCCGATCCGCGGGCTGGAGATTGTCCGACCTCTGCGCGCACCTGGGGGCTACACATGAGCACCACCAAACAACCCAACATCGTCGTCATCCTCGCCGACGACATGGGCTTCTCCGACATCCGCAGCTTCGGATCGGAGATAGCCACGCCCAACCTCGACCGGCTCGCCGGCGGGGGCGTGCGTTTCACGCAGTTCTACAACTCGGCGCGCTGCTGCCCGAGCCGGGCGTCGCTTCTGACCGGCGTAGACCCGCACGTGGCCGGCATCGGGCACATGGTGGGCGACTACGGGCTTCCCGGCTATCGCGGCTTTCTCGGCGACGACGTGGTGACGATCGCGGAGGTCCTCAAGACCACCGGCTACGAGACGATGCTCTCCGGCAAGTGGCACGTGGGCGGCGACTACCACCCGCTGCACCCGGAGCAGTGGACGGTCGCAGGCGACCCCGGCCACCCGACACCGCGGCAGCGTGGGTTCGACCGCTTCTACGGCGTGCTCACCGGCGCCGGGAGCTACTTCCGCCCGCCCACGCTCATGCGCGACGACGAGCTCGTCGAGCCCGACTCGCCGGACTACCACTTCACCGATGCGATCGGCGAGGAGGCGGTCGCGATGATAGACCGGTGCCCCGCCGATCGGCCGTTCTTCCTCTACCTCGCGCACACCGCGCCGCACTGGCCGCTGCACGCGTGGGAGGAGGACATCGCGCGCTACGAGGGTCGCTACCGCGGCGGGTGGGACGCGCTTCGCACGGCGCGGCACGAAGAGCTGAAGCACATCGGCCTGCTCGACGAGAAGTGGGAGATCTCCCCGCGCGACCCTGACAGCCACCCGTGGCAGGACGACCCGAACCGCGAGTGGGAAGACCTGCGAATGGCCACCTACGCCGCGCAGGTCGAGCAGATGGACCGGTCGATCGGGCGCGTGCTGCGCGCGATCGAGGAGCGGGGCGAGCTCGACAGCACGCTGATCATGTTCCTCTCGGACAACGGGGGCTGCGCCGAGTTCCTGCGCGAGGACGGCGACCGGGAGAGCTGGCCGGGCTTCTACGATCGACCTACGATCGACGGGCGTCCGGTCCACGTCGGGAACACGCCGCGGCTGCGGCCGGGCGGCGATCAGACCTTCATGAGCTACGACCTCCCGTGGGCGAACGCGAGCAACGCGCCGTTCCGGCTCTTCAAGCACTGGGTGCACGAGGGCGGCATCGCGACGCCGCTGATCGTCAGCTGGCCCGACAGGCTCGGGGCCGGCATCAGCCACGCGCCCTACCACGTCAAGGACATCATGGCGACCTGCCTGGACGCAGCCGGCGCCGCGTATCCCGCCGAGTACGGAGGAAGGCCGATCGAGCCGACCACCGGCGAATCGTTCCTGCCCGCCGCAGAGCGTGCCGACGGACGCATGGGCGTGTTCACGCGCTCGGCGCCGCTCTACTGGGAGCACGAGGGGAACTGCGCGATGCGCGACGGCGAGTGGAAGCTCGTGCGGAAGCATCCGGGAGACTGGGAGCTCTACAACATGACAGACGACCGTACCGAGCTCGACGACCTCGCGGCCGGGGAATCGCGGCGTCTCGCGCGCATGGTCGCCGAGTACGAGGCGTGGGCCGCGCGCTCTCGCGTGCAGCCGTGGCCCGTGAGGCGGTAGCGCCCGGGCTCGATCCCGCTCCGGTTCGGCCGGGACCTCGGGTCGGGCAGCGCGACCCGCCCCGCGACGCCTCCGTTTCTTCCTTCTGCGGGCTTGACGGAATAACAACCGTTGTTTAATATAACACTCGTTGTGGCAAAGCGGCAGAAATCGGAATCCGGAAACCACCCCATCACCTATACGCGCGAGCGCGTCGTGGACGCCGCCTTCGAGCTCATCCGCGAGAGCGGATGGCAGAGCGTGAGCGCGCGGGCGATCGCCGAGCGGCTCGG
>CAZICD010000023.1:28579-34039 GCA_964537725.1 uncultured Spirochaetaceae bacterium | reverse complement strand
ACGTGGATCTTCACGCACGGCCTCGCCGTGCTCGTGAGCTCGGGGGCGCTCGGTGAGTGCTCGGACGAGACGATTCTCGGCTTCCTCGGCAACGCCGGGGAGGCGTTCTATCTGTGGGCGGCCGGCCGATCCGGCGCCGAGCCGGGTGCCGAACCGCCCGCCAATGGAGGTACGGATGACGAAGGATGACGTTGCACTCAGGGTGAGCGAGCTCTCCAAGCGCTACGGCGAGACGGTCGCCGTCGATCGGCTCTCCTTCGAGGTCGCCCCGGGCACGATCTACGGGCTTCTCGGTCCCAACGGCGCGGGCAAGACGACGACGCTCGAGTGCATAGAGGGATTGCGATCGCCGGACGCCGGCGAGATCAGCGTGATGGGAATCGATCCGGCGACGCAGCCGAAGCGGCTCGCGGCCGTGATCGGCGTTCAGCTCCAGGAGTCGGGTCTGCCCGCGACGATGACCGTGGGTGAGGCGCTCGAGTTCTTCGCCCGGTACCACGGGCGAGCGGTACCGCCGGGAGTCTTCGACCGTTTCGGGCTCGCCGACCGGCGCGGCGTCCAGTACGGCAACCTTTCCACAGGCCAACGAAGGCGCCTCGCGCTCGCGCTCGCGGTCTCGCACGGGCCGCAGGTGCTCTTCCTCGACGAGCCGACCGCCGGGCTGGATGTGGAGTCCCGGGCCGAGCTCCACGAGCTCATGCGCGAGCTGCGCGGCAACGGGATATCGATCGTACTCTCGACGCACGACATGGCGGAGGCCGAGAAGCTGTGCGATCGCATCGGCATCATCCTCAGGGGCCGGCTCGTGATCGAAGGAACGCCGAGTCAGATCACTGCGGCCGGCGACAGCCGCACGAAGATCCGCGTCTCGTCGGCCCGCGGTTCGGTTACCGGCGAGGAGGCTTTCGTCGGCGCCACCCGCGCCGAGTCCGAGGACGGCTACGCCGAGTTCTGGTCTGACGCACCGGCCGACTCGGTCACCGCGATTCTCGCGTTCCTCAAGGAGCGCGACGACGAGCTCGTGGATCTGCGCGTCGAGCGGCCCTCGCTCGAGGAGCGGTTCATGGAGATCATGGCTGCAGGTTCAAGGAGTAACGTATGAGCGGGTACGCGCACCATCTCGCATTCGACTTCAAGTCCGGTATCCGCGACACGACGCTGATGCTGATGAACTACCTCTTCCCGATCGGTTTCTTCGTGATGATCGGGCTGTTCATGCCCACCATCAACCCGGCGTTCCTCGACATCATGGTGCCGGGGCTGATCCTCTTCGCGCTGATGTCGGGAACGTTGATGACGATCCCCGGAACGCTCGTCGATCAGCGAAACGCCGGGATCCTGCGCAGCTATCGGGTCAACGGCGTGCCGGCGCTCGCGCTCATAACGATTCCGGTGCTCGGCGCGCTCGTGCACATGACCCTCGTGTCCGCGATGCTCACCGCCGGCGGCAGCCTTCTCTTCGACGCGGTCCTGCCGGTCCGATGGGGATGGTTCGCGGGCATCATCGTGCTCGCCACGCTCTCGCTCGCGACGCTCAGCGCGCTCATCGGGATCGTCGCGCCCTCGTCGCGAGCCGCTACGCTGCTCACCCAGCTCGTCTTCGTCCCGTCGGTCATCCTGGGCGGGCTGATGGTGCCGGCGGACATGCTCCCCGAGTCGATCGCCCGCGGAGCGTCGCTCCTGCCTGCGACGCAGGCGATGCGCGCGTTCAACGCGCTCGCGATGGGCGGTGGGACCCCGGCCGACGGGCTCGTGCCGGTCGTCGTGCTCGCCGCGAGCGTCGTCGTCAATCTCGGGCTCTCGTTCGCGCTCTTCCGATGGAACGCTCGGAGCGGCGGCCGCAGCGGTCTGTTCGCGCTTCTCGCGCTCGCCCCGTTCGTGGTCGCTGCGCTTCTGTGGTGATGACCGCCGCCGCGAAGGCGGTGCCGTCACACCTCCTCGAGCGCCCCGATCTTCCCGGCCCGGATCGTGAACCGCCGCGTGCTCAGATCGGCCTCCAGCCGCGCCTCGTGTCCGTCGCGTGACCACGCGAGCGCGAGGCGGCCGGGCTGCGAGTCGTCGATCGTGAGCTCGGCTCCCTCGCCGAAGGCAGGATGCGCGTTGCGGAAACGCAGCAGCTCGAGCTGACGCCGTACGATCGGCCACGAGAGCCGCCGCTCGATCTCCTCATCCGACAGGTTCGTCCGGTTGATCTCCTTGTGTCCGTGCGTGTCCGCGGCCTCGTGATCGTTCGTACCCGCGAAGAGGTCGAGGTACCAGACCTGCGCGATGCCGGGCATGAAGAGCTGGAGCGCTCGCGCGAGCAGGAGGCGCTCTTCGTCCTCGCCGAGCGCGCTGAAGAAGGTCGCGTTGATCTGATAGTACGCGAGCTTCTCCCCGTCCGGTCCGTAGATGTCCTTGAGCCGGCCGCCGCGGTCGGTGATGAGGCCGATCAGCGACTGGATCTCCTCCTCGTCGAGCAGTCCGCGCACGTCGAGCACCGGGATCCCGTCGTGGCAGCCGAGCATGTTCACGGTGCGGTATCCGTTGTCGCGCACCTCGCGGATCCACCCGGTGAGCGCGGCCGTGTCGGCCCGCTCGATCGCGTGGATCACGAGCGCCGGGAAGAAGAAGTCGTAGATGCGGTAGCCGCGCTCGGCGAGCTCGCGGTGGACCCCTGCGCGGTGCTCTGCGTGGATCTCAGGCAGGAGCTCGACCCCGAGCGCGTCCGCGGTCTTCCGGATTCGCGCGAGGTACTCCCACGTCCCCGGCACGTTGAAGAAGTTCGACCTGCCCACCTCCTTGTGGAGGTAGGCGAAGGCGTCGAGCCTGACGACCCGCGCCCCGTACGAGGCGAGCCTGTCGAGCGTCTCCTCGTAGAACGCCCATACCTTCTCCGACCGCGCGTCCAGGTCCATCTGGCCCAGGTAACGACGTCGCGTCCGTCGGTCGGGGTCATCCGGGGCTGCGATCTCGTCGACCTGCTGGTAGAACGTGTTCCAGTAGAACCGGTCGGACCCGTCGGGCAGGACCACCTTCAGCACCGGCAGCTCCGGCTTGCGCATGAAGAGCTTGGACAGGTACTCCTCGCGCGGGACGATGTAGCCCTCCGGGCCGGGCTCGCCGCAGCCGGCCCAGAACTCGTTCCAGTCGATGAACATCTCCTCGGACGGCGAGTCGTCGCCCCGTTGGAGGACGTCCTGGAACTGCGGCGACTGCGCGGAGAGGTGATTGAGCACGAAGTCGAGCTTGAGCTCGACGCCCGACTCGCGCAGCGCGCCGAGGTCGTCTGCGCTCGCGAGCTCGGGGTCCAGGTCGTAGGAGATGACCGAGAAGCCACGATCGAGGTCGGAGCGGAACATGGACGGCAGGATGTAGAAGAGGCCAAAGGCGTCACGCAGCTCGTCGCGCCGCAGCAGGTCGACGGCCCGGGCGAGCGTCCCGCCGCAGCTGTCCGGGTACGCGTTGAACATCACGCCGCTGGTACTCATACCTCCATCCTCGCGATTGGGGCGGCGCGTGTCGAGGGCCGGCCGCGCGCGCCCCGGTCAGTACACGCCGGGGATGATCCGCGAGGGCACGCGCTCCTCGTACTCCTCCCAGAGCTCGCCGTACTTCTCGCGGCACCGCCGGTCGTCGTCGGCCTGCCGCGTGCCGAGAAGGATCACGTAGTAGAGCGGGTAGAGCCACGCGAGCAGCATGCCCGGGTAGCCGAGTGCCAACGTCAGACCGCTCGCCATGAGCACCTCGCCCAGGTAGTTGATGTGACGCGAGAGGCCCCAGAAGCCGCTGCACAGGACGCGACGCTCGCCGTCGGAGATGACCTCCGGCTCGATCACGCCCAGGAAGGCGCGGTCGGGGTCGCGCTTGAAGACGTACTTCTGCATGTTCGCCCCGCGTGCGAGCACCCAGCCGGTGAAGAAGACGACCGCGCTCACGACGAGGAAGAGGAGCGAGACGTCGGCCGGCGCGCGATCGGCGACGACCCAGAGCCCCACCAGATAGAAGTAGGGGTAAAAGGCTAGGCAGCCGAAGACGAGCTTGAACCCCACCCGCTCGGCGACGAGGTCGTACGTGTAAAGGTGGACGTGCTCGAACGTCATGTAGTCGACGAGGAACCAGAAGAAGAGCGCGGTGTAGAGCGTCACCGTGATCGACCGGCCGTGGGCGGCGAAGTGGTACGACGCGAAGGAGAGGATGTTGAGCGCGAGCATCGTCGCGCCGACGAGGTAGAGGAACATCTTCGCGTCTACCTTGCCGTTGAGGTACTGCGGGCTGAACCGGCGTCCCAGGAAGAAGTCCGCGAGAACGCTCCGCTTCACCGGCGGGGCGCCGGCGACGAGCAGCGCGCTCGTCACGAGGCCGAGCGTGATCGCCCCGGCGAGCCCGCTCCACCGGTGGACGTAGAGCCACTCGAAGGGGACGATGCCGATCGTGCCCAGAACCGCCCACAGCGCCACCGTCACGATCAGCACGGGCAGGCCGTTGATGCGGTACTCGTAGGGTCGTCCGGTGGACGGGTTCGTCACGTACCCCGCCTGCTGCCGAGCCGGCACGAGCAGGTGGAGTGCCAGGACGATCGAGTAGACGATCCACGATGAGAAGAAGCCGAGCAGGTGGTGTGCCATTCCTCCCCCTGGTGCGCGCCGGCGTCGCGCGGGTCAGCGAAGCCGGCGGAGTTTCTTCAGGTGCGCCGCGGCAGCGCGCTCGCCGCGTGCCATCATCTCCCGCGCGCTCGAGAGATCGTGGTAGCCGAACTCGTTCAGGTCGGGCTGGATCAGGACATCGGC
Source organism: uncultured Spirochaetaceae bacterium (assembly GCA_964537725.1). GTDB lineage: Bacteria > Spirochaetota > Spirochaetia > DSM-27196 > SLST01 > SLST01. Next base: position 29,270 of record CAZICD010000023.1, on the reverse strand, counting down.
CTCCTCCCGCCCGTCCATGCTGGACGCGTTGAGCAGCATCGCGAAACTGCGGAAGGTAACGTCGATCAGGTTCACCGGTGGTCCTGTGGCCCCCCGCTGCGCGTTGAGGTCCACGGCGATCACCTTCCGCGCGCCCATCTCCCTCGCGAGCGACACCGGCAGGTTGTTGACCACGCCACCGTCCACGAGCGCCCGGTCGTCCTCCACGAGCGGTTCGAAGATGCCCGGTACCGACGAGCTCGCCCGGGCCGCGCGCGCCACCGACCCGGAAGAGAAGACTACCTCCTCGCCGCGCGAGATGTCTACCGCGACTGCCCGGAACGGGATCTCGAGCTCGTCGAAATCCACCTCGCCGAGCAGCTCGCCGACGAAGGACTCGAGCTTCTTCGTGCTCACCAGGCCCATCCCGGAGAAGGTCGGGGAGACGAGCTCCGACCACTTGAGCGACTCTGCGATGTCTACCATCTGCTGCCAGCCGTATCCGCCGCAGAGCAGCGCACCCACGATCGAGCCGACGCTCGTACCGGTGACGTAGTCGACGTCTATGTCGTTTTCCTGGAGCGTCTTGATGACGCCGATGTGCGCAAACCCCCGCGCCGCACCGCCGCTGAGCGCGAGTCCGATGCCGCGCCTCGCTCTTCGTTTCATGGTGCGACTATACCACGCGGGGCCCGGTGGTGGTGAGCCCCGG
>CAZICD010000023.1:0-28479 GCA_964537725.1 uncultured Spirochaetaceae bacterium | reverse complement strand
GGGCACCTATTCATCCAGCAATCGATACCCCACCCCGACCTCGGTCAGCAGGTAACGGGGCCGCGCGGGATCCGGTTCCAGCTTTCTCCGGAGATTGGCCATGAAGACGCGCAGATACTGCGTCTCCGTCGACCGTGCCGGGCCCCAGACCTCGGAGAGGAGCATCTGGTGAGTCACGACCCTGCCGGCATTGCGGACAAGGACGGCGATGATCCGGTACTCGGTGGGCGTCAGGTGTACCGGGCTTCCGTTGACCGTGACGGTCCGTGCGTGCAGGTCCACGACGAGATCTCCCACCTCGAAGAGCTCTGAATCGGGTGCGCCCGTGCTCTGTCGCTCGACGTGCCGCAACGCGACACGCACCCGGGCAAGGAGCTCCGCCACGCCGAATGGCTTCGTGAGGTAGTCGTCCGCGCCCGCGTCCAGCGCCTCGACCTTGCTCCGCTCGCGACCCCGCGCCGACACGACGATGACCGGAGTTCGCGTCCACTCGCGGAGCTCGGCGATCACGTCGAGCCCGTCCCGATCGGGTAGCCCCAGGTCCAGGATGATGACATCCGGAATGTGTGATGCCGCCAGCGAGAGCGCGCTCGCGGCGCGGTCGGTTTCGATGACCCGATAGTCCTGCGTGGTCAGGCCCGCGACGATGAATCTTCTGATGGGTGCGTCGTCCTCGACGACCAGTACCAGCGGCTGATAGGCCATGGGTTCACTCTCCCTGATCCGTAGCCTCATCCAGCGGCGACGACGCTTCGGCCGGCAACCGCACCTCGAACACGGCACCGCCCTCGGGCCGGTTCGACGCGGTGATCGCGCCGTCGTGCGCCTCGGCGATCGAGCGGCAGATCGACAGGCCCAGCCCCATGCCCCGTCTCGCATCGGGAATCGAGCGTTCGGTGTAGAACCGTTCGAACGCGTGATCCAGCGCACGGCCGCTCAGTCCCGGCCCGTCGTCGGCGACGGTGAGATACGCGGAATCGCTCGTGCTGCGGATCGTGACCCGAATCGTCGTGCCCGCAGGCGTGTGTTGGATCGCGTTCTGAAGGAGGTTCATGATGAGCTGTTCGATGAGCCCGCTGTCCATGCGCACGAGCACCGGCTCACGCGCGAGATCGACCTCCACGCGGTGGGTAGCGTAGATCTTCTCGATCCGACCCAGCGCGGCGCTGACCACGTCGTCGAGAACTTCCACGCTGCCCTGGAAACGAACCGCGCTCTCCTCCGCCCGGGTCAGGCTGAGCAAATTCTCCACGAGCCCCGTCAACCAGCGTGCGTCTTCACGGATCGACTGCGCGAGCTCGGAACGCGTCTTGTCGTCGATGGAAGACTCTTCGATCAGGGTACTCGCCGATCCGACGATCGCCGCGAGCGGGGAACGCAGATCGTGGCTGATCGACTGGAGCAGGTTTGCCCGGAGCCGCTCGCGTTCGATTTCGATTTTGGCGTTCTGCTCGCGCCGGCTCATCTCCTCCCGGTCGAGCGCGAGCGCCAGTTGCACGACGACCGCGCGGATCGACTCTTCGGCCACCGGCGGCAGCGGTTCCCGACCCGTTTCGACGGCGATCACCGCGAGCGTCCTGCCCTGCGCGCCCACCGGAATCAGCCGCCAGCGCGAGCCCTTTGCGTCGAGCTCCTGCGGGGTGGCAGCCTCGCTGCGACCGAGCAGCCGTGCCGCGGAACCGGCGAGTAGCTCCGCGTGCGCCGTCTCCTCGAATCCGGGAAAGCTCGGAGAGCCTGACCCGTCGTCGACTGCACAGACAACCGTGCACCCGGTGAGGTCCTGCAGGTGGCGCGCCGCGACGCGGATGACATCCGCGCGCCCCTGCGTGCCCAGCAGAGACCTGCTCGACTCGTAGAGGCGCTTGGTCAGCAGCTCGCGGCGTTCGGCTTCCGCGGCCTGGCGACGGATGCGCGCGGTGAGTTCGCTCGATATCGCCGCGACGATGAGCATCACCGGGAACGTCACGAGGTACTGGGGGTCGTTGACGACAAAGGTGAACCTGGGTTCGGTGAACAGGAAGTTGAAGACGATGACCGCAACCAGGGACGCTGCGATCCCGAGCGCGCGACCGGATGCTACGGATGCGATGACGACGCTGAGAAGATACAGCAGGACGATGCTCGACTCGGTTATTCCGACCGAACGGAAGATGAGCGCGAGACCCGTGGCGAGGCCAAGGGAGATGAGGGCTATCGCGACGCGGGCCATCGTTGCGGTCCTTCGCACGTCAAGAACCTGCTAGAATTCGCGGAGGCGTATCAAGATCGCGTAAAGATCGGTCAACGCAGATTGTTGCATTCCGTATCCCGATCATACGATGCGAGCACGTGAATATCCAGTCGCTCATGCGCAGCGCCACGGCGGTATGCGCCGGTCTGGCCGTAGTCTATCTGGTGCCGCTCACCGTAGCGCTCGTGCATGGCGAGAACTGGCTCGCCTTTGCCCTCCCCGGTGCCGTTCTCATGGCGGTGGGGACCGTCGGTGCGATCGTCGGCTTCAAGCCGGAAACCCCGCTCGGACCACGCGAAGGGGTGCTGATCGTGGTGCTCACGTGGACGATCGCGTGCGTTTCGGGTGCGGCGCCCTTCCTGCTTTCCGGCGCCACGACCAGCGTCGCAGACGCGCTCTTCGAGTCGGCCAGTGGATTCACGACGACCGGCTCATCCGTCTTTTCCGACGTGGAGGCGCTACCAAAGTCGATCCTCTTCTGGCGGAGTCTCTCACACTGGCTGGGCGGCATGGGCATCCTCGTGCTCGCGGTCGCCATCCTGCCTGCCCTCAAGATAGGCGGCTATCAGCTGCTGCGGGCCGAGGCACCCGGCCCGGACGTGGAGCGACTCGCTCCGAGGATCGCGCACACCGCCCGGGTGTTCTGGGCGATCTACGCCGGCATGACCCTGCTCGAGATCGTGCTCCTGATGTTCGGTGGGATGAGCCTGTTCGACGCCGTTAACCACGCGTTCGCGACCCTCGCAACGGGCGGATTCTCGACGCGGAACGCGAGCATCGCCGCGTTCGACAGCGCCTACGTCGAGTGGGTAGTCGCCGCCTTCATGATCCTTTCGGGAGTCAACTTCGCGCTCTACTACCGTGCGGTCACCCGTCAGTTTCAGCGCATTCGAGACGACTCGGAGCTCAAGACGTACACGGGGTATCTCATCCTGTCCATCGGTCTGGTGTCCGTCGCGCTGATCGCCGCCCGATCGTACTCCGGTATCGGTGAGACCGTGCGCTACGCGACGTTCCAGGTTGCCACGCTTACCACGTCAACCGGGTTTGCCACCGCGGACTACGTCGTCTGGCCAGGTCTCGCCCGGGGCGTGCTCCTGCTCGCGCTGCTCATAGGCGGGTGCGTGGGATCGACGAGCGGCGGCGTGAAGATGCTTCACGTCACGGTGCTCGCAAAGATCGTAGGCAGGCAACTCCGTCAGCTGGCCCACCCCCGCGCCGTCGTCACGGTGCGCGTCAACAAGTCCCCGCTGAATCCACGCACCGAGACCGCGATCGTCGGGTTCTTCGTGCTCTACCTCCTCGTCGTCGCAATGTCCACGATCGTCGTCGCGAGTGCGGGAACCGATCTCGAGACGGCGCTCTCGGCGAGCCTGGCCGTGATCGGGAACGTGGGCCCCGGGTTCGGACAGGTCGGTCCGGCGACGAACTTCGGGTTCCTTCCGGACTACGCGAAGGTATTCCTGAGCCTCGTCATGGTCGTGGGGCGTCTCGAAGTCTACACCGTCGCGGTGCTGCTCGTGCCCGGCTACCTGCGGGGGTGGTAGGACCGGCTGCCCGGCTGTGGCGCCGGCAAGCAAAGCACTTTACATCGCAAAGCTTCTGCGATAGTGTCTAGAGTGTGCCCCCGACACCACGCTCACAGCTCGAGGTCATCTACCGCCAGCTCGGCCGCTCGAGCGGTTTCCGCGGGTTCACGCCCGGCTTTCTCCTGATCGTCGCCGCGGCGGCGGCGCTCGCAACCGGCGTGATCGCGCTCATCGCGGCGGCGCAGCCGCTGCACGTCGTCGCGGCCGCGTGGACCGGCACGGGTACGGCGATCGCGCTGCTCGTCGCGCTCGCCGTGCTCGTCCCGGAGGTGCGCTCGGACTCCGGCATCAGGCGGGAGGCCGCGCACGCTACGGCGATCCAGATGGCCTTCCCGCTGGCGACCGGGCTCGCGGCGACCGTCGCGATCATCGCGCGGCACCCCTCCGGTGTCGTCTATCTGCCGGCGGTCTGGCTCGCGCTCTTCGGTCTCGGTGTCGCGGGGCTCGCCGGGCTCATGCGCGAGCGGGTCGAGTACGCGGCTGCGTTCTACCTCGCCGCCGCCGCGGCCGCCTACTTCCTCGAGCCCGACAGCCCGCTCTCGTTCAGCCTCGCGGTGGGGGTGCCGTTTACCGCCGGGCACGCGCTGACGGCGGCGTTGCTGCGATCGAAGGAGGAGGCAGGATGAGCGAACCTCGATACGCCTACCAGGGCCTCGACCATCTGCTGCACGCGCCCGCGCGCCTGAGTATCGCTACGGCGCTCTACGCGAACCGCGGTGGCCTCACCTTTGTCGAGCTCCGCGAGCTCTGCGAGCTCTCCGACGGGAACCTCAGCCGCCACCTGCGAAAGCTCGAAGCCGAGCGGGTCGTGCACACCGCCAAGCGCTTTGTCGGCCGGGTTCCGCAGACGTCGGTCGCGATGACGGCCGCCGGTCGCGAGCGGTTCGAGCGGTACGTCGAGCAGATACGCGATATCGTTGAGCACGACGTTCCCGCGACGGAGCGGAGCACGACGAGCACACCCGCATGGACGGAAGGAACCACAGTATGAGTACACACACACCAACCGGCGTGCCTCGTCACGTTGCGATCATCATGGACGGTAACGGCCGCTGGGCGACCGCCCGGGGCATGCGCCGTTCGCGTGGACATCGCGCGGGCGTCGAGGCGGCGAAGCGGATCGTCCTCGAATCGATCTCACTGGGCGTCGAGTGTCTCACGCTCTACGCCTTCTCCACGGAGAACTGGCGCCGGTCGAAGCAGGAGGTTTCGTTCCTCATGGGCCTCGTCGCGCGCCACCTGCGCACCGAGTACGACTTCTACCGCGAGAACAACGTCCGCGTGCGCCACCTGGGCAACCTCGAAGGGCTTCCGCAGGAGGTCCGGCGCGAGATCGCTCGCGTGACGTCGGAGACCGCGGGCAACACCGCGATCACCGTGAACCTCGCGATCAACTACGGCGGACGCGACGAGATCGTGCGCGCGGTGAACCGGTGGATGGACGAGCACGAGGGGGATGGCGCGCGTCTGGAGGAGGCCGATCTGCGCACGCACCTCGACCTCGCCGACACCCCCGAGCTCGACCTCCTCATCCGCACCGGCGGACAGCAGCGCATCAGCAACTTCCTGCTCTGGGAATGCGCCTACGCCGAGCTCGTCTTCAACGATCGGCTCTGGCCCGACTGGGACGGCGCCGACCTCCGCGCCGCCGTCGCCGAGTACCGAAGCCGTAAGCGCAATTTCGGCGCGATGCCCGGCGAGGAGCCCGACCTCAGAGAGACGCGCTCGCACGTCGCGGTGGGGTGACGCCTGTCCGCGGGGTGCCGGTCGGCGCGCGGACGTCTACGCTTCCGACGGGTCGACGACCCGGTGGCCGCGCGCGAGTCGTAGGTTGCGCCGCCTGCTGCTGGTGCGTCGGCGACCGCGGCGAGCGTATCCCAGATCGACGTAGCGGCGAACGGCGCGATGCGCGCGTTGCCCTCGAGCGTTTCACGGATTACCATCACCGCCTCTTCCGGCATCAGGCGATACCCTCCCGGGAGCCGCGTGAGGACGGCGTAGGCCTCGATAACCGAGTGGTGCGCGACGACAACCTCGTGCGAAGAGAACGCGGCGTCGAGCCAGGCGGATGCGGCGAAGTGCCGGGGGTGATTCGCGTGGACGGCGGCGACGAGAACCGACGTATCGACCCCAAACGTCACTCCGTGGCACCCTCCAGTCGGTCAAGACGGTCGCTCCGCGCGCTCGGCGAGCTCCTCCCAGCGCGCGGTCTTCGCCTCCACCTCGTCGCGGAGCGCGTGGTAGCGCTTCGTCCGCTCTTCGAGCTCGTCCGGGTCGTGCGACGGCTCGGCGAACGCGGCTTCGAGCGTCTTGAGCTCGCCCTCGAGAGCGTCGATCTCGTCCGGCAGCGCCTCGTACTCGCGCTGTTCGCGGAAGGAGAGGCCGCGACGCGGCTCGCGGCGCCGTCGGGTCTCCTGTGACGGTGCATCGGTCCGCGAGGCCGCCCCGCCGCGGCCCGCCCGATCGCCGCCCGTGCCCCGCGCTGCCGCCCCGTCTCCCGCTGCCGCTCGCTGCCGCCGGTACTCGTCGTAGCTTCCCACGAAGCGTTCCACGCCGCCTTCGCCGTCGAAGACGAGGAGCGAATCGGTCAGACGATCCAGGAGCGCGCGGTCGTGGGATACCAGCAAGATGCACCCGGTGAAGCTCTCCAGGTACTGCTCGAGGATTCGCAGCGTCTCCAGGTCCAGATCGTTCGTCGGCTCGTCGAAGAGCAGGACGTTCGGCGCTCCGGCGAGCAGCCGTACGAGCTGCAGCCGTCGCAGCTCGCCCCCGGAGAGGGTCGCGAGCGTCTGCGCGTGCATCGAGCGCGGGAAGAGGAATCGCTCGAGGAAGGTCTCCGCGGAGACCGACGCGTCGCGGTCGATGCGGACGCGCTCGGCGACCTCGGTGACGAAGCCGAGAACGGTCTTCTCCGGGTCGAGTCGTCCGCCGGTCTGGTCGAAGTAGGCGAAGGCGGTCGTCTCGCCCACCTCGATCCGCCCGCGATCCGGGGCGGTCCGTCCGGCGACGATGTCGAGCAGCGTCGTCTTGCCCGAGCCGTTCGGCCCGATGATACCCATGCGCTCACCCGGGCTGAGCTCGTGCGTGAATCCGGCGATCACCGGGGTGCCGTCGTAGCTCTTCGCGACGTCGTGGAGCTCGAGCACCTTCTTGCCCAGCCGCTGCTGCGCCGCCGGGAGCGTCTGCAGTTCCGGGCCGGCTTCGCTTCCCTGCTCGAGCAGCGCGTCGATGCGATCCTTGCGTCCCTTGTCCTTGCTCGTGCGCGCCTTCGGGCCGCGTTGCAGCCACTCGAGCTCGGTCCGCAGGATCGCGGTGCGCCGGCGTTCGGCGGCGTTCGCCTCCTCCTCGCGGTCGGCGCGACGTCGCAGGTAGCCCGAGTAGCCGCCCTCGTGCCGGTAGACGCGGCCGCCTGAGATCTCGAAGATGGTCGTGCAGACCGATTCGAGCATCGCCCTGTCGTGGGTCACCATAACGAAGCCGGTGGTGCTCGTTCGCAGCCGCTCTTCGAGCCAGAGGATCGTGTCCAGGTCCAGGTGGTTCGTCGGTTCGTCGAGCGTGAGCAGATCGGCCTCGAACGCGAGGCAGCGGGAGAGCGCGATCTTCCTGAGCATCCCGCCGGAGAGCGTCTCCAGGCGCGCGTCCATCTGCCCTACGCCCAGGCGGGTGCAGTTCGCGCGGTAGCGCTGCAGCGCATCGGCCTGTTCCTCCGCATCGCGCGCGAGCTCCGACGCGAGCGGCGAAGCGAAAAGGTACTCCTCCACGGTCGCGCCGGCGGGACGTTCCGGACGCTGGTCGAGCGGGGAGATGCGCAGGCCGCGGCTTCGAACGACCGAGCCTTCGTCGGGCTCGGTCCGGCCCGCGAGGATACGCAGAAGGGTCGACTTGCCCGAGCCGTTTCGCCCGACGAGCCCGATCTTTTCGCCGTCCTCGATCCCGAGCGTCACGTCCTCGAAGAGGACGCCGCTGCCGACCGACGCGTCTACAGCCTCAAGCGATACGATACTCATGCTCTGCGGAAGCTACCGGCGATGCGGGCGGGGGTAAAGCGCGCTCCGCACTAAGCCCGCTACAGCGGCGAGTCGATCCCCAGCCGCGCGGCGAGCTCGCGCAGCTCATCGGCGAGGCCGGGCTCGATGGGGATGCCGTTCTCGCGTCGTCGCGCCGCGCGCTCGGCCTCGAGCTCGCCGGGGTAGTAGAGGCGGTCGAAGCCTTCGGCGGTCGGCAGCGCGTGGAGCTCGGCGATCATCGTGTCGATCTGCGCGAGGAAGTCGCGGAGCTCCAGGTACGCGTCGATCCTCCACGCGGTGAGGAAGTGGCCGAGCCTGCGGGGCTTATCCATGTCGCCGTACATCTTCACGATATGCGGACCCCACGCGGCGCCCACGAAGAGGTTGCTGAACACGTCGATCACCGCGGCGAGCCCGCTGCCCTTCGGCCCGGCTATGGGGTGCAGCCCCACGACGCTGTTCGGGTCGGTTGTCGGATGGCCCTGAGCGTCGATACCCCACTCGGCGGGAATCGGCCTGCCCTCGGCCTTCGCGAGCGCGAGCTTGCCGAAGGGGACGCTCGTCGTCGCCATGTCGAGGATGAGCGGGACGCCGGAGGTGGGAAAGCCGAGGGCGATCGGGTTCGTGCCGAAGAACGACGCCGCCGCCCCGAAGGGAGCCTGGAACGCGTCCGAGCTCGTGGTCACCATGCCCGCGCAGCCGTGGCGCGTGAGCTGCTCGACGTAGTAGCCGGCGGTCCCGAAATGGCTCGACCCCTTCACCGCCACCGATGCCACGCCCACCGTCTGCGCGATCTCGACCGCGCGGTCGACGGCGCGCTTCATGACGACGTGGCCGAGCCCGTCGTCCCCGTCCACGACGGCGACGGCCGGCGCTCGGGACTCGACCGTCACGTCCGGTCGCGCCTTCACCGTACCGTTCTCGAGCCGCCGCACGTAGTGCGGCAGGCGGACCACGCCGTGCGTGTCGATCCCCTTGAGATTCGCGGAGACGATAACGTCGGTCGCCGCGGCCGCGTCCGGCTTCGGCACGCCGCGCTCGATGAACGCCTCCTGAACGAACCCTGAGAGCTCTTCGTATCCGATGGTGGTCGTCATGCGGCTCCTCCCGAAACGCCTGGCATATCTGACTAAGTTGTACACAAAATCGCTCAGTCAGGCAATGTTACGCCGGTCTGCATCGAAATCTGTACACAAACGTTGACCGCTACCCGCCGAAAGCCTACAATGGCGGTTATGACGTGTGAGAACCTCTCCCCGCAGAGCGACTGGCGGCGCTGTGAGTCGTCTCCGGACGATCTCGCGGGGATCGACGCCTCCGTGGCGACGCGGATCCTGTTCCAGATCGACCTCATCAACGCCTTCGAGCGCGCGGTGATGAAGCTCAAGGACGCCGAGTGCGTGCACGGGCCTATCCACATCAGCATCGGGCAGGAGGCGGTGGCGGCCGCGACGATGGCCGCGCTCACTTCCGCCGACAGGATCACCGGCAGCCACCGCGCGCACCACCACTTCCTCGCCAAGGCGCTCAACCACGTGACGCCGGGCGACTGGAATCCGACGCACGGCGAGGCTCCCCGGGAAGTACGGGAGGTCGTACGGCGTACGCTGTCGGAGATCATGGGCCTCGCCGACGGGTACTGCGGGGGCCGCGGTGGGTCCATGCACCTGCGCTGGGAGGAAGCCGGGGTTCTTGGGACGAATGCGATCGTCGCCGGCGGCGTCCCGCTCTCCGCCGGAGCCGCCTGGGCCGACAGGTTTCGCGAGAGCGGCAACGTCGTCGTCGCCTTCCTGGGCGACGGGGGCGTGAACCAGGGCTCGTTCCACGAGGCGGCCAACATGGCGGCGCTGTGGAAGCTGCCCATCATTTATTTCATCGAGAACAACCAGTACGCGGTCGCCACCTCCACCCGCGAGGCGAGCGCCGTGGAGCACCTGTCGCAGCACGCGCTGGGAAACGACATGGACGCGAGGATCGTCGCCGGCCACGACGTGGCCGGAATCTACTCGACCGTTTCAGAGCTCGCCGAGAGGATGCGACGCGGAGGCGGGCCGGCGATCGTGGAGGCGAAGTGCTATCGCCACTACCACCACGGCGGGGCGCTCCCGGGAAGCAAGTTCGGCTACCGGCCCGAGCGCGAGGAAGAGGAGTGGCTCGCCCGCGACGCGTACACGACCTACCCCGCGGCGCTGATCGGGCAGGGGATGCTCGGCGAGGAGCAGGCGCAGGCGGTCCGCACGATGGCCGACGCGATCGTCGACGAGGCGGTGGCGAGCTGCACGGTCGGCGAGGGTGAGTCGCTCACCGTGCCGGAGCACCTCTGGCCGGACCGGGCGACGGTCGCGCTGGGCATGCGAAGCGACGGCGCCGAGCTGGAGGGCCTCCCCTACCGCAGTTCGTCCGTCCCGGAGCCCGGCGAGGCGACGCGGGAACTGAAGTACTCGGACGCGATCGCGGAGGTCACCGGCCGGTGGCTCGAGCGCGACCCCGGCACGGTGGTCCTGGGCGAGGAGGTCGCGAACTTCGGCGGCGGTGCGTACGGGGCGACGAAGGGGCTTCCGGCGCGTCACCCCGACCGCGTGATGAACACCCCCATCTCGGAGGGTGGATTCGCCGGCGTCGCGCTGGGCATGGCCATGTCCGGGCTGCGGCCGGTCGTGGAGATCATGTTCCCCGACTTCACGCTCGTCGCCGCGGACCAGGTCTTCAACCAGATCGCGAAGGCGCGCCACATGTACGGCGGCACGACCGATATCCCGCTCGTCCTGCGCACGCGGATTGCGACCGGCAACGGCTACGGCGGTCAGCACTCGATGGACCCGGTAGGGCTCTACGCGCTCTTCTCGGGTTGGCGGATCGTGGCGCCGTCCGGCTCGGCCGACTACATAGGCCTGTTCAACACCGCGATGCACTCGCTCGACCCGGTGCTCGTGCTCGAGCACCACGCGCTCTACGGCGAGCGCTCGCCGGTTCCGGCCGAGGACCTCGACTACTGCATCCCCTTCGGAAGCGCGAACGTCGTGCGCGAGGGCAGCGACATCACAGTGCTCGCCTACGGCGCGATGGTCCCCCGGTTGCTCGGCCTCGCCGACGAGCTGGAGGCGGCCGGCGTCTCGGCGGAGATCGTGGACCTTCGCACGCTCGACCTCGCGTCGCTCGACTTCGCGACGGTGGGCGCATCGCTCGCGAAGACGGGGGTGGTCACGACGGTCGAGCAGGCGGCCGCGGGCCAGTCGATCGGCAGGCGGATCGCGTCGCAGATCACCGAGCGGTTCTTCGACGAGCTCGACGCGCCTCCGGGGTGCATCGCCTCGCGCGACGTTCCGAACTCGGTCTCGCGCGTGCTCGAGGAGGCGGCGATGATCAGCGACGCGGACATTGTGGATCTCGTGACGAAGATGGGGAGGAGAGCATGGAAGTAAGCGGCCGACTCTACATAGACGGCGAATGGACTTCGGGGAAGGGCGCGCGGTTCGAGCAGCGTAACCCGGCGCGTCTCTCGCAGGTCACCGGTACCTGGCCTGAGGCAACGCCCGACGAGGTGCAGGCGGCGTTCGACGCCGCGGCACGGAGCTTCGAGGCGTGGGCGAGGACGCCGGCGGTCAAGCGGGCCGATCTCTTCAAGCGCGTGCTCGCGGGCATGGACGCGCGGCGCGACGAGCTCGCCGCGGCGCTCACCGCGGAGAACGGCAAGACGCTCGACGAGTCGCACGCGGAGATCCAGTCGGGTATGCGCGAGATGGAGTTCCAGATGGGCGAGGGCCTGCGGACGAACGGAAAATCGACGCCCTCCATCCGCGAGGGGATCCTCGCCTACGACGTGCGCCGGCCGCTGGGCGTGGTGAGCGTCATCAGCCCGTGGAACTTCCCGTTCAACGTCCCGTGCCGGAAGATCACCCCCGCGCTGATGGCCGGCAACACGGTCGTCTTCAAGCCGTCGAGCCTCACGCCGCGTACGGGCGAGCTCTTCGTCGACCTTCTGCACGAGGCGGGCTTCCCGGCGGGAGTCATCAACTTCGTTACCGGCGGGGGCTCGACGGTAGGAACGAAGCTCGCCACCGCTCCCCAGGCGCGCGCGCTGTCGTTTACCGGGTCGACCTCGGTGGGCGTGAAGATCCACGGGCTCGCCGCGCAGCACATGATCAGGACGCAGCTCGAGATGGGCGGGAAGAACGCGCAGGTCGTCCTCGCCGACGCCGACCTCGACGACGCGGCTCAGGCCGCGGTCAAGGCGGCGTACACGTGCGCCGGCCAGTGGTGCACCGCGACCAGCCGGCTCATCGTGGAGGAGAGCGTACACGACGACCTGCTCGCGCGCGTCGTCGCGCTCGTGGACGAGCTCGAGGTGGGCGACGGCGCCGATCCGGCGTCGACCATGGGCCCGGTCTGCGGAAAGGACCAGCTCGACAGCGTTCTCTCGTACATCGCCGCGGGTACCGAAGCCGGGGCGGTTGCCATCCGGGGAGGCCGGCAGGCCGCCGAAGGCGATCTGGCCGACGGCTGCTTCATCGAGCCGACCGTGTTCAGCGGCGTGACCCGCGACATGGTCATCGCGCGCGAGGAGATCTTCGGGCCCGTGCTCTCGGTGATCGCCGTCGCCGACCTGGACGAGGCGATCGAGGTCTGCAACGACACCGAGTACGGGCTCACGTCGAGCGTCTATACGAACGACGTGGGGGCCGGCATGCGCTTCGTGAGCGAGGTAGACACCGGCTTCACGCATATCAACCTGATGACCGCGTACCGCGAGCCGCAGCACCCGTTCGGAGGCATCAAGATGTCGGGGTTCGGGCTGCCGGAGGCGGGGTCGACCGGCATCGAGTTCTTCACCGACCACAAGGTGGTCTACGTCACGCAGTGAGCCGCTACCCCATGTAGAGGCCGCCGTTTACGTCGAGCGTCGTGCCGGTGACGTAACGAGACAGGTCGGCGCAGAGGAAGAGCACCGCGTCGGCGATCTCGTCCGGCTCGCCGATGCGCCCGAGCGGGATGCTCTCCCGGTAGCTCTCCTCGTGGTCGGCCACCTGCGCGAGGACCGGTCCGGTCCCGACGATCCCCGGCGCGACCGCGTTCACGCGGACGCCGTGCGGGGCGCCCTCCTTCGCGAGCGTGCGGACGAAGCCGATCAGCCCGGCCTTCGACGCCGCGTAGTGAATGCCCACCTCGATGCCCCCGACCTCGGCGGCGAGCGAGCTGAACAGGACGATCGACCCGCCGCCGCTCTCCTTCATCGGCTCGATCGCGCGGCGGCAGAGCGTGAACGCGGACCCCAGGTTCACGCGCAACACCTTCTCCCACTCCGCCTCGCTCACCGCGCCGATTCCCTTCCGGTACGAGATGATGCCCGCGCAGTGGACGAGCGCGCCGATCGGTCCCGCGCCCTCCGCGGTCGAGACCGCGCGATCCACGGCGCCCGCGTCGGTGAGGTCGCAGGCGAGCGGTGTGATGCCGGCGACCCCGGCGGCGAGCTCGTTCAGCCCCGCCTCGTTGACGTCGAGGCCGAAGACGTTCGCGCCGGCTTGCGCGAGGCGTACCGCCGTCGCGCGTCCGATGCCGGAGGCCGCGCCGGTGACCAGCGCGATGCGGCCCGAGAGGTCGATCGGTATCATGACGTCTCCCGCTCCTTCCCGGCGCTCACGAAGCCGGCTGCCGAGCCGCGCCGCAGGACCGCGGCCAGGATGCGCGACTTGCTGCGCGAGACGTGGTCGCCGAGAAGCGAACGCGACCGTTCGAGGTCGCGCGTCGCGAGCGCGTCGAGCAACTCCAGGTGCTCGCTCGTCGTCGCCTCGCGCACCGACTCCTCCTCGAATCCGAGCTCGCGGAAGGTCTGCATGATCCGGTAGAGCGTTCCCAGCGCGGCGGCGAGCCGGGGGCTGTTCGCCGAATCGATAATCGTCTGGTGCAGCATGGAATCGAGCTCCGCGTGCCGCGCCGGGTCGTCGAGCGAGCCGGCCTCCTCGATCGCCTGGCGGATCCGGATCAGGTCCGCGATCCGTACGAGCGCGATGCCGCGCTCGAGCGCGAGTACTTCGAGCGCGCGGCGCATGTCGTACGCCTCCTCGAGGTCGTCGACGGTGAACCCGACGACCTGCGAGCCCCGTCGCGGCATGAGCCGGACGAGACCGTCCTGCGTGAGCTGCGAGAGCGCCTCGCGTACCGGTGTGCGGCTGACCTCGAACTCGCGAGCGAGCGAGTCCTCGCGCAACCAGGTTCCCGGTTCGTACTCCTGTCTGATGATCCGGTCGAAGAGCGCCCGGTAGACGGCGTGGCCCGATCGGTCGATCTCACCCATGGCCTCATAGTACACGATCGGCCACCGGTAGGCAATTCGAGTCCGGCCATGCGCCCTGTTTGTATACAATATGGGCTGTCCTCTGTTGTGCGAGCCGGAATCATCGGATATCGTGGACGGATGATCGAAATCGAGGCCACGGTCCCGCTGACCGACGTCCCGGCGTGGGCGGTGATGGAACGACGACTGATCGCGCTCATGGAGGGCTCGGTCGACCCCTTCCTCGCGAAGTATACCGATGCGGAGGGCCGGCTGATCTGGCGGACCGGGCCGCACGGCACGCGCGACGGCGCCGACGACTTCTACGAGGCGTTCTACAACTGGCCCGCGCTCTACCTCCTCGGTGGGAGCGACCGCCTCCTGGAGCTGGGCAAACGCCAGTGGAACGCGACCACGCGGCTCCTGGAAGACATGGGCCACATCCACAAGGAGTACGAGGTCGGCTACGACCAGTTCCACCAGAGCGAGAGCTACATCGCCTTCTACCTCCTCTGCATGGCAGACCCGTACGACCCGACCAACCGCGACCGCGCGGCGCGGTTCGCCGGATTCTACCTGAACGAGGACCCTGAGGCGCCGAACTACGACCCCGAGCACCGGATCATCAGGTGCGTCCACAACGGAAGCGGCGGGCCGCGCTGGCTCTACGAGGAGGACGAGGAGCCGCGCTACGCCTACGCGCCCCGCATGGCGATCTACGGGCTGCCCTTCGAGGACGTGGATGGGATCGACAGCTTCGACGACCTGAAGGACCCGGAAAACGCGCGGCGGATGGGCGAGGCGATGAAGGAGCGCATGGGGCGCGGCGACGCGGCGGTGAACCTCAGCGTCTGCTCGCTCATCGCGAACGCGTTCCTGCTCACCGGCGAGGCGAAGTACCGCGACTGGCTCGCCGAGTACGTGGGCGCGTGGGCCGAGCGCGCGGCGGCAAACGGCGGGATCATCCCCGACAACGTCGGGCTCTCCGGCGAGGTGGGCGAGTACGTGGACGGACGCTGGTACGGCAGCATGTACGGGTGGACGTGGCCGCACGGGTTCTACAACATCGGCTACGCGACGCTCGTCGCCGGCATCGCCACCTGGCTCGCGACCGGCGACGACCGCTGGCTCGATCTCCCGCGCAGCCAGGTGCGGGAGATCATGAAGCGCGGGACGGAGAAGGATCTGCGCGAGAGCCCCATGAGCCTCGCGCACCACTGGACCGGCCAGTTCCGCGCGCTCCCGGAAGACGGCCGGAGCTGGGTCGTCCCCTACCGCCACGGCGATTCGGGGTGGACCGACTACCAGCCGCTGAGCCCTGTCGTGCCGGCTGCGCTCTGGAACGCCCTCGGCGGCGAGGAGGACCGGGCGCTGCTCGACGACCTGCGCGAACGCGAGGCGTACGACTGGCGGACGGTCACGTCGTTCAGGTCCAAGGAGGACGCCGGGCACGAGCAGCCGTGGCTCTGTTACCTGCGCGGCGAGAACCCCGACTACCCGGTGCGCATCCTCCGCGCCGCCTTCGAGCAGGTCTACCGCCGGCTCGACCTCATCCGAAACGACGAGACCGACCCGCGCGAGAACCACATCCACTGGTGGCAGCAACTCAACCCGGTCACGACCGAGGCGCTCGTGCAGCTCACGCTCGGCGCGCCGCAACACGTCTACAACGGCGGGTTGCTCCTCGCCCCGCTTCGCTACTTCGACGCCGACCGGCGCAGACCGGGGCTGCCTCCTGACGTCGCGGCGCTCGTGAGCGCCGTGGAGCGCGACCGCCTCGCGGTGCGGCTCGTCAACCTGCACGGGCTCACCGGCCGGCGGGTCGTCGTCCAGGCGGGGACGCTCGGCGAGCACCGGTTCACCGCGCTACGCGCCTCGCGCGTGCAGAGCGAGTACCCCGGGCGCGTCGGGGCGTACACCGCGCCCGAGCTCGAGACGGGGACCGTCGAGATCCGCGTTGACGCGGGCCACTTCGCGGTGCAGCTGCCGCCGGCGACGACGATCGATCTGGAGATCGGGCTCGACCGGGGCGCCGGCACCCCGTCGTACCGGTTCCCGTGGGACCGCGACCGCGAGAACGAGCGAAGCGAAGCACAGAAGGAGGCGAAGCGATGAGCGCAGATACGACGGGGGGCGACGGTAAGTTCGCGCCCACGAACCTGAGCCCGGAGCAGATCGTCGAGTACACGCCGCTGTGGACCGGCGACCGATCGCCCGACGGGCGACCGCGCGTGGCCGACGACTTGCTCGAACGGCTGAGGAGCGTGACGATCACGCAGGCGTGGACGGTGCTGCGCAACGAGGGGTTCCACTGGCAGTACGAGGGCGACTGGTACTGCACGCACCCCGGTCAGGTCCTCGTGGGCAGGGCGCTCACCGCGGTCTACATGCCCAGGCGGCCCGACATGCGCGAGCTCATGGAGAAGAAGGGCGCCGCGCTCGGGTGCGTGGGCGACCAGATCTCGTGGCCCATCGACATCCTCTCTCCGGGCGACGTCTACGTCGCCGATGTCTTCGGCAAGATCGAGCAGGGACCGGTGATAGGCGACAACCTCGCCACGGCGATCTACGCGAACTCCGGCAACGGCGTCGTCCACGATGCGGCCGTCCGCGACGTGGACGGCCTGCGCGAGATCGAAGGTTTCACGAGCTTCGTCCGCGGCACGCACCCCACCTACGCCTCGCCGACGATCATGCTCGTCGGGTGCAACACGCCGGCGCGGATCGGCGGGGTCACTGTCATGCCCGGCGACGCGGTGCTCGGCCGGCCGGACGGCGTGATCTTCGTGCCGCCGCACCTCGTGGAGAAGGTCGTCACGACCTCCGAGCTCATCCGGCTGCGCGACGCGTTCGGCAAGGGGCGTCTCGCCGAGGGGCGCTACACGCCGGGCCAGATCGACGCGCAGTGGAGCGACGAGATCGAGGCCGATTTCTCCGGCTGGCTCGAGGATCACATGGACGAGCTCCCGGTCCCCCGCGACGCGATCCAGGAGCTTCTCAAGGAGCGGACCTGGTAGGAGGGCGGGAGTCGTCGTGGACTCGCCCGGCCATGCGACCTACAATGCAGGCATGTACTCGCTGGTGATCGCCGACGACGAGCCGGCGATCCGGAAGGGCCTCACCCGCCGCATCGACTGGTCATCCATGGGCTTCCAGGTCGTCGAGTCGTTCGAGGACGGCGAGGACGTCGTCGCCTACCTCGCCGCTCACCACGTTGACGTCGTGCTCACCGACGTCCGGATGTCGGTCGTCTCCGGCCTGTCGCTCGCCGAGACGATACACAATCAGGGTCTTGAGACGGAGGTCGTCCTGCTCAGCGGGTATAAGGACTTCGAGTACGCGCGCGAGGCGTTGAGATTCGGCGTCCACCGCTATCTTCTCAAGCCGACGAAAGAGGACGAGCTTCGAACCGTGTTCGCCGAGCTCCGCGAGAAGATCGCCGCTCGCCGCCGAACGGCCGCACCCGGCCGGATCGGGCGTCTCGTCAGCGAGGGCCGCCAACGACTGCTCGCGCGGCTCGTCGACGGTCTCTTCGAGGGGAGCGACGAGCTGGTGGAGCAGTGGCGCCGCTGTGCGTTGCCGCCGCTCTCCGGAGACGTCGCCGCGTCGTACGCGCTGGTGCGCATCGCCGATCCGCGGGACGCGGGCGGTGATCCCGGCGCCGCGTGGCCGGCGGTCCTTCGCGAGCAGTCGCACAGGCTCTGCCTCGACGAGCCCGGGCTCGCGACGGTGGCGCTCGTCGAGCCGCCGGACCTGCTGCACTTCCTCGTCGTCGCCCGAGCGGCCTCCCGAACCGGCCCGGCGGACGAGGACACCCCGGATGCCGCGGCCGTGCTCCGCGAGACCGCGGCGACGCGGATCGAGGGGGTCGGCCGGGCGATCGCCGGCGTTGTCACCAGCTGCGCCGTCGGACGCCTGGACGATCTGCTCGAGCTGCCCGTGTTCGAGCGTGATCGTCCCGCGTCGTCCGCCGCCCGCGATCCGGAGGCGATTGCGCGCGAGCTGCTCGACAGCCCGGGGGACTGCGCGGAGTCGGCCGCGACCTACGCCGCGCGCGAGATTGCCGTCGCCGGGACGCGTCTGCGGTCGGTCCGGCGTGCGGCGATCGCCGTGGTCTCCGCACTCGTCGCGTTATGCCGTCGGCGGGCGCCGGGGCGCGCGATCGACCCCGATGTGAACTACGAGGCGCTGTTCAGATGCGCCACGGTCGAGGAGGCGGGCTCCTGGGCGGCGACCGCCGTCAGGCGAATCCTCGCGGCATTTCACGAGCCGCCGACCGGCTCGCACGCCAATGTGATCGCGCGCGTACGATCGTACATCGCCCGGCACCTCTCCGAAGACATCGGCCTGGAGCAGGCGGCGCGTGAAGTCTACCTGAGCCCTGCCTACCTCAGCCGCCTCTTCCACGACGAGTCGGGGCAGACCTTCCTGGACGCCGTGACCGAGGCGCGCGTCGAGCGCGCGTGCGCCCTGCTCGCCGAGCGCCCCGAACTGTCCATTGCGGCGGTGTCGCGGGAGGTCGGCTACGGCGATCCCAAGTACTTCGCGCGCGTGTTCAAGTCGCGCGCGGGGCGGACCCCGTCGGAGTACCGCCGGGAACTGGCGCTGTCATGATTCCCCGTATGCGCCGGTCGGAGCCCAGCACGGCGCTCGCCTCCGCGCGCAGGAGCTATCGCACGCGGACCCAGCTGCTCTTCTCCGCGCTGCTTCTCGTTGTGCTCGTCGCGGTGAGCATGGCGTTCTATCGCAGCAACCGCTCGTTTCTTCTGGACTACATCCGCGAGATCAACGCGGGGCAGGCGCAGTCGTACGCGCGGCAGCTCGACGCGGTCTTCTTCCGGGCGAGCTACGCGTCGGCCGCCATCGCGGAGCGCAGCCGGGTGCAGCGGTACATCGTCGGTCGCAGCGGCGAGGACTCCGCCGCAGAGTACGGCATCATCGAGCTCCTCCAGCTCTTTGCCCGGGCGAATCCGGAGATGTCCGAGATTGCCGTCTACTCCGTCGATTCCGGCCGCGTTGTGACCAACCGTCTCGCTACCGACGCGGCCCGCGTCCACGACTTCGGCTGGTTTCCTCATCTCCGGTTGGCCACGTCGACCGGGCCGCAGCTCGTGTACCGCGAGGACCCCGTCTTCGGGACTCCCATGATCACGCTCGTCAGGCGCATGGACGACGAGGGCCGCTTCGCCGGCGGCATCGTCGTCAACCTCCAGATGGAAGGGCTGCGCCGGATCCTCGGACGCGGCACGGAGCAATCGGATCGGCATCTGTACGTCGTTCAGAACGGAGACCGCGTCGTCTTCTCGACCGACGACGCGGACCTGGGCCAGACGCCGCCCGAATCGGGGAGACGGCTCTTTCTCGCGAGCGCCCCGGGCGGGTTGTTCAACCTCGAGTACCACCTGTTCAGCGGCTCGTCGCTCTTCGACGAGAAGATGGGGGAGCTTCGACGATATCTGGTCGCCCTGCTCGTCACGACGCTCGTCGTGGGCTCCGCGCTGTCGGCGGTGCTCGCCGGGTTCGCGTACCGTCCCATCCGCGCGATCATGGAGACGCTCGAACACCCCGATCTGAGCGGGCACGATGGGAGACACCCGTCCGCGGGCGAGCCCGCAGGCGACGAGGTTCGCTACATTGAGGATTCGATCCTGCGCATCATGGCGTCGAACCGCGATCTGGAGAAGCGGCTTGCCGAGCGCTTTCGGAGCCTGAGCCGCGCCCACTACGCGAACCTCCAGCTTCAGATCAACCCGCATTTCCTCTACAACACGCTCGAATCGCTCTACTGGAACTGCCTCGAAGTCTTCGACGCGGACGACGCGGTTCCCTCGTCGCTCCTGTCGCTGTCGCGGTTTCTGCGAAACGTCATCGCCGCCGACGCCATCGCGATCCCGTTGGCGGAGGAGATGGACATCGCCGAGCAGTACGTCAGCCTGCTCCGGCTCCGTTACGAGAATCAGCTCTCCAT
The DNA here is from genome assembly GCA_964537725.1 of uncultured Spirochaetaceae bacterium. GTDB lineage: Bacteria > Spirochaetota > Spirochaetia > DSM-27196 > SLST01 > SLST01. Next base: position 8,414 of record CAZICD010000023.1, on the reverse strand, counting down.
CGTCTGGAACGTGCCCGACGGGCTGCGTCACGTGAAGGTGCCCCGGCTGGTGCTCCAGCCGCTGCTGGAGAACGCGTTCTACCACGGCATCAAGCCGTTGCGACGCCCGGGTACGGTCACCGTCACCGCAGCGCGTGTGAGCGGGATCGTCACGCTGGACGTCACCGACGACGGGAAGGGCATGGACGAGCGCCGAGCGACCGAGGTGCGCGACGCCTTCTCCGGCGAGATCGACCTCGCCGCGGACCACATCGGCCTGACGAACGTGGCCCAGCGTCTTCGCATCCTCTTCGACACGCGGGCCGGCGTGGAGATCAGAAGCGCCCCCGGCTGCGGCACGACGGTCCGTCTGACGGTTCCCGACGCTCCCACAAGCCACGATGTCGACAAGCTCACCGCCCCTATGTAGAAAATGTCCTCTTTCGCGCTACTCAAACCGGTGAGACAATTTCTTCGTGGCTTCAGACGTGACCAATGAACCTTTGTCGACCAGTCTCGGGCGGTCGAGCCTGCGGCGAAGGCGTTTCAAGCGAAACCTCTCGCTCTTCGTGCTCACGCTTCCCGCCGTCCTGATCGTGTTCGCGTTCAAGTACCTGCCCATGGGCGGGCTCGTGCTGGCGTTCAAGGACTACAAGCCCTTGATGGGCATCTTCGGGAGTCCGTGGAACGGCCTGGAGAACTTCATGTTCTTCTTCCGCTCCAGCCTCATCTGGCTCGTGACCCGGAACACGTTGCTCTACAATCTCGCGTTCATCGTCCTCACGCCCATCATCTCCGTTACGTTCGCGATCATGATGTACGAGATCGCGAAGCGGTTCTATATCAAGGTCTACCAGACCGTTCTCTTCCTGCCGTTCTTCATGTCGTGGGTCGTCGTCTCGATCATGCTCTACGCGTTCCTCAACACGCAGAGCGGACTGCTGAACCGTTTGCTCGGAGAGCTCTTCGGCATGGAGGCGATCAGGTGGTATACGCGCCCGGAGCTCTGGCCGTTCATCATCGTCTTCATGCAGCTGTGGAAGACGGTGGGGTACTCGACGGTCATCTACTACGCCGGGCTCATGGGTATCGATCCGTCGCTCTATGAAGCCGCGGAGATCGACGGCGCCGGACGCTGGCAACGCACGCTTCGGATCACGCTGCCCATGCTCTCGCAGCTCATCATCATCCTGGCCATTCTGGGGATCGGGCGCATCTTCTTCTCCGACTTCGGCCTCTTCTACCAGTTACCCCTGCAATCGGGCCCGCTCCTTCCCACCACGGACGTGATCAACTACTTCACGTACCGGGCGCTCATCGAAATCAGAGACTACGGCATGGCCGCCGCGGTGGGTCTTTACCAGTCGGTCATGGGACTCGTACTCGTTGTCGCCACGAATCTTCTCGCTCGCCGGCTTTCCGACGGCGAACAGGGGCTCTTCTAGGAAGCGTATGAGAACCGAAACCAGGGCAGACAAGGTAGCCAAGCTCGTCATGCATCTCGTCCTGATCGTCGCGTGCGCGCTCTGCCTGATTCCCATGCTGCTCACGGTCGCGATCTCGTTCTCGAGCGAGCGCGAGATCGTCTACAACGGGTACCGACTCATTCCGGAGGTCTTCTCGCTCCGCGCGTACGAGGTCATCCTCGAACGCCCCGGGGCCTTGACCAGCGCCTACTGGGTCACGGTCCGGATCACCGTCCTGGGGACCTTCTTCGGGACGCTCTTCATGGCGATGGCGGGCTTCTCGCTCTCTCGACGCGACTTCGGCTGGCGACGACCGATCACCTTCTTCTTCCTGTTCACGATGCTGTTCGACGCCGGAATCGTACCCACGTACATGCTCATTACGCAGTACTTCCGCATGCAGAACACGCTGCTCGTGCTGTTCCTGCCGCTGATGATCACCGCCTGGCACACGATCCTGCTGATCACCTACATGCGCCAGCTCCCGTTCGAGCTCATCGAGAGCGCCAAGGTCGAGGGCGCCGGAGAGTTCTACATCTTCGTGCGCATCGCGCTCCCGCTCTCCAAGCCGGCCATCGCGACGATCGGTCTTCTGCTCTCGCTCCGGCTCTGGAACGAGTGGTTCTACGCGCTTCTGTTCATTTCGGAGCGCAGCCTGATACCGCTCCAGTTCTGGATGCAGCGGGTGATGAGGAACATTCAGTTCCTGCTCCAGCACCAGTCGCAGATGGCCGGGGGCATCGACATGAGCGAGTTGCCCACCGAGACCACGAGGATGGCGATGGCGGTGCTCGCTGCCGGGCCCATGATGTTCATCTTCCCGTTCTTCCAGCGCTACTTCGCCCGCGGGCTCCAGGTCGGGTCGGTCAAGGGTTAGGTTTCCAAGGCGGGACGTCGTCCCGCACGACATATTCAGGAAAAGGAGTTTCAGAATGAGACGAACCATCGTATTGGTTACCATCGCACTATTCGTCGCGATGATCGCCGCGCCGGTCTTCGCGGCCGGTACCCAGGAGGCCGAATCGGCGTCAGCTGAACCGCTCGTCTGGTACGTACCGGGCGGCGCAGGATACCCGTATAACGAGACCGACGAGCAGGCGGTCTACGACGCCGTCAACGAGTTGCTGATGCAGGACCTCGGTACCAGCGTGGACATTCGTGTCGAAGGCGGTTTCGGCGAGTACAACGAGCGCATGCCGCTGATCCTCGCCTCCGGCGAGAAGATGGACCTGCTCTGGACAGCGGTCTGGAGCAACGACTTCCTCAAGAACGCCTCCGACGGCTTCTACGCCGGACTGGACGATCTGCTCGAGGAACACGGGCAGGACATCCTCGCCGATATTGGAGAGCAGCTCGAGGCCACGCGGGTGGACGGCGAGATTCGGGCCGTCTGGTCGCAGCAGATCGCCGCGTACAACTCGATCTTCCGCGTCCGCATGGACCTGGTCGAAGAGTACGGGTGGGACCTCGATTCGATCGAATCGCTGGCAGACCTCGAGCCATGGCTCGCCGTGGTGGAGGAGAACGAGCAGGAGCTCATCCCGTTCGGGCCGGGCTCCGAAGCGTGGAAGCTCATCCAGCCGTACTACGGCATCGGTACCTTCGGGTTCCTCGACGGGGTCCTTGGCATCCGGGTCGACGACGAGTCGCTCGAGGTCCTCGATCTCACGAAGACGCCCGAGTACCGCGAATGGACAGAGCTGATGTACGACTGGCAGCAGAAGGGGTATATCCCGGAAGACGGCCTGACCTACACCCGCGACCAGTGGTCGCAGCTCAGCAACCAGGCGCGCCTGGCATTCAGCCATCACAACACGTACAACCCGCAGATCGCCGAGCGCGAGGTCGCGGGCGTGATGATGAAGGACGTGCGCGTCGGCGAACCCATGACGCTCACCTCGAACATCACGAATACACTGCACGCGGTCCACTCGGGCTCGGAGCAGAAGGAGAAGGCGGTCCAGGTGCTCAACTGGCTGTGGACCAGCCAGGAAGCGTACAACACGCTCGTCTGGGGGCTCGAGGGACAGCACTACGAGTCCATTGGCGACGAACGCATCAACCCCATCCAGGACTCCGGCTACTACACGAACCTTCCGTGGATGTGGGGCAACACCTTCCAGAGCTACCTGCTGCCGGGCCAGGACGAGACGCTCTTCGACGAGGTGCGTCGGCTGAACCGCGAGTCGCTGAAGGCGAACATCCTCGGCTTCAACGCCGACCGTGGCGAGGTCAGCACGCTCGTCGCCTCGGTGAGCGCGGTCGTCGACCAGTACGAGACACCGCTCGAGGGCGGATGGGTCGACCCCGAAACGGGGATTCCCGAGTTCCAGGCTGCGCTCGAGCGCGCCGGGTTCCCGGATCTCATCGAGCAGATGCAGGCTCAGGTCGACGCCTGGGCCGAGGTCAACCGCTGATCGTCGGGATTCTGTGAAGACCGTTCGGCCGCCCCGTCATCCGGGGCGGCCGCTTTTTTGAAGGCCCCCTATGAACGACACGAATACAGGCGAGGACATCTTCGCGCGGATTGCGACCGAGCGGCTCGCGCAGCGCGCGCACCGACTGGTCGAGCAGCAGCCTCCGGCGGTCCCGGACAAGGTGCTGCCGCTCGACGAGCGCCCCGGCTCGTCGGCGTTCCGTCCTCGTCGCCGGCTCGACACCGCCGAGAAGCTCGCCCGCGAGCTCGACCGGCGACGTCGAAGCATGGCGAAGTATCTGCGCAACCGCGCTCCGGAGCTCGAGGCAACGCGCCGCGTGACTCCTGTGACCGAGCTCGACTGGCGCGTGGAGACCGACGAGGACCGTCGCGACTTCGCCTCGCACACGCTCTCAGGCGGTGGCGAGTGGGAGCGGGTGCAGGTTCCCCACTACGGCCCGCCGCTCGGGCCGGCGGTGACCTACTACCGGACCACCTTACGCGTTACGAGCCCCATGGCGAAGTGCGGAAGCCTCTGGGTCTGCTTTGACGGCGTCGACTACCGCGCGCACGTCTTCTTCAACGGCGCGTACGCAGGCTCGCACGAGGGCTTCTTCGCGCCGTTCGAGTGCGACGTGACCGGGCATGCGCGCGTGGGTGAAAACGTCCTGCTCGTGAAGGTAGAGAATGATGCTCCCACCCTGCGCGACGGCGAAAAGATCTACGCGGCCACCGGCCCCGGCTACGACGATCCCGAGGAGGGTTGGCACCACTGTCCCCCGGCCATGGGGATCTACCAGCCCGTGCGACTCGAAGCGCGCGCGAGGCGATTCGTGCGGGACCTCGCCGTGGTGCCGCTCGACCTCGAGGGCAACGTGGAGATCCGCGTCGACGTGGTGAGTACCGAATCCGAGCCCGTGCCGGTCGCCTTCGGGATCTCCGTCTTCGGACGCAACTTCACCGCGACGCCTATCCGCGACGCGCGCCACGAGCCGGTGACCACGCAGATCCGCGGGCACGGCGACCTGGATCAGTTCACCGACCCGGCGGTGCCGCAGCCGGCCGGTCGCGGGGCGAACACCTACCGCATCCCCATCCGCATCCGCAAGCCCAGGTTGTGGGACCCGGAGACGCCCTGGCTCTACCAGCTCCAGCTGCGGCTGCTCGAGGGCGAAACCGTCGTGGACGCGGCGGAATGCCAGTTCGGCATCCGCACGTTCGAGCAGGACGAGTCGTCCTCACCGAGAGGCCGATTCCTGCTCAACGGTCGCGAGATCCGCCTGCGCGGCGCCAACACGATGGGCCATCTCCAGCAGTGCGTCGTGCGCGGCGACGACGCGCAGCTCACCGACGACATACTGCTCGCCAAGATCGCGAACATGAACTTCCTGCGCCTGACGCAGCGTCCCGTGCAGCGCGCGATCTACGAGCGGTGCGACCAGCTCGGCCTCATGACGCAGACGGATCTGCCGCTCTTCGGTAAGCTCAGGCGTACCCAGGGAATCGAGGCGGTGCGCCAGGCGAGCGAGATGGAGCGCCTGATCCGACCGCACCCGAGCGCGGTGCTGGTCAGCTTCATCAACGAGCCGTTTCCGAACGCGACCGGTCAGCCGCACCGCCACCTGACACGCGACGAGATGGAGGTGGTCTTCACGATGGCCGCGGATGCGGTCCGCATGGAGAACCCCGGCCGCGTCATCAAGTGCTGCGACGGCGATTACGACCCGCCGGCGCCCTTCGGGATGCCGGACAACCACTGCTATTGCGGCTGGTACATCGGGCACGGCCTGGATCTGGGCAAGCTGAACCGGGGCTACTGGCTGCCGGTGACGCCCGGCTGGTACTACGGCTGCGGCGAGTTCGGCAGCGAGGGGCTCGATTTCCGGAACACCATGGAACGGTTCTACCCGGACGAATGGCTCCCCGGATCGCCCGACGAGGAACGGAGATGGACTCCGGCTGTCATCGCGGCGGCCCAGACCGAGAAGTTCCACCACCTCTGGTACGAGACGCCGGAAGGCGTGGACGGGTGGATCGAGGCGAGCCACGCCTTCCAGGCGTGGATCACGCGGCTGATGACCGAGGCGTTTCGGCGCGACGCGCGGATGAATACCTTCGCCATTCACCTGTTCATCGACGCGTGGCCCGCCGGCTGGATGAAGACCATCATGGACACCCAGCGCCAGCCCAAGCCGGCTTACTTCGCCTACCGCGACGCGCTCACGCCGCTCGCGGTCTCACTGCGAACCGACCGGTTCGCCTTCCGTGCCGGCGAGCCGATCGAGCTCGAGGCGTGGGTCTGTAACGATACCGACGCGGCACCGGAGGGCACGACGCTTCGCTATCGGCTCGAGCACGAGGGGCGTGTCGTGCAGTCCGGACAGGCGCCCGCAGTCGTCGCGCGCTGCACGCCGCGCGGCCAGGGGCGCATCGTCTTCGTCGCCCCCCCGGTGGCGCGGCGGAGCCGGATCACCGCGCGCCTGGCGCTGTGCGACTCGGAGGGCGGCGTCGTCCACGATACGTCGGTAGATCTCGATGTCTTTCCACGGGAAGCCGACGAAACCGGTGCGGCCGCGGGGACGGTGCGCGTCATCGGTTCACGGGACGGTCGGGCTGCCCGCCTCGTGCGCGAGCTGGGGCTCAACCCTCGCTATTCGGGAATGCCCGGGCCCGATTCGGTGGTACTCGTGGACGACATGGACTCGTTCGCCCCTATCCGCGAGGACTGCGAACGCGCCGCGCGTGGAGGCGCTACCCTCGTCTTCCTCGAAGTACCCGCCGGGACCTGGCGGATAGGCGGCAGCGAGATGCGTGTCGTTCCGGGAGGCATGGGGAAACGCCACTTCGTCTCGCGCGCCACCGGGCATCGTCTCGTTGACGGATTCGAACCGAACGACTTCCGGTTCTGGTACGACGCGGAGGCCGGATACGTCACGCCCGTTCTCGAGACGGTCATCGACCCGGCGCCCGATGGGTGGAAACCCATCCTCATGAGCGGCAACGGTTCCTGGCAGCGACCGTGGGGGCCCGCGCCGGCCGCCGTGTCCATGGCGTTCGGCGCTGGAGAGATCCGCGTCTGCCAGGTGAAACTGCCGAATCGCACCGCCGGGAATCCGGTGGCCGAGGCGTTCGCGAGGCGCCTGCTGTTGCTTCCGGCTGAGTCGGACGAAGCCGGGCTATCGTGAGCGATTCAGTCGCACCCGCCTACCCGTTCACGATCAGCGTTTCGACTTCGACGTCGCCGTGCAGGACGTTGAGCTCTCCATCGCGACCCGCGATGATGCAGGTACCCCAGGAATCGCCGGCCGCCCAGAAGTACGTTCCGTCTGTCGCTGTGAACCTCATCGTCTTGCTCACCGCGCTGTAGTGGAACCCCGTCAACGCGAGAACCGCGCTCCACGAAGCCATTGCGCGGGCGTAATGGTGGCCGCATTCGGCCTCGTCGTACGGGTTGCGTCTGCGTCCGTCGTAGCGCGCGCGGATCGCCTCCATGCACGCGAGCCCCTCGTCGACCATCCCCTCGTAGATCATCCCCACCGCTGCGGTCCACTCGAAGCCGGTCATCGCCTCCGTGAAGTACGGAAAGGGGTTTGCCGGACGGGTCGCGGGATAGGCGGCCATGAGCAGCGCTGTCTCGTCGGCCAGGGCGTAGCTGCGCATGCAGTTGAAGTGGTCGTGAAGGCCTTGCCTCCGGTTGTACTTCAGGATGCTCTGCAGCGTCGTCCTGATCTTCTCCGGATCGTGCAGATAGCCCAGGCCCGTGACGTGTGCCATATACTGACCGACCAGCTGGTCGACGAGACACCCGTCCGCCAACTGGTTCTCCGGCTCGCCCGCGCCCGAGGTCATGCCGACGCGCAGTCCGTCCGCGATCTTTTCCTCGGGAAGCGGTCGCACCTCGTGGACGTAGTACTCGCCGTTGAAGAGGTTCTCGTCCATCCAGCGGCTGCCGTTCTCGAACAGCTCGCGACAGGTCGCGGCGAACGGCTCGTCGTCCAGATGGCGCGCCATCTCTTCGCTCGCCCGCAACGCGCCCAGGTACCAGCCCTGCATCTGCGGATTCGGCCCGTAGTACTCGACGTCCATCGTGTTGTGCTGGCATCCTTCCATCACACCGTCCCGATCGGCATCCCACCCACCTTCGATCCAGCAGAACGACATGGCGGCGCGTACCCGTGGCCACACGGCGCGCAGCGCATCGGTGTCCCCGCTGAGTTGCCACTCCCGGTAGCGCTTCATGATGGAGCCGAGCTGTCCATCCGCGGCCGCCTTGCCGAACTCGACCCCGCGCTCGATGGGGAGGTTGACCCGGAAGGACATGCGGCCGTCGTCGTCGGTCGCGTGCACGAACTCGACCTCCCGCATCGTCCGGGCGAGGGCGCCGAACAGGAACGGCGTCGCGGTCTCGTAGTTCCACACGTGGGTACACGAGCCATGGCAGCAGCCGCTCTCATCGTTACACCCTTCCCAGCCGTACATCCTGCCGTCGGGAGTCCGAAACACGGTCTGGCTGCGCAGCGTGCTCAGATTGAACAACGCGCCCTCTTTCACCG
>CAZICD010000022.1:4653-49354 GCA_964537725.1 uncultured Spirochaetaceae bacterium | reverse complement strand
AGCCCCATGGCGAACCTCCCCAACCAGAAGTTCGCGCTCTGGCAGCGGCAGTAGGACCGGGGCGCGCCGGCCGCGCGCAGGCGGCGCGCCCCTACCGGTACCACTCGTCGCGCAGCACGTCACGCTCGGCCTCGAGGAGGTCGTGCATGACCGCGCGGGCGTCGGTGATGTTGTTCACGATCGGGTCGGTGCACAGCGCCCGCAGCAGGACGTCGCGGTCGTAGGTCGCGCCGGCCTGCGCGGTGAGCTCGTGCGTGTCCAGCACCTGCCGCGTCATCCCCAGGATGCCCCGCGGCATCTCGCCGGCGTAGCGCGGGTTGATCCCTCCCATGTCCATGTCCGAGCGCAGCTCGAGGATCGCGTCGTCGGCGACGTTCGGGACCGCTCCGTCGTTGCGGGTGTTCACGAAGAAGCGCTTGCCCAGGTCGCCCCACATGCTTTCGATGATGTCGGTGGCGTGATCGGGCTTGCCGGTTGCGAGGAACTCGTCGATCGGCTTCTTCCCCGCCGCGTACGCCTCGTTCTCCTTCCAGAACGCGGTCATCTTCTCCTGACGGTCCTCGGCGTCGAAGACGGCAATCGGTTCGGGGTCGACGCGGCCCGCGCCGTAGCCCTGGAAGAAGGGGACGTACTCCTTGGTGTGCGCGATCCGGTCGGGGTAGGCGCCGAAGATGTCCATCAGTTCGAGCGCGTAGGCGGCGTTGAACCGGCGCTTGGCGGCGGCGTTGTTGTCGCTTCCGCCCTCGGCGCTCTCGGTCGCCTCGCGCTCCGACTTTGCATCCGAGGCGAGCACCTCGCGCCAGCGTGGCAGGTAGTCGGTACCGTCGTACGCGAGGCGGGTGATCCAGGTGAAGTGGTTCACGCCCACGATGCGCATATCGAGCTTCTGCTCGACCTCCGCCGGCATGCTCGTCGCGTCCCCCGGTACGATCTCCAGGCGCTTGAGGAGCTTGAGCCTGTTCCACGGCTCGTGGGGTCCGTCGCAGATCGCGAAGCTGCGCACGTTCGGGGCGTACCGGTCGAGCGCGATGCCCAGCACGGTCGCAGGGTTCACGAAGTTGATGACCCACGCCTCGGGCGCGATTCGCTCGACTTCGCGCGCGATATCGAGCGCGATCGGGATCTCCCGGAGCGCGCGGAAGACGCCGCCCGGGCCTATCGTGTCGCCGGAGCACATGCGGATCCCGTGCTTCAGGCTGATCTCGCAGTCGACGCCGCGGAAGTGCGCGTTGCGGTCGCTGAAGGTGAGCACGACGAAATCGGCGTCCTTCAGTGCTTCGGCCCGGTCGGTCGTCGCCTCGATCCGCGTGGGCGAACCGGTCGCTTCCACCGCGCGCTCGGCGATCGAGCGCATCGTCTCGAGCACGCCCGGCTTCGTGTCCACGAGCGCGAGCGTTCCCCCGCGGAGCACCGGACTGTTCACCGTGTTCCAGATGACCGGGCGGCCGAAGAAGTAGCTCCCGGCGCCCACGACGACGATCTTTGGTCCCTGTTTCATGATGTAAGAATAGGGTCCAGCTGGGGGCCTGTGATGGAGAATCGCCGCAGAAACATGTAAAATCGGGTCGATGGTCGATCACGCGCCCTGCCTTGTCCGCACCATGGGCCTCATTCAGTCGCAGCCGTACCACTCGACGCCGCTGACGAAGGACGGCGACGTGATGCTCACCCTCGTCGTCGCGGGGAGGGGCCGATGCGTGTCCGGGGCGCGGGAGTGGGAGGTCAGCCGAAACATGGTGGGGCTCGTGGAGCCACAGGCGCGCGGCGTTCTCATGAGCGACCCCGGCGACCCCTACATCCACTACTACTGCCGCTTCGCCGGCGCGTACGCCCGGGAGCTCGCCGCGCGCATCGTCGCCGCGTCGCCGGAGCCCTTCCGTCCGTGGCCGGACGTGCTCGCGCTCTCGCAGCGGCTGCACCGGCACGGCCGGATCACCCGCCACGAGCTGCCGCGCCGGTGCGGACCCGAGGGGCTCGACGTTCTCGCGATACTCGAGGAGCTCGCGACAACCCTCGACGAGCCGGCCTGCCCGGGCGCCGGCGCCTCCGCTACAGCGGCCGGCCCGGGCGCCTCCGCCACACCCGCCGGCGCCGCACCGGAGGAGCGCCTTCGCGCGTACCTGTTCGAGCGCGTCGCCGAGCCGACCGATCTGGACGCGATCGCCGCCGCGCTGGGTATCTCCCGCTCAACGCTCTCCCGCCGCGCCCGCCGGTTGGGCACGACCGTCCAGCGCCTTCACGAACGCATCAAGGTCGACTGGGCGGCGACGCTCCTGCGCGCTACCGGCGCCTCGGTGGGCGACGTCGGACGCCGCGTGGGCTACCACGACCAGTTCTACTTCAGCCGCGTGTTCCGCAGACACTACGGCTGTCCGCCCCGCGAGTACCGCGTGCGCGGCGGGTAGGTGCGAGCCGGACAGGAGCTTGGCTTCCGGTGCGCGAACGGTGCTATACTGCGCCGGATGGAAGCACGCGAACGCCTCACGGCACTCCGCTCGCTGATGCGCGAAGCGGGACTTGCAGCATACGTCGTCACGTCGTCGGACCCGCACCAGAGCGAGTACCCGCCGGCCCACTGGAAGCACCGATCGTGGCTGAGCGGCTTCGACGGTTCGGCAGGAACCGTCGTCGTCACCGAGCACGCCGCGGGCCTGTGGACCGATTTCCGGTACTACCTCGAGGCCGAAGCGGCGCTCGCCGGCACGGGGATCGACCTCTTCCGGCTCGGCGAGCCGGAGGTGCCGGACTACCCCGAATGGCTCGCCGACACGCTGTCCGAAGGCGACGCGGTGGGCTTCGACGAGCTCTGCGTCTCCGTCGCCGCCACGCGGAACCTGGAATCCCGGCTCGAGCCGAAGGGCATCAGCGTCGTCCCCGGTGACGATCTCGTGGGGCGGGTGTGGTCCGATCGGCCCGAACTCCCGACACGGCCCGTCCGGGTGCACGACGTGCGCTTCGCCGGCGAGAGCCGCGGCGAGAAGATCTCCGCGCTGCGCGGCGAGATGGACGAACTGGGAGTCGACTACCATCTCGTCTCCACGCTCGACGACATCGCCTGGCTGCTCAACATCCGGGGCAGCGACGTGCCGTACAACCCGGTCGCCGTCGCGCACCTGATCGTGGGTCGCGACCTCGCGGCGCTCTACGTCGACGAGTCGAAGCTCACCGCGGACGTGCGGACCGAGCTCACCGCCGACGGAATCACGATCAGGCCGTACGGGAATATGGCCGGCGACCTCGCGTCCTTCCCCGCCGGAACCGCCGTCCTCCTCTCGCCCGACCAGGTGAGCGTCGGGTTCGCCCGCGCGCTCGATCCGCAGGTCCGCGTCGTCGAGCACGTGAACCTCGCTACGCCGGCGAAGGCGACGAAGAACGCCGTGGAGCTCGAGCACCTGCGCTCCGCGATGGTGCGCGACGGTGTCGCGATGGTCCGCTTCCTGCACTGGCTCCAGACCGCGGTCGGCACCGGAGAGGTCACCGAGCTCGGCGCCGAGGCGAAGCTGCGCGACTTCCGCGCCGAGGGCGAGCGGTTCGTTTCCGAGAGCTTCCGCACCATCTCCGGGTACCGCGGCCACGGAGCGATCGTCCACTACGCGGCGAGCGAGGAATCGAACGCCCGGCTCGAGGCGGCCGGCATCTACCTCGTGGACTCCGGGGCCCAGTACGAGGACGGGACGACCGACATCACGCGGACGGTCGCGCTGGGAGAGCCGAGCGAACAGGCGCGGCACGACTTCACGCTCGTGCTCAAGGGGCACATCGGACTCGCGACGCTGCGCTTCCCGGTCGGCACGACGGGGCACATGATCGACGTCGTCGCGCGCGAGCACCTCTGGCGCGAGCGGATGAACTACGGCCACGGGACGGGCCACGGGGTGGGTTTCTTCCTCAACGTACACGAGGGGCCGCAGCGGATCAGTCAGCGGCCCAGCGACGTCGCGCTCGCGCCGGGGATGATCGTGAGCAACGAACCCGGGGTCTACCGCGCCGACCAGTACGGGATCCGCATCGAGAACCTGGTCGCCGTCGTCGAAGACGAGCCGATCGGATTCGGGAGCTTCCACCGGTTCGACACGCTCACGCTCTGTCCGATCGACCGTTCGCTGATAGACACCGACCTCCTCACCGAGGCGGAGCGGGCCTGGATCGACGCCTACCACCGTCGCGTGCGCGACCGGCTGCTGGGCCACCTCGACGGCGCGTGCGCCGCGTGGCTTGAACAGGCGTGCGCGCCGCTGTAGATTGCCGGTATGAACCGGATACGCGTTATGCTTATTGTGCTCGTCGTGTTTGCGCTGCCGGTCGCCGCCGCAGGCGCGCAGAGCGACGCACAGTCGCAGGAGGACCTGGAGGTCTTCCTGGATCCCGATCGGCTGCTCGAGCTGATCGAGGACCCGCCCGAGGACTTCTACCTCGTGGACGTTCGCACCGAGCGTGAGTACCGCGCCGGCCATATCCCGGGCGCGATCCTGGTGCCGTACAGCGAGATCGCGGAGAACCCGCCCACCGACGACCGCGACGCGCTGATCGTCGTCTACTGCCGCACCGGCGGTCGCTCGGCCCGAGCCGACGCCTCGTTGCGCGACGCCGGGTACACCCGCGTGCTCGACTGGGGCGGGATCGTCGACTGGCCGCACCGGACGGTCAGCGGGTCGTCGCCCCGGTAGGAGGACGGCCGGGCCTCGCTCGCGGTGCGATCAACCGTCCGGCCCGCGCCCGACGCGTCCTCAGCCGAGCAGCTTGGCCGACGTCACGAGCGTGACACCGGCGTCCTTCATCTCACCGGTCGTTCGCTCGATGTTTCCTTCCGGCTTGTCGATTCCGCGGGCGGCGTCGGTCACGAGCCGGGTCTTGAAGCCGGCGTCCACCGCGTCCATCGCGGTGAAGAAGACGCAGTAGTCGGTGGCGAGCCCGCACACGGTCACCTCCGAGACGTCCAGGCCCTTCAGATACGCCTCGAGACCGGTGGACGTGGTCCGGTCGGTCTCGAGAAACCCGGAGTACGAGTCGAGCTCGGTGCGCGTGCCCTTATGCAGGATGAGGTTGATGGGAGCGGTGTCCAGATCGGGATGAAAATCGGCCCCCTTCGATCCCTGGACGCAGTGGTCGGGCCACAGTACCTGCTCCATTCCGTTGACCTCGATCGCCTCGCCGACCTCGTGTCCGTCGTGGGCCGATGCGAAGGAGACGTGGTCGCCCGGATGCCAGTCGCGCGTCGCCACGACCACATCGAAGAGCGGGGCGATCTTGTTGATCACCGGGACGACCTGATCACCCTCGCTCACCGCGAGCGCACCCCCCGGACAGAAGTCGTTCTGGACGTCGACGACGATAAGCGCTGTATGACTCATGTTCTCCCCCTCTGTTCACAATACGACCGCAGCCCGTCGGTGACCAGTCTTCGCAGGTGCGACCACGCGCTCAGGTTTTCGTTGACAGTGGCCGCTTACCCGACCTACATTGAGTAAGACATTCCACCGTGCGGGGCGGTTGAAAACTCGGGGTCACCGTGAAGTACACATCGTTCCAGTCGGAGCTCTTCCACCGGTTGACGGCTGCAGCCGGGTCCGCCGTCGAAGCCGTTCATTCGCTCATCGAGAACTCGCGCGGCGACCCTGAGATCCACGCGAAGATCGTCGGCAGCCTGCTCAGTCTGTCGGTCTCCGAAGACGAGGCCCGCACCATGCTCGCCGGTATCGTCGACCACCACCGCGAGCTCGGCGAACGGCTCGGGCGACCCGTCGACATCCGGGTCGCGACGATGGACTACGCGACCCGGCATCCCGAGCTCATCACCGACCCGGTCGTCGTCAGCCTGCCCACCCTCTCGCTGAGCCAGCGCCTCGCGGCGGTCGACGAGCTCACCGGCCTGTTCAACCGGCGTTTCCTCGACCTCTATCTCGCGAAGGAGCTGAATCGGGCTCGTCGGTACCAGCAGACCTTCAGCGTCGTCTTTCTCGACCTCGACAACTTCAAGTCGATCAACGACGGCTACGGTCACGACGCGGGCGACGAGGTGCTCGCGTCGCTCGCCCGTGAAGTCCAGTCGCTCCTGCGCAAGGAGGACTTCGCGGCGCGCTACGGCGGCGAGGAGTTCGTCGTCGTCCTTCCGCACACCGATACCGATGGCGCGCGCCGGTTCGCCGAGCGGCTCTCGAGCCGGCTGGCCGCCGTCGTCTTTCCGGCCGGTATCCGCGTCACCTACTCCGGCGGCATCGCGACCTTCCCGCTCCACGGCGCGAGCGAGCGCGAGCTGATCCACAACGCCGACAGCGCGCTCTACCAGGCGAAGCTCAACGGCAAGGCCCACGTGCGCGTCGCGGTTCCCGACAAGCGTTCCTCGCCGCGCCACGTCGCCGACCTGCAGGCGCTGTGCTTCGTGGGTAACGAGGAGCTTGGCGAGGTGAAGCTCCACGACATCTCGCGCGCCGGCGTATCGGTTCAGGCGGAGACGCTGCTCGCGCCGGGGCAGACGATACGGTTTCGCATCACGCCGCCGGGCGAACCCGCGATCGAGGGACAGGTTGAGGCGATCGCAAAGGTCGTCTGGAGCCGGAAGGTCGACGAGCTCGAGTACCGGTTCGGGGGTCGATGGGCCTCGGCAGACGCCGATGTGGTCGATTCGCTGATCGAGCGGGTCGCCTCCGAGTAGGCCTACTTCGCCGCGAGCTCGGCCAGATCGGTCCAGACGTAGGCGCTCTCCAGCACCGAGCGGTTGCCCACGTTCAGCCGTTGTTCGCCCGCCGGTCGTCCTCCCAGGCGCTCGTAGAAGCCTCGTGCCGGATTGTCGGAGAGCACCCAGACGACGAGCCCGTTTCGTCCGTTCTCGGCGAGCCGGGACGCCATCTGTCGCAGCAGCGCCGCCCCGATGCCGCGTTGGTGATGGCTCGCGAGCACGTAGAGCGCGGTCAGCTCGCCGTCGACCTCGAACGACCGGCTGCGCTCTGCACCGCCGGCGGCGAAGCCGACGATGCCGTCCTCGCTCGACTCGGCGACGAGCAGCACGCCCGAATGCCGCTCGAGCATGAGTTCCCACTGCAGCCTGCTGCGTCGGTAGGAGAGTTGGCGCAGGAAATCGGTCTCCAGCAGCTCCGCGTAGGCGACGCGCCACATGTCGACATGAATCCGCGCGATGCTCGCGGTATCGCGATGCGCGGCGTTGCGAACCAGGGTCATGGCTTCAATATAAGACCTTCGGCTGGGCATGCGTCTGCAGGCTCGCTACAATGCCGGTGATGTCGCTTTCCAGACCTGACTTTGCCCGCATCGGGATCCTCGGCGGCGGACAGCTCGGACGGATGATGATCCTCGCCGGCGCCCCGCTCGGGTTCCGCTTCGGCGTGCTCACGCCCCGCCCGGATGACCCCGCCGCCGGCCTCGCCGACCACCACGTACCCGGATCGCTCGACGACGCGGCGGCCATCCGCGCGCTCACCTCCTGGGCCGACGTGGCCACCTACGAGATCGAGCACATCGACACCGACGCGCTCGAGGCCGCCGAGGCGGCAGGCGACCTGATCCTGCCGCGACCGGCGGTGCTTCGCACCGTGAACGACAAGCTCGAGCAGAAGCGGGCGCTCGAGCGCGCCGGGGTGCCGGTGCCCGCCTTCACCGCGACACCCGCCGGCTATCCGACCGTCCAGAAGCTTCGCCGCGGCGGCTACGACGGCCGCGGCGTGAAAGTCCTCCGAAGCGACGCGGATGAGCGGCTGCCCGGCGAGTCGTTCTTCGAGGAGCTCGTCGACTTCTCCTGCGAGCTCGCCGTGATCGTGGCCCGGTCGGCCGGCGGCGAGAGCACGACCTATCCGGTCGTCGAGATGGAGTTCGACGCGGAGGCGAACATCTGCTCACGCGTCATCGCGCCGGCGCGTATCGACCCCGGTGCCGAGTCGAGGGCGCGCGAGGTCGCGACCGCCGCGGTCGACGCGCTCGACGCGGTGGGCGTCGTCGCGGTCGAGCTCTTCCTCCGTCGCGACGGCGAGATCCTCGTCAACGAGCTCGCCCCGCGACCCCACAACTCCGGACATCTGACGATCGAGGCGTGCGAGACCGATCAGTTCGAGCAGCACCTGCGCGCGATCACCGGTCTGCCGCTGGGCGCGACGCGTCTGCGCGCGAGCGCGGTGATGATCAACGTGCTCGGTGCTCCCGGCGCAGCCGGTTCACCGCGGATGCCCGAGCTCTCGCGCCTGCTGCGCGTCTCCGGCGTCCATCTCCACTGGTACGGCAAGCGGGAGGTGCGCCCGTTCCGCAAGATGGGACACGTGACCGTGGTCGCGGACGGTCTGGACAGCGCGCTCGCGACGGCCGATCGCGTGGAAGCCTATACTCGAGTGGAAGGAGAAGAGCATGGCTGAGGTAGCGGTGATCATGGGCAGCGACTCCGACCTGCCGGTCATGGGCGCGGCGTGCGAGGCGCTCGACGAGCTCGGGATCGCCTACGAAGTGACGATCGTCTCCGCGCACCGGACGCCGCAGCGCATGGTCGAGTACGCCGAGTCTGCCGCCGCGCGCGGGCTCCGCGTGATCGTGGCCGGCGCAGGCGGCGCCGCGCACCTGCCCGGCATGGTCGCCGCGCTCACCGATCTCCCCGTCGTGGGCGTGCCGGTGCGCGGCAGCAATCTGGAGGGACTCGATTCGCTGCTGTCGATCGTGCAGATGCCGCGCGGCGTGCCGGTCGCGACGGTGGCGATCAACAACGCGAGGAACGCCGGATTGCTCGCCGCGCGCATCCTCGGCGCCGCGGACCCCCACGTGCGGGCGCGCGTCGCGGCGCTTCGCGAATCGTCGGAGGCCTCGGTGAGGGAGAAGGCACGACGGCTGGAGGCCGACGGATGGAAGGCGTACCTGGAGCACCGTGGCCGCGAGTAGCGAGGCGATGCGCCTGCCGGGCGACTTCCTGCTCGGGACCGCCACCGCGGGGACGCAGATCGAGGGCGGGCGCGTGCCGGGGTCGTGGCACCGCTGGGCGGACGAGGGGCATATCCGCGACGGCTCGCATCCCGAGCGCGCGAACGACCACTGGCGCCGCGTGGACACCGACGTCGAGCTGCTGCGCGAGCTCGGCTGCCACACCCACCGGATGAGCGTCGAGTGGGCCCGCGTCGAGCCGGAGGAAGGCCGATTCGACCAGAGCGCGATCGCACACTACCGGCACGAGCTCGTACGGCTGCGCGAGGCGGGGATCGTGCCGCTTCTGACGCTCCACCACTTCGCGAACCCGCTCTGGCTCGAGGACGACGGCGGCTGGCTCGACCGGCGCGTGATCGCGCGCTTCGAGCGGTACGTCAGGCACGTGGTCGCGGAACTGTGCGACCTGGTCTCCGACTGGGTCACCATCAACGAGCCGAACGTCTACCTCCTCGAGGGCTACGTCCTCGGCGAGTGGCCGCCGGGCAGGCGCTCGGTGGTCGCGTACCTCCGCGGAGCGAGGCAGATGATCCGGGCGCATCTCGCCGCGTACCGGGCGATTCACGAGATAGGCAGCGCCTGCGGGGTCCGCATGCGCGTGGGCGTGGCGCACCACCTGCGCGTCTTCGAGCCCGCGCATCCGGTGCTCGCGCCCGCGATCGCCCGCGTGCTCGATCGGCTGGTCCACACGATCTTCCTGGACGGGATGACCGCGGGGCGTCTGCGGTTTCCGCTCGCCGGTCGTCCCCCGGAGGCCGAGGGCCGGGGCCCGTGGAGCGATTTCCTGGGCGTGAACTACTACACGCGCGATACGATCAGGCTCTCGCTCCACCCGCGTCGGGCGTTCGCCCGCCTCGACGTCGCCCGCGGGGCGCCTGTGAACGACCTCGGCTGGGAGATCTACCCCGCCGGCCTGGCGCGCGTCGTCCGCCCGCTCGCCGAGCGATACGCGCTTCCCGTCTGGATCACCGAGAACGGCACGTGCGACGGCCGGGACGCATTCCGGAGCGACTTCATCCGATCGCACCTGCGCGAAGTGGCCGAGCTCGTGAGCAGGGGAGTCCCGATCGAGCGCTACTACCACTGGTCGCTCATCGACAACTTCGAGTGGCTCGAAGGCGAGTCGGCCCGCTTCGGGCTCGTCGCGTGCGACTACCCGACCCAGCGCCGCCGCGTCCGCGACAGCGGTCGCCTCTACGCCTCCATCTGCCGGAGCCGGCTGGTATAATCTGGAGATTTCCAGGAGAATCGCGCCTTTAATGGTTTGAAATGTATACGTCCCCTACCACAAGTAGCACACGTGTGGTATAGGTATACGTGCTATGAGCCTACCAACGCGACTCGCCGCCGGCTCACACACGCTGTTTCTCAACGGATCGCACATCGAGCGGCTGTCGGTGATCGAGCGCGTGCTCGTCAACGCCGTCGACCGCGGACGGCGTCTCGTATTCGTCGTGAACCCGTCGCTGCACGACGTCGTTCGCACCGCCTCGCGCGTCGCCGGGCTGCCCGCGCGTCAGCTCTCGCTGCGGACCGTCGAGGAGATCGCCGGAGACGATGGCGGCTGGCAGGAGATCGCCGCCGCGGTCGACTCGCTCGTCGGAGAAACCGAGCGCTCGTCCACCGGCTGGCGGCTGGACGAGCCCGAAAGCGAGACGCTCATCTACGTAGACCTGGACTCGGTCTTCGCGCGCTGCACCGCTGCGAGCGAGATGATGAGCTTCATCTACGCGCTCCACCAGAACCACGCGTTGCAGCGCCGCTGCGTGATCGAGGCGGTTTCCATCGACTCGGTGCCCCGCAGCATCCCGACCGACTTCTTCGAGGTTCACACCGACTGGATCTTCTCCCCGCACACGGTCCCCGGGTCGGACAACGGCCGCGAGCTCGACCTCGCGGCTCAGCGCATCGCGCTGGAGACGCCCGAGTTCCGCCACCAGTTCCTCGCGCTCGCGCGTACCGACGTGGAAGCGGCGATGCGGCTCGTCCCGCGACTGTTCAGCGACTATCGACGCGGTTTTCTCCTCGTCGATCAGCGCTTCCAGGTGCGGCTGTGCTCCATGCGGGCCGCCGCGCTCCTGGGGAAGTCGATCGACGAAGTCATGAACCGTCCGCTGAACTCGTCCATCGACGGGGTCGACTTCGTCACGCTCAAGCACGAGTGCATGCGCGTCTCCTCCGGGGCTCACGAGCCGTTCGTCGTCTCGTGGCGACTCGCACCCGGGAACTACGAGCCGCGCGAGGTCACCGTGGACGCGATCACGAGCGAGCACCGGACGGTCGGCTACGTGATCTCGATCGCGGTGGTGCAGAACGTGCGGGGGCCTCGCGCGGTGTATCGCGAGCTCACCGAGGAGCAGGGGGCGATGAATCTCTCCGCCGCTTCGGACGACGAGGAGCCGTCGACCGAGGACGTGGTGAGCGAGAGCCTGCACGGCACCCAGATCACGAAGCGAGAGCACGAGGTGCTGCTGCTCATCCTCAACCGCTGGTCGAACCGGGACATCGCTCGCCACCTCGATATCGCGGAGGTCACGGTCAAGAAGCACCTCACGAGCATCTACCGGAAGCTGCGGATCACGAACCGCGCGGAGCTCGTTCGCAGCTTCGAGGCACCGCACAGCGACGGGGCAGCGCCGAAGGGAGCGTCAGGATAGCCTATGCCGCACCGGATCTTTCTCGTAGAGGACGAACCGATCATCGCCTCCGGCATCGTTCGCAAACTCGAGCAGCTCGGTTATACCGTCGCCGGACAGACGAGCACCGGGGAGGCTGCGGTCCGGCTCGTCGACAGCAACCCTCCGGATCTCGTGCTCATGGACATCAAGCTCGAGGGTCGCATGGACGGGATCGACGCCGCCGGCGAGATCCGCAGGCGCCACGATATCCCCATCGTCTTCCTCACCGCGTTCGCAGACGAGGCTACGCTCGAGCGCGCCACGCGGGAGGAGCCATTCGGCTACATCGTGAAGCCGTTCACCGACCGCGAGCTCTCCGGAGCGATCGAGGTAGCGCTCCACCGTCACGAGCTCGACCGCGCCATCCGTGCCCGCGAGCAGCGCTACCGCATGCTCTCTGAAGTCCTGTCCGACTACGCCTTCTCGATTCGCGTCGCGCCCGATCGGGAGAACGACGAGCTCGAATGGAGCGTCGGCTCGAGCGAGGTTGTCTTCGGCGTGCCGATCGACGAGCTGAAAACGATCGATGACGCGATGTACCTCGTCCACCCCGACGACGTACCCCCGGCGCGCGCCTTCTGCGAGCGTCTGCGAGCCGGCCGCGACGGGAAGATCGAGTTCCGCGTCATGCCCGGCGACGGGTCGATCCGCTGGGTCAAGATGGACGCGAAGGTCATCGTCCGCCGCGACGGAAGCGTGGAACGGATCTACGGGGCGTATCAGAGCATCACCGAATTGCGCGAAACGCAGGATCGTCTCGCGCAGCGGGAGTTCGAGTTCGCGCAGATCGTTCAGACCGTCCGGCAGGGGATCTGGGTCGGCGACGCGGAGGGGATCTGCATCTACGTGAATCAGGCGCTCTGCGAGCTCACCGGCTATCCGCGCGATCAGCTCGTCGGCAGCCGGAGCCTCGCGACCGTGCTCAGCGGTGCCCCGGACGAACCGCCGGATGCTCCGTTCGAGTCCGAGCTCACCAGCCGCGACGGCGGGGTGACCCCCGTGCTCGTCACCCCGCGCGTCATCCGGGGAGACGATGCCGAGTACCGGGGCAGCTTCTACCTCTTTGCCGACATATCGAGCCAGCGACGCGCGATGGACGTGCTCGAGCGCGGCCGGCGCAAGCTCGAAGAGGTCTTCCACGCGAGTCCGGCACCGAGCCTGCTGATCGACACCGCGACGAACTCCGTGATCGACGTCAACGACGCGTTCACCACCATGACCGGCTTTCCGGCTGAGGAGATCGTGGGTACCGGCGGATTCGGCCTCGCCGAGTACGAGAAGCTCGAGGATCTCAATCGGATGGTCGCGATCCTCAAGGAGCGCACCGAGCACTCGTCTCAGGTGCGCTTGCGAACGAAGGAGGGCGAGCCACGTCTGTTCGACGTCGACGTACGCGACATCGTGGTGGAGGACGAGGAGGTCCTGCTGCTGATCCTGACGCCGCCGCAGTGAGCCGTCACGTCGGTGGCGATTCCCCCGCCTCTGCGGCGGTCGAGCCCTCGTCGTTGCGCTGCTCGAGCTCGTGCCGGTAGCGGATCCCGAACTGCTGCCACACCACGAGGAAGAGCGTCGCCACCAGCGGCCCCACGAGGAAGCCGATCAGACCCAGCCACGCGATCCCGCCGATCGTCGCCAGCAGGGCGAGCGCCGGGTGCAGGCCCGATCGGTCCCCCAGCAGCTTCGGTTTGATCACGTTCTGCGTCACCGCAACCCCGCCCAGTCCCAGCGCGATCATGAGGATGCCCGCCCAGATCCTGCCGCTGACGATGAGGATGATACCCGCCGGCACGAGCACCAGATTCGTCCCGATGAGCGGAATCATCGACAGGACCATGATGACGATCCCCCAGAGGAAGGGGGAGGGCAGACCGAAGACGAGAAACAGAAGCGCCCCGTACGCTCCCTCGATGAAGCCGATCAGCAGCGTCGAGATCAGCGTTGCCGCGGTCGTACGCCTCGTCTCGTTCGCGATCTCGCGCAGCTCGCGATTGGGCATGGGCACGGCGTTGTAGACCGCCATCAGCAGGCGATGGCCGGACTGGAAGAAGAAGAACATCAGCAGGAGCACGAGCACGAAGTTCGCGAGCGCCGTGGATGCGCTCACGAAGCTGCGCTGCGTCGCGTTGAGCACGAAGCTCGAGACCGCCCGCACCGTGTTTCGGAGCATCTCCGAAAGCTGCAGCGGCTCGAGCTCGTCGGCGTAGTCCGCCAGGATGGGGATCTCGCGCGCCCATTCGAGCAGATCGACCTCAGCGAGCCGCTCGGTCAGCCGCGGCACCTCGGCGACGAACGCCGTGTAGCCGGAGATCGCCTCCGAGTAGACGAGGATCGCGATGATGGTCACCGGTACCGCGACGACGAAGAAGACGAGCACGACCAGGACTATGCTCGCGACACCGCGTCGCCCTCCGACTCGTCGCGCAAGGCGATCGTGCATCGGAGAGAGCACCGACGTGAAGACCGCCGCGAGGAAGATATTGAGGATGAACGGCCTCATCACGAGGTAGAACCCGTACGAGAGCGCTACCACGAGGAGCAGAAAGAAGATCTCGATGACTCTGATGCGCGGACGTTCCATCCAACCTCCGTTTGACCTGTGCGATGCCTGTGGTATCATGATGCGCCGTGATCACCGTACCACTTCCCCTTCCCGCGCGCGACGAACTGGAAACGACCTACCGTGAGCACGTCGATACCTACGACAAGCTGGCGTTCGAGCTCCACCGCCGCATGCGCTCTGCGCTCGAGAACTGCGGGCTGCGTTCCACCATAAAGTATCGAGTCAAGAGCTTCGACAGCTACTACGGCAAACTCCTTCGGATCCTGAGGAGCTCGAGCGAGCCCGGTGAGTCGGTATCGGTGACCGACGTCGTCGCGATGCGGGTCGTCTGTCCCTTCCTCGAGGACGTCGCGCTCGCCGAACGCTGTATTCGCTCGCAGTTCCGGGTGAGCGAGGTGGACCGCAAGGGCGCGGAGTTCTCCGTGCGCGAGTTCGGCTACGAGTCGATCCATTGCCTCATCCGCGTGCCGGACGACCTGCTCGAGAGCTTCCACATCGCAGGCCCCTTCGAGTGCGAGGTCCAGATCCGTACGATCCTCCAGGACGCGTGGGCCGAAGTCGAGCACGAGCTCGTCTACAAGGCCGATTTCACGCCCTTCGACGAGGCGGTGCAGCGCAAGCTCGCCGCGCTGAACGCGAACCTGAGTCTGTCGGACATCACCTTCCAGGAGATCCGTGACTATCAGCGACGCCTCCACGGCGAGCTGCGCAAACGGCGCTCGGGCTTCTGGAATCTCATCAGCGATACCATGGGAGAGCCGGGTCTTGCCGATTCGGCGGACGAACTGCTCGACGTCGATGCGGTCACCTTCGGTGTCTCCCCGTCGCTGCGGGCGGAGCCGCACGGCGACGAGACGGTCGGGCCGCGTTCGGTGTGGACGAAGAGCGCCGGCGGGCTGGACGCGCAGCTGCTCGAGGCGCTGCAGGCGCACAACGACGGCGAGTTCGACCGGGCCGACGAGGTCTATACCGAGATCCTCGCGACCCGTCCGCGCCCCTACGTGCGCGCGGTGGTACATATCCACCGCGGTATGGCGCGGTTCGCCTCCGCGCGCTACCGCGACGCGCTGGAGGACTTCACCGCGGCGCTCGAGCTCGACGAGGCGAACTGGCGCGCGCTCTTCTACCGCGGGACCGTCTACCGGGTTCTCGGCGATACGGGGCACGCGGAGGCCGATTTCACCGCGTGTCTGTCGAGCGACCCGTACCGCGTGGAGTGCCTCTTCCAGCGGGCGGCGCTCTACGTCCAGCAGGACCGGCTCGACGATGCGCTCGCCGACTGCGACCGGGCGCTCGCCGTGGAGCCCGCGGCGCGAGCGGTCGAACAGCTGCGGGCATCGGTACTCGAACGACAGGCGTACGGCCACAGAAAGGAAGCAGAATGAGCGAACGGTTCTTTGCCAGCGACAACAGCGCACCGGTGCACCCCGACGTGATGGCCGCGATCGCGGCGGCGAACGACGGGCACGCGATCTCCTACGGCGATGAGGAGTGGACGCGCGAGGCAACCGGGGCGGTGGGGCGCATCTTCGGCCGCACATCGCGGGTTGCCTTCGTCTACAACGGCACCGGGGCCAACGTCCTGGGGATGCAGGCCGCGATCGCCGGGTACCACGGCATCGTCTGTACCGACGTGTCGCACATCCACACCGACGAGTGCGGGGCCCCGGAGCGGTTCACCGGTGCGAAGCTGCTCGCCGTGCCCACCACCGACGGGCGGATGACGAGCGAGCAGATTCTGCGCGAGCTGCACGCGATCGGGGTGGAGCACCATTCGCAGCCGAAGGTCGTCTCGCTGACGCAGTCGACCGAGCTCGGTACCGTCTATTCCCCCGAGCTCGTCCGCGAGATCGCGAAGGTCTGTCATCGCAACGACCTCCTGCTGCACGTCGACGGCGCGCGGATCAGCAACGCCGCGGTCTCGCTCGGCGCGGGTCTCAACGAGATCACCGGGAAGCTCGGCGTGGACATCCTCTCGCTGGGCGGAACGAAGAACGGGATGATGTTCGGCGAGGCGGTGGTCTTCCTTCGCCCCGAGCTCGCCGACGCGTTTCCGTACATCCGGAAGCAGGGCATGCAGCTCGCGAGCAAGATGCGCTACATCGCCGCCCAGTTCTCCGCGCTCTTCGGCGGGGATCTCTGGAACCGGCTCGCGGTGCAGGCGAATACGATGGCGAGTACGCTCGCCGCGGAGCTGCGAGCGTTGCCGGAGGTCGATATCGTCTACCCGGTGGAGGCGAACGCGGTCTTCGCGCGACTGCCGAAGGCGGCGATCGAGTCGGCGCAGCGCGAGGTCTTCTTCTACGTCTGGGACGAGGCCGACTCGGTGGTGCGGCTGATGTGCTCGTACGACACCACCGTGGAAGACGTGGAACGGCTCGTCGGCGCGATCCGACGGGGAGTCGCACGTTGAGCTACGATGTAGAACTGTTCCGCGACGCCCATCGGCAGAACCCGGACATCATGCGCGAGATCATGCGCCTCTACCGCGAGGAGGCACCGCAGCGCCTCGAGGCCGTCCGTCGGGGGCTTGCCGGAAGCGATTTCGACGCGATCGCAGGCGCCGCACACTCGCTCGCGAACACGAGCGGCACGCTGCAGTGTCCCGAAGCGGTGAGCGCGGCTCACGCGCTCGAGGAGGCGGCCCGGCGAGCGGACGCCGAGGCCTGCCGTGGTGAGTTCGACCGGCTCGAGCCGCTCGTGAGCGAGGTTGTCGAGCGGTTGGGAGAGGCGCTCGCCGGAGAAGACAAGGAGCCGACCGGGTAGCCGGCACCCAAACCGCTGCGGTCCGAGGCGCCTAGATCCCGCCGGCCCGGCGCTCGGGGATGGGCTGCGGCGTACCGTCGCCGGCGGCGAATTCGCGCGAGAGGAAGAGACCGCAGAAGCAGTGCCCGTGCTCCTGGATGTCGGGTTTCGCGTAGTCGCACGGACAGACGATGTCCCGATCGGCTTCGCGCTCTCCGTCGCCGTCGCGGCACGGACACAGGAAGTACCCGTACGCGTTGTAGTTCTGCGCGAGACCCTGGGCGAGGTCGGCGAGGAAGTCGTCGTCCGGGTTGAGCGCCCACCCCTGGTGCGTGGCGACCGCGCGCATGAAGCGCCGTGCGTCCTCTGTCGTCTTGGTTCTCCGCTTCATGGGGGTCAGGAGAGGCCCAGGCGCTCGGACCACTTCTCCTTCGTGAACCCGCTCATCGCCTCCTCGTCGTCGATCACGAGCACGGGGAAGACCGGCAGGTTCTCGAACTTCGTCTTCAGCTCCTGTTTCACTTCGCGCTTCAGGTCGAAGTCCAGCTGATCGAGGTAGACGTAGCGGTACGAGAGGCCCTGTTCCTTCAGGAAGTCCATTGCGCGCTTGCAGAAGGCGCAGGTCGAGAGGGCGTAGACCGTCAGCTCGTGCGGCTCGCTCTCGCCGGGGACTTCGTGAAACTCCACTTTGCTGATTGCGTCGCTCATCTGCCTGTGATGATACGGGTACTGGCGGTCCGATTCAAGCGAGCGCCGGACCGCGGCCCGGCGCGGCTCTCCGTGCAGGGCGCGGCAAACCGGCTCTACCCGTCGTCGCGACCCGGCGCGCCGGTCGGTCGATCCGACATGGAGACCAGCCGCTCCTCGATCTCGCCGAGCTTCGTCTGGAGACTGCGGATCGTCCGTTCGATGCGGCTGCGCTCCTTCTCGAGCTTCCGGACCGGATCCTCCGTCTCGCTCGGCCTTGCCCGTACCTCGGTCTTGACCTGGTCGGGAGTCTGGCCCGCGAGGAACGCCCGTTCGGCCTGCGCGCGCTTCTCGCCGTTCGCAAGACCGGCGACCGTCGTCATGTTCGCGTAGCCGATGGACGGGTCGATGTCGTAGCTGTGCAGCTTCATCAGCGTCGTCGCGGTCCTCCGGTCCATGGAGAGAACGCGCTCCACGTAGTCCTCGAATCGGGCTCCGCGGCTCTCGCAGAGCCGCTCGGCCTCGATCAGAGCCTCGCCGAAACGCTTCATGATCTCGCCGTTGCGCTCGAGGAACTCGGTCTTCAGCCGACGCGTGAGAGCTTCGAACTCCGCGTCCGGCTCGAACGGGTTCTCGTAGACGCCGACCTGTTCTGCGCGAACGAGCAGCCGGTGCAGGATGCTTCGGAACTCGAGCGTGTGCGCGCGGGGGCCCACCGGTACCGCGGACGTGGTGAAGTGGACGTGGTGCGCGAACTCGTGAATCGCCGTGTACATCAGCGCGTTGTCGTTCTCGAAGTTGCGGTTGTGGATGATGATCTCGCGGGTGTCGGGATGGTAGACCCCGTTTGCCTTCTTGCTGGTCTTGCCGCTGAAGACGAGGAAGAATTCCTCCACGTCGTCGTCGATCTGCAAGAGCTTCTCTTTGACCTGGTCCTGGTTCATAGCTTTCCCGAGCATACCCTCACGCGACGCTTCAATCCAGCCACCTTGACAGCGGCGGTCGTTTTCGGGTATGACGAGGGGGTTCACCCCTATGATCCGCCTGCCTGGGACTCGCCGTGCGAGACAGACCTGACCTCACAACCGTAACCACCCTCCTTCGTTCCATCTCCACGGGTCGATACGAGCCGGTGGAGGTCGACGCCGACGCGCCCGCCGAGGTCCGCGCGTTCGCCCGCGCGGTCAACTCGCTCGCCGAGCAACGCAACGAGCTCGTCCGGTCGTACAACGAGGACCTCAAGCGCAGCGAGGCGCGGCTTCGCGGGATCATAGAGTCGACACCGGTCGGCATCTGCATCACCGACGAGAACGGCTACTACGAGTACGTGAACCCGACCTACTGTCGGCTCTACGGCTACGAGGCCGACGAGTTGATCGGCAACCACTTCACGCTCGTCGTCCCGGAGCCGAATCGCGACCGCCTCATCCACCTCCACGCGGAGTTCATGGGTCGGCGCTACGAGCTGCGCGGCGAATGGGAGGTGCTCCGCCGGGACGGCACCCCCATGGCGATCATCGCGGATGCCGCGTACATCATCGACGTGGACGGGAGGCCCAAGAAGGTCACCTTCGTCCTCGATATTTCCGAGCGCAAGCGCGCCGAAGAGAAGCTTCGCGAGACGGTCGGGCAGCTCAACGAGGAGATCAGGCAGCGGGAGGAACTGGAGAAGGTGAAGGGGCAGGTCGAGCGAATGATCCGCCACGACCTGCGTAACCCGCTGAACGGCATCATCGCCGCGGCGGAAGTCCTCATGGTCGACGAGCTGACCGACGAGCAACGCGAGCTCTGCACCGTCATCCGCGAATCCGGCAGGAAGCTCGACTCGATGCTGTCGAGCAGCATGGACCTCATCAAAATGGAAGAGGGCAACTACGTGCTGCAGGCGCAACCGGTGAACCTCGTGTCCGTGCTCTCCGAGGTGCGTCGAGAGCTCGAGCCGCTCGCGGGAAACAGCGGGGTCGATGTCGAGTACACCGTCGACGGGGCGCCCGTTTCCTGGGGCGCGAGACTGATGCTCGAAGGCGAGAAGCTCTACCTCTCGCAGGCGATCGCGAATCTCGTCCGTAACGCGGTCGAAGCGTCGGAGGACGGCGACACGGTGTACGTCCGCGTCACGAGCGGTGACGAGTACGAGCTGGAGGTCCACAACCGGGCCGCGGTCCCGGAGGATGTGCGGGACGTCTTCTTCGATCGTTACGCGACGAGCGGAAAGAGCAACGGTACCGGTCTGGGTACGTACGTGGCGTCGCTCGTCACGAGGGTGCACCACGGGCACATCTCGTTCACGACCTCAGAGCAGGAGGGTACGCGGGTCACCGTTCGACTGCCCGTCCGTCAGCCTTGACCGGAGGCCCAACTTTTCACTACTTGATAGGAGTCCTTCAGGGGTAACACTTGCTCGTTCGATACACCAAAGACGAAAAGGGCCGCGCGAAGCGCCAGGCCGAGATCTACACACCGAAAGAACACACCATCGACCCATCTGCAATCGATCAGGACGCGATCAAAATCGTCCGCAGGTTGCAGGGGTCGGGTCATCACGCCTACGTCGTCGGAGGGGCGGTGCGCGACCTGCTCATCGGCAACACTCCAAAAGACTTCGACATCTCCACCGACGCGCAGCCCAACCGCATCAGGCGGCTGTTCCGCAACTCGCGCGTGATCGGGAAGAGATTCCGGCTCGTCCACATCTTCTTCGGCCCGAAGATCATCGAGGTGTCGACCTTTCGCAGCGAAACATCGGCGGGGTTCCAGAACGAGTACGGCGACATCGAGGAGGACGTGTTCCGCCGTGATTTCACGCTGAACGCGCTCTACTACAATCCGACCGACGGCAGGATCATCGACTACGTGGGCGGCGTGAAGGATATCCGTGCGCGCCGCCTGCGACCGGTCATCCCGGTGAACCGGATCTTCGAGGAGGATCCGGTGCGCATGATCCGTGCGATCAAGTATCAGGTTTCCACCGGCTTCACGATGGTCGGAAAGCTCCGGCGCCAGCTCAAGCGCTCGGCCGATCTCCTCGCCGACACGCCGCCGTCGCGGATGACCGAAGAGGTCTTCAAGATCCTGCTGTCGGGGAATGCCGCGGGCATCGTCGAGACGTGTATGTCCTACCGGCTCTTCGGTCACATGATCCCCGAGATCGCCTCGATCGCGGATGGCGACGCCGATTTCCGCAGCGCGTTCCTCTCGCGATTGGCCGACCTGGACGCGGAGGTCCGCGAGACGAACGAGGATCGCCGCTCGCGGGCGATCGCGTACCTCACCGGAGACTATCTCTTCGAACGGTCCGACACGGGCCGACAGGAACGGATCTCGTTTCCGGACGCCTTCGCGGAGCTCAAGCGCGTTATCCGCCCGCTCTCACCCGCCAACAAGGACGTGGAGATGGGGCTCGTCTACCTGATCCGCCACCGGAAGAACTACCGAAAGACCGGTCGTTTCGAGACAACACCGCCCTCCGAGCGTCAGCGCCAGGAGGACGAACCGTGGCGCGGCGACCGTGAGAGCGACGGCGAGGGCGAGGCGAAAAAAAAGAGGCGCCGTTCGCGGCGCCCCCGTTCACGATCGAAATCGCGACAACGCGACGAGTAGCGGCTATCCCTCGATCCGCTCGAGGAGTTGGGTAGCCTTGTCCTCGTAGGCGTCCGGGTCGAGCGAGACCGTCTGCTCGAGGTAGCCGACCGCGTCGTCGAAGCGGTTGTCCGCGTAGGCGTTGACGCCGAGCGCGTAGTAGGTCAGCGCCTCCGACGCGCCGCGGTCGAGCGCTTCCTTGTAGTAGAAATCGGCAAGACTGTAATTTCTGCGATCGTAGTTGATGAGACCCATGTAGTAGTACGGGATGAAGTTGTCCTCGCGGAGCTTGAGCGCGGTGACGAACGATTCCTCGGCCGCGGCGAGATCGCCGCCCGAATACTGTTCGATCCCGTCCTGCACGAGCGTGCGGAAGCTCTTGCGGTCGCCCACGTAACTCACGAAGGCGTCCACGACCAGCTGCTCCTGCTCCCATCGGAAGGCTTCCTCGTAGACGGCCTGCGAGTTCTCCTGCAGGCTCGCGTCGGGCTCGAGCGCGCTGATCGAGTCCCAGATGATCCGGTTGTAGTCGCGGTTTGCGCTGTTGAGCAGGAAGCTCACCATGCCCCACGCCTGCGGATAGAAGACCTCGATCTGGTCGCGCGCCTCCTCGACGGTCAGTCGCAGCATCTGTGAGAGCGGGATGGGCGCGGTTCCGGCGGTGCCGTCGACGATCGACTGGAGCGTCTCCAGCCACGCGAGGTTCTCGCGGTACACCGCCCGGTCGAGCTCGTCGTCGAACTCGACCTCCTCGAAGTAGACCGCGAAGCCCTCTCGCAGCCAGAGCGGCGGGTTGGGCACGAAGGCGCGCAGCACCTGGATGAAACCCTGGTGCTTGAGCGAGACGTCGAACGATTCGGCGTCCATGTCGTAGCCGACGAGCTCGCTCTTCGCGAGGTCGGTGTAGTGCAGGTAGACGAAATCGTCGCGCGTGGTGTCGATCACGCGGTTGAGGTAGGTATCGTAGCGGTCCTTGCTCGCGAAGAACCGGGCTCGCAGCCGCACCGGCAGCTCGTCGACATCGAAGTGAAGGTACTCGTTGTAGAGGTCGAGCAGCGCTTCAAGCTTCTCGGCGGTCGCCTGAGCGTGCTCTTCGCCCAGCTCGGATAGCACCCGGTAGCGATCGGTCTCGTACTCCGCGAAGGTCGACGTCTGAGCCGACAGCGACACCGTAAGTGCTGTCAAGAGGACAAAAAGGCCTAGTTTCCGCATGCGGGAGCCTCCTCAATCGAATAGTAGTGGCTTCCCATGAGGCCGTCAAACTCTTTTTCCCTCGACCGGCGAGGTATCGAGGCTGTCGATGGTGACGTTGAGCTCGTCGATGATGATGCCCGTGTACCGCTCGATCTCGTCGACGATGTAGCGCTGCAGCTCGTGCACGGTCCCCGCGAGCTGCACGCCGAAGGGCACGTCGAGGAACACGTCGATGTGGTAGCCCTCGCGGTCCTTGGAGATCAGCATCCGCTTGATGCGGATTCCGTTTCCGTACTCGTCGACGCAGTGCAGGATCATCTGGCTGAGCGCGGCCCGCGAGATGCTCACCTCGCCCTTCCTGCTGAACTCCGGCCTCACGACCGTCTTCTCGAAGAGGTTGGACTTCCTGCCCGCGCCGAATCCGCGGCGG
This sequence comes from uncultured Spirochaetaceae bacterium, assembly GCA_964537725.1. Lineage (GTDB taxonomy): Bacteria > Spirochaetota > Spirochaetia > DSM-27196 > SLST01 > SLST01. The sequence continues at coordinate 26,571 of CAZICD010000022.1, read as the reverse complement.
AAGAGGACCTTCAACGAGTCCGCCATGATCCTGGGGTAGGTTCGCTTCACCTCGATCGTCGGGACGGGGATCACGTGTCTGCCCTGCGTGTTGCGATAGTGGATCGCGGTGTTGATCTCTTCCGCGGTCGCGATGTCCTCGATCTTCACCATCTTGTGAATGGGCGGCAACTTGAGTACCTGCGCGATCTTGATGACCATGCGCTCGCTCGTCCCGAGGATCAGCACGCGCTTGAACTGGATCGACTCGAGCGCGCGCAGCACCTCGTTGCGGTGCTGGCGGTCGTTGAACAGCGCGGTCTTGACCGCCGCGAGGTAGTTCTTCTCCCGCTTCGCCGACCGGCCCGCGATGATCCTGCGGTCGCGGATCAGAAGACCGTCGTCGATCATGAGGTCGATCGAGTGCTTCTCGGTCAGGAGCTGCGCCCGGAAGCTCTTTCCGGTGCCGCTCTTGCCGACGAGCGCGTAGACCTTGACGCCGCGAAGCCGGAAGAGCAGTCGCTCCAGGAATTTCGCCATGCATTCAATATAGTCGCGCAGGCCCTTGCGGCTCAATGGAGCCGTGCCGGCTCACTCGTGAGGTCCCGACAGCGCCCGACTCGCGATTCGGAGCGTTCCCGCGCCGAACACGCGTTCGATCCGCTCGGCGAAGGCGGCCGGAAGCGGTGCCTCCAGATGTTCAAAGCCGATGTCGCTCTCCGCGGGTGCGGTGAGCGAGGCTGCGTGGAGCAGATAGGCCGATCGGCCGTGGCCGCCGTACTTCCGGTCGCCGGCGAGCGGATGGCCGTGCAGCGCCGCCTGCGCGCGAATCTGGTGCGTGCGTCCGGTTTCGATCCGGATGACCGCGAGCGTCGCGTCGCGGTCGGCCACGACCGGCTCCACCACCGAAACCGCGACGCGACCGCCGTCGGTTCCGCCTTTGGCGCCGCGACCGCCGGTGGCGCGACCTCCGGCCGCCCCCGTCGTGCGCGACGACTCGTCCCGCTCGAGGCGGTCCTCCCATCGGGCCGGTCTGAGCCTGCCCTCCACCAGCGCGAGGTATCGCTTTTCGAGGCGCCCGGTGCGCAACGCCTCGCCGGCGCGGTGCGCCCCTGCGAGCGACGCCGCGAAGATCACCAGGCCGCTCGTATTGCGGTCGAGACGGTGCACCGGGCCGGGACGGAAGCTCACCCCTCCGGCTCCGCGTCCGGCGAGGTACTCCCGTACGATCGTCTCGAGCGAATCCGGGCCGTGGGTGAGCTCGCCGCGCATCTTGTTGACGACGATCAGGTCTCGACTCTCGAAGACGATGCGGCCGGCGAGCGCGGGAGGGCTCTCGCGATTCGCGCGCCTCGTCGCGGCCGCCGGTTTCCTGCCGTCGTTCCGCTGATCCGTGGAGGCGCCGACGCCGGCGTCGGCGGGGTCCTCCGTACGCCTGATCCGCGCGCTGTGCAGCGTCTCGGCGATCTCGAGCACATCGCCCTCGAAGACGCGGGTATCCGCGCGCGCGCGCTTCCCGTTGACCGCGATCTCCCGCGATCGAAGCGCACGATAGATCCTGCTCAGCGGTACGTCGGGCAGGAACTTGCGCAGGACGCGGTCGAGGCGGCGCCCGTCGTCGTTGGGTCCGAGCGTTGTGCGGTCGACTCGTGTGCTCACCTGCCCCCACTCTACTCAATCTCACCGCTTGTTGACAAAGGCGCAGACCGCCGACACACTCTCTACACCATGGAGGCCCGCACCGTAACCGCCCTGTACGAACTGGTATCCGGGCCGGTTTTTCTTTCCGCCTTCTTCTCCTGGTTCATTGCACAGCTCCTGAAGACCATTATCGATATCACGCGTCACCGGTCCCGAACCTCCGGCGAGGCGGTCGCGACCATGGTCTGGAAGACCGGCGGCATGCCCAGCAGCCACTCATCGCTCGTTACCGCGCTGGCGACCTCAATCGGCTTCGAGTACGGCCTGGGTACGCCCATCTTCACGCTCAGTCTCTTCTACGGCGTGCTCATCATCCGCGACGCCCTGGGCGTTCGCCGCAGCGCCGGTGACCAGGCGCGCGCGCTGAACGAGATCGGAGCGAAGCTCGAGAAGCGGCTGGGCATCACCTATCATCGGGTCAGAGAAGTCTCGGGCCATACCCCCACCGAAGTCGCGGTGGGTGTCGCGTTGGGATTCTTCATCGCGGTTGCGTTCAGCCTGCTGTGACCCGTGGTCGCACCTTTCCCTGGGCCCGCCTCCTCGTACCGGCGGCTTTCGCCGCGTACGCGGCTACGCTTCTGGTCTGGCTCGTCGCGCCGCGACTCTACCTGCCGCAACGTCCCTTCGAGCCGTACGTCACGGTCCTGACGGATCTGGATCACGAGGAGGCCGCCGCCCGGCTGGTCGAGGCGGGGGCCGACGACGTCATCACACCCGCGACGAGCGGCGTCGCCGTATCGCGCTTCAGTCGCGTGGAGACGGTTTCGCTCCGCGACGCCGTCGAGAGGCTCGATCCGCTCGATCCGAGACGCGATCCGTGGATCGAGCGACTGCGCGACTACTTCCACGTCGGGGGTCGGAACGCCGTGTACGCCGCGTTCGAGGCGCCCCTTGCCCGCGCCGATCGGACCGTCCGTCGCGCGCTGGGCCCGAACAGTCGCGTCGCCGAGTGGTCGCCGTTTCGAACCGGCGGCGCGCTCGCCCTGTTCGCCGCCGTCTGCGCGGTCGCTGCGACCGCCTATCGCGGCCGCCGGGCGATCGTGGGCGTGATCGCCACGCCGTTTCTTCCCGCCGTCGTGACCGCCGGGCTCGCCGGTGCGGCCGCAGCCGGAACGCTCGTCCTGCTCTTCGCCTGGTGCGTGGAGGAGATCGTGCGGTATCAGGACTCCGGAGGCCGCGATCGCGACGTGCCGGTGGGAATCGTGCGTCTCAGGCTCGCGGTGACCGCCGCGGTGTTCGTGCTCTCGCTCGTCTACCTGGGGCGCCTGTCCGGCGCGCTCCGTGCGCTGCCGCTCGTGATCGCCGCCGCGGGCGCGGCGGCCGGCGTTGCAGCGGCGCTCGTGCGCGCGGGCCGTCGCGCGGATCCGGAGCACCGACCGTTCGTGCCGGTCTCCATCATCGCCCGCAGCTCGTCGCAACTCGTCGGGCGGTCGTGGATGAGGTTGGCGCTGCTCGCGCTTCCGCTCCTGCTCGTCGTCCCGCCGCTGCTCGACGCGGTCGTCCCCGGTGGAGCAGGCGCCCGACCGGTCGCCGAACCGGTTGCCGGCGGCGAGCTCGGGTACGAGGCTCTGCGGTCGCTGTGGCTCGCGGAGCAACGGCGCTCGCTCCCCGACCTCGCCGACTACCTCGCCCACCGGGCGTTTCAGGAGGGGCTCGTCTACGGACGCTCCTACGGCTTCCCCGAGCCGGGCGAGCCGGTAGAGCTCACCCGTTTTCGCGAGCAGCCCGACGGCTCGTACTCGTCGTACCGCGAGTCGGTACTCGTGTTCGACGAGGCGTGGGTAGCGCGCGCGCTCGAGACCGCGCCGGCCGGTATCGCGCGGATGCTCGTGGGGCTCGGGGGCGCGGCGGGGGTTGTTCTCTCACCGAGCGACACCATATACTCCGGCTATTCGCAGTTCTTACAGCATCTGGCGTACGTCGTCCTGGTCCTTGCCCCGTTCCTGCTCGCGGCGCTGCCGTGGGCTCGTTCTACGCGGACGCGCGACCCGGTCGTTGAGCTCGCCAGACGACGCCGACAGGTAGCATAGTGCGCAACGCAAGTTTTCCCCGGGGCGGGATCCATCCGCCCGACCGCAAGAGACGAACTCGCGACATCGCGGCGTGGAACGCCATTCTCCCGAGAACCTCGATCGTCCCGCTGCTGCAGCACACCGGCCAGCCGGCGCGTGCGCGCGTGCACGCCGGCGAACGGGTCCGCGAGGGCCAGCTCGTCGGCCGTGCGGAGGCGGGCGAGAGCGCCAACGTCCACGCGCCCATCCCCGGGATCGTGCGCGAGATCCGCTCGATACTGCTTCCCGGTGGCGAGCGCACCGACGCCGTCGTCATCGACATGGAGGGCGAGTTCGACCGACTCGGCAAACAGCTCCCGGCGCACGAGTGGCAGTCGCTCGAGCCGGCAGCGCTGCTGCGGCTCATCCGCGAGCACGGGGTCGTGGGAATGGGCGGCGTCCCGACGCCCACGCACCGTTCGCTGAAGCTCTCCCGCGACGGCCGGTGCGAGACGCTCGTCCTCAACGGCGCCGAGTCCGAGCCGTACCTCTGCGCGGATCATCGGCTGATGGTGGAACGCCCGCACGCGGTGCTCACCGGCGCGCGGATCATCGGACGCGCGGTGGGCGCCGCCTCGATCGTCGTCGCGATCGAGGCGAACAAGCCCGCAGCGATTGCCGCCATGTCCGCCGCGGCGCGCGCGTCGGCGACCGACTCGCGAGACGCGTCGGCGACCGACGTTCGTATCGTGCGCCTGCGGGTCAAATACCCACAGGGCGACGAACGGCAGCTCGTACGCGCGGTGACGGGCCACGAGATCCCCACGGGGGGCACCGCAGCCGACGTGCAGACGGTGACCGCGGGGGTCGCCACGGCGTCCGCGGTCCACGATGCGGTCGTGTACCATCAGCCGCTCGTGGAGCGGATCGTCACCGTGGCCGGCGGGGCGATCGCGAACCCGGCGAACATCAAGGTGCGCATCGGGACGCCCGTCTCGGAGCTCATCGCCGAGTGCGGCGGTTTCGGCGCTACGCCGGCAAAGGTGGTTCTCGGCGGACCGATGACCGGGCACACCGTCGACGATCTCGCTACTCCCGTGACGAAGTCGACGCGCGGGATACTCGCGCTGACCAGGCGTGAGGTTCACCCGGCGCCGCAGACCCCGTGTATCCAATGCGGACGCTGCGTCGAGGCGTGTCCCATGGGGCTCAATCCGACGCGACTCGCCAAGCTGATCGAGCACGGGCAGGTCGCCGCCGCTGTGGACGAGGGCCTGTTCGACTGCACCGAGTGTGGCGCGTGCGGCTACATCTGTCCCTCGCGGATCCCGCTCGTGGAGTGCATGCGGCGCGGCAAGGCAGCCGCCGGGAGGGATTCCCTTGGCTGATCCGGTGCTCTCCCGCTCCAATCCCCCGCAGTACCACGACCGCGCGTCCACGGCCCGCATCATGTGGACCGTCACCTGCGCGCTTCTCCCCGCGGCTGCGTGGGGAGTGTACGTCTTCGGCTGGGATGCCCTGGTCGTCCTCGCGACTTCGGTCGTGACGGCCGTCGCAGCCGAGGCGCTCGCCGCGGCGATGGCCGGTCGCGTGACGCTGCGCGACGGGAGCGCCGTGCTGACCGGGCTACTGATCGGCATGGGAATGCCGCCCGCCGTGCCGCTGTTCATTCCGGTGGTCGCCTCGGCGTTCGCGATGTTCGTGGTGAAGTGGAGCTTCGGCGGTCTGGGCACGAACTGGATGAACCCTGCGCTCGCCGCGCGCGTGTTCGTCTTCTTCTCGTGGACGGGCCATATGACGCGCTGGACCCTTCCGCGAACGCTCGCGTCCGCCGCCGGCGCGGCGGACGGGGCCAGCGCGGCGACGCCTCTGGGCCTCGTTCAGCAGGGAGCCGGGGCATCCGCACAGGCGACCGGCGGGCCCCTCGGCTTGCTTCGCGACGCCGGGTACCCCGTGAGCGCTCTCGACGTCTCGGTGAGCGAATGGCTGAACGCGCACGTCCTCGGTCCGCTGGGCATCAACATGCCGTCGGGCTACGTGGATCCCTTCGTGGGAAACGTGTCCGGCAGCATCGGTGAGGTCTCCGCGCTGCTGCTGCTCCTCGGCACGATCGTGCTGTTCGCGAGCCGCATCATCACCTGGGAGATCCCGGCCGCGTACTTCCTCTCGTTCGCCGTCTTCACGAGACTCTTCGGAGGGCTCCTCCACGGTCAGGGGTTGTTCGCCGGCGACGTGCTCTTCTCCGTAATCACCGGCGGCTTCGTCATCACCGCCTTCTATCTGGCGACCGACACGGTCACCTCGCCCATGACCCGCGGCGGGATGCTCATCTACGGCGCCGGCGCCGGCTTTCTCACCTTCCTCCTGCGCACCTACGGGCGGTTCCCTGAGGCGGCCGCGCTCGCGGTCATTCTGATGAACGTGCTCGTGCCGCTCATCGATCGGCATACCCGGACCCGTCGATTCGGCACCCGGCCGCGCGCCGGCCGGCGCGCGGCACGATCCGTGGTAACCCCGGCGGCGGGTCGGGAGGAGGCATCACGATGATTCAGGACCTCACACGCGGAATCGTTCGGGAGAATCCGGTATTCGTCGCGCTCCTCGGCCTCTGTCCGTCGCTCGCGATCACCACGCATCTGGTTCATGCGATCGGCCTCGGCGCGGCGGTCGTCTTCGTGCTGGTCTCCTCGGGGCTCACCGTCTCTCTCCTTCGCCGGTTCGTCCCGCGACGAGGGCGGATTCCCGTCTTCGTCGCCGTGATCGCGGTCTACGTAACCGTCGTGGACGTGCTCATGCGCCACTACCTGCCCGGTCTCAGCGAGCGACTGGGGATCTTCGTGCCGCTCATCGTCGTCAACTGCCTGATCCTCGGGCGGGTCGACGCGTTCGCGAGCCGCATCACCCCGGGCCGCGCCGTCCTCGACGCGCTGGGATCCGGTATCGGCTTTCTGCTGAGCCTCTCGCTCATCGCCTCGATTCGCGAAGTGCTCGGTGCGGGCACGCTGACGGTCTTTCCCGCGGGCGAGTTCAGCGGCGTGCTCCGCGTGCCCGGCCTCGCCGAGCAGCCGGTGTCCGTCATCGGAATGGCCGCCGGCGCCCTGCTGGTCTTCGGATACCTGCTCGCGCTCGTCGCATGGGTGGGCGCACGGCGCGAGCGGCGGGCCGCCGGTCGAGAGGAGGCCCGGTCGTGAGCTACGCCGGCATCATCGTCACCTTCGTGCTCGTCAACAACCTCGTTCTCACCTACTTCCTGGGCCTCTGTCCGGTGCTCGGGGCCTCCCGTCGCACCGGAGCGGCGGTGGGCCTCGGTCTCGCGGCGACCTTCGTGATGGGTCTGGGCTCGCTCGTGACCTGGACGCTGTACACGCTGGTGCTCTCGCCGCTGGGAATCGAGTTCCTGCGAACCTTCGTATTCGTGCTGACGATCGCCGCGATCGGGCACTACCTGGAACTGGCGATCGAGCGGCTCTCGCCAGGGCTGCACTACGCGGTCGGGCGGTATCTGCCCATGATCTCGACGAACTGCGTCGTGCTCGGCATCGCGCTGATCGTCGCGCGCGGCGACTACAGCGCGCTCGAGAGCCTCGTCGCCGGCGTGTCCGCCGGGGTCGGTTTCCTGCTCGTCGCGCTCGTCGTGAGCTCGATTCGCGAGCGGCTCGAGATCGAACGGGTACCGCCGGCGTTCCGGGGAATCCCTATAGCCTTCATCTCGACCGGGCTCGTCGCGCTCGCGTTCCTCGCCTTCGACCACGCGTTTCTCCAGAGTATACTCGGGTGAGCCGCGGGGGATTTACAAGCGCTTCCGGCGGAAGTAGAATCTCCCCCACGGCCGGCCCCGCCGGCTACTGGAAACGCGCCGTCGACGGCCCCTCGTGCCCGGCACGCGACCAGACGGGATGGCGATGAAGAATGTGAGACTCATCTTCGGCTCCACCAACAGCCAGCCGGTGGGCGCCACGGATGAAGAGATCGAACACGTCTACCAGCGCTCGTACAAGCCATTCCTGCGAGCGCTCTACAATGCGCCTCAGGTTCCCGTCACCCTCCACTATTCCGGTCAGCTGCTCCAGTGGCTCGAGAAGCATCATTCGGAGTATACCGATGTCCTCTCGGAGATGGTCTCGCGCAAGCAGACCGAGCTCCTCGGCGGCGGCTTCTACGACCCTGTCCTGTCGCTCATTCCCCGGCCGGACCGACTGGGGCAGATCGAGAGCCTGACGACCTACCTGCGCAAGCGATTCGGGCGGCGACCCCGGGGAACCTGGATCACCGAGCACGTATGGGAGCCCAGCCTTGCGAGCACGCTCAAGTCGAGCGGCATGGAGTACGTCTTCCTCGACGACTATCACTTCATCGCCGCCGGGCTGAGCGGCGACCATCTGCTCCAGCCGTGTATCACCGAGGACCAGGGCAAGACGGTGATCGTCTTCCCCGTCTGTCACGATCTCCAGCTCGTCGCCCGTCAGGGGCTGCCCGAGGACGTGATCGCATTCATGAAGGCGCGCGCCTCGGATACTCCCGGCCAGGTCTTCGTGCTCATGGACGAAGGAGAACGGTACGCGGAGACGACGCGGGCCGACAACGGGCCCACGCCGCGCAACCTCTGGCTCGAGCACTTCGTGGAGTTGCTCGACGAGAACAGCGAATGGATCGACGTCGTGCTGCCGGCGCAGTATCTCAAGGAGCAACGGCCGCGCACGCGCGGTTACTTCCCCTCGGCCTCCTACGAGGAGATGATGTACTGGTCGTTGACGCCAGAGCGGCAGGAGGCCTACGAGAGCCTCAAGCGACGCTTCTCCCACGGGCGCAACGGGTACATATTCGGCGGCTATTTCCGGCAGTTCCTGACGCGCTACGCCGAAAGCAATCTGATGTACGCGAAGATGCAGTACACCCACGTGCTCGTGAATCAGATTCGTGGCGACAAGTACCGCAAGCAGGCTGCGCGCGAAGAGCTCTGGAAGGGGCAGTGTCACGCCGCGTACTGGCACGGTAACCACGGGGGCATCTACAGCAATCGTCTTCGCAAGAACGTCTATCGCTCGCTGATCGAGGCCGAGAAGAAGACCCGCGAGCGCGGGATCTTCATTCCGTCGGTCGTCACCGTCGACTTCGACATGGACGGTGTCGACGAGTATCTCTACCAGGGCCAGGACCTCAACGCCTACGTTCATACCGAGGGCGGCGTGCTCTTCGAGCTCGATTACCTGCCCATCTCGTGGAACTACCTGGATACCCTCGCTCGACGGCGCGAGAGCTACCACACGTCGGAGGTGGAGGCGCGCGGCTACGACAGCCATCCGCGGAAGTCGTTCGTCGACCACTTCTTCGACGCCGGTGCAACGGTGGACGATTTCCACCGCGCAGCGGCGGAGGAGCGCGGCACCTTCGTCGACGAGATCTATCGGCGCGACGACGGCAAGCGCGATACGCACGTCGTCGCGCTCTCGGTGACCGGGAGCGTTCGAACCGACGATGGGAACCACCCCGTGCGGATCGCCAAGCGGTTCGGATTCAAGCGCTCCACGATAGACGTCGACTACACGATCGAGAACGCCTCGGACCACCGCCTGCGGACGACGTTCGCCCCCGAGCTCAACTTCGCCTTCCTGTCCCAGGAGGTCGACAGCCTCCGGCTCTTCGTCTCCGCCGGAAAGGCGAAGCCGCAGGAGATCGGGCCGGAGGCGCAGCGCGTACCTGCAGCCGGGACCGTGCGGCTCGACGACCTCGTCAACGGCACGACGCTGACGCTCTCGCTCGCGAGCGAGACCGAGTTGTGGATGGCTCCCGTCGAGACGGTGAGTCACTGTCCTGAAGGGTTGGAGACGCGGTACCAGAGCACGAGCGTCGTGCCGCGGTACCCGATCGACCTGGACCCCGGCGCGTCGTTCTCCACGACGATCTCAGTCGGCATCGAACGGAGCTAGATCGAGCTGGCGCGGTTCGCGGCGCGGCGCATCGCGGTAGCTCGCGATCGCGCGGTCATCGTGCGCCTCGACGAGTTCGACGGCAGGCAGCCGGAGGTCGGTTTCCTGCTTCGTCACGACCGGCATTCCGAGGTGCTCGTTGCGGTGCGCCGGTGGCTCGGTGCGCGTGGCGAGGTAGTCCTCGTGCGCGGCAAGCCGCCCGGCCGGCAGGTCGGCGAGAACCGTCCGGGTGTCCGGGCTCACGGCCCGTTCGCGCGCGAGCTCCACGAGCTCGTCCTTCGTGTCCGCGTGCACGCTGTTGCGCGCGAGCGCGATCGCCGCGAGCGTCGTCGTGCCTGTCCCGCCGAACGGGTCGAGCACCGTGTCGCCCTGCCACGAGTACATCGCGACGAGCCGGTGCGGAAGCTCGAGCGGGAACGCGCCGCTGCGCTCGCGCGCGAGTCCGGGCAGCATGCGCTGACGCGTGCCGACGATCGACCAGAGGTCGCTGAACCAGCGGTTGCGCTCCTCCCAGAAGATCGCGCTGCGGCGTCGGCGGGCACGGTCCGCCTCGTCTGAGGGGCGGCGCGGTCCGCCCTTGCGCGCGACGAGCACGTACTCGTGCTCGAGCGTGACGTAGGCGCCGCCGGGAAGCATGCCCGAGCCCATGAACTTGTTGGGCGCGTTGGTCGGCTTGCGCCAGATCACGAGCGGCAGCGGTTCCAGACCCCTCGTCGCGAGCGACGAGAGGATGCGCGCGTGATTGGGGAAGAGCCGGAACCGCCCTCCCATCGTACGCACCGCGTCACCCACGTTGATGCACACGATCCCACCGTCGCGAACGACACGCGCGCACTCGTCCCACGCGTCGTCGAGAACGGTGTGCATCGCGTCGAAGGCCGCCTGGCCGTCCTCGCGTTCGAGCGCCGCCGCGGCATCCGTGGACATCGCCGAGAACGCGTCGTCCCACATGGCGATCATGGGGTAGGGAGGCGAGGTGACGACGAGATCGATGGAGCCGTCGGCGATCGTGCGCAGATCGCGCGCGTCGGCGTTGAGGAATTCGTGAACGGTAGGCGTCATGCCCCGCCGTTGCCGAGGATCCGGTCCAGCCACGCTTCCACCTCGACGTAGTAGGTGTCGCGGGCGAGCAGGAACTCGAGTACGGCGCGCTGCTCCTGGCCGAGGAAGTAGTAGATCTGAGCCCGGTAGAAGTGCGCGCGTGCTTCGAGCTCGGGCGTCAGCGGGAGCGTGAAGTAGTTCCGGAAGTGTTCGAGCGCGGACTCCCACGCCATTCTCCGGAATGGGCCGTCGAGGATCGTACGCAGCGTGTACTCGGCCCCCTCGGGTTCGGGAAGGCGGTCGTCGGGAAGGATCGTCGGGCCGGGTTGCGCGGGCGCCTCCGGCGTCATCCGCGCGAGCAGCGATTCCACCGCGGCCTCCGCCTCGGGACGCAGCGTCGAGCGCTCGGGGATGAGGATCCGCGGGTCGCTCAGGCGGCGGCCGGTGGCGAGCTGGCTCTGCAGCTGCAGGAAGGGAAGAGGAACCCCACGGCCCGGTGCCACCTCCGGCCTGAAAACGACCTCCAGGTCGGCCTCCGCCGGAAGCTCCGCCGGAAGCTCCGCCGGAAGCTCCGCCGCCGGCGCCTCGCGCCCGGGGGTGGGCTCGTCGGCCGGGGGTCGCGCGTCCGGGGGCTGCTCGGTCGGCTCCGCCCCGGTTGCCGGCTCCGGCCCGTCGGCTGCCACGCTCGCGGCGCGCGCGACGTCGAGCGGAATCTCGGTCGGCTCGACGGTCGCGTTCTCGCCCGGCGCGATCTCGAGCCCGCCGGCGAGCAGCAGCCGCGCGTCCACCGCGGCGTAGTAGTAGCCGACGCCGGGCACCGGCAGGTCCACCAGGCGCGGCGACTCCGACGGCACCTCGCGTACGAGCGAGGCGTCGGCGAGATCCGCCTCCGCTTCAATCGGCTCGGTGGAGCGGTAGACGGCGATCGAGCGACCTTCGCGACTCGCGACCGCGGTGATCTCGATCGCGGTGCGGCCCTCGGTGCGGACGACCGTGGCGTCGAGGTCGCGCACGCGGGCCGCGCGCTCTGCCTCCGTGGCGACGTTTTCGATCGCCACGGCGCGGTAGCTCGCGTTGCGCCCCGGGATGATGACCGGGTACGGGTCGCCGGCCGGGTTCTCGGCTAGGACGGCGTAGTAGTAGTCGCCGGGAGCCGGCGGAACGTCGATGAAGCCCTCATCGCCCGGTTCGGCTGTGCCGACGAGCTCGGCATCGCCGAGCGTTCCGGTCGTGACCGGTTCGGTGGACCGGTAGACGCGGTAGGAGGTTACGATCTGTTCGGCGTCGTTCCAGGTGATGCGCACGCGCGGGTCGCTGATCGCGAGCCGTAGCCGGGAGACGAAGGGTGCGAAGACCGTTTCGGCGCCGGATTCGCTCTGAGACCAGGACGTGGCCGGGGCGACGAGGAGCGCTGCGAGGAGAAGGAGGCAGGCTGCGGCTGATCGTCCGCTTCGACCCGGCATACACCTATAATAGTCGGCACGAGGAGCGGATCGCAACAGAGCAAGCGGCACAAAGTCGCGCGGCTCGAGGCGCGCGGTGCGGCGCTTCGCCCGCCGGTGTGGAAATCGGCCCCCTGCTCTTGCTATACTCTCCCTACTACCAACCTGGAGGCGCTATGCTGCAAGAACTCGCAAACCCAATTCAGGATCTCCAGGAGCAGATCCAGGAAACATGGAGGCATCTTTGACTCGGATAGAATTCGATCAGAGATAGCCGAGCTCGAACAACGCTCCGCCGACCCCAATCTCTGGAACGATCGGGAGGAGGCCGAGCGGGTGATGACCGAGCTCAAACGAAAGCGCGAACGACTCGAACCGTGGGAGGATCTCCTCCAGCAGGCCGAAGATCTCGGTGAGCTCTACGAGCTCGCCGTCGAGGAGGGCGACCCGGGGCTCGAGGGCGAGATCCGCGAATCGCTGGAGAAACAGCGAAAGCTCTTCGATCGGCTACAGGTCAAGGAGATGCTCGCCGACGAGCACGACACGGCCGACGCCTTCCTGACGATTCACTCCGGCGCGGGCGGTACCGAGGCCTGCGACTGGGTGAGCATGCTCTACCGGATGTACTCGCGCTGGACGGAGAGCAACGGGTACAAGACGAGCGTCCTGGACATCCAGGAGGCCGAGGGCGGGATCAAGAGCGTGACGATGCAGGTGGACGGCGAGTACGCGTTCGGCTACCTCAAGGGAGAGACCGGCATCCACAGGCTCGTGCGCATCAGCCCGTTCGACTCGAGCGGCCGCCGCCACACCTCCTTCGCATCGGTCTACGTGAGCCCGGTGATCGAGGACGACATCGACGTGGAGGTGAAGCCGGACGACATCCGCGTGGACACCTATCGCGCGAGCGGCGCCGGCGGGCAGCACGTCAACAAGACCGACAGCGCGGTGCGCATCACGCACCTGGAGACCGGAATCGTCGTGCAGTGCCAGAACGAGCGCAGTCAGCACAAGAACCGGGCGACCGCGATGAAGGTGCTCAAGAGCCGGCTCTACGACTACTACCGCGAGCAGCAGGAGGCCGAGCAGGCCGCGAGCGCCGCGGAGAAGAAGGACATTTCGTGGGGGAACCAGATCCGATCCTACGTCTTCCAGCCGTATACGATGGTCAAGGACCTCCGCACCCGCCACGAGACCGGGAACATCGGAGCCGTCATGGACGGTGACCTCGACCCGTTCATCGAGGAGTATCTGCGCTACACCTGGAACGAGGGGTCATGACGCCGCGGGTGCTGATCGTCGACGATCTGCCGTTCATGCGGTCGCTGCTGTCGGACATCCTGCGGGACGCCGGCATGGAGGTGGCGGCGCAGGCGGAGAACGGACGTGACGCACTCTCGGCCTACGTCGGGTCGATGCCCGACGTCGTGCTCCTCGATATCGCGATGCCCGAGATGGACGGCATCACGGCGCTGCGCAAGCTGCGTCGGCTCGACGGCGACGCGCGCGTGGTGATGTGCAGCGCGCTCGGCGAGCAGCAGATGATCGTCCGCGCCATCCAGCTCGGCGCCCGCGACTTCGTCGTGAAGCCGTTCCAGCCGCAGCGCGTCGTGAGCGCGATCACGCGGGTGCTCGAGGCCGATGGGCTCACGCCGGGAGCCGGCGGTGCGAAGCGGTAGGCGCATCGCGGCGGCGCTCGTCGTGCTCGTCGCGATCGCCGGCAGCGCCGTGGCGCTCGCGCCCGAGGTCGAGGAGGTCCTTCCCGACGCGCGTCGCGAGTTCCGCGTCGGCGTCGCCGCCTTCGCTTCGGGCGAGGCCGGCGTCGAGTCGCGGATCGCCGGTTTCACCTTTCCACGCCTGTTGCTCGAGCACCTGGACCGGATCGACGAGCACGAGCTCTCCGACGAGGAGATCGCCGCGTACGCCTCGCGCCGGCTGGCGTCCGCGGCCGCGTCGGCCGCCGCGGAGCTTCGCGCCGCGGTGGACGCGCGCGACCGGCTTCTCTTCTCGACCACCGTCGACGAGGAACAGCGGGCCCGGGCGCGTGCGGACGCCGACGAGCGCGTATCCGACGCACGCGCGCTGCTGGAAGCGATCCGCGGCACCGACGCCGCGTCGATCCCCACCGAATCGACGCGACCGCTCGTCTTCTGGGACGGGCACGCCGAAGGACGGCTGCTGGCGGAGGTCGACGAGGAGTCGGTCGCGGATCTCGCCGAGGAGGAGGATCTGGACCTCGTGCTCTGGGGCGAGGTCGAAGAGATCGAAGGGTATCTCGCGATCGACGTCATCGCGTTCCATCGCCTCCTGGAGACGAACACGCCGGCAGGAGGGACGATCGCGCGCCCGGAGGAGGTCGGCCTGGACGCCCGGCCGGTCGCGCGTGAGGCGGCCGGGCTGCTGCTCGGGCGGCCGTACGCATCGCTGGAGGTCGTCGCATCGGTGGACGACGCGGCGGTATTCGTCGACGGACAGCTGATCGGCTACGGACGCGTCTCGGCGCCGTTCCTGGAGCCGGGAGAGCACGAGGTGCGCGTAGCCGCCGACGGGTACGTGCCGGTCGAGCGAGCCGTCACGCTCGAGACGGGCGAGCGGCTCGTGGAGACGGTCGATCTTGCCACCGGCGTCGAGCGGGTGGTGCGGATCCAGAGCTCGCCGGCCGGGGCGGACGTGTACGCGGACTCGGTCTGGGTGGGTCGCACCCCGCTCGACCACAGGTTTCCGCCCGAGCCGACGATCGTTCGTCTACGACGGGAGGGGCACCTGGAGTCGCGGTTCGTCGTCGACACCGCGAGCCCCCCCGTGGTCAATCGCGCGCTCCTGTCCGACTCGATCGACTGGTCGGAGGAGCTTCTGACCGAGCGCGACGATTTCTATCAGGCGCTGACCTGGTTCGTCGTATCGGTGCCTGTGACGCTCCTGCTGCGCGGCGGCTATCAGAGCGTCCGCGGCGCCTTCCCGCCGCTCGGCAGCGACCTGCTCGACGACGAGGAGCTGCTCCGTCTCGCCCGACGCGGCAACATCCTCTACTGGTCGTCGATCGGCGGGTTTCTCGTGAACGGGGGGCTGTTCGTCAACCTGCTCATCTCCATTTTCGACTACGTCGAGGTAGGAGAAGGTCCGCACAATCAGTAGCTTAGGGGATCGAACGGGGAATGCCATGAAGAAGAAGGGCCTGGGAGCCCGATTGCGCGCGCTGTTCGGCGGCGGTTTCGGGTCCGAGGAGTCGTTTGAAGATCTCGAGGACACGCTGATCGAGGCCGATCTGGGCGCGAAGACGACGATGGAGATCGTCGACCGGCTGCGCGAGGCGAGCCGTCGCGAGAAGGCGTCCTCGCGCGACGGATTGCTCGAGCTGCTCGCCTCCGAGCTCGAGTCGGTCGTGCGCGAGACGGAGTTCACGCTCGATCCGAACGCGTTGAACGTGGTCCTCGTCCTCGGCGTGAACGGCGTGGGCAAGACCACGACGATCGCGAAGCTCGCGACGCATTTCCGCTCCACCGGTCAGGCAGAAGGGATCTGCCTCGCCGCCGGGGACACGTTCCGCGCGGCGGCGATCGAGCAGCTGTCGATCCACGCCGAGCGCATCGGCGACCGGATCGTGAAGCAGGGGCCCGGTGCCGATTCCGGAGCGGTGATCTACGACGCGATCGAAAGCGCGCGTCACCGCGACGAGCGCCTCGTCCTCGCCGACACCGCGGGGCGCATGCACACGAAGAAGAACCTCGTCGAGGAGCTCTCCAAGATCGACCGCATCGTGGCCTCGCGCGCGCCCGAGGCCGTGTATCGGCGCCTGCTCGTCATCGACGCGACGACGGGCCAGAACGGGCTCCAGCAGGCGGAGGTGTTCAGCGCCGCCGTTCCCATCGACGGCATCGTCCTCGCCAAGTACGATTCGACCGCGAAGGGCGGCATTCTCGTCCCCATCTCGCAGCAGCTCGGGATTCCCGCGGCGTTCGTGGGAACGGGCGAGAAGTACAGCGACCTGCGACCCTTCCGCGCGCGCGAGTACGTCCGGGAGCTGCTCGACCTCCCATGATCGCTTCCCGCCTCGTCGCAACCGCGCTGGTCGCCGTCTCGCTCGCCTCCTTCGGCACGCGTGCCGCCGCCGCGCAGTGGTACGCTTCGAACGAGTTCGGCGTGGTCCGCGACCCGATCGACGAAGCGGCTGCCGGCGAGTACGAGTACGTCGTTCACGTGGAGCGATCACCTTCGCTGGAGGTCCGCGTCCTCTACCAGGACTCCGAACCCGTCGAGCGCACCGAACTCGAGTACGCCGAGGGACAGCTCCTCGTCCGACGTCGGTATCGCGGCGAGGCGCTGTTCGCCACCGAATACTTCCGCTACTGGAGCGACGGGACGCTTCGGGTCGTGCGGCGGATCGCCGAGCGCGGCGCGACCGTTGAGTACCGGTACCGGGACGGGCGGCTCGAGGCGGAGTGGCTGGTTGCCGGCGCGTCCACCGAACGGACCCGCTACGACGCCGCCGGCCGCATCGTGTCGCGAACCAGCTGGGAGGACGACGAGCTCGTCGAGCGCGAAGAGCGCGAGTACTGGAGCGATGCCGCCGACGATCCGCTTCGTCGGGTGGTCGTCTTCGCCGACGGCGCCGAGACCGTGAGCCGCTACGACGAATCGGGCCGGTTACTCGGGTCCTCGGTCGCCCGCGACGGAGAGATCGCGAGCGACCGCACGCGGGTCTTCGAGGGCGGGCTGCTCGTGGAGGAGCGCGAGCAGAGCGACGGCGTGACGAAGGTGTGGCGCTACGCCTACGAGGACGACGTCCTCGTCGAGGAGCGATACCTCGAAGACGGCGAGCTCGTGAAGGTAACCGACTATCGCGTCGAGGGCTTCACGCGCGAGGAGACGCTCTACCGCGACGGCGAGGAGGCGCTTCGGATCTTCTATGACGGCCGCGACCGTGTGCGCGAGGAGGTGGTCCGCGACGGTGAGGCGATCCGTACGCGGACCTTCGACGCGCCGGGCGCCGAGGCCGGGGTCGAAGGCGCGCCCGCCCCTGCAGGCGACGGTGCGCCCGCGGACGACGACTCCACGGAGGCCGACCGGTGAGCCGCCGCTGGATCCTCTTCGTCTCGGCGCGGCACTTCCGCACCCGACGCCGCGAGAAGGGCCATACCGCGGGCGTGCTCTCCGTGCTCGGCATCGCCGCGGGCGTCATGACGCTCATCTCGGTGCTCGCCGTGATGAACGGTTTCCAGTTCGGCACCATCGAGGACATCCTGGAGGTGGGGAGCTTCCATCTGCAGGTCACGCCGGCCGCCGGCACCGAAGCGCCCGACGCCCCCGCCGCGGCCGAAGAGATCGGCGGTATCCGTGGCGTCCGCGCGGCCGTTCCCTACGCGGAGTCGTGGGGGCTCGCCTACGGTTATTTCCCCGATCCGCTCGCCGTTCGGGTCCGCGCCGTTCCGCCTGATGTCCTGACGGCCGACGCGCGCTTCGCCGCCAACATAGACGTCGTCTCCGGGCGGTGGGAGCTCGGCGGCGGCACGGTGGTGATGGGCCAGGAGCTCGCGCGACGGCTGGGCGTCCGCGTGGGTGACGCGATCAGGATCGTCGGATTCTCGGGCACGCTCTCGACCACCGATCCGCTTACCGCCGAGTTCGAGCTCGTCGGCGTCTTCCGCACGGGCTTCCTCGAGTACGACGCCGGGTGGGCGTTCACCGCGCTTCCCGCGGCGGGCGCCGCGGGCGGTGCGGGGGGCGAAGGGCTCGCCGCGCTCGGTCTCGACCGCGTGGAGCGGATCGGCGTCAAGCTCGACGAGCGGTTCCGCGATCGGTCGGTGGCGCGACGCGTGCGAAGCGCGCTCCCCGAGGCCCGGGTCGAATCGTGGCGCGAGTACAACCGGGCGATCTTCGGCGCGCTGCGGCTCGAGAAGACGATGATGATGCTGCTCGTGGGGCTCATCTTCGTCGTCGTCGCGGTGAACATCTACCAGTCGTTGCGCCGCAGCGTCGTCGAGCGGACCGAGGAGATCGGTGTGCTCAAGGCGCTCGGCGCGCCGCCGCTTCCGCTGCAGCTCGTCTTCGTTGTCGAAGGCCTCATGATCGGGCTCGCCGGAGGCCTCTCCGGGCTCGGGCTCGGGCTCGCGGTGTCGCTCAATATCAACGGGATCTTCCGCGCCGCCGAGTTCGTGGTGAACGCGGCCGCCGGCGCGGGACAGTGGATCGCGTCGCTCTTCGCAGCCGGCGGCGCCGACGGGGGCGCGACCTTCTCGATCTTCAATCCCGCCTACTTCTACATCGAGGAGGTGCCCGCGGTCGTGGTGCCCGTCGAGGTCGCAGGCGTGGTACTCTTCGCCGTCGCTTCTGCGACGGTCGCCGCCTACGCCGCGTCGCGTCGCGTGAGCTCGATCGCGCCGGCCGATGTCTTGAGGTACGAATGAAGCCGATCGTAACGTTGCGCGGAGTCAGCAAGGTATTTCAGAGCGGGGAGTCGACCCTCACGGTGCTGCACGACATCGACCTCGATCTCGCCCCCGGAGAGATCGTCGCGATCAGCGGCTCCTCGGGAAGCGGCAAGAGCACGCTGCTCAACCTCGTGGGCGGGCTCGACCGTCCGACCGCCGGGTCGATCTACGCGTGCGACTACGCGGTTCACGAGCTCGGCGAGGCGGACCTCACCGACTACCGAGCGCGAAGTCTCGGCTTCGTGTTCCAGTTCCACTACCTGCTCAAGGACTTCACCGCGCTCGAGAACGTGATGCTGCCGGCGTACATGCTCGGCGAGCCTCGTGCGGCGGCTACCGAGCGCGCGAGGGGCCTGCTCGACGAAGTGGGCCTGAGCGAGCGCCTCGACCACTACCCGACGCAGCTCTCCGGCGGGGAGCGGCAGCGCGCTGCGCTCGCTCGCGCGCTCGTCAACGAGCCTCCGCTGCTTCTCGCGGACGAGCCGACCGGAAACCTGGACGCGGCGAACAGCGCCCGCGTGGAGGAGATTCTCCTCGCGCTCGTGCGCGCGCGTGGCACCACACTCGTGATCGTGACTCACGACGAGCGGCTCGCCTCGCTGGGCGAGCGCCGTCTGCACCTCAGTCTGGGCGAGTTGAGCGAGCCATGACGACCACTTCGAGCCTGCTGCTCGCACGCCGGTTCCTCTTCGGTGCCGATCACGCCGGACGCCTCTCCCGGCGGATTCGAGGCGGCATCGTCGGGGTCGGGCTCAGCCTGATTCCGCTCGTGGTCGTGCTCCAGGTCGCCGACGGCATGATCGCGGGCATCACCGACCGGTTCATCGAGGCGGGTTCGTACCACCTGCAGGCGATCGCGCGCGACGGCACCGACGCCAACGCGCTCGTCGCATCCGCCGAGTCGCTCGCCCGCGTGCCCGGCGTCACCCTCGCGAGCCCCGAGCGGCAGGGGCTCGCCCTCGCGGCCGCCGGCGGGCGACGCACGGCCGTGACCGTGCGCGCCGTCGATCCGGAGCTCTGGGAGCGCGATCGCGGTCTGCGCGAGTACCTCGAGTTCGTCGCGGGCGAGTGGCGGCTCGACGATCGCGGGATTCTGCTCGGCGAGTACGTAGCGCGCGAGCTGGGCGCTTCTGTGGGAGACGAGGTGAGCGTGCTGACCGCGCGCTCGCTGTCCGGGGGGCGCGTGCTGCCGCGCACGCGCACCTTCGAGGTGCGTGGGATCGTGACCTCCGGGTACGCCGATCTGGACCGCCTCTGGGTCTTCGTACCCTACGAGCAGGGCGCGCGGATGCTGCCCGACGAGACGTCGCGGATGGTGATCGGTCTGAAGATCGACGAACCGCTCGCGCTGCCCAACCCGCTCTTCCGGCCTCCGGGCGCCGACGAGGCCGACCGCGCGCGGGAGATCGTCTCGCGGGTCCGCAGCGAGCTGGGCACCTCCTACCGCGTGGCGACCTGGTTCGAAAGCGAGCGCGCGAAGTACATGAGCTTCAAGACGACGAAGGACCTGCTGGTCTTCATCATGGTGCTCATCGTGATCGTGGCCGCCGTGAACATCTCCAGCACGCTCGTCATGCTCGTACTCGAGAAGCAGGAGGAGATCGCCGTCCTCAAGAGCTACGGCGGATCACCGGGCGGGATCACCACGGCGTTCATCGTCGCCGGGTTCGTGCTCGGAGCGCTCGGTACGGCCGCAGGGATAGCCTTCGGACTTCTGCTCGCGGTGAACATCAACGAGTTGCTCGTCGCGATCGAGTGGATCATCAACGCGGGGGTATGGATCGCAGACCTCGTCGCGCGGCTGTTCTCCTCGGGAGGCGTTGAGCGGGTCGAGCTCCTCTCGGGCGAGTACTACCTCCAGGAAATACCCATCACGATCCGCTTCGCAGACGTCGCGCTCGTGGCCTGCCTGACGATTCTCCTCGCGACCGCGGCGGCGTGGTTCCCCGCCCGACGCGCCGGCGCGATCCGCCCGCTCGAAGTCCTGCGCCGGCACTGAGGCCGGCGAGCGGAGCCGCAGGTAGACGTTCGGCGGCCGTTTCGATACTCTCAGCGCCATCCAGGAGCACCCATGATTGATCTGGTCTTGATACGGAACAACCGCGAGGCGGTCGAAGCCGCGCTGCGCAAGCGCATGGACGACGTCGACCTCTCGGGACTGCTCGAGCGCGACGCGCGCCGGCGCGAGCTGATCGGCGAGGCCGATCGGCTGAAGGCGCGGCGGAACCAGGTCTCCTCAGAGATACCGAAGCTGAAGAAGGCGGGCGAGTCTGTGGACGAGCTGCTCGCCGAGATGAAGGACGTCTCTGCGAAGGTGAAGGAGATGGACGCCGAGCTGCGCGAGCTCGACGCGTCCATCCGCGACGAGCTCGTCCGGCTGCCGAACATCCCGGCCGACGACGTTCCCGCCGGGGGCAAGGAAGCGAACGAGATCCTGAGGACGGTGGGCTCGAAGCCCGGATTCGACTTCGATCCGGCCGACCACGTCGATCTGGTGACCTCGCTCGGCCTCGTGGACTACGACCGCGGCGTCAAGATGGGCGGCAACGGCTTCTGGCTCTACCGCGGCACGGGCGCGCGGCTCGAGTGGACGCTGCTCAACTACTTCATCGAGACACACCTCGCCGACGGGTACGAGTTCGTCCTGCCGCCGCACCTGCTGACCTGGCAGTGCGGCTTCACCGCCGGTCAGTTCCCCAAGTTCGAGGACGACGTCTTCCAGCTCGCCGGCGAGCCGGTGGAGGGTGACGACGACGACGCGAAGCGCAAACCCGGATTCAGCCATTTCATCCTGCCCACCGCGGAGACCGCGCTCATCAACTACCATCGCGACGAGATTCTCGCGGAGGCGGATCTTCCGAAGAAGTACTTCGCCTACACGCCGTGCTATCGCAAGGAGGCCGGCAGCTACCGCGCGCAGGAGCGCGGCATGATCCGCGGTCACCAGTTCAACAAGGTGGAGATGTTCCAGTTCACCACGCCCGAGGGTTCTGATCAGGCACACGAGGAACTGCTCGCGAAGGCGGAGGCGCTCGTGAAGTCGCTCGGGCTGCACTACCAGGTGACCAGACTGGGCGCCCGCGACGCGTCGGCGGCGATGGCGAAGACCTACGACATCGAGGTCTGGATCCCCAGCATGGCCGAATACAAGGAAGTCAGCTCGGTCTCCAACGCGCACGACTATCAGGCGCGTCGCGGAGGCATCCGGTTCCGGCGCGAGGGGCAGAAGCAGACCGAGTTCGTGCACTCGCTGAACGCGTCGGGGCTCGCGACGAGCCGGATCCTCCCGGCGATCGTCGAGCAGGGCCAGCAGGCCGATGGGTCGGTCGTGCTGCCCGAGGTCCTCGCCGAGCGTATGGGCACCGATCGGCTGACTCCGGAGACGCAGTGAGCCGGGACGCGACGTCCCG
>CAZICD010000022.1:0-4553 GCA_964537725.1 uncultured Spirochaetaceae bacterium | reverse complement strand
CCGGGACGCGACGTCCCGCGAAGGCACGCCTCGGGACGCCGACTCCATTCCCATCCTCGAGTTCGACCCCGAGCCGAAGGCGGTCATCAACCCCGACGTCATAACCGACCGCGTGCCCGACGCCGACGGCTGCGTCATCTCGTTTTTCGGCGGTACGCTCGAGCAGATGGTCGCGGCGCGGTCGCTGCCGCAGGTGGCGACGCTGCGCTCGGAGATGGGCGAGCACCCGGTCTATCAGGCCGAAGTGGACGGCGTGCCTCTGGGGCTGTTCGCCTGCGGGGTGGGCGCGCCGCTGGCCGCCGGCCACCTCGAAGAGCTCATCGCGCACGGATATCGCAACTTCATCGTCTGCGGCAGCGCCGGGGTGCTCGACCGTGAGATCCAGTTCGGCAAGGTCGTCGTCTGTACGAGCGCGCTGCGCGAGGAGGGGACGAGCTACCACTACCTGCCGCCCGGGCTCGCGGTCGAGCCGGACGAGACGGCGACGCAGGTGCTCGTGGACGAGCTCGACCGCGCGGGGATCGCGCACATCCAGGGGCGCTCGTGGACGACCGACGGGTTCTTCCGCGAGACGCCGGCCAAGGTCGCACGACGCCGGACGCAGGGCTGCATCACCGTGGAGATGGAGGCCTCCGCGCTCTTCGCCGTCATGCGGTTCCGCGGTGTGCGGCTCGCACTCGCCCTCTACGGCGGCGACGACGTCTCGGGTGCCGACTGGGACCCGCGCCAGTGGCCCGATCGCAACCACGCCATCCGCGCGGAGCTGATCGACCACTCGCTGCGCGCGTGCCGGGAGCTCGTCCGCCGCTGAGCTCGCTCGCCGCCGAGCCCGCTCGCCGCCGAGCGGCGTGAAGCGCATCGGCCTGCATCTTTTTTCGGACGATATCGAAAGATGAGCGGAAGCGCAGCCGAGATTTTGCTACTATAGGTATGGGATGAACGAACGCAAGTGTGACGGGTGCGGCGAAGGCGTCGGCCGGATCAGAGTCTATCAGACGCGGGGCACGGAGTACTCCGAGCTGTGGCTCTGCGACCAGTGCGCCGCGGCGCTCGGAGTGGAAGAAGAGGCGCCCGTATTCGCCCCGACCGTCGGGGAGCTGTTGGGCGCGCTCACCGGTGACGGAGCGACGCGAACCTGTCCCTCGTGCGGCACGCACTTCCGCAGGATCCGCCAGACGGGACGGGTCGGCTGCGCCGAGTGCTACCGCGTCTTTCACGGCCGCATCCAGCTGCTACTCGAACAGCGTGGCCTGACCGACTCGCACGTCGGCCGCTATCCGGCACGGCTCGGGTCGTTCAAGCGCCTGCTCGTCGACCGGGAGACGCTTCGGGAGCGGCTCGACCACGCAGTCGCCGAGGAAAACTACGAGGAAGCCGCCGCGATCCGGGATCGGATGAAGGCGCTGGAGGAGACCGACCATGAGGGCGTCTGAGCTCTCCAGTCTTCCCCTCGTGCCGGCCTGGCTGAGCGGCACCGGCGCCGAGCGGGACGTCGTCATCGCCTCGCGTGCCCGGCTCGCGCGCAACCTCGCCGACGAGCCGTATCCCGCGTCCGACGCCGAGGGGGGCGCCGACGGCTCGCCTTCGCAGGCCGCCGGACTCGTCGCCTCCGCCGTGCGCTCGGAGCTCACGCCGGATCCCTTCGACGCCGAATCGCTCGAGCTCGACGCACGCGTCCTTTCGGGCGCCGCGCGCCAGCTGCTCGCCGAGCGCGCCATCTGCGACGGGCCGCGGCCAGAACGGCTCGTGATCACCGCCGACGAAGGCCTCGCCATCGTAATCGGCGGGATCGACCACCTGCGCATAGCGTCGGTCCTTCCCGGGTTCGTCGTCGGCGAGACGCTCTCGCGCGTTCGACGCGTCGACCGGCAGCTCGAACGCGGCCTCAACTACGCGGTTTCCATGGACTGGGGCTACCTCGCCTCCGAGATCACCAACCTGGGAACCGGTCTGCGGGTTTCCGTCCTCGTCCACGTGCCGGCGCTCGCCGCGCTCGGCCGTCTGGAGACGATGGGATTGAGCATGGAGAACTCCGGTTACGAGCTCACACCGTACTTCGCCGACGAATCGCTCGCGGGGGCGGGGGGCAATGCGGGCGCAGAGGGCGATCCCGGCCGCGAAACCACCGGTTCGGCGCTCTGCCTGCTTCGCAACCGCCGAACGCTCGGCTCCGACGAAGATGCGATTACCTCCAAACTTGAAGATTATGCCACCAAGTTGGTACATTATGAACGTGCCGCGCGGGAGGAACTGCGCGAAGCACGAGGCGAGGAGATCGCCGACTCGGCCAATCGGGCCCTCGGCGTCCTGCGCTTCGCACGGTCTCTGTCTGCCGTGGAGGCCCGCTCACTCGTGAGTCATCTGCGGTTCGGAGTTGTGTCAGGCCTGGTATCGGATGTGGCGGTTGAGACTGTGACCACGCTTCTTCTGATCAATCAGGATCGTCACATCGAACGGCACCGTGCCGGGGAAGGGGAGAGAGACGACACAGATTTGGTTCGCGCTCGCGTGTTTCGGGACATGCTGGTTGCCAGCCAGGCCTGATCAGGCTGGGAGGATTGATAGATGTTCAAGGGTTTGACGCAACGTGCTCAGAAGGTCCTGACGATACTCGCGCAGGACGAGGCAAAGCGATTCCACTCGGATCAGCTCTTGCCGGAGCACATCATGCTCGCCCTGCTGAAGGAAGGCGGCGGTCTGGGCTACAAGGCGCTCGAGAAGGCCGGTATCGACCCCGCCAAGATGCAGATTGAGATAGAGAAGGAGATCCCTCGCAAGCGCGGTGGATTCATTCTCGGTGATGTGCCGCCGTCCTCGCGCGGCAAGAAGGTTCTCGAAGACAGCGCAGAGGAGGCTCGCAGCCTCGGGCACGAGTACATCGGCACCGAGCACCTGCTGCTCGCGTGCGCGCGCGAGTCCGACAGCGTGACCGCTCGCTTCCTCGAGGAGAACAACTCGAACGTCGAATCGCTGCGGGACATCATTTCGGACCTCAGCGGTTCGGTGCAGCCGACCTCGTCGGGCAGCAACGCCCCGGCCACCCGGAGCTCGCAGTCGAAGCGCAAGTCTTCGCAGTCTTCGTCGAGCTCGTCGAAGAAGAACACTCCCACGCTCGACGAGTTCAGCCGCGACCTCACACAGTACGCCCGGGACAGCAAGCTCGACCCGGTCGTCGGACGCGGCCGCGAGATCCAGCGAGTGATCCAGATTCTCGCGCGCCGGACGAAGAACAATCCGGTGCTCATCGGCGAGCCGGGCGTCGGCAAGACCGCGATCGTCGAAGGACTCGCGCAGCGCATCGTCGAAGGCACGGCACCGGAGGTGCTGATCGGCAAGCGCGTGATGACGCTCGACCTCGCCTCGCTCATCGCCGGTACCAAGTACCGCGGCGAGTTCGAGGAACGGCTGAAGCGCGTGATGAAGGAGATCATCTCGGCGGGTAACGTCGTGCTCTTCATCGACGAGCTTCACACGATCATCGGCGCCGGCGGCGCCGAAGGCGCGATCGACGCGAGCAATATGCTCAAGCCGGCGCTTTCCCGCGGCGAGATCCAGTGTATTGGCGCGACGACGCTCAACGAGTACAAGAAGTACGTGGAGAAGGACGCGGCGCTCGAGCGACGCTTCCAGACGATCTACGTCGACGAACCGACGGTGGAGGAGACGCTCGAGATCCTCAAGGGGATCAAGGAGCGCTACGAGGACCACCACAACGTGAGCTACACGCCGGGTGCGCTCGAAGTATCGGCGCTGCTCTCCCGGCGCTATATCACCGACCGCTTCCTTCCGGACAAGGCGATCGACCTGATCGACGAGGCCGGCAGCCGCAAGCGGATCCATAACTCGGTCCGTCCCACCGAGCTCGCCGAGCTCGAGCGGGAGATCGAGAAGCTCAACGCGGAGAAGCTCAGCCTGGTGAACAGCCAGAATTACGAGCGTGCGGCCGCGGTCCGCGACCAGGTTCGCCAGCTGAAGGCGAAGGTCGAGGAGATGAAGAACCAGTGGAAGGTGACGCTCAAGACCGAGCAGAACGTCGTTGACAGCGAGGACATCCAGTACGTCCTTTCGGACATCACCGGCATTCCGCTGTCGCGCATCGCGCAGAGCGAGAGCGAGAAGCTCCTGAAGATCGAGGACGAGCTCCACCGCACGGTGGTCGGCCAGGACGACGCGATCAAGGTGATTTCGTCGGCGATCAGGCGCAGTCGCACCGGGCTCTCGTCGCCCAAGCGACCGCTCGGCTCGTTCATCTTCCTCGGCCCCACCGGCGTTGGCAAGACGCTCCTCGCGAAGACGCTCGCCGAGTTCCTCTTCGGGAGCGAGGACGCGCTGATTCGCATCGACATGTCGGACTTCATGGAGAAGCACAACGTGAGCCGGCTCGTGGGAGCGCCCCCCGGTTACGTCGGCTACGACGAGGGTGGCCTGCTGACCGAGAAGATCCGACGCAAACCGTACAGCGTCGTGCTGTTCGACGAGATCGAGAAGGCGCACCCGGACGTGTTCAACATCCTGCTGCAGGTCCTCGAAGAGGGGCAGCTGCAGGACAGCCT
>CAZICD010000021.1:47865-50181 GCA_964537725.1 uncultured Spirochaetaceae bacterium | reverse complement strand
CGCGAGGCGACCGACCGCGCGATCATGTTCAACGGGATCTCCGCCGGGCTCGGCTACCCGGACGGACTCGCGAACTGGTCGATGCTCTGCATGACCGACCCCGACTACGTGCACGCCTACCACGAGATCGTCACCGACGCCGCGGTACGCCAGGTCGAAGCCCTCCTGCCGGAGATCGCGCCTTCGGCCGACATCCTCATGCTCAACGCCGACGACCAGGGGCTGCAGGATCGCACCATCCTCCCGCCCGACCTCTTCCGCGAGCTCTACCTCCCGTACTACCGCAAGGTGACCGAAGCGGTGCACCGCGTCGCGCCCGGAGTGAAGCGCTTCCTCCACTCGTGCGGCGCGGTCTACGACCTCATCGACGACTTCGCCGATTGTGGCTTCGACGTGCTCAACCCGGTCCAATGGCCAGCCGGCGGACACTCGCCGGCCGAGTGGAAGGCGCGCGCCGGGTCGCGGATCGCGTTCTGGGGCGGCGGCGTGAACACGCAGTCGACCCTCCCGCTCGGTACCGTCGCGGAGGTGGAGGCGGAGGTCCGCGAGACCGTCGCGACCCTTGGGCAGGGGAGCGGCTTCGTCTTCTGCGCGATCCACAACATCCTCGCGGAGATCCCCGGCGACAAGGTCGTCGCGATGTACCGCGCGGTGGAGTAGGGGCAGTATGGCGGAAAAGGCAGGCGTCGGCCTGACGGTCTGGGGCGGCGGGCAGCTGCTCGCCTTCTCCGGGCTCGACGGCCCTACCGATTTCGACTACGGCGTCGTCGCGCGCACGGCGAAGGACGGGCGTGCCGCCGTGGAGATCATGCTGCCCGAACGGGCGTTTCTCGTTTTCGACGAGGCTGCTCCCGTGGAGGTGGACCTCACCGGCGATGCGCTGCGCGTGCGCACGCGTTCGGGCGAGTTACGGCTCGTCGTCGCCGACGCGCACCATCTCCTCGTGGAAGGACCGTGCCGCGTCGAAGGTCCCGACGGCGGGCCGATGCCGGAGGCGCTTCGCGTAACGCAATCCGGCGGGCGGACGCTCGTGGGCACGGCACGCGCCTTCGACGCGTCGTGGCTCCGTGCCGATGCCGGCAGGCTGTGGGCCGATCGGCGCGCGTGGCTCGCGGCGGCGGAGGAGCGGATCAACGGGGATGCCGGCGGTGGGCAGGGCGCCGGAAGCGGTGGCGAAGGGCCCGGGCCTTCGGGGCGGGCGCCCCGCGGCGCCGCCGCGCTGCGTAAGGCGCTCAGCGTGATGAAGACGCAGGTGTGCACGCCGGAGGGGCTGCTCCGGCACCGCTGGACGACGCCCGACCGGTGGCCGCACCGGAAGATCTGGCTCTGGGACAGCGGCTTCCACGCCGTCGGGTGGCGTCACCTGGACCCGCCGCTCGCGCGGGAGATGCTCGCCGCGGTCGTGGACACGCAGCGGCCCGACGGGCGAATCCCCATTTCCACCGACCCCTTCGGCCGGGAGACCGGCGCGTTCACGCAGCCGCCGGTGCTCGCGCTCGCGGTCGCGCTCGTCGACGAGGCCGCTCGCGACGACGAGTGGCTCGCGTCGATCTACGAGCCGCTCGTGCGCTACGTCGACTGGGACCTCGCGAACCGCGATTCCGACGGCGCGGGTCTCGTCGAGTGGGCGATCGAGGGCGACCCGGGGTGTCGCAGCGGCGAGAGCGGCGCGGACAACTCGTCGCGCTTCGACGCCGCGACGCAGCTCGACGCGCCCGACTTCAACGCGCTGCTCGCGCACGAGCTCGAGCACCTCGCCGCCTTCGCCGACCGGCTCGGCCGCGCCGATGAGGCGGCCCGGTTCCGCGAGCGGTACCGTACCCTCTGCGCGCGCGTCAACGATCGGCTCTGGGACGAGGAGGCGGGTATCTACATGGACGCGCTCGCGGCGACCGGCGAGCGCACGGGCGTGCTCTCCGCCGCCGGGTTCCTGCCGCTTCTCTGCGGCGCGCCGTCGCCCGAGCAGGCGGCGAAGCTCGTCGCCCACCTGCGGAACCCGGAGACCTTCGGCCGGCCGTTGCCGCTGCCCACGATCGCGGCGAACGAGTACGGCGCGTACAGCAAGGACATGTGGCGCGGACCGGCGTGGGTCAACGTCAACTGGCTCGTCGCGCGGGGGCTTCGCCGTTACGGGTACGAGGTCGAGGCGGCCGGGCTGGTGAACCGGACCATGACCGTGATCGAAGAGCAGTACGCGAAGCACGGCTGCATCTTCGAGTACTACGACGACGAGGACGTGGTGGACCCGCCCGAGCTCCTGCGGAAGGGATCGTGCAGCCCGGACGAATGGATCCACCAGTCGATCCACGACTACGG
>CAZICD010000021.1:29837-47765 GCA_964537725.1 uncultured Spirochaetaceae bacterium | reverse complement strand
CTCAGGCGCTCACGACCTCGCTCGCCGTCTCGTTCTTCTTCATGAAGTCCCAGTCGTACTCGATGCCCAGACCGGGGCCGTCGGGGACGGCGACGTAGCCTTCCTTGTCGATGCAGTCGAGCCCGGTGATGCGGACGTTTTCGTAGATGGGCGGCTCGGAGTTACGCATGACCGGATGCACCCAGACGTTCTCGTAGTAGTTCGCGTTCTTCACGCCGGCGAGGAACTGGAGCTCGGCGGGGCCTGCCCGGTGCGGCTCGATGTCGAGCCCGACCGTTTCGGCGGCGTGCGCGAGTTTGAGCGTCCCGGTAAGACCGTGCTTGCCAATATCGGCACGCACGAAGTCCGTGGCCTTCTCCAGGACGAGCGCCATGCGCTGCTCGATCGTGGCGACCTGCTCGCCCTGCAGGAGCGGCGTGGTGATGAGCTCTCGCAGCTTCGCGTGGCTGTACGGCGTGACTCCGCCGTCGGAGTAGGGGTCCTCGAGCCAGAAGAAGCCCGCCTCGTCGCAGGCGCGGCCCACCTTCAGCGCGTCGGCGAAGGTCGGGTAGAGGCAGTACGGGTCGATCATCATGTCCATCTTCCCGCCCACTCGCTTGCCGATCGCGAGCACCGCCTCCACGTGCGTCTTCACGTCCGGCCACGCCATGGGGTGGATCTTGAAGCCGCGGTAGCCCATGCCCAGGCACTCCTCGGCGAAGTCCGCGAACGACTCGGGCGTCGAGAGCGGCCCCTCGACCGCGCCGTCAATGGTGCTCGCGTAGACGGGAATCTTCGTGCGGTAGGTTCCGAGGAGCGCGTGCACCGGGAGCCCGGTCATCTTGCCCGCGAGGTCCCAGAGCGCGATGTCGTAGGCGGCCATCACCGGCGAGTTCTTCATGCCCTGGTAGAAGCGCTCGCGGTCGAGCGCGGGCTGTCCCAGGTAGCGTTCGGCCGCGCGGAGCACCGCCTTCGGATCGGCCCGCCATCCGGCGAACTCACCCACGACGCCGGTGTCGGTGTGGATGCGAAGCGAGCCACCGTCGAACGACAGGCTGCTGTTCGGATCGAAGTGGTACGCCCGCTTGTGGACGATGCCCTTCACGCTCCAGGTGAAGCCGGCGACCTCGATCTTCGTGATCTTCGGGACTGCCATGGTGCCTCCTCGTGGCGGTCGATTCCGCACAATGATATACCCGAGCCCGCGGCCGCACAAGCCGCGGCGAGGGCTGTTCCGGGCCGGCCGCGGTGAGCTCCTACGCTTCGGCGGCCGCTACGAACCCGTCCTCCGGCTCGGACCAGTACCCCCACTCGATCGCGATTTCCTCGTCGAGCGGTGTGATCATGGGAACGAGGAGGCGCAGCCCGGTGCAGCCGCCTTCGGCGCCGCGCATGCGGAGCGTGCGGTGTGCGGAGCTGCCGGGGGCGACCCGCAGCGCGTGGGTGCCGTTCCGCAGGACGGCCGGGCCGTCCTTCACGATCGCGGTCGCTCCGGCGGGCGGGGCCGTTCCGCTCCCCGGAGCGCCGCTGCCGGTGCCCGTCGAAACCGAGGCGCCCGGTACCTCCAGCCGCGTCGCGCCGTGCGTGCAGAGCTCGAGCTGACATGGGACACCGACACGGCCGCCGGTCGATCGGATGCGCAGTGCGATCCCGCTCGCTCGTCGCGCGAGCTCGACCGTGAGCCCGAACCGCGGATGATCGATCCACGGCCGGCGTTCCTTCATGAGGAGCGCCTCGTCGAAGGGTACCTTCCGGTCCACGGGAAGCTGGTAGCCGACGCGCGGCTGAGCGTCGGCGGGCATTACGAGCCGCACGCCGTCGTCGGTCCGCTCCATCGTAGCCGCGGCGAACCGGAGCTTCGCGAAGTACGACCCGGCGAGCTTCGCCGAGGCGAGGTGCAGCGGACCCCACACGAGGTCGAGGAGGCCGTGGTCGCCGCGGAGTACCGTCAGGCTCGCCTCGCCGTCGCGCACGCGGTAGATCCCGGAGCGGGCGAAGTGGACCTCGTAACGTCGCGGCGGCTGTGCGCGCGCGACCGCGGCCGCGGCGCGGAGGTCGGGGTGGCGATGAAATGGGTGGAGGAGCCAGGCGCAGAGGCCGGCGCCCGCCGCGCCGACCGGCGTGAGCGACGGCTCGCCGTGCGAGGCGTTCCACCGGGGCTCGCTCGCGTCCACGAGCATGTCCGCGATCGCGCGCCACTCGTCGTTCCCGTCGCGGTGCGCCATCTCCCGGTAGACGCTCGCGAGCTGGACGGGCACCACGCGCGTGCCGCGGTCCTGCCGCTGGGACATTGCGGTCACGACGGTCCCGTCGTGGTGGAAGAGCCGCGCCATGAAGCGCAGGTTCGCGCGCACCGGGTCGAGCAGCTCCGGCCGCTCGAGCGCGTCGGCGGTGAGCACGAGCGACCGGTTCGAGACGGCGGCGTACGTCCCGGTACTCCGCTCGGAGTACTCGCCGTCCTTATTGATGTCCACGCCCTCGGCGAGGATCCGCTCGATGTAGGCGGTCGCCTGAAGGTCGGGGAGATGACGGGCAGCGAGCGCGAGCGCCGAACAGACGACCCAACGGTGGTTCGGCGTGTGGAACCCGGCGTCGACGAGCGCGGGTGCGGTGCGCTCGAGGTAGCGCAGCAGACCGTCGCGGATGCGGTCGGCGCCGGGGAGGTGCGCATCGGACGCCGGGCCCTGAAGCTCCCGCGCGCCGTCGACCACCTGCACCAGCGGCGCGAGGAGCTGGATCGTGAACGCCGTGTCGGGCGGCGATTGCCAGTTCGTCGACACGAGGTCGATCAATCCGTCCGGCTCGGCGCTCGCGAGCTGGAAGGCGATCGCGCGCTCGATCCGCTCGAGGACCTCTTCGCTGCCGTGGAAGAGCGAGGCCGGCTCGACGTAGAGCCGGATGAGCGCCGCGAGCAGGCGCGCGTTATCGCCGTGCGATGCGCTCGGGGTTCCACCCGCCGTGACGAACGCGGGAGCCGCGTCGGGTGCGAGTCCCTGGCCGGCGAGGAGCGAGCGCGCGAGGAGCTCGGTGCGACGCACCGCGGTGTGCAGATCGTACATGCGACGGATGGTAGCAGGCAGGCGCACGCCGGGGGAAGCGGTGGCCCGCGAGCCGTCCTGACGTCGATTCGCGCTTGCACGAGGCCGCGATCGGCCCCACAATGGAGCGGTGCGTTCGAATCGTCTTCATCGGCGACTGGTAGGCGGCGCCCTGATCCTCGTTGTCGTCTACCTGCTGGCGAATACCGGCTTCTACCTCGTGAGATCGTACGCCGCGTACCGCGAGGAGCTGGAAGGCGTCGCTCAGGCGATCGTCGACCGCGTCCGTGCAGAGTACGACGATCTGCTCGAATCGACGATCCGCGAGGCGCTCGTGACGTCCGGGCGTCCGGGTGCGTTCCGGGAGGCGCTGCTCGAGTACGACGGCAGCTACGACCACCGGGTCGCGCTTCTCGAAGGTCTCTCGGAGATCCTCGCCGTGGCCGATCCGTCGGTCTCCGCGTATGCGCTCCTCGCGCCCGGAGACCGAGGTTTTTCCACCGAAAGCGGCGAGTTCCAGCCTTCCGGGGCGTTCTACGACCGCGAGGCGGTGGACTATCTGCGCTCGGTCACGGGCGTGGTGCTCTGGCCCGAGCGGGTTCTCAGGCGGCTGTCCAGCCGGCGGGTGCTGACATCCGTGGTGGTTCGGGTCCCGGATCCGGCCCGCCACGCGGCGATCATGGTCAACTTCGACTTCGCGGGACTGCGGCGCGCGCTCGTCGCCGAGGTTCCCGGCGCGGCCGAGCACGAGCTCCAGATCGCACGCGCGGCCGACCTCGACGCGGCCGCGGCCGATCCGCGCGGCGTGCCGCTCTCGCGACCCATTCGCGCGACCGCCACGTCGCGCAGCTTCGACCGGGTCTTCGCGCTCGATCTGGGCGCGGCCGACATCGCCGGCGCCTTCAACGCCACCGCCTCCTTCGCCGCGATCAGTCTCGCCGTCGCGACGCTCGTCTTCATCGGGTTCGTCCTGCTCGTGCTGCGCTCGCTGCGACCGCTCGACCGGCTGCTCGCACGCGTGTCGCTCGACGCGGGCGGCGGCGAGTCCGGCGGTATCGCGGCGCTCGACGGCTACCTCTCCGCGCTCATGTCGGAGAACGAGTGGCTGCAGGCCGAGTACGAGCGGTTGCTGCCGGAACGGCGGAAGGAACTGCTTCGCGACCTTTTCGCGGGGAACGTAGGCGACGACGCGCAGTTGATGGAGCGCATCGACTTCAACGAGGTAACGGTTGCCGGCGACGCCACGGTCGCGGCGGTGCTCATGCTCGAGACGCGCGATCTCAGCGAGCAGCGACGCCTGGAGGCGACGACCGTCGTCGAGCGCCTGCTTACCGACCGCATCGATGGACCGGCGCCCGGATTCCACGTGCTCGTCAGCCGTGATCAGTACGGGATTGCCCTGCCGGCCGACCCGAAGGCATCGGTCGCGGAGCTGGAAGCCCCGTACCTCGGTCTCCTCGAAGCGGCGCCCGAGGTCATCCGGGATCGGATGTACGTGGGCGTCGGTGCCCCGGTGGGCGACATCCGCGAGCTGGTGAAGTCGTACGAGCAGGCGCAGGCCGCGCTCGAGTACCGACTCACGCTTGGCCGGCACGTGATCTGCATGGCAAGCCTCGCGTCGGTGATGTCGCGACGCTACCGCTATCCCTACGAGCGCGAGCGGCTTCTCATCGAGCGGCTCCAGTCCGGCGACGAGGAGGGCAGTCTCATCATTCTCAACGAGATGCTCGACCAGATCGTCGCCGAGAAGCTCGGTGATCGGGAGATCGACTACCTGCGCCTGCGCCTCGTCCACGCGCTGCACCGCTACCTCTACGAGCACGAGCTCGGCGAGGAGGAAGCGCAGACGCTCTCGCGCGAGTACGACGTGCGCCACGCGACCAGCATCGACGAGGTGCGTGCGGTGCTCACCGAGCTCGTGCGCCGTACGATCGAAGCGCAGAGCAGGCAGCGCAGCGCCTCGCGCGTGGCGCTCGTGAAGAAGTTCATCGACTACGTCCACGAGCACAGCGGGAACAGAAACCTGCAGCTCCTCGACCTGGAGGAGGAGTTCGGCCTCAACCGGTACTACATAGGCCAGCTCATCTCCGAGCACACGGGCAGGCACTTCAACGATCACCTCAACGAGGCGCGCGTCGCGCGGGCGGTGAAGATCCTGGAGAGTGAGCCCGGCGTTCCCATCAAGGACGTCGCCGGGCGCGTGGGGTACGCGTACCCGTACTACTTCACGAGGCAGTTCAAGCGCATCCACGGGATGACGCCGCGGTCCTATCAGGAGTCGCGGTAGGAATTCGGGTGCGCGCATACAATCTGCAGATGCGGCCCCCGCGGAATCCGTACACCCACTCCGCGATTCTTATGGTTTCGCGGTTTCCGAACCCCTTCCATACTGAGGCCACATTCATCGTTTGAGGGAGGTTTTCTATGATCCTACGACGAGCATGGCTCGTGACCGTCCTCCTCGTCCTCGCTGTCGGGCTGGTCGGAGCGACCGGTCAGATGGAGGGCCAGGGGGAGGCGACCGGAGGCGACGACGTCATCACCGTGACGACGGTCGCCAACATCGGCGGCAACATCCGCTACTACGGCGGCGACACGACCGAGTCGAACGCCTTCACCGAGTATCTACGCGAGGAGCTTGGAATCAACCTGGAGTACCTGTGGATCCTGCAGGGCGGCGGCGGCGACTACGAGCAGAAGCTCAACCTGTCGGTGCTCAGCGGTGAGGTCCCCGATTTCTTCGGCATCTCGAACGTCACGATGTACCAGGACTTCGCTACGGCGGGTCACCTGCTCGAGGTGAAGCCGACGTTCGACCGGCTCGCGAACGACTACTTCAAGAACCGGATCAACGTCCAGGACGGCGTGCTCTGGGACGCGTTCCAGGTGGACGGGAAGAACTACAGCGTTCCGCAGCCGAAGTTCCTCTACCAGGACAACAAGTCGCTGTGGATCCGGCAGGACTGGCTCGACGCGCTGGACCTCGAGGCGCCCACGACGATCGACGAGATGTACGAGGTCGCGCGCGCGTTCACCTACGACGACCCGGACGGCAACGGCCAGGACGACACGGTCGGCTTCGGCTTCGACAACACGCTCATGTCGTGGATGGCCTCGCTCGACCCCTTCTTCGGAGCCTACGGCTCAATGCCGGGCACATGGCTGAAGGGCATCTGGGTCGAAGGGGACAACGGTGAACTGGTCTACCCACTCTTCGAAGGCGACGCGAAGGCGGCGCTCGCGGAGCTGCACACCTGGTACGAGGAAGGCATCGTCAACGTCGACTTCGTGACGCAAAACGAGCAGGCGCTCGCGCAGATGGTCGGCGCCGGTACGTTGGGTATGTACTACGGCTCGCCGTGGAATCCGGACTGGCCGCACCCCGACACGTACAACAACGTTCCCGGAGCGCAATGGAAGTCGTATCCGCTCCCCGAAGGGCCGAATGGGCACGCGAAGTCGTTCAACACGCCAATCGTCGGCGGGCCCGGACGCGTCTTCGGTTCTCAGTTCGAGCATCTCGACCGAATTATCGAGTACTACAATGCGCGGTTCGAGTCGATCCGCACTCCTGGCCCCGGCGTCCTCGCGAGCGAGTACGCCATCGGCAAGTACTTCGAGGTCGACGATCAGGGCCGCGTCGTACCCATGTCGGATCGCGAGTTCCAGCTCGCGTGGAGTCTGAACAACCCGTTCCGCTACACGGAGATGGTCGAGTACTATGACCAGGGCTGGCCGGATCGGCTCGACGATGCGTTCGACGAGGTGCCCTACGAGATCTACCGCGATCTGCAGATCTTTCAAGACAAGGGCGAGTACATAACCGCGCTTCGCAACGTCGTAGATTCGGCGGATGAGGCGTTCACCGATCAGTACCAGGCGGCCGTGCCCGGTCCGGTGCACGAGCGCGTATGGGGCTTCCTGCGCGACCTCGAGGTGGAGACGATCTCCAAGATCATCATGGGCGAGCTCCCGGTGAGCGCGTTCGACGACTTCGAGGACCAGTGGCGCGAGGCAGGAGGCGAAGACCTCTCTGCCGAGGTCAACGAGTGGTGGGACTCTATCCAGTAAGGACCTGAGGCCATACATCCTCTCCGGCGCGGTCGCTTGCGCGGCCGCGTCGGATCCTTTCGCGAGGTGCTCCAATGAAAGATAGAGTCCCGACGAGTGCGGCCGGACGATCGTTCTTCCAGGAGATCGTGCACAATCGTTCGTACTATATCCTGGTCGTCCCCGGGCTGGTCTTCCTGTTCGTCTTCAACTACATCCCGTACTACGGGCTCGTCATGGCCTTCCAGGACTTCAACCCCGGGCTGGGCTTCACGCGCTCGCCGTGGATCGGGCTGGAGAACTACCGCTTTCTCTTGGGGCTCCGCGATCTGGAACGCGTTGTCCGAAACACGATCATCATCTCGGTCGGCAAGATCGTGTTCAGGCAACTCGCGGCCATCATGTTCGCGGTTCTGCTCAACGAGCTGCGCAACGTCTTCGTCAAACGGACGATCCAGACGGTGAGTTACCTGCCGCACTTCCTCTCGTGGGTCATTCTGGGCGGTGTCTTCATCACGATGCTCTCGCGTGCCGGCCTCGTCAACCGCGCGATCATGGCGATCGGCCTCGATCCCATCTACTTCCTCGGAAGCAACGTGTGGTTCCGTCCCACGATCATCGCGACCGACGTTTGGCAGGACTTCGGCTTCTCGAGCATCGTCTACCTGGCGGCGCTCACGAGCATTGATCCCGGCCTCTACGAGTCGGCGGTTATCGATGGCGCAGGCCGATTGAAACAGATCTGGTACATCACGATCCCGGGAATAACGACCACGATTTTCCTGCTCGCGGTGCTTTCGCTGGGCCAGATCCTGGAGGCCGGGTTCGAGCAGGTGCTCGTGCTCTACAACCCGGCCGTCTACGAGACGGGCGACATCATAGACACGTGGATCTACCGGTACGGTCTCCAGCAGGCGCGGTACAGCCTCGCGACAGCGGTGGGACTCGTGAAGTCGATCGTGGGGACCACGCTCGTCTTCGCGTCGAACTACGCTGCGAAGCGCTTCGCCAACTACCAGGTCTTTTGAGGGTGCTTGCATGATGGTTCAGGATCGTACACTCGGCTCGCGAATCTTCGACGGTGTCAACTTCGTGGTGCTCAGTCTCGTGGGGCTCAGCTGCCTCCTCCCGGTGCTCCATCTCGCCGCCGTATCGTTCAGCGACGCGTCCGCCGTGGGCGGCGGGCTCGTTTCGCTCTGGCCGGTACGGCCCACCCTCGCGAGTTACGAGCAACTCGTCCAGGATGCGGCCTTCTTCCGCGCCTCCGGAGTTTCTATTCTCCGGACGGCCGTGGGGACGGTCGTGAACATGGGGCTCACGATCATCGTGGCGTATCCCATGGCGCAGTCGCCGCGCAAGCTCAAGTACCGCAACCCGATCATGGCGTTCATCATCATCACGATGTACTTCAACGCCGGCCTCATCCCAACGTACATGGTTGTCCGTGCCGTCGGCCTGCTGAACTCGTTCTGGGCGCTCATCCTGCCCACGGCGGTGCCGGTCTGGAGCGTGGTCATTCTCATGAACTTCTTCCGCAGTCAACCGCGCTCGCTCGAAGAAGCCGGGCTGATCGACGGGGCGAGCGCGTTCCAGATCATGTGGCGCATCGCCGTTCCTATCGCGCGGCCGGCGCTCGCGACGCTGACGCTCTTCGCGCTGCTCAAGCACTGGAATACGTGGTTCGACGGCCTCATCTACCTGAACAACCCAAGGCAGTACCCGCTACAGACGTATCTCTATGGCCAGATCGTCAACCAGAACCTCGCGCAGCTCCTTCAGCAGGGCGCCGAGAATCTGATCCAGTTCTTCAACCAGGAGACGCTCCGCGCCGCCCAGCTCTTCCTCGCCACGATCCCCATCATCGTCGTCTATCCCTTCCTCCAGCAGCACTTCGTGAAGGGCATCGTAATCGGGAGCGTGAAGGAATGACGTCCGGCGCGCTGCGGTTCCGCAATAGTATCGGCCATTACATCGACGAGGAGCCCCATGAACGCTGACTACAGAGACACCCACGACTACCTCCACGACCGCTACGACGCGCAGCACGACAGCCGGATGCAGCGGAGGCTCCGGTTGCTCGCGCCCATGCCGTTCGGCGTCGTCTTCCTGCCGTGGAAGGGCATGACCGAGGAGGAGATGCGCGAGCACTACCGCACGATGCGCACCCTCGGATTCACCAACCTCAAGCAGACGATGGGCACCCCGGAGTGGCCCGAGGAGCGCGTGCTCGAAGTCGCGCTCGAGGAGGGCGTGATCCCGTACTGGTACGGCACCGGCGGCTGGGAGGAGATCACGCCCGAGCTTCTCGAGAAGATCGGACTGCCGCGCGACATGGATATGGACGAGGCGATCGAGCACCCCGACATGGTCGCCTACCAGACCGAGGTGATCCGCAGGCGCATTCGCTACGACCGGAAGACGCGACCGGACGTGGGCGGCGGTGTCGTGGACGACGCCGGCGTGGACGAGTGGGCGAAGCAGCAGCTGCAGCTCGGCGCGGATCCGACGCTCCGGGCCGAGGCCGTGCCCGCCTTCAAGGCGTGGGTCAGGACGCAGTACGGCTCGATCGGCGAGCTCGTCGACGCGTGGAACCAGTACGAGGTTGGCATTTCCGGCTCTCCATATACGAGCTGGGACGAGTTCGAGTCCGACGAGGACTTCTCCCGGCACGACACACGGCGCGACTACGGGTTCATCCGCGACGTGCTCCGTTTCAAGGCCGACTACACGATGCAGCGCATCCGCCGGCGGGTGGCGCTCTCGCAGGAGCGCGATCCGTACGAGCCGATGCGCGCCGGCGGCGAGATGGGGCTCTTCCTGCCGTTCGCCTGGCGCGGCACCGACATGGAGGGCATCGCCGAGGAGATGCGCGAGGCCGGCAGCTTCTACCCGTCCATCCACCTCGCGTGGCACCTCGAAGAGGTCCGTTACGAGATGCCGCGTACCATCTACATGATGGCGTCGATCTGTACCGACTGGTTCAAGGGCGGCTGGGCCGCGACCTGGGAGAGCACCGGCGGGCCGCAGCAGTTCTCAGGCGGCAAGGGCTGGGACCCGGACGCGCGCAACGAGATCGCCGCTTACACCGTCAACGCCGGCACGATGACGCAGCTCCTGCTCTCCTATCTCGCCGGCGGCTTCAAGGGCGCCGGGCTCTGGTCGTGGAACTACCGGCGCGCCGGATGGGAGGGCGGCGAGTACGCGCTTCTGAACCGGCAGCTTCGCCCCACCGAGCGCGCGGTACGGGCAGGCCGGATCGCCAAGGCGGCGAATCGCTACCGTCGCGAGCTCTGGGCCGCGCACAAGGAGCCGTTCGTGGGCGTGCTGCAGAACTGGGAGAACGAGGCGATCTGGGCCGCGATCTCGGAGATGGGGCGCGACGTGTTCCGGCATATGCCGATTCGCGCACGCGTCGGTATCTCGCGCGCACTCATCAACGGGAACGTGCCCTGGGAGCACGTTACGCCGTCCGACCTCCGCGGCGGGCTGGCTCCGCGCTACCGAGCGATCTATCTTCCCTCGCAGGTCGCGCTCAGCGAGCAGACGCTGGAGCTCCTCGTCGATTACGTCCGCGGTGGCGGCCGCGTCATTCTGGACGCGCCTGGCGGCTGGTACGACGAGCGAGGCGTTGTGCTCGACACCGCGGCCGGTAGCGTGTTCGAGCGCCTTTTCGGCACCGAGGTCGCCGACTACCACTATTCGTCCAACATGCCGCGCCGACTGCGCGGCCGGCGGCTGGAAGGCTTCATCATGGAGCTCGTGCCCACGAGTGCGAAGCCGGTCGAGCACTACGACACCGGTGAGATGGCCGTTACCCGCAATCGACTGGGCCAGGGCGAGGCGGTCGTGCTCGGCTACGAGGCCTCCGGCTCCGCCTGGACCCCCGGGAACGACGCCGCCGAGGAGGAGATGCGCCGCTGGTCGCTCGACGGCGCGAAGGCTTCCTACGCGTGCCGTGACGGCATCGTCTACCGCCTCGCCTCTCCGGCCGCCGACCACTACTTCTTCATCAACGATGACCACGCGAAGACCGTGAGCCTCGAGACACCCGGCTACGACTACGCTGGTGTCCGCGACGCGGTGACCGGGGAAGAGCTCGAGGTGGGTGCTCCCATCGAGCTGGAGGCGTATAGCGGGCGATGGCTGCGGTACGAGAAGGGGGGCGGGTGAACGGGCCGCGGCGGACCGTCGTCGCGCGCGCCTACGCCCGGGCGTTATTTGACAGCTGCCGGGTAACGTGAGAGAGTCCGGTAGCGGTCCGGCGTGTACGGCCGTGCGTAACCGATGCTGCTGACCCACGGTACCTTCAAGAGCGCCGCCTCCACCGGCTTCCGCTTCTTCGCCCCGTTCGTCGCGCTCTTCCTCGCTCTGCTCGTCGTCAGCAATCTCGTACTCTTCCGGATCTTCGTACCGCGCTTCGACGCGGAGATCGAAACGCTCAACGACCTGATCCTCCGCAGCACGCAGATCGCGCTCGACGAGCGCGTCTTCCGACGTGTCGAGGCGGAGTACATCGAGGTCGCGCTCAACGAGGCCGGACACGACTTCTATTATCCGCTCTCCGACGATCCGACGTTGAACCTGTGGAGGCCGCTCGACAGTATCGCCGCGCTCGAGGAGCGGGCGTCGCTCGCCGATTTCGAGCCGCACGCCATCTCGATCTACTTCCCGCAATGGGACTACGTCCTCTCGTCTCAGGGGTTCAAGCTTCTCGGTCGAAGCGACTCGATCCTCCAGTTCGCCTGGGTGGACCGGGTGAAGGCCGGCGACGTGCACAGATGGTCGACGGTGAACTCGGTCGTCGACTACAACACGCTGCCGCACCGCTACGAGGAGATGCTGCTCTTCGTGGGACCGTATCCGCCGCCGGCGGTTACCGACGAGCCTTCCGCGTACATCGTTATCGAGGTACCGATAGAGCGCGTTCGAGAAATCGTGAGGCAGTACGCGGACTTCTCGCCGGGAGCGTTCTGGATCGCCCGCGCCGACGGTGAGGTGCTCTTCACGAACCAGGACTCGCCAATGTCTGTCGAGGAGCTTGAGACGCCTACGTACGTCCGGTCGTCGGCGCCGTCCGATCTCGGGCGTCTTTCGTACAACTACGCGATCCCGCGCGACGTGCTCTTCGAGCGTTCGATCGAGGTTCGCAACGGCCTCTACCTCGCTATGGTCGTGACCGTGCTCCTCTCGCTCGTCGTCTCGTGGTTCGTGGCGCGCTACCTCGCCCGACCGATCACGAAGATCGCGCGGACGGCCGAACAGGTCGCCGAGCGGCTGCATCTGGATCCCGACGATCCCGACTCGAACGAGCTCGTCCGCATCGAGAGCACGATCGAGGGGCTCGCGCGCCGTATCGAGCGCAACGTCCCCATCATCAAGGAGAAGTTCTTTGCCGACCTGCTGAACGGCGTGCTCGGCGAGGAGGAGATCCAGCGGAGCGTGCGGGCTCTCGGGCTCGAAGACCTTCCTCCGGTGATTCAGGTCGGGCTGCTCGTGCAGCGCAGCTCGACTACGTCCGCGAACGCTGAGGCGCGGGCGCAGATCATTGAGTTGCTGCCCGGTATCGAATCAGAGTTCGTGCTCTTCTACTTCCCCGTCGACCACGAACGGCTCGCGCTGATCGCGGCGGCGAACGACGAGGACCAGTTCATCGAGTTTTGCTACGACCTGTACGATCGGCTGCGGGCTCAGCGCTCGACGAGTCGTCTGCTGCCAGGACGGCATCGGCACGTGTTCCTCTCGATCGGACCGCCGGTCGGATCCCTCGCACGGGTATCCGTCTCCTTCGAGGCGGCGAAGCGGCAGGTCCCGCTGTACTTCGTGACCGGCAACCCGGTTCTCACGCCGGTCGAACCAGACGCGTCTGATCATCCACCATTCACCGTGCCGTCGGCCGACCGCATCGGTGAAGTGCTTGCGAGCGAGGATCCGCGCGCCGTCGCCGACTTCATCGAAGGCGTGCGCGACGAGATACGGGAGTCGATCGAGGACATCGGCGAGCTGAACCGGAAGGTGTGCGAGCTCTCGCGACGGATCAAGCGGTTCATCCGGGAGAACAGCGGCTACGGCGACGAGCAGCTGCAGGGTATGCTCGACTGCGACTTTTCCCACTTCGACGCGCTCGGGCAGCTCTTCCAGAACTGGCTGGACGACATCAACGGCTACTTCTCGACGCTTGTCGACGGGCGTCACGACTCGAACAGCCGCCTCATTGGGCAGGCGCGTGCCTACCTCGACGAGCACTACGCGGAGGACGTATCGCTCAGCGTTCTCGCCGAGCGGTACGGGGTGAGTTATTCGCACCTCAGCAAGCTCTTCCACGACTATTCGGGGCTGACCTTTCGCGAGTACCTGCTCACGCTCCGCATCGACCGGGCGGCTGATCTCCTGCTCTCTACGGACATGCCGGTGAAGCGGGTCGCGTACGAGTCCGGGTTCCGCGACACGGGCTACTTCATCCGTCAGTTCAAGCGGAAGCGAGGGCTCACGCCGGTCAACTTCCGCAGGCGCGGCGGAGCCGGCGGCGGTTCGTAGTACGCAATTGCGCGACATGTGACTCTTTTGCGCGTCAGGCCTAATCGCGTTGCAGGTCAACCGATCGCAAAAAGAACACATTTACGGATCCGGAAAGCCGGCGGACAATGTCGCAGATGGCGCTCACGAATACGCTTCAAGCCGGAAAAACCTCACGGATTACCAGGTCGCTTCAGGCGAGCAAGCGGCTCGGGTATCGACAGCTCTTCCT
Source organism: uncultured Spirochaetaceae bacterium (assembly GCA_964537725.1). Taxonomy (GTDB): domain Bacteria; phylum Spirochaetota; class Spirochaetia; order DSM-27196; family SLST01; genus SLST01. The sequence continues at coordinate 33,953 of CAZICD010000021.1, read as the reverse complement.
GCTCATGGTCCCCGGTCTGCTCTACTACGTGATATTCCGCTACATCCCTATCTACGGTGTGCAGATTGCGTTCAAGGAATTCAACTTCATGCGCGGGATCTGGGGTAGCGATTGGATCGGCCTCAAGCACTTCACGTACATGTTCTCAACCCAGTCGTTCCTGCAGGTGTTTACGAACACGCTGATCCTGGGGTTCCTCAAGCTGCTCGTTGGGTTTCCGTTCCCAATCATCTTCGCCATCCTGCTGAACGAGATCATGCGGGTACGGTTCAAGAAGACTGTCCAGACGATCTCCTACCTTCCGCACTTTCTCTCGTGGGTAGTGCTCGGCGGACTGTTCTTCCAGTTCTTCTCGCTGCAAGGTCCAATTAACGCGGTTCTGCAGTTTTTCGGGATCGAGCGGATCAGGTTTCTCACGAATCCGGAGTGGTTCCGCTTCGTGCTCGTCTCCACCTACGTGTGGAAGATCATGGGGTGGAACTCCATCGTCTTCCTCGCGGCGATCTCGAGTATTGATCCTGAGATGTACGAAGCGGCTACCATGGACGGCGCGGGTCGGTTCGCGAAGATGCGTCACATCACGCTGCCTTCCATCGCGCCGGTGGTCACGGTCATGTTCATCCTCGCCGCGGGGCAGATTATCCGCGACGACTTCGACCAGATCTTCAACCTCTACAACCCGGCGGTCTACCGCACCGCCGACGTGATCTCCACCTACGTCTACCGGCAGGGGCTCGAGCAGCTCAACTTCAGCTATGCGACTGCGGTGGAGCTCTTCAAGAACGTCATCGCGCTCGCGATGGTGTTCGCGACGAACACGATTTCGAAGCGAATCAACGAGTACGGGATATGGTGAGCACATGGCTACGGTAGGTCTTTCGCGACAGAGCTGGTCGGACATCGCCTTCAACGCCTTCAACTACCTCTTCATGCTGACGGTGGCGGTGCTCACGATCTATCCCTTCCTGAACGTGATCTCGCTCTCGTTCAGCAGGTTCGCGCGCACAACGCTGTCGATCCTGCCCGAGGAGTGGACGCTCGCCAACTACGCGCAGGTCATCCGCAACCCGCTCATCTGGATCGGCTACAAGAACACCCTGATTCGCGTTGGCCTGGGAACCGGGCTGTCGCTCGTCACGATGATCATGCTCGCGTACCCGCTCTCCAAGCGCGATCTCCCGTTCAAGACGCCCATCACGCTGTTCATCGTGTTCACGATGTTCTTCTACGGCGGGATGATTCCCGACTACATCCTCGTGCGGAATCTGGGCCTCTTCGAGTCGCTCTGGGCGCTCGTTCTACCGCGCCTCGTGGATACCTTCGCTCTCATCGTCATGCGCAACTACTTCATGACGCTTCCCATCAGCATCGAGGAATCCGCCCGGATGGACGGCGCGAGCTACTTCCAGATCCTCTTCCGGATCGTCGTCTATCTTTCGGGACCGATCATCGCGACGGTCGTGCTCTGGCGGGCGGTCTGGCACTGGAACGACTGGTTCTTCCCCATGATCTACGTCAACGCGTACGAGAAGAGCGTGTTGCAGCTCGTTCTGCGGCGCATCGTCATCGAGGGAAGCGCCGACTTCATGTCCGTCGCGGCGGAGGACGCGAGCCAGCAGACGATCGAGAACCCGGACAACCTGAAGGCGGCGACGATCATCTTCTCTACGCTGCCCATCCTGATGTTCTATCCGTTCCTGCAACGCTACTTCGTGAAGGGGGTCGTCGTAGGTGCGCTCAAGGGGTAACCAATTGGTTCGTCGAACCAGGTCAATATCTTTCAAAGGAGTAGTTCTATGAGAAGACTACTGGCATTCCTGATCCTGATCGCGATTGCGATCACCCCGCTGTTCGCAAGTGGGCAGCAGCAGTCGGAGCCCGCTGCCACGGACTCCGACCACCCGTTCGGACCGGAGATGACGATCACCTTCACGGGTATCTACGACGTCCCCCCGGACCCCGATGGAAGCATCATGCAGATATTCGAGGAACGGTACAATACCGTGCTCGAATACATCAACGTGGAGCGCAGCAACTACAACGAGATGCTCGCGCTCAAGATCTCCACCGGCGAGATTCCCGACACCTTCGTCCTTGACGGCAACATGCTGCAGTACAGCAAGTTCGTTAATCAGGGCGCGCTCAAGGAGATCGATTTGGGCATGGTGCAGGACATCGCTCCGTCGGTCTACGAGAACCAGGAACCCTATGTGGACCTACTGACGATCGACGGTGGTGTCTACGCGTTCTCGGGCGAGAAAGGCTCGCTGAAGTGGCCGCTCGCCGTCGTGTGGCGTGAGGATTGGCTCGAAGCAGTGGGAATCGACAAGGTCCCGGAGACGCTCGAAGAGGCCGAAGAGGCGTTCTACGCGTTCACCAACGATGATCCGGACGGCAACGGCGAGGACGACACGTACGGACTTGGTCTCGCCGGCCTGGACATGATCTTCGGCGCGTTCGGCGGTATCCCGTGGGGCCCGTGGCCGCAGTACTGGCTCTGGCTCGAAGACGGGGAGGGCGGCCTTCAGAACGCCGCGGTCATGCCGGGGATGAAGGACGCTCTCGCGCTCCTGCAGAAGTGGTACGCCGACGGCGTGATAGACCCCGAGTACGTCATCGGTGAGAACAAGGGCGGCTACTGGGCGATCTCGTCGGACTTCTTCAACAACAAGATCGGATTCACCGGTCTCGGGCACGACTACCACTGGCACCCGCCGCTCTTCGACGGCGATCCGGGCGGCCGCGTCTACAACGAGTTCGTGAACGTCAACCCCGACGCCAGCGTGGTCCACGGTAGGGCGGTCGTGGGTCCGGAGGGCGACTCGGGTACCTGGCTCTACCCGCTCGCCGTCGGAGCCGCCGGCATGACGGTCTTCGGCGCTACTGCAGAGGACGCTGCGGTGGAGAGAATCCTGGCGATCATGGAAGACCAGGCGGACTTCGATCTGTACCTCCAGTTTGAGCACGGGAACGAGGGCGAGCACTGGATCCAGGATCCGGAGTCTCAGGCGATCACTTCGACCGCCGAGTACAGCAGCAGGGAGTCACGGCTTCGCGAAGGCATCCAGGTGACCAGTTTCTTCAAACCCATGGAGTTCCAGAACCGTACGAACCCGCTTCACACCGAGTGGGCGAACGAGAACTACGACTTCCCCGGGTATCGCAACAAGCTGATCGTGGCGCTTCCTTCGGAGGAGCAGGTACGTCCGGAGCTCGAGCGGCTCCGCGATCAGTACTACCACGAGATCATCATGGGAAACCGACCGGTCGACGACTTTGACGAGTTCGTCGAGGCGTGGAACAAGGCCGGCGGCGAGACGCTCAAGGCGGAAGCCGACGAGTGGTGGCAGACGGTCCAGTAACCGCGCACCCGCCGCCAATCAGACGAGCCGACCGCAACGGTCGGCTCGTCGTCTTATCTGACCGGAGAACGCATTATGATTGACGCTGCAAGAACCCGGGATCTCCCCTTAGATTCCTGGGGCCCCTACTCGAAGCACTACGCCGGCTACTCGCACATCCTGCCGGATGGCGACGGCGCGATGCTCGACATCGTTCCGCTGGTCGGGCGCGACCGCGGTCGCACGATCGTGCCGGACGTCAACTTCGAATCGTCGTACCACGTGACCGCGGTGCTCCCCGATCTGTCGTACATCAGTTACCGCTATCAGCTCCGGTGGAAGGACGTCGAGACCGCTGACGTCGAGCTCGTGCGCACCGGTTCCGATGCGCTCTGCCGTATCACGTACGCGAACAACGGCGAGGCGCCGGCGACCTTCGTCACGAGCCTGATCTCGGTCTTCCGGCCGCTCGAGCAGGTTTCGCTCGACCTCCCGGACGGGTACGCGTGGATCGGCGGAGAGGAGTACGTCGATCTCCGCCCGTCGGACGACGCGATCGGGTGGGCGAGCGGCGAGCACTACGAGGGCAACGACGCGGTCCACCAGCTGCGGCTCGGCAAGGACGGGCTGCGCAAGGGCGTCACCGTGAGCCCGCTCTTCGTCGGCCAGCTCGCGCTGGGGACGGTCTCGCCGGCGGACGTCGTGCACGGGGTCTCGGCGAACCGGGCCTTCGTCTTCTCGCCCGGCACGGTCGTTCGGTACGAGCTGGCGAGGC
>CAZICD010000021.1:22610-29737 GCA_964537725.1 uncultured Spirochaetaceae bacterium | reverse complement strand
CCACCCCGGTTCACCTGGGAGCGCACCGAGGGTCGGCCCGGCGTTCTGTTCGAGAACGACCGCGCGCCGGGCTACCGGTTCTACCTGGAGAGCGCGGACGAGCGGCCGGTGCCGCCGCCGCCCTACTCGGACGCGACGATCACCCACGTCTACCACCGCGAGCTCGCCGGGACGGCGATCGAGCGCAAGCTCTCGAACGACTCACTGTTCAACTGGTACCACGTGAACTGCACGATCGGAGGCGACGGCGGGAACCACTTCCTGGGGTACAACCTGGGGCCCTTCGTCGTCGAGCCGGGCGAGGTCCGCGTGGTGGACGTGGCGATCTGTGCCGGCCGTGACGACCCGGCGGAGCTGCGCGAGCGCGCCGCGGTCCTTCTCACCGGCGCCGATCGCACGGCGGCCGAAGCGCGCGCGGCGCACGATTCGTTCGACGCGGCGCAGCCACCGTCGGAGCACGCCTTCGGCGTCCGGACGCTTCGCCACTACACCGTTTCTAACGTTACCTATCCCATCCGGATCGGGAGCGAGGTCGTCCGCACGTACACGCCCGGGCGCCGGTGGGGCGGGCTCTTCACCTGGGACTCGGGCATGCACGGCATCGGCCTCGCCGAGTACGCCCCGGGCCGCGCGGCCGGCATCCTGGACCAGTACCTCCCGCGATCGGAGTCCGACGAGGTACCCGTGGTGCTGCACGGGACGCCGCTGCCGCTCCACGTCTACCTTCTCGGCGAAATCGCGCGCCACGAGCCCGGCTCCGACCTCGTCCGCCGCTACTATCGCCGGGCGCTGCTGTACTGGTCGTACTTCGCCGGGCTCCACGCCGACTCGACCTACGACGACGGGCGGGTGGGCATGCTCTGCTCCTACTCCGACGGGTACAACTCGCTCGGCGTAGACGACTACCCGGTCCAGCACTACGAAGGCACGGCAGGGCTCTACGGCCGGGTGAAGACCGTGAGCACGACCGCACACGCGATCCGCGCGGCGAAGATCCTGCGCGATCTGGCTTCGCTCGTCGGGGAGCCTGCCGCTGCGCCGGCCGACCCAACCACCGACGAGCTCACCGCGCGCATCGACTACCTCTCGCGCGGGCTCCAGGAGCACGCGTGGAACCCGAAGACCGGATGGTTCGAGCACGTGCGCACCGACACGCTCGAACCCGTGCTCACGCCCGACGGACAGAGCTACAACATGGGCTTCGACGGTGTCGCGCCGCTGGTGGCCGGAGTCTGTACCGACGAGCAGCGCCGTACGCTCGTCAACCACGTCATGTCCGAGCGCGAGATGTGGACTCCCCACGGGATCACCGCCGTCTCGCAGGCGGCTCCGTACTTCCGCAGGGACGGCTACTGGAACGGAAAGGTCTGGATACCGCACCAGTGGTTCCTGTGGAAGGCGATGATTACCGAGGGCGAGTTCGACCACGCCGCGACGATCGCGACGACGGCGCTCCGCGTCTTCGACCGCGCCGCACGCGCGAGCTACTGCTCGTGGGAGCTGTTCGACTCGCGCTCCGGCATGGGCGAGGGGTGCCACCAGTTCGGCGGCCTCAGCGCGCCGCTCGCCGCGTTTCACAACGCGTACTTCGCGGCCGGGCGGTTCACCCCGGGCTTCGACACGCTGGTGGTCGGCCGCTCAGGCCTCGGTGCCCCCGGCGGGCACTGGATCGACCTCGCCTCTCCAAACGCATCGCGGTTGCGGGGTATCATTCGCACGCAGCCCGGGGTCGTCCCCGAGGTCGACGGCGCGCCGCTCGACCCGTCGCCCGCCGTCGAGAACGTCTACCGCCTCGACCGGCGGGGCACCCGCTGCCGTCTTTCCTGGAGGAGCTGACCATGGCCCGTACGCGACCCAATATCCTCTTCATCCTCTCGGACGAGCACAACCCCACCGTCGCCGGCTTCGCAGGCAATCCGGTGGCACGCACGCCCAACCTCGACTGGCTCGCCGAGGACGGCTTCGTCTTCGAACGCGCCTACACACCCAGTCCCATCTGCGTCCCGGCGCGGCAGTGCATCCTCTCCGGGCAGTACCCGCACCACAACGGCTGCACCGGATGGCTGCCGCTGCCGCCTGAGTACGCGACCTACGCTCGCACGCTCTCGGAAGCCGGCTACCGCTCGGCCGCCTTCGGGAAGATGCACCTGGTAGGCACCGACCAGCTGCAGGGTTTCGGCGCCAGGCCCTTCGGCGACGTGAAGCGTTCGTACGGTCCGGTCGAGAAGCCGCAGGTCGATGCAGAGGATCCGCTGAACTGCGAGGTGCCGTTCAAGTGGTCGGACGAGAAGGAGGTCCGCCGCGCCGGCGTGGGCGCCTATCCCGACTCCAACGACCGGCTCGCGGTTGCCGCGCTCGGCCTCCACCTGGACAGTGCGGTGACCGGGCTCTGGTACGACCGGGCGAACCGCGCCGCGCCGTCGCTCCTGTACCTGGGCCTGCAGAATCCGCACTACCCGTATCTCACCGAGGAGGCGCTGCTTCGCCACTACCTGCCGCGCGTCGGGCTGCCCCGCGGGCGCGAGCCGTTCGACCACCCTTTCCTCGGCCGCTCGCCCTGGCTCCCGCACGGGGCCGAGCGCGACGCGCCGCTCGGCGACCGCGAGCTCGTCCGCGGACGCGCTGCCTACTACGGCAAGGTCGAGTCGATGGACGCACGCGTGGGCGAGACGCTCGCCATGCTGCGCGAGGCGGGCGAGGACCTGGACGAGTGGATCATCGTCTACGCCTCCGACCACGGCGAGATGATCGGGGAGCACGGAATCTGGGAGAAACAGAAGTTCTTCGAAGAAAGCGTACGCGTCCCGCTCATCGTTCGCTGGCCGGCGGGGCTGGGGAACGGCGGCCGCGTCCCGCGGGTCGTGAGCCTCTGCGACCTCTACGCGACGCTCGGCGAGCTCACTCAGACGCCCGTACCCGACGGGCTCAACTCGCGCAGCCTCGTCCCGCTGATGACGCCGGGTGGCGGCGACGGCTGGCCGGACACCGCGTACTCGTTCTTCCTCCAGCAGGGCTACACGAACGCGCTCGTCGTCAGCGGGAACCTGAAGTACCACACCTACGCGCACGAGGAGCGCAGTGCGATGCCGGACGTGCTCTTCGACCTGGAGGCCGATCCCGGCGAGACGCGCAACCTTGCCGATGACCCGGCGTACGACGCCGCCGTCGGCGAGCTGCGCGGGCGTCTGGCCGAGGCCGGCTATGCGCAGGCCATTCCCGAGGCTCGGTCGTGAACGTTGTGCTGATGATCACCGATACCCAACCCACCTGGTTCGTCGGCTGCTACGGCAACGGCGAGGTGTGCGGAACGCCGGCGCTCGACGCGATGGCGACGCGCGGCGTCCGGTTCGACCGCGCCTATACGACCTGTCCGCTCTGCACGCCGGCGCGCAGCGGCATCTTCACCGGGGTGCCACCGTCGAGGAACGGCGCCTTCGCGAACGAGCTCACACCAGGCCGTGCGTGGCCGTACCTGGGTGAGCTCGCCGTCGCCCAGGGTGTCGACTACGCGCACAACCGGAGGGAGTCCCCGAATGAACGCTGGAACGTCCAGCCGCCCGGTGACGGGCCTGACCGCAACGACCCACGCGACCGACCGTGCGGAGGTGCTCGCGAACACCGCCGCCGTCCAGCGCGCGATCGACGCAGCCGCCGCCGCGGGCGGCGGGTTCGTGGACGTACCGAACGGCACGTACTCGATCGTAACGATCGACCTGCGCTCTGGTGTGCTGCTGCGGCTTGCGCCCAACGCGGTCCTCCGCGCATGGGGCGACGTCAACGACTACCCCGAGCCGCCCGACGATGACAGCGTCGCGGACGCGCACGGCCGGACGAAGAACCGCGACGCCGGGCGCACCGACCTCGTCCGTGCCTACGGCTGTTCCCGCACGGGCATCGTGGGAACCGGCACGATCGACGGCAACGGCTTCGCCTTCTGGGATCGACCGCTGCGTGAGCTCGCGAAGGAGGGGCACACCAAGGAATCGCTGGGCCTTCCGCCGCACTGGGAGGACGACAGCCCTTTCTGGCGGCAGCACGACCGACGCGTATCGCCGCTCGTCGAGTTCCGCGGCTGCAGCGACGTGCTCGTTCGTCACGTGACGATCGCGAGCTCGCCGGGGTGGACGCTCCACCTCGTGGCGTGCGACCGAGTCCGCGTGGAGCGCATCACGATCGCGAACCACCTCTACGGTCCGAACACCGACGGCATCGATATCAACGGGTGCCGCGATGTGATGATTCACGGGTGCGACCTGACCTGCGGCGACGACGCGATCATCCTCAAGGCGTTCCGCGAGGCACGGTCGTGCGAGCACGTGACCGTCACGCAGTGCACGATCCGCACGCACTGCGCCGCGCTGGGAATCGGGGCGGAAGTGAACTGGCCCATCCGCGACGTCGTGTTCGCCGACTGCTCGGTGCCGAAGGCGCTACGGATCCTGCAGATCGAGCTCTGGACCGCTGGACTCGTGGAGAACGTGACCCTGAGCAACGTGACCGGCGCGAACATGACCGACATCCCGCTCGAGCGACCGGTGTACGTTGACGTCCAGCATCACGGCCGCGACGACGGCGAGCTCGGGCACGTGCGAGGCATCCTCGTGAGCGGCCTCTCGGCGGTGACGCGAGGGCGCATCGTGCTCACCGCCGCCGACGGCGCGACCATCGAGGACGTGACGCTTCGCGACATCGACCTGTTCGTACCCGAGGTAGAGGACCCGGAGGTCTCGGTGCCCGGAAGCCGGAGCTCGCAGATGTCGAACGACAGTCCGGAGAGCCGGGCGAAGCGCGCGCTGGTTGTCGCGGACAACGTCCATCGACTCCTGGTGAGCGGGCTGCGCGTGCGCTGGCCCGATCACGCCGGGCGTCGCTACGAGGCCGATTCGTCCGCCGCGGCTCGTGCGCTGCGCAGCACAGCGGAGCACGGTCTCGACTACTCTCGGGAGAACGGTCTCGGCGACGACCGGCGCAAGCTCGAGGCGGTGCGCGACGACGTACCGATGGGGCTCTTCTACCTGCGACGGTGCGAGGGCGTTCGCATAGACGCGCCGTTCGCGGGCGCGTACGGCGGCGCGACGCGGATCGAGACGGTTGAAACCCACGACGTGCGCGAGGTCGTCTACGCTCCCTACACCGGCACCACGTTCCAGTAGGCGAAGAGCGCGGCGAGCAGGTCGGGTGCCGCCACCTCGCGCGCAAGCCCTCGCGGAGTAGTGAAGCACGGTGTCCAACACGCCCGTAGTGATATACACTATGGGAGGAAGACGTATGGCGCTGACGGAACGTGACCTCGAGCAGGTTGGAACATACGTGCAGAACCACCTCTTCGAGTGGCTGCCGGCACCCGTCCTCCAACTGAACGAACGTATCATCCGGGTCGAAGAGGAGCTCAAGGCCCAGCGTGAGCTGATGAAGCAGGGCTTCGATCAGATGGAGAAGCGGTTCGAACAGATCGACAAACGGTTCGAGCAGGTCGACAAACGGTTCGACGACTCCAGCAAGCGCTTCACCGGCATGATGTGGCTCATCGGCGCGGGATTCGTGCTGTTGAGCACGTTGATGAGCCTCTACGCCTTCCTCGCCTGAGCTTATCGGGTCGGCGTGCCGGTCCGCCGGGAGACCTACCACTCGTGGAGCAAGCCATGGATCTGGAACTGTCCGGGAAACGAGCCTGGGTGAGCGGCGGGAGCCGCGGCATCGGCAAGGCGATAGCGCTCGAACTCGCCCGGGAGGGCGTGCGCGTCGCGATCTCCGGGCGTACCGCCGCAGACCTTCAGATCGCAGCGCACGAGATTCACGCCGCCACGGGACGTCGGCCGGTCGTGGCCCGGGGTGATACTCGTTCCACCGGGGATGTGGGCGCCATGGCGGACCAGATCGGCCGGGAACTCGGCGGGATCGACATCCTCGTGAACTGCGCGGCCAAACCCGGCGGCTATGTGCACACGCTCCAGGACGGCGCGCACGAGCTCCTGCGAGAGGACCTGAACACCAAGGTCCTCGGCTACCTCCGCTGCATAGAGGCGGTCGCCCCGCGCATGCAGACGGCGGGGTGGGGACGCATCGTCAACATCGGCGGGCTTGCCGCTCGCAGCTCGGGCAGTCTGAGCGGCATGCGTAACCTCGCCCTCACCCACCTCAGCAAGACCCTCTCTGATCAGCTCGGCTCGTCCGCCATCACGGTGAACGCCGTGCACCCGGGCGCGACTCGGACCGGGCCTCCAGGCCAGGAAGACCCGCGCGGGAGAACGGCTGACAACGCGATCGGGCGGATCGTGGATGCCCGCGAGATCGCCTGGCTCGTCGCGTTTCTCTGTTCGCCCAAAGCCGGCGCGATCACCGGCGAGTCCATCGGCGCCGGCGGCGGCGTCGGGCAAGCGGTGTTTTCGTAGGCGGTGGCTCGTAGACGAGATCGCCGGTCTCCCGTGGATCGTGACCAGCTCGACGAGCACGTCCAGCACGATACCGCGCTCCTGGCGTTGGTAGGTGAGATGCTTCGTGCTGCCGCTGACGCCGGGCGCATCGTGCAGCCCTCGTGCGGGAAGAACGCGTACGCGCTGTCCTTTGCGCCCTGTCGCGTTCCGGGGTGACCCGGGGTGGTAGTGCGGCGGGCCATGCGACAACTCTCCTGATTCAAGGGAGACCAGGGTGAGCCAGGTCCCCATTGCGATTGCTGAAGTCTGCTTGATCGTCTCCTGTAGTGGGCAGCGAACCAGCATGCTGAAACCTATTCTCTCGTTAATGATGATCAGAAAGATAACGTACAAGTACATTGCTGAAACACAATTCACGTGATATCGTCATGCCCGGTAGCGTTTTCTGGTACGAGCTTGTTCAGATCGTATGTCGCTGGAGGAGAGTGATGCGTATGCTGGCTGTCAGAACCAAAGTCCTTTCAATGCTCATAGTTATCTCAGTGCTGGTCGTCGCGTGTCAGAACCCGATCGACCCAGCGACCTACACTGTCACCTACGACGGCAACGGATACGATGGCGGATCAGTACCCGTGGACTCGAACGCATATGGATCTGGATCCGTAGTCACGGTTTTGCAGCCTGGCACGATGACGCGCGACGGCTTCACCTTCGCAGGGTGGAACACCGCCGCAGATGGCGACGGGGACTCCT
>CAZICD010000021.1:18186-22510 GCA_964537725.1 uncultured Spirochaetaceae bacterium | reverse complement strand
ACAACTACGAGCAGGGGATGACGGTGACCGTGCTCGGGAACACCGGGAGCCTCGTCCGCGACGGCTACACCTTCGCAGGGTGGAACACCGCCTCAAACGGCAGCGGCGATGCCTACAGCGGAGGCGCGACCTTCACGATGGGAAGCGCGGATGTGGTCCTGTACGCGCAGTGGCTTATCAACTCGTATACACTCGATGTTGGCTTCAGCGAGGGCGGCACGGTGTCAGTTGACCCGAACCAGACCTCCTACGAGCATGGCACGGTGGTCCAACTCACCCCTGTACCCGATCCAGGTTTCGAGTTCCAGCGCTGGACGGGCGTCTGGAGCTATCAGGAAACTGATAATCCACTTAACCTCACGATGACGTACGACCGAACAGTCACGGCTACGTTCGACACTCCTTCCGGACTTGGAATATCATACGAGACGACGAAGCTTCTGCCGGCGAATGGAGATCAGCGAGTCTACTTCGGGGGGAGTGTGGCGGTGGCGGATGCGGGCAATCTGCTCGCTACCGTGTCGTTCGATTCCATATCCGGCCTTGTAGGAGGTGCGACTCATCTCTTCGCCGAATCCGGCTCTACATGGACCGAAACGGAAATAGCGATGCCCGATCTCGTCGATACGACAATCGACGCAACCTTCCCGCCCGTAGCGGTGTCGGGGGACGGATCAACCGTAGTCGTAGGCAATCTGGGAGCGATCGGCCAGACTGGCAGGGTGTACACGTATGTCTGGAACGGTTCGACCTGGACAACGAGCACGCTGTCGTTGGCCGATGGCAGCGCGGGCGACCTGTTCGGAGCCGGCGTCGCGCTCTCACTGAATGGGGAGCGACTCGTGATTGGAGCGCCCGGTCGGACCGAGGTATACGTTTATTCCGGCACGCCCGGTTCGTGGGAGTCCGTCGAAACGCTCACGCCGGGAATCGACGATCCAATACGTCGCTACGGCTTTGGCGTGGACATCAGCTCGAACGGCTCCAGAATCGCGGTGGCCAGCCAGGTTGAGCCCGCTGACGGGAGCTGGGACTACGGTCAGCCGTTCCTGTACGAGTGGAATGGTACTGGGTGGACCGAGTCGGTTTTCACGCTGTCTGCCGAAGCGTACGAGGAACCCTTCATCACCGTCGCGATGCGACCAACCGGAGCTCAGGTGATCACCGGAACTACCTGGACCGATTCTGCTTTCGTCTACGACGCAGCTAATCCTTCTCTCGAACCATTGACGTGGAACAGTCCAAACGGCTCGGCATTTGATGACACATTCGGTTGGAGTGTCGCGTTGGCAACGATGAATGGTGCTGACCTGCTTCGGGTCGTCGGAACTCCATGGATCTATGGGTACGGACCGGACGAGCTCCCGTGGCCCGGAGAGGTGTTTGTCGGCTTTCCTTTGGGATCGGTCAATCTCCGAGCGAGTGATGGAGTTCCCCGAAATCTTCTTGGTTTTAGCGTTGACGTCACTGCGGACGGCTCCCGCATAGTCGCTGGGGCACCTGGAGACACGGAGAACGGCGAGAACGCGGGTGCGGTCTACGTCTACTAGCTCCGAAAGATCACGCAGACTTCAGCGATTGGGTTGCGAACGTGTCAGCATAGACGGCGCGGGACGCAGACGACACCGACTGGCCGGATACCGTCTACTCGATAATCGACTTCGACGTGGGCACGATCCGCTTCACGACGATCTTCGAGCGGTCGAGGAGCGTGCCCACCTTCGGGCCCATGTCGTTCTTCCACTCGTCGCTCTCGTAGACCGCCGCGTAGAGCCGCTTGCGTTCCTCGTCGTCGGCGAAGCGGCGCATCCAGTAGTAGATGTCCTCGTTCTCTTCGTCGACGAAGCTGCCGACGACGACCATTCCCTTCGACGCCTGGAACGGGATGACCACGTTCTGCATGTACTCGACCCATTCGTCGCGCTTGCCGGGGAAACACGTGTACTGTCTGAATTCAAAGAACATGCCGCTCAGTATGGCAGAAAGCGGCGCGTGCCGGTAGAGTGGCCGATGAGGAGGAGCCGATGGCCGTAGCCTATCTGGACCGACGCACGCAGGAACTGCTCGCCTACCGGCCGGAGCTCACCCGGCGCGACGACTTCGACGCGTTCTGGGAGGAGATGCTCGACCGCACCGGCCGGGTACCGCTCGACCCGGTGCTCGAGCGAGTCGACTACCCGAACCCCCGGCTCGAGGTCTCCGCGATCTCCTACCACGGCTACGACGAGACGCGGATCGACGGGTGGCTCATCCGCCCGCTGCTTCCCGACCTGCCGCAGCGGATTCCGTGCCTCGTGAGCTACCACGGGTTCAACGGGCACAAGGGGCGCGTCGCCGACTTCGCGGCGTGGGCGCTCCTGGGCATGGGGGTGCTTTCGGTCGATGTGCGCGAGCAGCGCGGGACCACCGGCAACGCCGCGCGCTACACGTCGGGCTCGGCGACGAGCGTCGCGACGAAGGGGCTGCTCGACCGGCACGAGTACTACTACGGCGCGGTCTACATGGACAGCGTGAAGGCGGTCGATCTCGCGGCCGGGCAGTCGTGGGTCGATCCGGAGCGCGTCGTCGTCGCCGGCGTCAGCCAGGGCGGCGGGATCGCGACGGCGGTCTCCGCGCTCGACGATCGGCCCTGCCTCTCCATGGTCCACGTGCCGAGCAACAGCAACCTCGAGCGGCGCACGGAGATCAAGGTCGCCGCCTACTCGGGGACCGGCGCCTTCGGCGGCGTGAACGAGTACCTGCGCGAGCACCCCGACCAGATCGACCGCGTCTTCGAGACGCTTTCCTACTTCGACACGATGAACATGGCCGACCGCATCGCCGCGCCCACGCTCGCCTCGGTCGCGCTCGACGACGTCGTCTGCCCGCCCGAGTGCTACTTCGCGACGTACAACCGGATCACCGCGGAGAAGGACATGACGGTCTACCCGTTCTGCGGCCACGGCGACGCGAGGGGCGAGCAGGTGGAGAAGCAGATCCGGTATCTGAGCGAGCGGGTGCTGTCGGCGGGCGGGCGCGGGGACACCGGCCGGAGCGGGCACGCGTGAGGGGTCGAACGGCTCAGCCCGGCCCGATCGTGCTCGTGGGCAGCTCCATCTTCGAGCAGTGGGCGAGTGCGCCCGGGCTCGCAGCCGGAGCACCGGTCGTGAATCGGGCAGTCGGCGGCACGGTCACCTCGTACTGGATCGACAACCTCAGTGAGGTGCTCGCCGCGGAGCGGCCCGACGTCGTCCTCTTCTACTGCGGCAGCAACGACCTCACCGACGGCGTGCCCGCGCGTGAGATCGTCGCCAACGTCGAGCGCTGCCGCAGCATCGTCTCCGGAAGCGGGGAGGGGCCGCGCTTCGCCTGGTTCGATATCATGAAGGCGCCGCAGAAGCGCGAGCTGGGCGCGTGGCCGATCATCGACGAGGTGAACGCGTCGGTGCGCGCCGACCTGCCGGCGGGCGACCTGGCCGTGGATACGAACGCCGTCGTCCACGACGACGGGGAGCCGATCGCAGAGTACTTCGTCGAGGACGGTCTGCACCTCACCGCCGCCGCCTACGAGGCGCTTTCGGCGTCCGTGCGTCCGCTCCTCGGCGAGTGGTTGGGAGGCTGAGATGGAGTACGAAAAGCGCAACGTCGTCATCACCGGAGGAGCCGGTGCGATCGGCAGTCACTGCGCGCGGGCCTTTCTCGAGGCCGGCGCGCGCGTTGCGATCGTCGACGTGGAGCGCGAGCGGGTCGACGCCGCGGTCGCGGGACTTCGGGAGGCGGCGCCGGGCGTGACGGTGGAGGGCCTCGCGTGCGACGTGCGCGATCAGGCCGCGTGTCACGAGATGGGGCGCGAGGCGGCGCGGCTGCTCGGCGGCATCGACGTGGGGGTGAACTTCGCCGGCATCATCAGCCCGCGCCCGTCGCTCGAGGTGACGCAGGAGGAGTGGGAGCGCACCGTCTCGGTCAACCTGAACGGTACCTTCTACTGCTGCCAGGCGTTCGCGCGGGCCATGGGCGAGCGGGGTGGCGCGATCGTCAACACGAGCTCCATCGCCGCCGGAACCGCCTGGCCGGCACGAGCTGCGTACGCGGCGACGAAGGCCGCCGTGTCGAACCTCACCAAGAGCCTGGCGGTGGAGTGGGCCGATCTCGGAGTCAGAGTCAACGCCGTCGCGCCCGGCTGGGTCGACACCGAGCTCCTCCGCCCGGCGGTGGAGAACGGGTTCATCGACCTCGACGCGATCCGGGGCGGTATCCCCATGAAGCGGATCGCGGACAAGCGGGACGTCGCGGAGGCGGTGCTCTTCCTCGCCTCGCCGCGCGCGGGCTACGTCACCGGCCAGAC
>CAZICD010000021.1:0-18086 GCA_964537725.1 uncultured Spirochaetaceae bacterium | reverse complement strand
CGGCCGGCGAACCAGGGCCTCGCCCGGGGAGCCGCCGCCTACTCCAGCTCGCGCACCGCGGCGGTGAACGCCTCCAGGTTCTCCTTGGGCGCATCGGGCGGCACGTCGCAACCGGTCGACGGGACGAAGTTCGGGTAGCTCGCCATGGCCGCGCCGAGCTTCGCCACGGCGTCCCTGATCGACCGTGGCGTGCCGTTCAGCATCTCGTCGACCGGGCTCACGTTGCCGATGATCGCGACGTCCTCCGGGACCCCCGGCGCGATCGCGGCGAGATCCACGTCGGTGTCCAGGCTCAGGCCCTGCACGGGGTCCTTCACGAAGCTCGGGATCAGCTTGGTCGTCTGGCCGCAGACGTGCAGGACGAGCGGGATGTCCACGCGCTCGACGACGCGTCGGACGTACGGGCCCACGAAACGCTCGTAGAGCTCGGGCGACAGGAGCGCCGCTGTGGGCTCGAGGAGCACCACGAAATCGGCACCGGCCTCCTCCTGCGCGGCGGCGAAGTCGCAGGTGACGCGGCAGGCGAAGTCGAGCACGGTGTGACAGAGGTCGGGGTCGAGCATCGTGTTCACCGAGATCTCCTCGGCGCTCATGAGCTGGCCGGCGAGCGTGAAGGGTGAGGCGAGGTAGCCGCCGACCGTCGCGTCCGACTCGGCCTTCAGGATTCGGATCGTCTCGAGGACGACGGGAAAGCGTCCGCCGTCCGGGACGCGCGGGTCGGCGAGCCTCGCGAGATCGTCGGCGGCCTTCACGGGGTGATCGGTGATGTCGGGGCTGTCCATCTCCTTGAACCGGACCGGCAGGCCGAGCGCCTCGGACTCGACCGAGAGGTCCATCAAGGGGAAGAGCACATCGGGCTTCGCAGCGGCGGCGAACGCGAGGAGCGCCTCCGCCTGGACGCGCGCGTCCTTGAGGGCCTCCTCGACGGTGGTGCCGGTGTAGGCGACGGCGGGGTAGCCGACGAGCGGTGCCGCGAGGCGGGTCGGGGCCGATTTCAGTCGTTCGACGAGCTTCATGGGGTCTCCAGTGCGCTGAAAGGGTTGCTGCGAGCGCCTCTATGGTAGAGGCGCCCGGCCAGCGGGGCAAGCCCGCCGTCCTGGATGTGGTCGAATTCCACCAGCCTGCGCACGATACTCGCACCCTGCCGCCCCGCCGTCGGCGCACCCGTGGTAGAATGCCCGCTATGGCAGCCGACGCTCGAGGCGGGCGACGCGACGAGAAGGGCCACTGGCGACCCGCCGAACCGTGCTCGTACGCTCCGCTCTTCTCGCGCCCCTGGCGCCCCGGCAAGGTCATCGCGTGGATCCTCCGGTGGGGCGGCTACCTGATCCCCAAGCACGTGCTCTACGCCGGGCTCGCCTTCCTTACCTGGCGCTTCCTGCAGGCAGATCTCGCGGTAACGCAGAGCTGGGCGGTCGGCTGGCCGCTCGCGATGCTCGCGCGCAACGCCGCGCTCATGCTTCTCGTCTACGGCTTCTACCATACGATGCTCTACGTCTGGCGCGTCGACGGAGACAGCGGAAAGTACCACCCGCAGTGGCAGCAGAAGGGGGTGCGCAAGTTCCTCTTCGACGACCAGGTGAAGGACAACGTCTTCTGGAGCCTCGTCTCCGGCGTTCCCGTCTGGACCGCCTGGGAGGCGCTCTACCTCTGGCTCGCCGGCAACGGCTGGGTCGCGACGATCACGTGGTCCTCGAATTCGGTCTGGTTCATCGCGCTCTTCCTGCTGATCCCGCTGTGGCGCGACACCCACTTCTACTTCACCCATCGGCTCCTGCACTGGAAGCCTCTCCTGCGCGCGGTCCACAGCGTCCATCACAAGAACCCGAGCCCGATTCCCTGGACCGGCATGGCGATGCATCCGGTGGAGCATCTCCTCTACCTCAGCGTGCTCGTGATCTTCTTCGTCGTGCCCGCCCACCCGATTCACGTCCTCTTCACGATGCAGCTCACCGCGCTCACACCCGCGCAGTCGCACACCGGTTTCGAGGGTCCGGTCTTCCGCGGCGTCTGGCCGGCGAGCAACTGTTTCCACTACCTGCACCACAAGCACGTCTCGTGCAACTACGGCTTTCCGTTGATCCCCTGGGATCGCTGGCTGGGCCGATTCTACGACGGCGAGGGGCCGTACCGGACCCGGCCGTGAGCCGGAAGGAGTACCCATGAATATCTCGATGTGCCACTACAGCCTTCACCGGACGTGGGAGCGCGAGGGCTGGTCGATCGCGAAACTGGTCGACTACGTCGCCTCGCTCGGCGTTCCGGGGATCGATTTTCACACGCGGCTCATTCCGCCCGAGACGAGCGGCGAAGAGCTGCGTCGCGCCGTCTCGGACGCCGGCCTCGCGCTCACCGGCGTCTCGTTCTCGAACAACTTCAACCTCGCGGATCCCGACGAGCGCGCCGGGCAGGTCGAGCGCGTGCAGGACTGGATCAGGCTCGCCGCGGAGGCCGGAGCCCCCGTCTCACGGATCTTCGGCGGTCACCTGAGCGACCGCACCGACGAACGCGCCAGGAGCGAGGGGCGGAAGCTCATCCTCGACGCGCTCGCCCGCGTCGCGCGAACCGCCGAGGAGCACGGCGTGGTGCTCGCGCTCGAGAACCACGGCGGCCTGCCGTGCACCGCAGAGGAGCAGATCGGCGTGATCGAGTCGATCGGCTCGCCCAACCTGCGCGCGACGATCGACGTGGGCAACTACATGCAGTGCGGCGAGGAGGGGCACGAAGCCACACGCCTGGTCGCCGGCTACGCCGCCTACGTCCACTTCAAGGATTTCCGCAGGGTCGACGACACCGCCTCGCCGTGGGGCTGGACGATCGAGCCGTGTACCGTCGGCGACGGCGACGTCGACCACGCGGCGTGCCTGCGCGCGCTGGGCGAGGTGGGCTACGAAGGCAGCATCGCGATCGAGTACGAGGGTTCTGAGGACGAGCTCACCGGCGTGCCGCGGAGCGTGGAGTACACGCGCTCGGTCATACGCGACACCGCCGGCTGACCCGCTTGCCCGACCGCGAGCGCCGACGTACGTTTGCCGTATGGTTCTCCACTACCCCGGCGGTATCGACCTCACCGAGTTCGGCATCCAGATCCCGGTCGCGCCCGACCGCACCGCGCAGGTGCTCACCGCGCTGCGCGACGATCCGAAGATCGGTCCGCGCGAAGCGCTCTGGCTCCTCGGTCCCGACGGGTCGGAGATCGCGCAGGAGGATCTGCTGCGCGTGCACGCGCCGGAATACGTGGCGCGCGGCTTCGGAGACGGCGTCGAGGGACTGATGCTCGAGGTGTTCGAGCTCGTCAACGCCGACGGGAGCTACCATCGGTACGACCCGGACTCGGCGCGCCGATCGCTCGCCGAGCTCTTCGCGGACTGGAGGCGCTGGATGGCCGGCACCTACCAGTGCGGGACCGAGGCGCTTCGCCACGGCTTCTGCTTCTACCTCGGCGGGGGCGCGCACCACGGGCACTACGACTTCGGTCACGGTTTCTGCGTGTTCAACGACATCGTGACCGCGATCAGGCGGCATCAGGCCGAAGGATCGGCGCGGACCGTGTGGGTGATCGACGTGGACGCGCACAAGGGCGACGGCACCGCCGCGCTCACCGCGGACGACGAGTCGATCGTTACCTTGAGCATTCATATGGGCCGCTCGTGGCCGCTCGATCTCCCCGACCATCGTCCCGACGGCAGCCCGACGCCGTGGTTCATCCCGAGCACGGTGGAGATCCCCATCGAGCCGGGCGGCGAAGGGGAGTATCTACGCAGACTCGACGAGGGGCTCGCGCTCCTCGACGCGTACCCCCGTCCCGACCTCGTCTACGTCGTCGACGGCGCGGATCCCTACGAGCACGACGGGTTGCCGTCGACCGCGGACCTGCAGCTCAGCCTTGAGGCGCTCCTGGCGCGCGACCAACGGATCTCGACCTTCCTCGACGAGCGCGAGCTGCCGCAGGCGTGGCTCATGTCGGGAGGGTACGGTACCCGGGCCTGGGAGCCGTTCGCGCAGTTCCTGCGATGGAGGCTCGGCGGAAGTTGAGCTCCTTCCGATCCGTTCGGTGACGTGCTACGGTGAGTCGCTGAAGGAGAAACTATGTCCGCCGTTGTGGACTTCCTCGCGGAGTCCGATGCGATTCGTCCCTGGCGACACAAGTTGCTGCAGCGCACGCTCGCCGTCGGCGCTATCGTGGGTGTTGTCGCGCTCGTGCCGAGCATCTTCGCGGCGCTCGCGGACGGCTCGCTCCTGATCGCGATCTCGGACGCCGCGGCGTACGCCGCCTGGGTCGTGCTCCTCTTCGCGAGGCGCTTGCCGTACACGCTCCGCGCTGCCGCGATCGTGGCGATCGTGCTCTACCTGGGCGTCATGCTGATGTTCACGCTCGGTCTTATGGGGGCGTCGTTCATCTGGCTCGCCGCCCCCGTGTTCATGGCGGTGCTCCTGCTTCCCGGCGTCTACGTGATCGCGACCGCGCTCGTCCTCGTGGCGAGCATCGCCGTGTGCACCGCACTGCTCGTCACCGACGCGCTCGCGTGGTCGCTGCCGCTGCCGGCGTGGTTCGCGACGATCGGGAACTACGTCGCGGTCACCTCGTTCATCTCGGTTGCGATCGTCTACCTCCTCTCCGGGATCTCGAGATCGCTCGGCGAGGAGCGCGCGCTGAGCCGCGAACGGGGCGTGCTCATCGGCGAGATCCACCACCGCGTGAAGAACAACCTCCAGACGATGGTGAGCCTGCTCCGGCTGCAGGGCGCGGAATCGAACGAAGAGGCGACCGTGCGCGCGCTCGCCCGTGCGGAAGTCCGGGTCATGGCGATGGCGGCGGCGCACGAGCAGATGCACGGTCCGCGACCGGTCGAGGAGGTCGATGTGCGGCTGCTCGCCGAGCGTATCACCGGAGAGGCGGTCCGACTGATGCAGGCCCGGACGCGTACCGAGGTACGCGGCGAGCCGATTCACGTGCCCATGGCGAGCGCCGTGACGCTGAGCCTGCTCGTCGCCGAGTTGGTGGTCGGTACGCTCTCGCACGCACCTGCGGACCGCGATGGCGTGCCTCTCGTCGTGGAGCTCGAGAACGCCGGACGCTCGATACGCATCCACGTGAGCGGCCCTCGAACCGCCGCTTCCGACCAGGCGCTCGCGGGTCGAGACATCGTCGACGCGCTCGCCGCGAACCTCGCGGCGTCCCTCGATTCGCGGGTGGCAGACGGCACCGTACGCCATACGGTCGAGCTCGCGGTGGTCGCCGCCGACTGACGACGCGGCGGGCGCGCCCGCGGTGTACAGGACTCGATGCGACGGGCTATAGTCAGGGCAAGCCAGTCCCGTCCGAGGTCGACATGAAACGTCTCACTACCGGTCTCATCGCATCGCTGCTCGCCGCCGCGGCGGTCGCAGGAGTCCTTTCCGGATGCGCGGGCGGGGTCACGGCTTCTCCGCCGAACCCCCGCGTGGTTGAGGCGTATACGAGCGGCGAGATCTCGCGGTGGAGCCCGGTGAGGATCGTCTTCACCGAACCGGTGGGCGGGGAGCAGGGCACGGTGGTCGCGCCGGGTTCGCTCGAGCTCTCGCCGCGGGTGCGGGGCGGGGCGATCTGGGTCGATCCGTGGACGATCGAGCTCACGCCGGACGAGCCGCTTCGCGCCGGCGAGGTGTACGAGGCGCGGTTCGATCCCGGGGCGCTCGTCGCTGTTGCCGAGGGCGGCGCTGCGACACGCGGCGCGGGCGGCCGTCGCCGGATGACCACGAAACTCGAGCCGTTTGCGTTCGAATTCCGCGTCGTGCCGCAGGAGCTCGACGTCGAGCCGCTCGGCCTCACGATCGTCGAACCCGCCAATCCCGAGCTCATGGAATTCCGCGCCGACGTGCTCCTGTCGGACGTCACCGATCCTGGCGCGGTTCGCGACGCGCTCTCGGTCACGCACGAGGGGTCGCGGGTCGACTTCGTCGTCGACGGCGGGAAGCCCGCGAAGCGGTTCACGCTGCGCGTGCCCAACGTCGCGCGGCGGGAAACGGGCGGGGAGCTGGTCGTGAAGTGGAACGCCGGCCGCGGCGAAGCGGCCCGTGGTTCGTTCGGCTGGCCGGTGCCCGCGCGAGACTCCTTCGAGGTGCTCGGCGTGCGTTCCGTAGTCGACCGCGAGCGGTACGTGGAGGTGACCTTCAGCCAGCCGCTCGACGAAGGCCAGAACCTCGCGGGGCTGATCTCCGCGCCCGGCGTCGACGACGTCCAGGTGTCGGCACGGTCGAACCGCGCGCGGCTCTACAGCGCGGGAGGGTGGCCGGCGACGACGACGCTCGTCGTCGGCGCGAGCGTCCAGAGCATGATCGGTCAGGCGCTCGCGCAGTCGGTCTCGCGCGAGGTGACCTTCCCCACCGAGAAGCCCCGCGTGCGATTCGTCGGCGACGGCGTGATCATCCCGACGAGCCAGGGGACGACCGTTCCCGTGGAGACGATGAACCTCAACTCGATCATGGTCGAGGCGATCCGGATCTACGGCTCGAACATCCACCAGTTCCTGCAGGTCAACAGGCTCGACGGCTCGAACGAGCTGCAGCGCGTGGGCGAGGTAGCCTGGCGCAAGGTGATCGATCTGGACTGGACCGACGACGACGCCGACCGCTGGGTGCGCTACGGGCTCGATATCTCGCCGCTTCTCGAGGCCGACCCGGCCGGACTCTACCAGCTGCGCGTCACGTTCCGCCGACCGCACATCCAGTATGCGTGCAGCGGCGAGTACGAAGACGACGCGAGCTTCGACGAGTGGACCACCGGCCCGGAGGATTCCGAGTCGAGCTACTGGGACGCGTGGACGCAGTACCCGCAGTGGCAGTACCGGCGCTTCCGCACCGATCCGTGCCACCCGGCGTACTACATGGCGTGGCACGACCACGACGTCTCGATTCGACGCAACGTCATGGTGAGCGACATCGGCATGCTCGCGAAGGCGGGGCAGGACAACCGTCTCACCGTCGCCGTCAACAATCTTCGCACCACCGAGCCCATCCGGGGCGCGAGCCTCTCGCTCTACAACTACCAGCGCCGCGAGCTCGTATCGCTTCGCACCGACCCGGACGGCCTCGCCGAAGTCGACACGAGCGGCGGCATCCCCTTCTTCCTGCTCGCCGAGCACAACGGGCAGTACGGCTACCTCCGGGTCGATCCGGGCAGCGCGCTGTCGACGAGCCACTTCGATACGGCCGGCGCGTCGATCGCCGGTGGCATCCAGGGCTTCATCTACGGCGAGCGCGGGGTCTGGCGACCGGGCGATGACATCTACCTCACCTTCATCCTGCACGACCCCAACGACGCGCTGCCGCCGGACCACCCCGTTCGCTTCGAGATCTACGACCCGCGGGGTCAGCTCGTAGACCACGCGGTCTTCACGAGCGGGACGAACGGGATGTACGGGTACGTCACCGGTACGACGAGCGACGCGGTGACCGGAACGTACTCGGCTCGCGTGAAGGTAGGCGACCGCACGTTCACGAAGGCGCTTCGCGTCGAGAGCGTCGTACCCAATCGGCTCAAGATCGACCTCGAGTTCGCTGGGAACCCGGACTACCTGGAGAACGGGCGGGTCCGCGGCACGCTCGCGGCGAGATGGCTTCACGGCGCCGTCGCTCCGGACCTGAACGCCGATATCAGCGCGAGCTTCACGCCGAAGACGACGCGCTTCGAGGGGTACGAGGAGTACTCGTTCGACGACCCGTCGCGCGAGTTCTCCTCCGCCGAAGAGACGATCTTCGACGGTACGCTCGACGACGAGGGACGAGCCGAGTTCGTCGCCAACCTCAACGTCCCCCGGGCGCCCGGCATGCTCACCGCGAACCTCACCACGCGCGTCTTCGAGCGCACCGGCGCCTTCTCCACCGAGTACCGCTCGATCGACTTCCACCCCTTCGACCGGTACGTCGGCGTCCGCACGCCCGCCGGCGACGTCGCGCGCGGCATGCTCCTCACCGACGAAGACCACACGGTCGACATCGTGCTCGTCGACCAGGACGGGAACCGGGTCCGCTCGGGCACGGTTACCGCGGAGATCTTCAAGGTCCGCTGGCGCTGGTGGTGGGAGACCGACGAGGAGAACCTCGCCGCCTGGGTGAGCGAGAACTCGCTCGAACCCATCAAGAGCGACGAGGTCCAGGTGCGAAACGGTCGCGCGAGCTGGGATTTCCGGATCGACTACCCCGACTGGGGCCGCTACCTCGTGCGCGTGCGCGACGAGGCGGGCAGGCACAGCGCGGGCAGGATCGTCTACGTCGACTGGCCCGGATGGGCGGGCCGGGCGCAGGACGAAGGGCCCGGCGGCGCGGCGATGCTCGCGCTCCAACCCGAGAAGCCGGCGTATGCCGTGGGCGAGGAGATCAGCGTCCAGCTTCCCGTGAGCCGCGACGGCCGCGGGCTCGTGACCGTCGAGTCGCGCGGAGAGGTCATCCTCGCCGAATGGATCGAAGGGCAGGGGCCGGAGACGCGGTTCCGCTTCCCGGCGACGCCGGACATGGCGCCGAACGTCTACGTCCACGTCACCTACCTTCAGCCGCACATGCAGACGGCGAACGACCTGCCCATCCGGACGTACGGGGTCGTGCCCATCGAGGTGGAGGACCCCGATACGCGACTGCGGCCGGTGATCGACACGGCGGATGTCTACCGGCCGGGCGAGACGGTCTCGATCGACGTGAGCGAGGCCGCAGGCGAAGGCATGACCTATACCGTCGCGATGGTCGACGAGGGCCTGCTCGGGCTCACGCGCTACCGTGCACCCGATCCGTGGGACCACTTCTACCAGCGGCTCGCGTCCAGCCTGACGAGCTGGGACCTCTACGACTTCGTCGCGAGCGCCTACACGGGCGAGCTCGACACGCTGCTCGCCGTGGGCGGTGGCGGCGAGGGCGAGGGAGGCGGGCGCCGGGACGCGAACCGCTTCGACCCGGTGGTCGAGTACATCCCCCCCACCGAGCTCGAGCCCGGCGCGACGAACACGCACGAGATCACGATTCCGCAGTACTTCGGCGCCGTGCGCCTCATGGTCGTCGCCGCGAGCGACCGTGCCTTCGGCGCTGCCGAGCAGGAGGTTCCGGTTCGACAGGAGGTCATGGTGCTCGGCACGCTGCCGCGCGTGCTCGGCGTCGACGAGACGATCGAGGCGCCGGTCACCGTCTTCGCGATCGACCCTGAGGCGGGGCTCGTGAGCGTGGAGGTCGAGACGGAAGGACCGGTTCGCACCCAGGGGCGCACGAAGGACTTCCTGCGCTTCGAGCGGCCGGGTGAGCAGGTCTATCGATTCACGCTCATCACCGGCGAAGAGGCCGGGCCGGCGGTCGTGCGGTTCATCACGCGCGGCGCCGGGACGGTCGCGGTCGACGAGACCGAGATCGACGTGCGCGTTCCCGCCGCCCCTGCAAGCGAAGTGATCCCCCTGACGCTTCGCGCGAACGAGCGAATCACCACCAACGTGCGACTCGACGGGTTGCCCGGGACGAACGAGGTCACGCTCGAGGTGTCGCAGATCCCGCCCATCGACCTCTCGCGCCGGCTCGGCTACCTCATCCGCTACCCGCACGGCTGCATCGAGCAGACGACGTCGGCGGCGTTCCCGCAGGTATACCTCGATCGGCTCGCCAACCTCTCGACCGGCGAGCTCGACCGCACGCAGGAGAACGTGGCGAAGGCGATCGAACGCATCGCGCTCTTCCAGACGCCCTCGGGCGGGTTCAGCTACTGGCCGGGTGAGACCGACGCGCACGACTGGTCGACGAGCTATGCCGGCCACTTCCTGCTGGAGGCCGATCGGAGGGGGTACGCGGTTCCCGCCGACCTGTTGTCGCGGTGGATCGACTACCAGGCCGAACGCGCGAACGCGTGGTACGGCGCCGAACACGACACCGTGCTCGAGCAGGCGTACCGCCTCTACACGCTCGCGCTCGCGCGCGAGCCCGCGTACGCCGCGATGAATCGCCTCCGCGAGGTCGATGGTCTCCCCTCGGTCGCCCGGTGGCGGCTCGCCGGCGCGTACTCGCTCGCCGGCAACACCGCGACCGCGATGGGCGTGATCCGCGGCGCCGACGTCTCGGTCGCCGACTACGAGTCGCCCGGCGACACCTACGGCAGCGACCTGCGCGACCGCGCGATGATCCTGGAAACGCTCGTCGGGCTTGGCGACTCGCGGGCCTCGCTGCTCGCGCGGGAGGTGAGCGACGCGCTCGCTTCGGACGCCGGGATGAGCACGCAGACGAGCGCGTACGCGCTGCTCGCGATGGCGAAGTACGCGATGGTTACCGACCCGTCGGAGGAGATCGACCTCACCTGGTCGTGGAACAACGCGCCGGTGCAGCGGCTCGTCGCGGACACCGCGGTGGTAACTCAGGAGATGCCCGTAGAGGGCGACGGCGTGGGCAGCCTGACGCTCCAGAACCGCACCGGCGGACGGCTCTTTCCGCGGATCATCGTGGAAGGCGTTCCCGGTCCCGGTCGCGAACGGACGATCGCGAGCGGTCTCGGCATCGGGGTGGGCTACTACGTGGACGGGCGCATCGCGGACGTCGAGCGGCTCCCGGCGGGCGAGGACGTGGAGATCCGGGTTCGGGTCACGAACACGTCGCGAACGCGCGGGTACGAAGAGCTCGTGCTCAATCACATCCTGCCGGCAGGGTGGGAGATCGCGAACGCGCGGCTCGCCGGATCGGCACAATCCGGCAACTTCGACTACCGCGACATCCGTGACGACCGCGTCTACACGTACTTCGATCTCGACGCCGGCAGATCCACGACGTTCACGGTCCACGCGACGACCGCCTACGAGGGGACCTACTACCTGCCGGCGATCAGCTGCGAGGCGATGTACGACCCGGGCGTCACCGCGCTCGAGCCGGGGAGATGGGTGGAGGTAACCGGGCGGTAGCGCAACCCCGCCGGTGGGGCGGGGTCCGCTCCTATCCCTTGAGTCCCGTGGTCACCACTCCCTTCACGATGTACTTCTGCATCAGGAAGAACATCCCGGCGAGCGGCAGGATGAAGTAGAGCGCTCCGGCGAGCTGTACCGGATAGTCGGGCGCGTAGTCGGGCCGGAACGGTGCGCTCAGCCCCCGCGCGAGCGCTACGGCGAAGGTGTAGTTCTCCTGCTGCAGGTAGAGGCTGGGCAACAGGTAGTCGGACCACGTCCACTGGAACGCGAAGATCGCGCCCGCCGCGAACGCGGTCGTGGAGATGGGCGCGATGATCCGGAAGAACGTCGACGCCCGCGAGCAGCCGTCGATCACGGCCGCGTCCTCCAGATCCTTCGGTATGGACGAGAAGAACTGCCGGAAGAGGAAGATGTGGTACGCGGACGCACCTATCCCGAAGAACATCCACGGGAGATACGTGTTGAGTACCCCGATCCGGTGGAATATCAGAAACTGCGGGATGATGTTCACCATGGGCGGCATGATGAGCGTCGCGAGGACTATCGTGAACAGCTTTGCCTTGTACTTCACACGGAACCGCGCGAACGCGTAGCCTGCCAGCGAACTGGTGAATACGGTCAACACCGTATACATCGCGGAGAGCGTGAACGAGTTCCACATGTACCGCGGCACGTTCGCGCGCCGCCAGACCTCCACGTAGTTCTCCCAGAGTGGCTCGTCCGGCCAGAATTCGACCGGATAGTTGCCCACATCGGCGGGCTCCTTCACCGAGGTCGCGATCATCCAGTAGACCGGCGCCATGAATACGATCAGGAGCAAAACCGCGATCACGTGAATCACCACGCGTCCGATCTGCTTCCGGTAGCGCTGGAGGATCTTGCGGCGGTGGGCCTGTTCGACGAACGTATCGTTGGTTTCCGTTACCGTTGCCATCTATGCCTCCGCCTTCTTCGTGTCGATGTCGACTTCGTAGTAGACCCAGTGACGCGAGGTTCGAACCAGGATCAACGACAGCGTCATGATGACGATGAAGAGAATCCAGGCGAGCGCGAGCCCGTAACCGAATCTCTGATAGATGAAGGTCTGCTCGTAGAGGTGCACCATGTAGAGCCGGTTGTCCGGCGGGATCGTCAGTCCCGCGCTCAGCCCGCCGCTGCTCACCGCCCCGGGTGTCAGCAGGAGCGCGGGCACGAGGAGTTGCAGCGTCCAGATCAGGCCGGTGACCGTCTGGAAGAGCAGCACCGGTGTCATGAGCGGGAGCGTCACGCGGAAGAAGGTCTGGAACGCGTTCGCACCGTCTACCGTCGCCGCCTCCTTGTACTCGTTCGGTACGTTCTGCAGGCCGGCGAGGTAGATGATCATACCACCGCCCAGACCCCACGCGTAGAGCATGACGAGGCTCTCGTTCGAGTGGTCGAGCAGCCAGTTGATCGTCGTCTGCTGCCCGGTGACGGTTTCGATGATCAGGTTCAGCAGTCCTGCGTTCTTCGCGAGAATCTGGAACCAGATGAGCGTGAGCGCGGACACCGGGACGATGAACGGCAGGTAGAAGAGCGTGCGGAACACGCCCTGCGCCTTGAGCCCCTGGTTGAGCAGCATCGCGAGCATGAAGCCGCCGACGACCCGGATGGGCACGCCGATCAGCGTGATGTACCCGGTACGCGCGAGCCCGTGCCACGTCGCGTCGTCTGCGAACGCGCGGCGGTAGTTCGCGAGACCCATGAATCGCAGGTTACTGACGTTGAAGCCGGTGTAGTTCGTCAGGCTCATCGCCCCTCCCCAGACGAAGGGAAAGATGATCAGCCCGACGAGACCCAGCAGCCACGGCGTGATGAAGAGGAAGAAGGTCCGAATCTCTTCCCGCCGCATCGGCTGGTCGCGCAGCCTCAATTTCGGCGTCGTACTCACAGTTGCCTCCCGAGATGGAGAGGGCGGCCCGCCCGGGCCGCCCTCGTTGGGATTCGTCTAGAACTCGCCCAGCGTGTTCAGGCCGTCGAGGATGAGGTCGTTCGATTCCTTCTCGACGCGAGCGAGGAACTCGTCGAAGCTGATGTCGTCGTTGAGCACCTGCCCCCAGTACTTGTTCCAGACCGTCTTGATGGGCTCGAGCGCCCACGGGTTTCCGTTGATGACGTAGTAGTTCCCGCTGTCCAGCTGGTTCGTCGTCACCTCGAGCCGCGTCCGGTCGAGCTCGGTCGAGAGCGGCACCATGTCGCGGAACGACTTCTGGATGGGCAGACCCCAGCCGCTTTCGGCTCTGGCGACAGCCGGTTCTTCGCCGTGATAGTACTCCATGAACTTCCAGGCTTCGTCGTTCATGTAGCTCTCGTCGCTCCTGAACATCATCGTGCCCGCGACGTGTCCGCCGTTCAGCCATTGGTCGCCCCAGAGCGGGCTGGGCGCGTATCCGAAGAGATCCGCCGTCTCGGGTGAATTGTACATGGCGCCGGCCCAGTAGCCGTGGTGGTAGAGCGCCGAACGTGGGCTCTCCGCGGCGAGGTTTCCGCCCAGCCACGCATCGGCCGGGTCGAGCGGGCTGTCGGTCAGCCGATCCTTCGCGAGGTCGTAGATGAACCGCGCGATCTCGACCGCGTCCGGATTGTCCACGATATTGATCTCTTTGAGCTCGTCGTCTGCGTAGAGCGACTGACCCATCTGCGCGAGGAAGAGCTCCAACGCCTGGTGCGGATCGCCGTCCATGATGCCGTGGTAGCCCCAGCGAACCGTTCGGTCGCCGTCGCGGATAGTCAGTTGTTCGATCGCGTCGCGGAACTCCTGGTAGGTCATGGGCGTGGTCGAGCTCGGAAGCTCCACCCCGGCCTCCTCCCAGATGTCCTTGCGATAGAAGAAGTCGAAGAGGACGCTGTAATCCTTCGGCAGGCCGTAGAGCGGGCCCTCACCGGCGATGTAGTTCTCCTTGTCGTACCGGAACGTGTTGACCGAGAACTCGAAGTCCGATTCGTCGATCACCGTGCTCGCCGCGATGTAGCTGTCGATTGGCTGCAGCAGGTCGCGGACGGCGAAGTACGGCATCTGGTTGTGCTGGGTTCGGAAGAGCTCCGGAGGATCGCCGGCGGCGACCGAGCTCAGCAGCGTGTTGTAGTCCGCCGCGATCTGGTTGATCTTCGTCTCCGGGTTCTTGTCTTCGAACGCCGCTACATCGTCTTCGGACAGCTCGTTCGGGTTGTACCCGACGGTAATGGTCAGGACGCCGTCCGGACGCTCCATGACCTCGGTCTCTTCCTGACCGCTGGCAAACGCAACCGCGCAGACGGCGAGCAGCACCAGCAGAGCGAGAACAAGTCGCTTCATAGCAACCTCCTTGAGTATTCAATGGTATGAATCTTGAAAATCATACCAATGTTATGAGGCATTCTAACACCGGTCTGATCAGCAAGCAAGCAAAACATTCGACAAGACGCCTTTACTTTCGAGCAGCCGGTGGTATGATGGGATCAATAGTGGGACTATGAGCGAACCGAAGTACACGCAGACGAAAGCATTCATCCTACGCATGATCGACGAAGGTCCCTATGAATCCGGCAGCCGTTTACCGACGGAGGCGGAGCTCGCGGCGCGATTTCAGGTCAGCCGGAACACCCTGAGGCAGGCGATCGGGGAGCTCGTCAGCGAGGGTATCCTCGTTCGCGAGCAGGGACGAGGTACCTTCTACACCGGTCCGCGCGACGAGTCGGAGCAGAAGACCGGTCTGATCGGCGTCCTCACGCCGCTGCCCCAGACGTATATCTTCGGCGAGCTGATCCACGGCATGGACGATGTCGCCCAGAGCATGGGCTACTCGCTCGTGCTGGCTACGTCGCGTGCCGACCCGGAGCGTGAGGTGGACGGCCTGCGCAACCTGCTCTCCAAGCCGCTGGACGGGCTGCTCGTCGAGTTCGCCCGTAGCGCGGAGATGAACGCCGGGGGGGAGACCGCCCGTCTCATCCGCGATGCTGGTCTTCCCACGCTCGTCTGCGATACCGACGCGCCCGTATTCGACCTCTCGGCGGTTCTGATCGACGATGTCTACGGTGGCCGCCTCGCTACCGAGTATCTGATCCAGCAGGGTCACCGGCGCATCGCAATGGTCTACAAGGAAACAAACACGGCCGGCGTCCGCAGGCTCGAAGGGTATCTCGAAGCGCTCGCGGCGGCGGGGATTCGCCGGGACGATTCGCTCATTCTCGCGTACCGGGCGCAGGAGGATACCCTGCCGGTCGTGCCGCTCGCGCGAAAGCTCGCCTCCATGCCGCCGGGAAAGAGGCCGACCGCAGTCTTCTTCTTCAACGATCAGTGCGCCATCCAGTCCTTTGCTCCCTTTGAGGACGAGGGGCTGCGCGTGCCCGACGATGTGTCCTTCGTCGGTTTCGACGACTCGGAGCTCGCCGTGACGGCCCCGGTGCCGCTCACGAGCGTGATCCACCCGAAGTACTGGCTCGGCTGGCTCGCGGCGAGGACTCTCATCGACATGATGCAGCCCGAACTCGCGGGCTTCTGCACGCGCACCTTCATCAGGCCAACGCTGGCGATCCGCGACTCGGTTCGCCAGATCGACTAGGCGCGGCTCTGTCCGCGTTACCGACTATCAGGAGTGTGTATGCGCATTGGAGTCGACTACTATCCCGAACACTGGCCGGAAGACAGATGGAAGGCCGATGCCGACCTCATGGCGAAGGCCGGCATCGCGCTCGTCCGCGTGGGCGAGTTCGCCTGGTCGCGCTTCGAGCCCGAGCGCGAGCGGCTCGACTTCGCCTGGCTCGACCGCGCGGTCGAGCTCCTCGCGGCGAAGGGAATCCGCACCGTCATGGGAACGCCCACGGCCACCCCGCCGAAGTGGCTGTGCGACGAGGCGGAGGCCGCCGGCGACCCCGTCTATCAGGTCGACCGCGAGGGACGTCGCCGCGGGTTCGGCACGCGGCGCCACGTCTGCCATACCAACCCCCGCTACCTCGACGAGTCGCGGCGTATCGTGCGCGCGCAGGTCGAGCACTTCGCCGGCAGCGCGAAACTCGTTGCCTGGCAGATCGACAACGAGTTCGGGTGCCACGACACGGCGGTCTGCTACTGCGACCACTGCCGAGCCGCCTTCGCACGCTGGCTCGAGCGGCGCTACGGCTCGGTCGACGAGCTCAACCGCGCGTGGGGGACGGTCTTCTGGAGCCAGGAGTACCGCAGCTTCGACGAGGTGGTCGTCCCGGCGTTCACCGCCGTCGAGCAGCCGGGGCGCTTCACGCACAACCCGGGGCTGCTCCTCGACTACCAGCGCTTCTCCTCGGATTCGATCGTCGCCTACCAGCAGGCGCAGATCGACCTCATCCGCGCCGCTACCGATGCGCCCATCACGCACAACTTCATGGGCCACTTCGCCGACATCGACTACTACGACCTCGCGCGCGGGCTCGACTTCGTCTCGTGGGATAACTACCCGGTGAACCAATGGGGCGCCGGTACGCCGCCCTCCATCGCGATGGCGCACGACATCACGCGCGGGACGAAACGGCGCAACTTCTGGGTCATGGAGCAGCTCTCCGGGCCGTGCGGGTGGGCGGTCTTCGGCCCGACGCCGGCCCCGGGCCAGATCAGGCTCTGGGACTACCAGGGAATCGCGCACGGCGCCGATACGATCGTCCACTTCCGGTGGCGGCCGGCGCTCTTCGGGACCGAGCAGTACTGGTACGGCGTGCTCGACCACGACGGCGTTCCCCGCCGTCGCTACCGCGAGATAGCGGGCGTTGCAGGCGAGCTCGCCGAGCTCTCCGGTGCGCTGGACGGTACCGGCTACCCCGCGGACGTCCTCCTGCTGCGCAGCTTCGATAACCTCTGGAGCCAGCGCTTCCAGCCCCACGCCGACGGGCTGTCGTACGAGGGCGAGCTGCAGAAGTACTACGCGGCGCTCACGACCTACGGCGTCCAGATGGACGTCGCGGACCTCCCCGACGATCCGTCGGCGTACCGCCTCGTGGTCGCGCCGCTTCTCAATCTCACCGACGAGGAGACGGAGCGGCGGCTCGCGCGCTACGTCGAGAACGGCGGGACGCTCGTGCTCACCTTCCGAAGCGGAACGCGCACGATGGAAAACCGCATGCGCGCACAGACGATTCCGGGGCCGTTCGCCGGGCTCGCCGGGATCACCGTGGAAGAATTCGACGCGCTCGGCGGCCGGCGCAGCGTCGCGGTTAACGGGGACGGCGTCGACGGCGCGGCCGGCGTGTGGGTGGACGTGATCGAGCCGGTCGCCGGCACCGAGGTCCTCGCGCGCTACGGCGAGGGGCACTACGCCGGCCGCGCCGCGGTGACGCGGCGCGCGGCGGGGAAGGGGAGCGTGGTCTACGTCGGCTGCGACCTCGACGAGGAGGGGCTGGCGTCGCTCCTCGCGCCGCTCGCGCGCGAGGCCGGTGCGATCTCGCTTCGCGAGCGCTACCTCGCCGACGCGCCTTCGTGCGTGGAGGTGGCGTTGCGGGGGAACGAGGGACCAGCGGGCAGGGGAGTGCTCTTCCTGCTCAACCACGGCGATCGCGCGGTTCGAATCGGCCTGAAGCGCGAGGTACGCGACCTGCTCGCCGAGGCCGCGACCCGCACGGTGGAGCTCGAGCCGTACGGCGTCGCGCTCCTGGAGGTGAGGTCATGAAGCTCGGAGCATGGATCCACGATCACGCGGGAACGGACGTGCGCGCGCACTTCGACGCGGCGGCTCGCGCCGGCATAGCGAGCGTACGCGGCTACAGCGTCGACTACTCGGAGAAGGTCGCGCCGTGGGTTCGCGAGCACGGGCTCACGCTCGTCGCTGGGCTGCACGTGGACGAGCGCGCGCTCGTGGACGACTGGCGCTCGCAGGTGAAGCTCGACGAGCTCGAGCGGACGGTCGCGCTCGACTGCGAGCTCGAGGCGATCTGCGTGGGGAACGAGCTTCGCGAGGGAGGCGACGACTGGGGCACGAAGCGATTCACCGCGCGCCTCTCCTACGGTCTCGCGCGCGTGCTCGAGGAGTACCACCGCTGGCTCGACCGCAACGGATCGAACGCACGGCTCACCTACGCGATGGAGAGCCTCGTCTTCGACGACGCCGGCCGGTTCCGCGAGCACCTCTGGCCGCTCGTCGACGAGCTCGACGTCGTCTCCATGAACCTCTACCCCATGACCGCGGCGCACTGGCAGGGGTTTGACGCGTTCGACATCAACGCCGCCTT
>CAZICD010000020.1:41326-51220 GCA_964537725.1 uncultured Spirochaetaceae bacterium | reverse complement strand
CGTCCGGGTTCGAGTCCCGGCTTCGGCAAGGGTTGTCCGGTGTTCGTGAAGAATGCCGAGGGCATTCTTCGGAAGAACCGCCGTGCCGTTCTTCCGTCCCGGCTTCCGCATGCGCGAAGTTGTGGCAGGTGGCGAGGGACAGCCGCCTGTCCCTCGCCGTTGCCGTGTCGACGATCAGAGTTTGAGCAGCAGCCCAAGCTCCGCGCCTATGTCGAACTGCCGGGCCTCCGGCTCGTCGGTCGCGGGTGCGACCTCTGCGACGCGCGAGTACTTGAGGTAGCTATTGAGGTTGATGGCGATCTGGTCCGCAAGAAAGTACAACACACCCGCTCGCGGGGTGAGACTGAAGCCGCTTTCGCCGCCGTCGCCTCCGGCTCCAGCCCCGGAGAACGTCGACGACACGAACGCGGTCCCGAGGCGGGCGTATGGCACGAGGTTCGATGTGGTCGGCCTGAAGTACCCCACCTGTAGGCCCAGCGTCAGGTTGGTCCAGGTATCGAGGAGATCGCCGGTCCGCGTCCTGCGGTGTTCGAAGAGTACGTCGGGACCCACTTCGAACCCATTGGTAACGAAGTACCCGAGATAGCCGTTGAGGCTGGAGTAGAACCCGCTGGACGAAACGGTGTTGCCGTCGGCGAAGTTGCCTCCGGGAGCTTCCTCGCGGTACTCGAGCCGGAACAAGTCCGCCGTTGATGCAGCGACGACCATATCGCCTTGGAGCAGATTCTGTGCTCCTGCCACAGTCGCGGTCAGTGCGATCATCGCCAAAACGAAGCCACAAATCTTTCTCATTGAGTCCTCCTATAGACTGTGGGCTCGACGTTAGTCCGTTAGTCTGCGGAGGGACATAACCTGTACGGGGTAGCATCCCTTATCCCGAAGACCACCAGACGTACAGCGTGCCTCGGCGTAGCGGCAGGCGGGATTCCGGCAGAATCGGGGGCGTGGCACGTAACTCTCTACGCCACAACCCCCGTGGTGCTTCGAAACTGCAAGCTCAGTGACCGTTCAGTCTCCCTGCGCGCGTCACTCGTGATCGTCCGGGTGCCCCGACGGTGGTTTCCCGCGAGTTGAAGCAGCGCTACTATTGCAGGAGGAGCGCTCGCATGAGACGCATCGCACGGTTCATCACGCCGCTCAACTATCAGGTTGTCGCCGGGAACCTCCTCCTCATCGTTCGGCTCGTCGGTCTGGCGTTCGTTCCTCCGCTCGCTGTCGCGCTGATCGTCCGGGACATCGGTCCGGCGCTCGCGTTCGCGGGCTGCGGCGCAGGATCATTTCTGCTCGGGCAGTTCCTCCGTCACCCGCAAGAGCTCTCCATAGCGAGCGCACGCGAACCTGCGAGCAAGGAATCGCTCGCGGTCGTGGCGCTCTCGTACCTCATGACCGCGATCGTCGCAGCCGTGCCCTTCCTGCTCGTGGGAGCGCCTCATGATGCGCTCTTCGAGGCGATGTCGGGTCTCACCACGACGGGCCTCACGGTCTTCGAGCCGGAGTCACTCCCGCTGAGCCTGGTCTTCTTTCGCTCCTTCCTGCAATGGATCGGCGGCCTGGGGATCGTCATCATCTCGATCCTTGTCCTGATCGGTCCCGGGCAGAACTCGTTTCGCCTCTACACCTCCGAGTTCGGAGATCAGAAGCTCGCGGGGAGCGTCTCGGCGACCGCGCGGATTGTCGCGACGATCTACGCGGTGATGACTGCCGGCGGATTCCTTCTCTTCTTCGCCTCCGGGCTTTCCGCCTTCGAGGCGCTCATCCACGTGATGTCCACGGTATCTACCGGCAGCTTCTCATCGGACTCGGCGAGCTTCGGTCAGTTCCCGGGCGCCGCGGCGCGTGCCGTCGCGGTGTTCCTCATGGTCGTCGGCGCGATGGGTCTTCCCGCGTACTACGTGCTTCGTCAACGCCGGTTCGGAGCGTTCTTCGGCGACGTGCAGTTGCGCACGCTCATTATCGCGATCGTCGTGGCGATGACGCTCATCTTTCTCACGCGCGGTCGCGAGACGGATCGTCTCTTCGACGACGCCTTCCATCTCGTCTCCGCGGCGACGACGACCGGTTTCACCGTCGGCGACCTCTCGGGGCTTGACGACGGGCGAAAGGCGATCATGAGCGTGCTCATGTTCGTCGGGGGATCGACCGGGAGCTCGGCCGGCGGTCTCAAGCTCTTTCGCTTTGTCGTTCTCCTGAAGACCGTTCGATGGTTCCTGCTGAGAAAGCTCCTTCCCGACGAGGCACGCATCCGGATTCGCGTCGGCGAGACGGTAATAGACGACAATCAGCTGCGGGGAGTTCTGTCGCTCCTCGTCTTCACGCTTCTGACCGTCGTTCTTGCGACGCTGGCGTTCACCCTCTCGGGTCACGCCTTTGTCGACTCGCTCTTCGAATCGATCTCGGCGCTCCATACGGCGGGGCTCTCGGTCGGCGTGCTCACCGCCGAGAGCCCGGTCTGGCAGAAGGCGATGGTCACCGTGCTCATGTGGGCCGGTCGCGTCGAGATCATCCCATTGTTCGTGCTCGCGTATCCCGCGATCTACCGCGGCACCAGGAGGTCACCATGAGAATCATCATCGTGGGAATCGGGGAGATCGGTCTCCGGCTCGCGAATCTGCTCGCGCGCCGACGCGAGAACGAGCTCGTGCTCATCGAGAGCGCCTCCGACCGGGCCGACGAGGTGTCCGACTCGCTCGACGCGCTCGTCCTGAACGGCGACGGCAGCAACCCCGAGATCCTGGAGAAGGCGCAGGTGGCCGATGCCGACGCCCTGGTCGCTTCGACCGGTTCCGACCAGATCAACACCGTGATTGCGATGCTCGGCAAGAACTACGGGGTCGACAAGGTGATGGTGGTCCTCCACTCCGCCGTCCTTGGCCCGGCGTGCGAGCGGATCGGGGTTTCGGCAATCTTCTCCCCGAAGGTCGCCGCCGCCGCCGAGATGATCTCGACCCTCTACGGTTTCGACCGGATCAACTTCTCGCTTGTCGCGAGCGGAGGGCTCACCCTCGAGGTGATCGTGGTCCGCGGGCACGATGCCGGCACGCTCGACGATCTCCGTATCCCCCGCGGGGTGCATCCGGTGGCGGTTCGCCGCGCCGAGGATCTCCTGATTCCCTATCCGGATCTCACGCTCGAGTCGGAGGACGAGTTGATTCTGATGTACGACGACAAGAGCGCATTCGAGAAGATCCGCCGCCGGCTGACCGAGGTTGAAGACCACAAGACGTGAGCCCCCGCGTAGAGGCAAGTGTAGCACCTATGCGCCTGCGCTCCGCTGGAGACGCAGGTCAGA
Organism: uncultured Spirochaetaceae bacterium; assembly: GCA_964537725.1. Taxonomy (GTDB): domain Bacteria; phylum Spirochaetota; class Spirochaetia; order DSM-27196; family SLST01; genus SLST01. The sequence continues at coordinate 47,931 of CAZICD010000020.1, read as the reverse complement.
GCGTCCCCACGGTAACCCAAATTGGTCATTGAACCCGATAGTTAGCCTTGTCAGATTTGGGGAAAATCAGACGAGCACAGATATCCTGTGCAATAGGAGATGTCATGAAGAAGCATTTGATCGTGGTCCTACTCGGAGTCGTAGTGGCTCTCATCCTCATCGGGTGCGGAGTCGAAGCGGAAACGGAGGGCGAAGAGGAAGCGCAGGGCAGCGAGGAAGCCGATGCGGCAAGCCGCCCCACGGAGATCTGGATCGAGGAGCCTTCCGACCTGCAATCCGCGCTGGGACCTGACGGAGCGTGGATCATCCTGTTCGACAGCGACGTAACGGTGGACGAGGAAGTGACCGTCGCGGGCGAGGTCTACGCGCAGGAAGGGGCGGAAGAACCACGCCGCAAGATCGCGCTCTACGCGCAAGATTCGGATCGAGAAGTCACTGATCGCTACACCTTGACCGTTCCTGCGCTGCGGGTCGAGCACGAGAACACGCTCATCCAGGGCGGTACGGTCGAGGGCGACGTCCACGTCTCCGCCGCCGGGTTCGAGCTCAACGACGCCACGATCGACGGAGACCTCTACTTCGAGAGCGAGGAGCTTATGGACGAGTTCGAACAGGGCGACTCCGAAGTGACCGGCGAGATCGAGGTGCGTGAGCCGTAATACGTAGCACGACGGCCACCGAGTGCGCGGAGTTCTGCTCGCAGGACTCCGCGTGTATTCTATCAGCCGCGGCTGACGAACCGAGCGAACCTTATCCCCGCAGTCTGCAGGCGATGACCGACAAGACCCAACCGGAAGGATAGACTCCGGAACGACTCGCGCTGGATCTGCGGGCAGGGATTGTGTTCCATCTCCGGCCGTGATAGTTTCTCACCGCGTCGACCGATTCTGTTCGTGGGGGCTCATCGCTCGGTCGACGCGGGGAAACCGAATGCAACGTCTTCCGTCCCGTGTCGCCTGTCGTGGCTTCCGAGATATCGCACCGTTATGGGTGCTCACATGCGTCGCGATCGTGCTCGTCGTCTCCGCGTGCTCGCTGCACCCAGCACAGGTCTCCGCGGCGCATTCGCCTGATTCGATCCCCGAAGAGAAGATTCAAGATCACGTGGACGCGGAGCTGCCGCTCGTGCCGCGAGCGCGGAACCTCATTCTCGTGATCGGCGACGGCATGGGGAGCGAACAGCTTCGGGCCGCGAGCCTCTACGAGACCGGTACCGACGATGGGCTGGTGGTCCACTCGCTCCCCGTGAGGGGACGCATGGGCACATCGAGCGCCTCGCGAGCTGTGACCGACTCGGCCGCCGCAGGAACGGCGCTCGCCACTGCGGTCAAGGTGCGGAACGGGGTGGTCGGTCTGCGGCTTCCCGGTGACGGCGGCGAGCTTCCCGCGATTACCGGAGAGCTTCAGGAGCGCGGGTGGGCGATCGGCCTGGTGACCACCGCGTTCACCACGCACGCGACGCCCGCGGCGTTCGCCGCGCACGTGTCGAGTCGCACCGACTACGACGGCATCGCCGACGACTACCTGACCGGCCTCCGTCCCGATCTCATCTTCGGAGGTGGCGGGTACGGAATGGATCCCGCGTCGGTGGCCGCCGCAGGGTATACCGTAGTCGGTGACGCCGAGGCGCTGGCGCGGACGGTGCAGGCGGCGAGCGGGGGCGAAAGAATTGCGGGGCTCTTTGGCCATGGGCACCTTCCGTATCTCGCCGATGGGCGGCCCGATGTGATCCCGAGCCTCATGGAGATGGCGGAGGCGGCGGTCGACGTGCTCGCCCGCGACGAGGAGGGGTTCTTCCTCATGATCGAGGCGGCTCGGATCGACCACGCCGGTCATTCCAACGACATCGCGCGCCTCATTCCCGAGGTGCTCGAGCTCGACGCGGTGGTCAAGATGCTGCTCGACCACCCCGCCTTGCAGGAGGACACGCTGCTGGTGGTGACAGCCGACCACGAGACCGGCGGGCTCGCCGTGACCTCGAGCGGGGGGCAGGGGAGGCTTCCTGCGGTGACATGGTCCACGAACGGGCACACCGACGTGGAGGTCCCGATCTACGCGACCGGACCTGGTGCCGACGCGCTGGCGGCGGTCATAGACAACACCATGGTCCGCGGCGCGATGACGGCGGCGCTCGGATCGCCGGAGCCGGAACCCCCGCTGGCCGGACTCGCTATTCCGTCGTCCGGGGCAGAGTGATCCCGGCGTCTGCTGTCAGGTAGAACGAGAGACGGTTCCGCGAGCGCTCGACGATCTCGACCCGGGTCTCGTCGTCGAACGTCGCCTCGGCCAGGTCGGTCCGGCTCGACTCGAGGACGACCGGGATGCCGGTGAACAGCGTGCCCGACCACGTCCCGCCTTCGATCTCGACACCTTCTGTCCGCTCGTCGAGATCCACGGTGTGCAGCGAGAGCCCGGTCGACCCGGTGATTCCCGCTACCGACAGCTCGGCGATCCCCGTGACGTCGTCGAAGAATCGCAGCAGGTGATCGCGGACGATCTGCGGGCGTCGTCGCGCGAAGTCGCGCATCTTCTCGACCACACCGTACCAGCCGTCCATCGACTGCGGATATGACCAGCGCGCGATCTGCCGGGGCATCTCCGACTCGATCCGGGCGGCGTGCGTGTCTACGAGCTCGAGCGCTCGCCGCTCGCTCGTGGTGGTAGACAGGTGAACCGCGAACCGCTGCAGGAGCTCCCGGCGTATTTCCGCGGTATCCACGAGACGCTGGTTGATCTCGAAGCGATCCTGGTACTGCTCGCGGCGCGACTCCTCGAGGAAGGGGTGCTCCTCCGTGTAGCCGAAGCTCCACTCGACCGTGTCGAATGTAGTGGAGAGTTCGTGGCCGAAGGCGAAGTCCACGTCGTAGAGCATCCATCGCCACCGGCCGTCGCGGGGCCCGTCTTCCGCGGTCGGGTTGGGCCCGGTGTAGCGCCAGTAGCGGACGTTGTTCTGCGGCCAGTCGTAGTTACCGGCGTAGACCTGGAGGAAGACGTAGTCGATGTACTCGCTGAGCGCAATCTCTGAGTCCAGGGCTTCCCAATCGTCAATCTCGCCGGAGGCCACCCGGTCTCGAAACTCGACGAACGGTTCGTAGATCTCGCCCTCGAGCTCCGGCGGGCCGGTATCCACGGCGCCTTCGCCCTCGAGAATCACGACCTCGTCGCGCGGAATATCGTAGTGCGTCTCCAGATAGTGCTGATCGTAGCGGTCGCGCATGTTGTGGATTCCCCAGTACTCGCCGTTCAGGTAGACCACGCTCGGCCGGTAGTGCTGCGTGTCGAAGGCGAGGTGCTCCACGAGTGACTGCGCAACCGGGTCCGAGAGCATCCCGCCCGAGAAGTCGTTGCCGCCGTTTCTGAGGAGCAGTCGGTTGAAGTCGTCGATCTCCTTCGAGGTGAAGAACCGATGCGACATCCTGCCGGGACCGTAGTCGGTGCGCGAGTAGAGCCGCAGACTCTTCTGCGGATAGGTGCGCGTGTAGTTCCCGTGAATGCGGACGCCCATGTCCTGCGCGAGCACGCGTCGACGGTCTTCCTCGAAGAACTCGACGTGCGCCGGCGCCTCCCAATCGTCGCCACGGCGGAAGTAGTTGACTTGGTCGGCGTCGTTGCCGGGAACGTAGATCCCCGACTCGGGGTCGAAGAAGCTTCCACGATCGGTCTGGATGCTCCACACCGGGAGTTCGTGGTGCGTCGTGCCCGACGGCGGGAAGAGGTACGTCGCCGTGTGGACCGCCGAACTGCTGTGGGCGCCGATCGCGACGGCCCGGAGAGTCGCGGCTCTCGGCACGCGTGAGGCCGGCATCTTCCACAGCGGAGCGTAGTCGCGCAGGGCGGTCGGGATCGTCGCGAGGTCGTTCTCCCGATCGATGAGCTCGTGCAGGCCGATCGGCTCCCGGTACTCGAAGGTTCGTCGGCGGGTCTCTCTCGGCAGCTCGTCCCACTCTTCGTCGGTCATCATCTTGTCCGGGTCGGGCCGCGATCCGTCGACGGTGTAGTAGAGCGTTGCCCCGGGGATCGTGGTCGAGAGCTCGAGATCGAAGGGCTCGTCGTAGAATCCGGCGTTTCGGCTCAGAGCGACCGCTCCAAGCGGGTCGGTCGTCTCTCCGTCGTCGTCCCGCGACGGCGCGAAGATGGGCTCTACGGTGAGATTGTTCAGGGCGAGCGCGCTTCGAAGCGATCCTTCGGTCAACCGGTGATTCGAGTACTGCCATCGCAGGTAACCCGATTCTCCCGGCTCGAGCGGGCCGAACCGGTCGACCCCATCGTCGGCCATTCCCCGGAGCTCCGAGAAGTGGAAGGCGACACGGACGGTCGTCCGATTCTCGTCGAGCGAGCCGTCGACCGCGGTTCCCGGCGGGACGTCATCCGGCGCCGCCGTTCCGACGTTCGCCGAGCGCGGGTTCGCCGAGCGCGGGTTCGCCGTGGAGACGATCTCGTCGATCGATCCGAACCCGTCGCGCCTCGTGTGATACTTGAGCCGGATCCGGTTGTCTCGCTCGCCTACGAGCCAGGTCTCGACGTCGTAGGCGAGCCTGAATCCGTACACGGTGCGATCGGTGCGGTTCTCGTACTCGAGGAAGAGCCGGGAGTCCTGAAGATCCGCCTCGCCGTGCTCGCGGATCCCGAACGAGAAATCCTCGTCGTCGGCGGTGAATGCCCCGAAGCCGTCGAACTCGTCCTCGCGGCGGAGACTGCTCACGCCGGTGAAGGGGTAGAAGTCTCCATCTGCCGGGACGCCGTTGCCGTTCTCGCCCGACACAGACACCCCATCGGGAAGGCTCACCTTGCTGCCGCGGTAGTCGTCGAAGTCAACGACCAGGACTCCCTCCGACCGCCCGGCACGACGCGCGCGGTCGTCGCTGCACCCGCCGAGGACGAGCGGCAGTGCGAGCAACAGGACGAGCCCGAGGACGAGCGAAGAGGCGATCCGAACGCGCGCGCTCATTCGGGGAGCTCCGCGGGGTGGCGGACGGCGATGTTCTGCCAGTACGGTTCGAGAACGGCGTACGCGTCGCTGTCGCCGATCGGGTTCTCGCGAATGTCCACCTCGGCGAAGACGTTATCCTCGGGGCGATCCTGCAGCGCCCCCTGCTCCATGAGATCGGCGAGGATCCTCAGGTCGCGCAAGCCCGTGTCGCGAACGTTCAGCTGCTCGAGATGGACGAGCTCCCGCAGAACGCCGGCGTCCTCGCCGATCGGGACGCCGCGGAGGATGAGCGCAGTCAGACGCGAGAGCGAAGCGAGCGGGAGGATCGAGACGATCCGTGAGTTGGAGTGCAGGTTGAGGTAGCGCAGCTGCTCGAGCCGCCCGAGCGCCGCGATGTCCCGGAGGTCGTTCTCTCTGAGGTTGAGATGCTCGAGACGACGAAGCGAGGAGACCGCGTCCAGGGCGTCCTCGGTCAGACGATTCCCGCGCAGGTCGAGCGATCGCAGCGCCTCGAGCGCGGCGATCGGTTCGACCGTCTCCACGTGGTTGTTCCTGAGGTCGAGGACCTCAAGGCTCGACAGCTGCGCAATCGCGGAGACGTCCGAGATCCGCTCGAAGTCACCGGGCTCCTCGGGATGCGCCGAGTCGCGGTTGTTCCGGAGGCTGAGCTCGATGAGCTCGGGAAGCTCGGCGAGGCTTCCGAGGTGGACCGCCTCGAGGTCGAAGATGTAGTTATCCCGCAGATCGAGCGCGGAGAGCCGACTGAGCGCCGAGAGCGGACGGAGGTCGCCGATCCTGTTGCCTCCGAGGTTCAGCCGACGGAGGTTGGGGAGATGGTCGATCCCCTCGAGCGATTCGATCCCGCGCTCGGAGGCGTCGAGCTCGGTGAGGCTCTGCAGCTCGCTCACCGGGATGTACCGGCCGCGAATCCCGAGCTCGTCCCTCACCGCCGCCTCGAGCCGGTCGTCGAAGAAGGGTGAGTCGCGGACGACCGACCTGAGTATCAGGTATCCGCCGGTGAAGAGCACGAGCGCCACCGATGCCGCGAGCAGAAGCCGCCTCAATCGTCTCACGGCGCGACCTCGCGTGGCGTCACCATATCGGGCCGGATCACCTCCACGCCCTGCCAGTACTTGCTGTTCGCCCTGACCTTCAGCCGATGGCGTCGGATGAGTCCCTGGAGCCATTCCGGTTCGCCCTCGCGGGTCTTCGCCTCGAAGATCACCCTCCTCGGCTGGTGCTGCCTGAGCATCGGTCTGTCGGGAAAGAGCCAGGAGGCGCGGGTGCTCTCGACTCCGTGGTCGATCGTGAGCCGCACGGGCGATCCGTCGCGCGCGGCGTACCCCTCGCGACGGTACTGTACCAGACAGACGGGGACGAGCTGCCGGACCCTGCGCAGGCGATCGAATTCGTGGACGGTCGGATCGGCGCAGCTCGGCCAGCTGCCGGTCCGGACGAACGCCTCGTACTCGTCGGCGCCGACGTGCGTGGCGTACTTGACCATCGCGTTGCCCTGCTTCGTCTTGATCTCCACCGAGACCGTCCGGCACTCGTCCCACCGGTCGGTATACGCGCGGATGCGCAGCTTGATGCGGCCGAAGTCCCCGTCTTCCTTCTCCCACCAGGCGGCGTAGTCGCGCGTATCGTAGTAGATGCTGCGAACCAGGTAGGCGTC
>CAZICD010000020.1:31768-41226 GCA_964537725.1 uncultured Spirochaetaceae bacterium | reverse complement strand
ACCTCGTGGTTGCGCAGTTGAACGTTCGCCTCGCGATTCCGGACGACCTCGTCGACCCGTTCGGCCGCGTCGGAGGTGCTCCCGGAGACGACGAGGATGTACTCCGCGTGGAGCGCTCGTCCGTACTGGAAGAGGTAGAAGGCGGTGATGACGATCGTCACGAGGAGCGTCGCGATGACGGCGACCGTCCAGTTCAGCGTTCCCGCCCCGAGTCCTACCGCGACCGCCCAGAAGATATAGACCATGTCGCGGGTATCCTTGATCGGCGTGCGAAAGCGGACGATCGCGAGCGAACCGACCAGCCCGAGCGACAGAACGAGGTCGCCCTGGATGAAGTGCATAACGACCGCCACGATCGGCGAGAGGAGCACGAGCGTCGAGAGGAAGCCGCTCTCGTAGTTCATCCCGCGATGCGTGTAGCGGTAGACCGCGGCGATCACGAATCCCAGCGCGAGCGCGAGGCTCATGGAGATGACGACGTTTACAACCTGCTCCGCCGGCAGGAGGATGATACCAAGTAGATTGTCCAGCATGCGCGTACCTACCGTAAAGCTACTCGCTCCAAACCAAAAAAAGAAACTGCGCAGCCACAGGCAAGGCGGTGCGCTCAGGGAAATAACCCGTTGGGGTTGTTTCAACACCGCGTCCATCTACGTATACCTGACGCAGGAGGACACTATGCAGGACTACCCGAGGCATCTCGAGGAGTTGAAGCAGAATATGGCGAAGCTCGGACGTGAGATCCCCGACACCATGGCCGCGTTCGAGCAGCTTCACAAGAACGGCGTCGCCGACGGTGCGCTGAGCACGAAGCTGAAGGAGCTCATCTCGCTTGGTATCGCAGTCACCGTACGATGCGACGGATGCATCGCGTTCCACGTTGAGGGAGCCCTGTCGGCCGGCGCGAGTCGAGACGAGATTGTCGAGACGATCGGCGTCGCAGTGCTGATGGGCGGTGGGCCTGCCGTGATCTACGGATGCGAGGCCCTGTCGGCTCTGGACCAGTTCGAGTCGGAGTAGGGCCCGGGAGCGTTGCCGCGCGGCGGTCGCCTGCTACGCCGGCAGATACTCCGCGAGCTCCCGCGAGCGCCACTGGAGCTGAAGGTCGGTCGTCTCGTGCGGCTTGAACCGGGTTTCGACTGCATCGATGCTCGTCCCCAGGACCTCGATCTCGGCCGGATCTCCGATCCCGTAGCCGAGCCGATGCGCGTAGGCGAGCCAGCCCAGGTCGAGCGGTTCGAAGCCCATCGCCTTCGCCATAACGGCGTCCGCGGCGAAGGTATCCGCGCTCGCCGCGGCGACGCCCCACGGCACGGCCTCGGTGCCGCCGGGTCCGTTTCCCTCGAGCCCCACGGTACCGTCGATCACGCCGATGTCCGGCGTCAGGTACCCGGCGACGCGCATCAGGTTGACGTTGAGCGTCTGCGCCTCGCGCGGCAGCTCGCGCTTGTCGTGGGCCGGAAAGCCGTGCATTTTCACTCGGTCCTCGCGATGAAGCGTGCCCATCACCATGTTCTTGAACGCGAGCGTCGCCACGCACACGTCGTGCGTCTTCGCGACCGCGAGCGAGATTGTGCACGGGCAGTCGAGGACGGTTTGCGGCATGCGAACCGTGTACGGGCTTCCGTCGGCGAGGACGATCCCGGTCTCCTGCCACCGCTCCTCCCGATTCAGGTCGACGAATCGAACGGCGAACGGTACCTCGCTCGCGAGCGCCCGGTACCCGTAGTTGTCGAACGCCTCTCCCGAGTACCCTTCGTTGCCTCCCTCGGCGATGATGACTTCCGACGGCGGGTTCGGTACTGACTGCAGGAAGTCGAGGGCGCCCCGGACCGCGTCGACGTGAGTCGAGGTGACCTGGCTCGTGCTCGAGAAGAAGTTCGGCTTCAGCAGAACCCGCTCGGCGAGTTTCGGGATTACATCGTCGCGCACGAGATCGAGCGCGGTGAATACGTTTCTGCGGCGGTCGTTCTCGCGCGCGAGTCCGACGCGCGCCCGGTATGTGTTCATGCGGGGCTCCTTCCTGGTCGGGGCCGATGCGCGATGACATCAGCCGGGACGAGTACCCTACCACAATCCGATCGGTCTGTGGACCGCGCTTCGTTCGCGAAGCTCAGCGGGCGGTCACGCCCCGGATGAACCGCAGCAGTCGATGGTAGGCCGGCTTCGGACGGTTGTCGCGGTCGAGCAGCCCGCCGTGCGGCCAGAAGGTGCGCTGGTCGCTGAGGTTCCACCACGTAATCGCCTCTACGTTCGTCTTGCTGGTGGCGATCGTGTAGAACTGCTCGACCCAGTCGGCCTGGACCTCCGGATCCCATGGCCGGTGCCACCAGCCGCTCGGCGCGACCCGGCCGCCGAGCCAGCGGGTCGGGTCTTGCTCCATGGACGAGGGGGTCTGCACCTCGGTGATGTGAACCGGCTTGCCCAGCGCGGTGTACCGGTCGATCAGCGCCGACTGCTCGGTCATGTCGCGCACGTAGTGCTCGGGCCCGCCGTGGTACATCTGTACGCCGACGACTTCGTAGTCTATGCCGCGCTCGGCGAGCCCTTCCAGGTACTCGACCGGGTGCATGGGATCCATCAACCCCCATTCGGATCGGTAGACCCCCCACGGGCGGTTGACGTTGACGATGCGAACCGCGTCGGGGTTCGCCTCCTTCGTCGCGCGTGCGGCGAGCGCGGTGACCTCGTAGACCTGCTCGGCGTTCAGGGCGAGGTCGTTCCCCTTGACGACGGGGTCGTGCGCTTCGTTGATGATGTCCCAGATGTCGATACGACCCCGGTACCGGGCGACCGTGTCGTAGACCTGCCGGTAGACGACCTCCTTCAGCGTTCGGTAGCTCAGCTTCTTCATCCAGTCGGCGAGTCCGCTTTCGATCCACCACGAGAGCGGATGCCCCTTGCGCGGGATCGCCTTTTCCTCCAGCCACTTCAGGAGCCGGTCGCGCGTCTCCCAATCCACCTCTCCTTCGCGCGGTTCCACGCGCCGGCGGTAGAAGGGCGTGGTGGCGAAGTTGAAGATCTCCTCGAAGCGGTAGCGGAAGGTCTCGTCGGCGTCGGGGTCGAAGAACGAGGCGCCGAAGAGCTTCGCCGCGCGCGCGACCGGGGCCATCGCGTCGAGGTCTGCACGGGCGCGCAGGAGCTCGAGCTCCTCGCCCAACCAGAAGGCCCGCGAAAGGAGCTCGGCGAGGCGCCTGCGACGCGGCTCTCCCTCGCTCATTTCGAGGCATCGGGCGAGCTCGGCGGACGCGGCGCCGACCCGGTCGCGGAGGTCTGCCGACACCGTGTAGCCGGATGCCTCCGCGTCGCGCAGGGCCGTGCCGATGCGGCCGACCTTCGTGCGGGCCGCTTCGGTGCGGAAGTCGATGGGGCCGGAGGCGATCGTGTAGAGCTCGCCCGCGTTGTCCGCCGTGGTGATGACCCTGCCGAATCCTGGTACCTCGTAGAGCACTTCGAGCGCGAACGGCGATTCCCCGGGGTAGCGAACCGCGAGCTCGTCGTGCCCGAGGCGGCGCCACTCGCTGAAGAAGGGGAATCGGCGCTCGTTGACGGTGTACATGACCGTGGGGATCTCCGGCGCGCCCGCGAGCGAGGTGAAGCGAACGGTGAGATGGTCGTGCAAGGGGAGCCTCCTGACGATGGTGTTCCCCGAGCATAGGCGGTCTCGCGGCGGCATCGCAACCTCCCGGTTGACGGTGAGTCCGCTGCGCTTGCGCGGCTGCCTCGGAGGACGCTACGCTGGTGAGGAGGAGCAGCCATGCAGAGCTCATACGAGGTTGTGAGGCGGGCGATCCACTTCGAGCGGCCCGACCGCCTGCCGCTCGAGTTCGACTCGCTGGGTATCTCGGACACCGCGTCCATCGGCTGGAACCAGATCGGCACGGGCGACAAGGCGCAGCGACGCACCACCGACGAGTGGGGATGCGTCTGGGAGCGCTCCGAACAGACGAACATGGGGCAGGTGAAGGGTCACCCGCTCGCCGAGTGGGGCGCGCTCGACCGGTTCGCCTGGCCCGACCCCGACGACCCGGCGCGCTACGAGGGGATGGAAGAGCGGCTCGAGGGGACCGATGGCCTCTACCGAAAGACATCGATCTTCATGCTTCTCTTCGAACGGCTGCACGCTCTGCGCGGCTTCGAGAATACGCTCACCGACCTCTACCTCGAGCGCGAGCGGATCGAGGCGCTCGCCGACCGGATCGTCGAGTACGACGTGCGCACGATCGAGCAGATCGCTTCGCGCTTCCCGAGCGAGATCCACGGGTTCACCTTCACCGACGACTGGGGAACCGAGCTGTCCGGGATCATCAGCACGGCTCTCTGGGACGAGTTCTTCCGTCCGCGTTACGCGCGGGTCTTCGACGCCGCTCACGCCGCCGGGTGGGACGTGTGGATGCACTCGTGCGGACGGGTCAACCAGTACATCCCCTCGCTCATCGAGATCGGGTGCGACGTGCTGAACCTGCAGCAGCCGCGCACCACGGGGATCGAAGAGATCGGCGGCGCCTTCGCCGGGCGCGTCGCGTTCAGCTCGCTCTGCGACATCCAGCACACGCTGCCGTTCGCCTCCGACGCCGAGATCGACGCGGAGGCGGGCGAGCTCCTGGAACGATGGGCGACCGACGAGGGCGGGTTCATCCTCTCCGACTACGGCGACGGTCGGGCGATCGGCGTGGAGGATCGCACGAAGCGCGTCATGCTCGACGCGTTCCGCCGGCACGACCGGTGGAAGGAGGCGGTATGCAGATAGCGATCGTCGCGGGTCTGATCCTCTGCAACGGGCTGCTTTCGATGAGCGAGTTCGCCGTCGTCTCCTCCACGCGGACGCGCCTCGTGCGCATGGCGGAGGACGGTCGTGCGGGCGCGCGCACGGCGATCGGCCTGGTCGACGAGCCGAACCGCTTCCTCTCGACCGTGCAGGTGGGGATCACGCTCGTGGGTATCCTCGTGGGCACCTTCGGCGGCGCGACGATCGCCGACGACCTCGCCGTTGCACTGCGCGACTGGCCGCTCGTCGCGGAAAACGCCTTCTCCGTGGCGGTCCTGATCGTGACCGGCGTCACGACCTATCTCACGCTCGTGATCGGCGAGCTCGTGCCCAAGCGGCTCGCGATCCGCCACCCCGAACGCATCGCCGCGCTCATCGCGCCTCCCATGCGCGTGCTCGCGACCGTCACCTATCCGCTCGTCGTGTTTCTGAGCGCGTCGACCTCGCTCGTGATGCGGCTCCTCGGCCAGCGCGGCGAGGCGAAGGAAGAGGTCTCCGAGGAGGAGGTCAAGCTCATGCTCCGCGAGGGGCAGGAGAGCGGAGTCTTCGCCCGCGCCGAGGCCCGGATGGTCGCCGGCGTGTTCCGGCTCGACGACGTCCGCGCCGACGCAGTGATGACGCCCCGCGTCGACGTCGACTGGCTCGATGCGCATGCGAGGCCGGAGGAGATCCGCGACACGATCGATCGGTCGGGACACTCGCACTACCCGGTGTGCGACGGCGGGATCGACCACGTGGTCGGCGTCGTCGACACCACGGCGATCGCCGAGGCGTGTCTGGCGTCCGGCGGGCTCGATCTGCGAGAGCTCGCCGAGCCGGCCGAGCTCGTCCCCGAGAGCGCCGACGCCGGCGAGCTCGTGCGCCACGTCGAGCACAGCGGACAGCGCTTCCTCGTGGTCGTGAGCGAGCACGGCGGGGTGGACGGGATCGTGACGGCGCACGACCTCGCGGAGGCCGTACTCGGGGATCTGGGCCGGCCTCAGGCGCGGCGGCTCGCCGACGGCTCGTGGTCGGTCTCCGGGAAGATGCCGGTGGAGGAGGTGGAGGCGCTGATCGACGCGGAGGGTATGCGCGAGGGAGCGGCGAAGGGCTACGGTACGCTCGCCGGCTTCATGATGGACCGGCTCGGACGCGTGCCCGAGGGCGGGGAGGACGTCGACTGGCGCGGGTTCCGCTTCACCGTCACGCGCGTCGCGCGCCATCGGGTCCGGTCGGTACGGATCGAGCGGACGGGTTAACGGGCTGACGCGCGGGGCTATGGCTCGCGCTCGCCGGTCTCGTCGCCAGAGGCGGCGAGCGAGGGAAACTCGTACTCGATGATGCCGCTCTCGCGGACGTTCTGCGTCACGTAGCCCTTTGCCGTCATCCGGTCGAGCGTCTGCTGCACCTCGTCGAGCGGCAGCTTTGCCTCGCTCGCCGCCTGCACGACGGTCACGGTGCCGCCGAGCCGCCCGGCGACGCGGAGCATGGTGTGCTCGAGCTCGGCCGGACGCTCGCGACGGCGGCGTTCGTGCCGGGCGAGGAGCCTGAGCGCCTTGAAGGCGCCCGAGATGAACGGCAGCACGCCGATCAGAACGAACGGCCAGATCATCCAGCCGATCCCGAAGTGGAAGTAGCCGAGCCCGAACCCGACGCCGGCTACGACTCCCACTCCAAGCGCGGATCCGAGCTCCGAATCGTCGCCCTTCTTCTTTGCTTCATCGTCGTCGCCGCCGAGTCGTATCTCGGCGGTCGCCCCGCGTTCCTTCGCGATCTCCTTCTGGATCTCGGCGACCGCCTTCGACTTCTTCTCGTCGGGCAGTCTGTCCCACGAGTTGACCGCCGTATCCATGACGCGCTCGACGAGGTTATAGACCTTGCTCTCGATGCGGTGCTCGAACGAGCCCTCGGCCGATTGTCCGCTCGTCTGTCCGGCGCCGGAGCGGCGCCGCGAGAGCTTCTCGCGCTCCTGCAGAATCCGTTGCTTGATCTCGTCGAGCTCGCCGTGTTCGGGCTCCGGCCTGGGGTCCGCCTCTTCCTGGCCGGTTACCACGGCGTAGAGCTCCATCCGTCGCGAGATGTTGCGGAGCTCGCGGCGGCCGATCGAGCGCATCTCGTGCGACAGCTTGTTCGAAACCTGGCGGTAGACGTCCTCGGTGATGCAGATACCGCCCGGCGGCGCAAGCGGCTGCACCCGCGCGGCGACGTTGACGCCGTTGCCGAAAACGCGGTCGCCCTCTCGCCACACTTCCCCCAGGTGGATGCCGATGCGAAGCCGGAAGCGCTCGTCGTCGCGCGCTCCGCTGTTGTACGCGCCGATCGCCTCCTGGATCGCGACCGAGCAGACGACAGCTTCGCGGACGCTGGGGAAGAGGATGAACAGCCCGTCGCCGATCGCGTCGATGACCTCGCCGCCGGACCGCTCGACGAGCGGGAGCACGATCGTGTTGTGGCGCCGCAGAACGCGGATCGTGCGCTCCTCGTCCTCCTCCATCATGCGGGAGTAGCCGGCGATGTCGGTGAAGACGATGGCCGAAAGCTGCGTGGGTCGGTCGCCGCCGGCAGCGCCCGCTCGTGCGTCGCTCATACGGGCATCTTAGCGGTGGATGTTCGCGCCTGCAACACGCGGTCCGGGCGTGGTGGCACTCCGGGCGCCGGCGCCCTTCCGACGTGGGCCCGGTTCACGCGCCGCCCAGCTTCGCCTTGATCGCCGCGAAGTAGTCGAGCACTTCGTTCTCGTCGGCCGTCTCGGGCGTATCGCGCACCTCGATGAGCTCGTCGGGAATCTCCTCGAGGAAGGGGCTCGGGGCGCACTCCTGGATCTCGCGCATCACCTTACGCCGGCGGCAGCTGGTGATGTAGAGCTTCTGCTTCGCCCGCGTGAGCGCGACGTAGAAGAGGCGTCGCTCCTCTTCGATGTTCTTCGGGTCCTCCTCGAGCGCGCGCGCGTGCGGAATGATCCCGTTCTCGCATCCGGCGATGAAGACCACGTCGTGCTCGAGCCCTTTCGCCGCGTGGATCGTCATGATGTTGACCTTGCCCGGGTCGTTCGCGTCGTCGACGTCGTCGCGCGGGTCGAGCGTGATCCGCGACAGGAACTCGAAGGGAGACGGAGAGAGGTTGTCCGGGTTGTTCTCGTAGCTCTCCATGAACTCCAGGAAGAGACCGATGTTGCGGTGCTTCCACTTGGCGACCTTTTCGTTGTTCGGGTGCTCGCCCACGAGGTGCGCGAAGTAGTCGATCTCCTCGACGAGCGAGCGCACCGCATCGGCCATCCCGCGCTGCCGGAAGATCCGCGGGCGGTACTCCTCCACGAGGTCTCGGAACGTCGCGAGGTCGGCGAGCGCGCGCTTGCCCAGCGTCGCGTCGCCGGCGTGCAGCTGCGCGGAGATCGCCGAATAGAGGCTCCCGGACTGGTGCTGCGAGGTCTCGATGAGCGCTTCGAGCGTCTTCCGCCCGATCCCCCGCCTGGGGGTGTTGAGCACGCGAAGCAGGCTCACGTCGTCGTCCGGGTTCGCGAGCAGGCGCAGGTAGCTGATGACGTCCTTGATCTCCTTGCGCTGGAAGAAGCTCTGCCCGCCGGAGACACGGTAGGGGATGTTCTCGCTGAGAAACGAGACCTCGAGGTTGCGCGTGAGGCTGTTCGTGCGCACGAGCACGCCCACGTCGCCGTAGCGCAGTCCGTCGCGCATCGCGAGCGTCTTGATCATCTCCGCGATGAACAGTCCCTCGCTCGACTCGTCTTCGGGAAACGAGAGCTCGATCGGCCTGCCGCTCTTGGTGCCGGTCCACAGCGCCTTCGCCTTGCGGTTCTCGTTGTTCGCGATGACGCCGTTCGCCGCCGCGAGGATCGTGTCGGTAGACCGATAGTTCTGCTCGAGCTTGATCTCGCGCAGCTCGGGGAAGTCGCGCTCGAAGAGCAGGAAGTTGTCGTAGTTCGCTCCGCGCCACGAGTAGATCGACTGGTCGTCGTCACCTACCACCGCGACGTTGCGGTGGCCGTCGGCGAGCAGCTTCATGAATCGGTACTGATCGGCGGAGGTGTCCTGGAACTCGTCGACCATGACGTAGCGGTAGCGCTCGTGGTACTCGGCGAGGACCTCGGGGTGCTCGGAGAGCAGCTTCACCGGGAGGATGATCAGGTCGTCGAAGTCGACCGCGTTGTAGAGCTTCATGTGCTCGCTGTAGTCGGCGTAGAGCTCGCGGTACGCGGTCGGGACGTCGTCCCAGCGCATCCGGCCGGTCTTGGCCGCAGAGAACTGCTGGAGCACCTTGGCCGCCTCGCCGACCTCGAGCTCCATCCTGATCTCCCGGGCCGATTCGCGCAGCAGCGCGATCTGGTCCTGCGTGTCGTAGATGCTGAAGTTGTCGCGGTAGCCGAGTCGGTACGCGTGGCGCTTGAGCACGCTCACGCCGAAGCTGTGAAAGGTGCTCACGGTGAGGTCGCGCAGCTTGCGCGACGCGATGATCCGCACGCGTTCGCCCATCTCGCGCGCGGCCTTGTTCGTGAAGGTCAGCGCGAGGATCGACCGCTGCGGGATGCCCGACTCGAGCATCGCGGCGATCCGCATCGTGATCACCCGGGTCTTGCCCGAGCCGGCTCCGGCGATGATCAGTAACGGCCCCTCGGCCGTGGTGACTGCCTCGTGCTGCTGGGGGTTGAGTCCGGATGTAATGTCGTGGGGCATCGCAGGCAATGATACGAACCGTG
>CAZICD010000020.1:8739-31668 GCA_964537725.1 uncultured Spirochaetaceae bacterium | reverse complement strand
GCGGGTCTGCGGCCGCAATCGTCCCGCCGCCGCGGTCGAGGAGCCTGCGCACCACGCCGTCGTTCTCCTCCGGCGAGAGCGCGCAGGTCGAGTAGACGACGCGGCCGCCCGGCCTGACGCTGTCCACTGCCGCGCACGCGATCGCGTACGCCCCCTTCGCGAGCCGCTTCGTGCGCGTCGGGCTCCATTCGGCGAGCGCTCCGGCCGACTGGAGCACGTGTTGCTCGCTCGAGCAGGGGACGTCGGCGAGCACGCGGTCGTAGCTCGACGGTTCGTAGAGCGCCCAGCGAGCGGCATCGTGCGGCGTGACGCGGACGAGCGCGCGCGCGGCCTCGGGCAGGTGTTCGTCGAGCACGCGGTGGAGCCGCGCGCGCCTGGCCGAGGATCGCTCGTTGCAGACCAGCTCGCCGCGGTCCCCGTCTGCGGCCGGTGCCTCACCGGCCGGTGCCTCTGCGAGCGCGGTGGCGAGTACGAGGCTCTTGCCGCCCGGGGCCGCGCACAGGTCGAGCACGCGGTCGCCCGGCTGCACGCCGAGCGCCGCGGCGGCGACGACGCTCGCCGCGTCGAGGTGGTAGGCCTTGATCAGGCCGGTTTCGTACGTCACCGGGCCGCCCGCCTCGAGCAGGGCTTCCCGGAGAGCCGGCCATCGCCCGCCGAAGAGATCGGCGTAGTACGACTCGAAGGCCTCAGCCCCGCGTTTCGCCATCGGCCCTCCCGGCGACGCGTTCGAACAGCGCGTCGAACGCGTCGATGCGTCGCTTCCAGTCGAACGAGCGGGCGTGCTCGACGAGGCCGCCGGGCGGCGGGGCGGGGGACCGCAGCGCGGCGACGAGCTTCTCGACGAGCTCGTCCGGCGAATCGTAGAGCGCGTCGTGGTACTCTTCGGGGATGATCTCGGGGTAGGAGAGTCGGCGCGGCAGCAGGGGGCGCGCGCCGTGCGCGATCGCCTCGACGACCGAGATCCCGAAGTTCTCCTGGATGGATGTGCTGACGACGATGTCCGCGGCGAAGAGCCAGCGGTGATACGCGGCGCGGTCGGCCACGTACCCGTAGTGAACGAGCTCGTCGGCGAAGCGCTCGCGCGCCCGCAGAAACGCCTTGGGGACGACCTGGAAGTTCTCGCCGAGCAGCGCGAGGCGGAAGGAGACGCCCCTGCTCCTGACCTCCTCCAGCGCCCGGAAGAAGGCCTCGGGATCCTTGTCGAACTCCCATCGGTGGTTCCACAGCACGAGCGGAGCCGCGGCCTGCTCGTGCGCGTCGGACCCTGAACCCAACCGCACCCCGGGATGACAGACCGAGCTCCTCGCGCTCACCTCGTCCACCGCCCACATGGGCCGGTACTCCGGGAGTCTGCGCAGAAAGCCGGGCAGGGCGGCGAGGAACGCGTCGCGATGCGTGCGCGAGTTGAACGCGACGTGATCCGCGGCGAGCATGTTCGCAAGATCGGTGAACGCGAAGTGGAGGTCCGCCTCCCGCGCCGACGGCGCGGGATAGACGATCTGGGTCTCGTGCGCGTAGAGGAGCACCGGCGGAAGCCGGTCCGCCGCGGACCCGCGGAGCGCGAGCGCCACGAAGTCGGGGACGCTCAGGAGTCCCGTACAGACGATCAGGTCGTAGGCGGTCGCGTCGGCCACCTCGCGAGCGAAGCTGAGCGCGGCTCCGCGCATTCGCCACTTCCAGAAGCGCGCGGGGAGCGTGCGCAGATCTACCCGGTGGCGCGAATGCTCGACGATCGCATCCGCCACGTCACGGTGAGAACCTCCGTAGAACGACTCGAGGAAGAGCACGCGCATTTGTTGACGGACCTCTGAACCCCACAGTACAGTGATTGGCAATGACCCAGGCGATTCGGGCCGCGATCTTTGACCTGGACGGCACCCTGCTGGACACCTTATCAGATATCGCGCACGCGATGAACGGGGTGCTCGCCGCGCGCGGGCTGCCGGAGCATCCGGTGGACGCGTACCGGCGGATGGTCGGCTCGGGGCTCGAGATGCTCGTGCGCCGGGCCGTCCCGGACGCGGTCGCGCGGAGCCGGACGGTGGTTGCCGCGCTGACCGGAGAGCTGCGCGAGGCGTACGCGCGCGAGCCGGTAGCGCGCACGCGGCCGTACGAGGGGATTCCCATTCTCCTCGAGGACGTGCGGACGCGCGGCATTCCCATGGCGGTCCTGTCGAACAAAGCCGACGAGCTCGTGCAGGACATCGTCGCCGGGTTCTTTGCCCACGACCTCTTCGAGGTCGTGCAGGGGATGCGCGACGACGTCCCGCCGAAGCCCGACCCGACGAGCGCCCGGTCGATCGCGGCGAGGCTGGGCGCCCGGCCCGACGAGGTCGTCTACCTCGGCGATTCCGACGTGGACATGCACACCGCGCGTAACGCCGGAATGGCCGCGGTCGGGGCGGCGTGGGGTTTTCGCGGTGCGGCCGAATTGCGCGAAGCCGGCGCACAGATCGTGATCGAGGCGCCCGGAGACTTGATCGGGGTCATCGATTCGAGAACGAGGGGGTGACGATGGGCGGATCGACGATGAGCAGGGACGAGCTGGAAGCGCGCGCGCGCGAATACGTCGAGCACGAGCAGGACGAGCGGTTCCGCGGCGAGGTCGAACAGCTGCTCGAGCAGGGCGGCGGCGACGAGCTCGCCGAGCGGTTCTACACCGACTTGGAATTCGGAACCGGTGGCCTGCGCGGGATCATCGGCGGCGGGTTCAACCGTATGAATCCGCTGGTCGTGGGACGCGCCACCGAGGGGCTCGCGCGCTACGTGGAGGCCCACGGCGACCGTGCGTCCGACGGTGGACTGCGCGCGGTGATCGCGCACGACTCGCGGCGGTTCTCGGACACCTTCGCGCTCCAGGTCGCGCTCGTATTCGCGGCGCACGGAATCAAGGCGTATCTCTTCCCGTCGCTGCGCCCCACGCCCGAGCTCTCCTTCGCCGTGCGCGAGCTCGACGCGAGCGTCGGGGTCGTGGTGACGGCGAGCCACAACCCTCCGGCGTACAACGGCTACAAGGTGTACTGGAGCGACGGGGCGCAGATCGTCGCGCCGCACGACAAGGCGATCATCGAGGAAGTCCGATCGGTGTCCGGCGCACCGAAGCGGATGGACCGCGAGCGGGCGCTCGAGCAGGGGCTGCTCGAGTACCTGGATGAGAGCATGGACGACGCCTTCGTCGCGATGGTCAAGCGGCAGAGCGTGCGTCCGAAGCTCCTCGCCGAACGCGGCACGACGCTGAACGTCGTCTACACGCCGCTGCACGGAACCGGCGCGATGATGGTCGAACGCGTGCTCGGCGAGCTTGGCGTGAACGTCGTGACGGTTCCCGAGCAGCGCGAGCCCGACGGGGAGTTCCCCACCGTAGAGTTCCCGAATCCCGAAGAGGCGGCAGCGCTCGAGCTCGCGCTGGAGCTGGGCCGCCGCGAACAGGCGGATATCGTCATGGGGACCGACCCGGATTCCGATCGTCTTGGCATCGCGGTGCCCGGCCCCGACGACTACGAGCTTCTGACCGGCAACCAGCTCGGGGTGCTGCTCGTCGACTACATCTTCGGCACCCGCCAGGAGCAGGGAACGCTTCCAGCGAAGCCTGTGTTCGTGAAGACCGTGGTGACGACCGAGATGCAGCGCAAGGTTGCCGAGCACTACGGGGCCCGCGTCTACGACACGCTGACCGGGTTCAAGCACATTGCGACGATCATGCGCCACCTCGACGCGCATCCCGACGAAGGCACGTACGTGATGGGCGACGAGGAGAGCTACGGCTACCTCATCGGTACGGAGGTACGCGACAAGGACGCGATCACCGCCACCGTGCTGACCGCAGAGATGGCGCTCCACCACGTAGCCGAGGGAAAGACGGTTCTCGATCGCCTGAACGAGCTCTACGACCTCTTCGGGTACTACGAGGAGATCCAGATCTCACGCTATTTCCGCGGCCAGAGCGGGCACGAGACGATGGCCGGACTGATGCGACGGCTGCGGTCCGCGCCGCCGGAATCGATCGCGGATGTGCCGGTCGTGGAGATACGCGACTACCAGGAGCGAACGACGACCGACCGGCGGACCGGCGAGGTTCGTAACGATATAGACCTCCCGGTCTCGAACGTGCTCCAGTTCGTGCTCGAGGACGAGACGGTCGTGAGCGCGCGTCCTTCGGGCACCGAGCCCAAGATCAAGTTCTACGCGTCGGTATCCTCCGAACCGTCGACTCCGCTCGCCGAGGCGCGCGCGTCGGTCCGAGCCGAGCTGGGTCGAATCGAGGCGTGGGTGGAGGAGCAGATCGCCGCGGCGGGCGGATGAGCAGGCGCGGTCACGATTGCGAACGACGGCGGAAGGCGAGCGCGCGGGCGTGTTCGAAGTGCTCGCGTACTTTCTGCTCGTCGATCAGCCCCCGGTCGAGCTCGTCCTGGAGATCCCGGATGAAGCGCTCCTCCATATCGTAGAGTTGCGATTCGAGCGCGCCCGACCAGATGCGGCGTGTGATCTCCTCGGGGCTCTCGCGCTGCGAGAGCAGGCTCTCGGTGACGAGCGTCGAGAGGTACCATCGGATGTCGTCCAGCGAGAGGTCGTACTCTTCCTGGATGCGGGTGACAGACATAGAGGCATGCTGAAACGCCCGGGTGCGGCGTGTCAAACGGGTAGGAGGTGAGATGACAGCAGATCCCACGAGTCCGGTCGGTTCGGTGACCTTCGTCGCCTTCGATTTCGAGACGACAGGGCTCTATCCCGCGACCGACCGGATCGTCGAATTCGGAGCCGTGAAGTTCCGGGCAGGCGACGAGATCGAGCGGTTCGAGCGCCTGGCGAATCCCGGGATTCCGATTTCACCCGACGCGGCGGCGGTGAGCGGGATCTCGGATGCCGACGTAGCGAACGAGCCGCCGGTCGAAGAGATCGTGCCGGAGTTCGTTTCGTTCCTCGGCGACGCGGTGCTCATGGCGCACAACGCGCCGTTCGATCTCGGCTTCCTGCGCGCCGCCGTCCAGCGCCTCGGTCAGACCGATATCGGCAACACGATCATCGACACGCAGGTGCTCGCGATGAAGGCGTTCCCGAAGCGAAAGAGTTACGGCTTGCAGAATCTCGCGACCGAGCTCGGCCTGCCGCCGAATCGCGCGCATCGGGCGTACGACGACGCGATTATGTGCATGAGGCTCTTCGGCCGCTGCGTGGCGGAGCTGAGCTTCATGGGCGAACTCGAGCTGGGCGAGGTACTGACCGGCGGGCAGTGACGGGCGAACGCCCTCACTTCCCAAGCACTGTTAGCATGTACAGTTTCAGATACTCTTTGAGGTCCTGGCGCCGACGGATCTGGTGAAACGCCTCGTTCTGGCAGAGCCGGTCGGCCCATTCCTCGACGCGCTCCTTCGTCGGCGGGACGAGGCGGAAGCTGACTTTCATCCGTCGCAGGAAGTCACGGGCGAGGCTGTTGATATCCTCCACGAGGTTCTGCTGGGCGACCGGATCGAGCAGCGGGTTCCAGCGGTCGGCAAGCTCTTCGAGGGTGCGCTCCGGGGTCGAGCCGGGGTGAACGTACTGCTTTTGCAGGTCGCGTACCGCATCCTTGAAACGCGCGACCTGCGCGCGACGCGACGCGCTCGACCCGGCACCCGGTACGCCGGCAGGTTCCTCGGTGGCATCTTCCCCGCCGCTCGACGGCGTCGCGCCGTAGGTGACCGTCGTAGTACCCGTCGGCGCGCCCGCCGATGCCTGCGACCGGCGCGGACCGCGGCGGCTGCGCCGATCGGCCTTCTCCTCTTCCGGCGCGCCGATGAAGATGCGTTTCAGGAACGTGACGATGGAACTGATGAAGGGGACCGCCTGCCAGAAGGGAAGCAGCAGCTTCGCGTCGGTCAGGAGCTTCTTCCGGTCGAGGTTGAGGATGTCCGGAAGCGATCGCAGACGGCTCTCCTTGGGGTGAAAGATCTCGTCGAGCTCGGCCGCGAGATCCGGCGGTGCGTTCGCCTCCTGCCGGGAGAGGTAGAGGAGGTTGTAGTTCAGCAGCGTGTGCAGAAGCGGATCCTGCTCCTCCAGCCTCGCGTCTACGCTCTGCTCGAAGGCCGCATCGTCGCTCATCTCCGGAAGCCGACGGTTGGCCTGCAACGAAGCCTTCCAGGTGTCTACGTAGTGGTCGCGCATCTCCTTGCGCGCCGCGAAGACGTGCTCGACAGTAACGTTGGGGACGTAGTCGCGGTAGAGGTAGTACTCCTTGCCGTCCGGGCAGCGCACCCGGATCATGCGCGGCAGCGACTGGTCGTCACCGGGCTTGATCTGCCCGGCGATGTGCGAGTTCACATCGTCGAGCGTGTACTTCTTCGTCAGCGGGACGCCCCGTGGATCGTGGAAGCCGTGGATGTCGGTGATGGTGTACGCGTAGGGAGGCTTGCGCAGGTTGTTCTCGAGCTGACGGAGCGCGGTCTCGCGCTCGCGGGTTCGCTGCTGCACCCCGCGGTGGTGGACATTGTAGTAGCCGAGGAGATAGGCGGCCTGGCAGTACCCGTGCTCTTCGGCCAGCTTGTCCTTCTTGGGCGCGTACTCCTTGATGATGGTGCTCGAGAGCTGGGTCCAGAAGTGGAAGGTGAAGTCAGTCGGGTTGAAGATCGTCCTCAGCGCCTGGTCGGGCGTGGTGAGGATGCTCGAGAGCATGTCCTTCATGGCCATCTCCCGCTGACGGAAGATCGACGCGAGCTTGCTTCGCATGTAGCCGGCGTTGCGCTCGCTGCGCAGGTAGCTTCGCAGTTTCTGCACCGCGAGCTTGGGCAACGTCTGCACGAGCTGGTCGGTACTCACGAGCATGGAGTGAATGCCCTCGGGGTACATGAGGCGCAGAATCTCCGGCCTGTCCGACGACTCGGCGCGGGAGACCCAGCGGACGAAGTCGTTCTTGACGTCTACCGGCTGGACGAGATCCGGCGGGATGGGAAGCGGCATCGAATCTTCGGTGGGGAAGGGCCGGTCCGGGTTCTCCTCGACGCGCTCGTACACCGTTCGAAGCACGACCGAATAGTAGCGTGGATAATACACGCTCGCGATCGCGCCGTCGTCGTAGCGCAGCGAAACGGTCCCCTCCTTCTCGAGCTCCACCAGGTACGCGGTCATCAGGTTCGCGGGGCTGTCGGCGAAGTCCTCGAGCGAAGGGTCCTCGTCCGCGGCCCGCGCGAGGTACTTCTCCGCGTAGGAGACGAGCGAGTCGAAGCCCACGCGCGCGTTCCGGGTTCGTTTCACCAGCGACTGCAGAATCTTGAGTGCATCCGCGCTTGATGACATGTCCCCATAGTATACCCCGCGGGGCGAAAGTTGGGCTATTCTCGTGGTTCCGGATTTCTTTATTTGACACTGGAGCCAGCCCGTCGATACAATAGCGCCACCATGGTCGGCCGCCGCGCGCTACTCTTGTTTCTCATCGGCCTCATCGTTCTCGCGGGCTGCGCAAGCGTGCCCGAGGCGCCGGTCGTCATTGAACCCCCGCCCGAACCGGTCGAGCCTGAACCCGAACCGGAGCCCGAACCGGAGCCCGAACCGGAGCCCGAACCGGAGCCGGAGCCGGAACCAGAGCCCGAAGAGGAACCGGAGGCGACGACACCCATCGAAGTGACCGAGGACCTCTACAACGAGGCGTTTGAGGAAGTCGAGGCGGTCATCACCGAGCTCAACCGGATCATCTACCGCGGCGAGTTCGAGCGGTGGAAGACCTACCTGACCGAGCGCTACATCGAGTACCATTCCGACCCGCAGGTGCTCGCGGCGCTCTCGCGCCAGCCCATTCTCGCGCAGAGCAATATTCGGCTTCGCAGTCTGCGCGACTACTTCGAGGACGTCGTGGTGCCCTCGCGAGCGCGCGCGAGGCTCGATGATTTGATATTTTATTCCGATACTCTAGTGGAGGCCGTCACTGAGTTCCGCGGAGAACGGGTGATACTCTACCTGCTTCGGAAGGTTGACGGCACGTGGAAGATCGACACGTTGGATACGCCCCCGTCGGACGAAGAGGGCGAAGATGAGGCGGCCGCGGGTGGCTGATCCGCTCGGAACGTACGAGCGAAGAGGAGTATGAGATGAAGAAGAGCTTCGCAACCGGTTTGGTGCTGCTCGTCCTGATCGGCGGAGCGGCGTTCGCTCAGCAGGCCGCCGACGCGGATCGGCCTTCTACCATCGAGGACGTTTTCCTCCGGCAGCAGATCGAGATGCAGATCCTCGCCAGCCAGGCCCGGTCGTCCGACCGCGAGAGCAAGCTCACGGCGCTCGAAACGGTGCGAAAGATGTACGAGTCGGGCGATCTCCAGGCGGCGCCCGAAACGTTCGACATCATCACGCTGCTCGCGACCGAGGGCACGAGCAACCAGGTACGTCAGGCGGGTCGTGTGATCAACAACTATCCCGTCGTCCGCAAGGAAGCCGCGGCGCTCCTCGGTGATGTAGGCGGTCCACAGGCGCAGAACGTCCTGCTGACGATGGTGCGCGAGGATCCGGAGCCCATGGTGCTCGCCGAGGCGATCTACGCGCTCGGCAAGATCGGTCCGCAGGAGAACGCGGACATGGTCGGCGATCACATCGTGTACACGCTCACGCGCGAGAACGCGAAGATCTCGCCCGACAACAACCTCGCGCTCGCGACGCTGCTCGCGCTGCAGAAGCTATTCGATCAGGGCATGGAGTTCGAGGACCCGGACCAGCTCCAGGACACCGTCGGGCTCATCATCGACATCAGCACCAACTATCGGTACATTTCGATCGTGCGCGATCGTGCGCGCGATGTGCTCGCTCGCCTCAGCGGTACTGCCGAGGACGAGTGACCCCGGCAATCGGCCGCCGGGAAGGCGGCCGGTTGTACTCATGCAACACCTGCGCTTCATTCCATTCCTCGTCATACACGGCCTCCTCGCCGCCCTCGCACTCGTCCTGTTCGCCAACGTGCAGATAGCCCGCGCGAGCGAGGGGCGGGTCTATCACGCGGCGGACTCCATCCCGGAGAACAGCGTGGGGCTCCTGCTGGGAACGTCGCCGTACCTCGTCAGCGGGCGGCTCAATCCGTTCTTCGAGCACAGGATTCGCGCCGCGGTGGAGCTGCTGCGGGCGGGGCGAATCGAGTACATACTGGCGAGCGGTGACAACGAGCACCGCAGCTACAACGAGCCGGTGCAGATGAAGAAGGCGCTGTTGGCCGCGGGGGTCCCGGAAGCGGCGATCGTCCTCGACTTCGCGGGTTTCCGCACGCTCGATTCGGTCGTGCGCGCGTCCGAAGTGTTCGGTCAGGAGCGTCTGACGGTGATATCGCAGGAGTTCCACACGCGGCGGGCGCTCTACATCGCCAGCCGGTACACGATCGACGCCGTGGCGTTTGCGGCGGACGACGTCGGCGGATACACAGGAGTGCGGATGCAGCTGCGCGAGCAGCTCGCCCGGACGCTCGCGGTGCTCGACGTTCAGGTGCTCGGCACGAGGCCGCGCTTCCTCGGCGAGCCGGTACCGGTCCCGTAGGCCCGCCGGCTGCACGCGTGTTACTATGCTGAGGTACCCATGCAGATCGTAGTCGAGACCATTTCACCCGACGAAGCGCACGATCGGGGCATACTCGCCTGGCCGGTTTCGCGGCGGGGTGTCTCGCGCTACTCGTGGCACTACGACACGACCGAGCTCTGCTATCTCGTCTCGGGTCTCGCGCGAATCGAGACCGAGGACGGCAACGTCGAGGTGGAGGCGGGGGATCTGGTGACGCTGCCGGCCGGGCTCGACTGCGTGTGGGACATCAGGGAGCCCATCGCCAAGCACTACAGGCTCGACACCGGTTAGGTCGTGCCTCTTCGTGCCCTGCGGGCGAGCAGATGCCACACGATTCCCGTGGCGAGCACGCCCCCGGCCGTGAGGACGACCTGCCACTCTACGAAGCTCGCGAGCCCGAGGCATCCGACGAGCCCCGCGACGCTCACCCATCGTGGGTAGCGTCGCTGCTCGTCGGTCAGGCGCAGAGCAGCGAGGTTCGTGAGCGCGTAGTAGGTGAGCACCGTCACCGCCGAAAACGACCACGTGAGGCGGATGTCGCCCACGACCGAGATCGCCGCGACCACCAGTCCCATCGCGACGACCGCGACGCGGGGCGTCCCGCCGCCGAGGCGGGCGACCGCCGGGGGCATGTCGCCGCGCCTGCCCATCGCCAGGAGCACACGAGAGAGCCCGAGAACGAGGTTGAGGAGCACCCCCAGCAGCGCCGTCGCGGCACCCACGGTCAGCACGATCCGGCCAAGGGCTCCGGTCGTCTGCGCGGCGGCGACCTCGAGCGGGGCTCCGGTCCGTGCTACCGCGGCGGCCATCCCGTCGGCACCGAGGATACTCACTCCCGAGGCCGCGACCGCGATGTAGAGCAGGAAGGTGACGACCACCGTGACCGCGATCGCGCGGGGGATATTCCTCTGCGGTTCGGTGATCTCCTCGCCGAGCGTCGCGATCCGCCCGTAGCCGGTGTAGGCGACGAAGGCGAGCGCTGCAGCGGAGAGAAGCCCGCCGGCGGGGGTCCGTCCGGCCTCCGGCGCGAAGAACGGCACGAATCGGGCGGTGTCGGCGTCCCCGATCGAGGTCGCCACGAAGAAGGCGAGCGTTGCCAGCGTGATCGAGACGATGGCGGTGTTGACCTGCGTCGAGCGGCGGATGCCGGCGGCAACGGTAGCGGTGACCGCGAGCACGATCATCGGTGCGATCAGGCGCGCGATGTCGATCGCCCCGGGCGCGAGGGCGGTCAGGAGATAGCCGGCGAGCCCGAGCGCGGCGGTCGCCGCGGAGGCGCTCTTCGCGACGAGAAACATCCACCCCGCCGTGAACCCGAGGATCGGTGTGAGGAACCGGTAGCCGTACTCGTAGGCGCCGCCGCTCACCGGGTGCGCCGCCGCGAGCTGCGCGCTCGATAACGCGTTGCACGCGGCGACAGCCGCGGCGATTGCGACCGCGAGAACCACCGCGGGGCCGGCCACGCCCGCGGCGACGCCGAGGCTCACGAACACGCCCGTCCCGACCATCGATCCGAGGCCGAGCATGAGCGCCCCGCCGACGCCGACTTCGCGTGTGAGTTGCTGATTCATCGCGCCTCCCTCGCGGAAAGTAGCCACGCGCGGGGGAACGGACAACGAATTCGTGAGGGGGTGGTCGGACCCGCGTACCGGGGTCCGGGTGGATGCGAGCCGGCCCCCTACGGGGCGTCGGCAATCAGTTCATGGAGGGTTTGAATCCCGTCTGCGCGACGACGTGGTAGAGTCCGCCCTTGCGCGTGAGCGCCGCGTTCCACCCCTCGGCCGGGTCGGGGTGGAATACGATCTCCGGCGTCGCCGGAAGGACGAGCCACGCCTTCTCCTCGAGCTCGCTTTCCAGCTGGCCCGGGCCCCATCCCGCGTAGCCGAGGTAGAAGTTGATCGAGGGCCGATCGGCCTCGTCCAGCTCGGGCCACTCGGTCCGGAGGTAGCCCTCCATCGCGTGGAACACGGGCTCGAACACGATTCCTTCGGCAGGACGCAGCGCGTACTGGCTCTCGGCGTTCTCGGGCAGACCGGTGTGAAGCGTGAACAGGTAGTGCTGCTCGACGGGCCCCCCGACGAAGGCGGCGAGCTCCCCGAGGGGCTGATCCTCGAACTCTTCGACGATGTCGCCGAGCGAGATGTCCGCAGGGCGGTTCACGACGAGCCCGAACGCGCCTTCCTCGTTGTGGTTCACGAGAAGGACGACGGTCCGATGGAAGTTCGGGTCGACGAGCTCGGTCTCGGATACGAGGAAGTAGCCTTCCAGCGAGGCGGGAATCGGGGTGCCGGATGAATCTGTGGGTAGCTGGTCACGACTCATAACGCCCCGGAAGAAGCGACCGACCGGAATCGAACCGGCATCATCAGCTTGGAAGGCTGAGGTAATAGCCATTATACGACGGTCGCATGCCCGAAGAGATATCAATTCGGGCGTGGGTTGTCAACGCAGGGCTCGCGCTTTTGACCGGTTCGGGTTTTGCTGGTAGCTTCCTGTGATGGGACAACGCGGTGAAGTGTTCTCGTGGCGCGTGCCGAGCGAAAACGAAGGACGCACCTACTTCCTCAACCTCAAAGAGAACCGACTCGGCGACCTCTATCTCACGATCGTGGAGAGCAAGAAGCACGGTGAGACCGACTTCGAACGGCGCCAGGTGATGTTCTTCGAGGAGGACCTCGGCGAGCTTCGAAAGGGTATGCAGCGCGTCTTCGAGTTCATCGACGAGCGGAACCGCGCCGGCGACTCGTCGCGCGGCCCGGGCCGGACGCGTTGAAGCTCCTGCGGTGGATCGCCGAAGGGCCCAGCGTCGCGATCAGATCGCGGTGGCGCGCGGTGGGGTAGCCCTTGTGCGCGTCGAACTCGTAGCCGGGCTCTATCCGGCCGTAGGCCACCATCCAGCGGTCGCGCGCGACCTTGGCGAGAATGCTCGCCGCCATGACGGCGGGCACGGTGGCGTCGGCCTTCACGATCGCCTCCGCATCCACGGCGAGCTCCGGCACGATCGAACCGTCCACGATGGCCCGCTCGGGCTTGACGGCAAGCGCGGCGACCGCCCGGCGCATCGCGAGGTGCGAGGCGCGAAGGATGTTCAGTTCATCGATCTCCTCGTGGCTGGCCCAGCCGAGGGCCCACGCGACCGCGTCCCCGGTGATCAGCGCGAACAGCTCGGTCCTCCGCGCGGGGCTCAGTCGCTTGGAGTCGCGCAGTCTCTCGATGGGAAAGCCGTCGGGCAGGATGACCGCCGCAGCGGTGACCGGTCCGGCGAGCGGACCGCGGCCTGCCTCGTCGACACCGCAGGTGAGCATCGGGCGTATCGTAGCACGCTGCCCCCGGCTCGTCATGACCGCGATTCTTTACACCGCGCACCGGCGGTAGTATAGTCGTCGCACGGAGGCACATGCCCGAGCGACCCTGGTTGCCGTTCTACGGCGATACCCCTGCCACGATTCCGTACCCCGACACCACGCTGTTCGAGCTCTTCGAACAGTCGACGCGCGAGTATCGGGACTACCACGCCTTCGAGTATCTCGGCGAACAGATCTCGTTTCGCGATCTCGACGATCTCGTGCACGCCGCGGCGGGCGGTTTGCGTGCGATGGGCGTGCAACCGGGCGATCGCGTCGCGACGATCATGCCGAACACGCCGCACGTACCCATCGTGCTCTACGCGGCGAACCGGATCGGCGCGGTGGTCTCCCTCGTTCATGCCGAATCCCCCGCGGCTGAGGCGGCAACGCTGCTCGACGACCTCGACCCGGCCTGGATCGTCGTCGGCCGGGAACACCTGAACGGTCTGCTCGGGCTGAACGCAGGTCGGTCGGCTCGCGGGATCGTGGTGTGCTCGCTCGACGATTTCGGCCGTCGCTCGCGACTGCGCGCGATGGACGTCATGCGGCAGCGTTTCGGCGTCGACCAGGGCGGGCTGCGAGCGGCACCGGAGCCCGCGCCCGAGGTCGCCGGCCGGCCGCGGCCGGAAGCCACGGTACCGGATCTGGTGCCCTGGCAGGCTCTCCTGCGCCGTGGTGAGGGGATCGCGCTTCCTCCGCACCGCGACCTCCACGGGCCCGACGACCTCGCCGTGGTGCTCTACACCGGCGGGACGTCGGCCACGCCGCGCGGTGTCATGCACGCCGACCGCCAGCTCACGGCGGTGGCACTTCAGATGCAGGTGCAGGGGCCGCTTCTCGCCGGGCAGACGCTCCTGTGCGCGGTGCCGTTCGCGCACGGCTTCGGCGTGGCGGTCGCGGTCCACGCGTCGGTCTCCGCCGGCGCGAGAAGCGTCCTGCTGCCGCACACCACGCCGCGGTCGCTCGCGCGTGCGATCAGACGGATGCACGCGGAGTACCTCATCGGTGTCCCGGCCACCTACGCCGGCCTGGTGAAGGACCGCGTATTCCGCCGTGCGCGCCATCGCTCGCTCATGGGGGCGTTCTGCGGCGGCGATCGGCTGCCGCGATGGATCCGGGAGCGGTTCGCCACGATCGTGCGTCGCCGCGGGGGCGCGATCACGATCCGTGAGGGCTACGGGCTGACCGAAACGGTCACCGCGTGCACGACGATGCCCGACACCGAGGAGCGTCCTGGGAGCGTTGGCGTCCCGTATCCGGACACCTGCGTGGCGATCGCGGTACCGGTACATCGGCCGTTCGACCCGCAGAGCGAGCCTCCGCTGTGGCTCGGCGCCGGGAGCATCGGCGAGATCCTCGTATCCGGCCCGACGGTGATGGACGGCTACTGGCGCGATGAGGAAGCGACGCGACGCTCGCTGCACCCCGACGAGGAGGGGAGGGTCTGGCTGCGGACCGGCGACCTGGGACGGATGGACGAGAACGGGTTCCTCTGGTTCGTCGAGCGCGCCGATCGCGTCTGCGTGGCCGGCGGCGAGGAGATTCACCCCGGTCTGACCGAGCTCGTGCTCAGCGAGCACGCCGAGGTGCTCGAGACGTGCGTCACCGTCGACGAGTGCGCCGCGGCGCCGCACCTCACCGCGCACGTCGCGCCGTCGGACCCCGATCGGGACACCTCGTGGCTCGAGCGGCATCTGCGCGAGTCGCTGCAGACGCTCGAAGAGCGGCAGCGGCCCAGCGAATTCGCGTTTCACTCGCGGCTCCCGCGCACGCTCGCCGGGGTGATCGACTCCCGCCGGCTCGCCGTTGATCCGGCGCCGGCGCGGAAGTAGCATGGGCACGACAGGAAAGGAGCGCGACGGGCGATGGCTTCGGGTATGATCGTCGGGCAATTCAACGACTCGTTCAAACCGATCATGGACGGGGTCGGACTCTGCGTCGAGAACTACACGCGATGGCTCGACGCGAAGTACGGCACCGCGTACGCGGTCGTGCCGCACGTCCCGCGCTACGAGGACGACGACCCGTTCACCGTCGTGCGCTATCCTTCGCTGCCCATCCCGGTCATGCCGCCCTACCGCCTCGGGATCCCCTGGGCGAGCCCGCACGTGAACAGGCTTCTCTCCTGGACCGGGTTCGACCTCGTGCACAGTCACAGCCCCTTCGTCGCCGGACGGATGGCCCGACGCACGGCGGAGCGTCACGACATCCCCCACGTGTCCACCTTTCACACGAAGTACCGCGACGACATAGACCGCTTCTCTCCGTGGAACCGGCTGACCGAGATCATCGTGAACCGGATCGTACGCTTCTACGACGCCTGTGACGCGGTATGGACGCCCAGCGAGGCGACGCGCAGGACGCTCTGGGAGTACGGCTACGAGGGCGACATCACGATCGCGCCGAACGGTAGCGACCTGGGACGCCCCAGCGAAGCCGATCGTTGCCGGTACCGCGAGAAGGGCGGCGAGCTGGTCGGCGCGGACGAACGGTCCTTCGTGTTTCTCTTCGTGGGCCAGCACCGCTGGGAGAAGAACGTGGAGCTCATCATCCGCGGCATCGGTCGTCTTGCGGAGCGGGAGAGCCTGCCGGCCCCCATCCTCCTGTGCTTCGCCGGGGAGGGATACGCGGCAGACGACATGGCCTCGATGGCGCACGACGTCGGGATCGGCGGGGTGACGCGATTCCTCGGCAGGATCGTCGACCGCGAGACGATGAAGGCGCTCTACGCGCGTGCCGACCTCTTTCTCTTCCCGAGCGTCTACGACAACGCGCCGCTGGTGATGCGCGAGGCCGCGGCCTTCGGGGTGCCGACCGTCGTCGCCGAGGGTTCGAGCGCTGCCGAGGTCGTCTCCGACGGCGAGACCGGGTTCGTCGTCGCCAACGATCCGGACGCGATGGCCGATACGCTGGCGCGGCTGATGGCCAACCGAGCGCTCGTCGAGCGCGCGGGTGCCGGTGCATCGGCCTCGATCTACCGGAGCTGGGAAGAGATCGTCGACTGGGCCGCCGGGGAGTACGAGCGGATCATCGCCGCGTACCGGCAGTAGCGCGTCGCGCTGCCTTTGTTGACCTTTGCCATCCCTTGAACTAGAGTACAGACCATCACGAACTGGGAGTGGGCGTGTTCCTAAAGAGCATTGAGCTATTCGGATTCAAATCGTTCGCCGAGCGCGCGAAGATCGAGTTCACCGACGGAATCTCCGCGCTGCTCGGTCCCAACGGGTGCGGCAAGAGCAACGTCGTAGACGCGATCAAGTGGGTCCTCGGCGAGCAGGCGACGAAGAGCCTGCGCGCCGAGCGCATGGAAGACGTCATCTTCAACGGCACCGAGGACCGCAAGCCGCTGAACGTCGCGGAGGTCACGCTCACGATGGTGAACGAGGACGGGATCCTACCCATCGACACGGCTGAGATCTCCGTGCGACGACGGCTCTTCCGCAGCGGCGAGAGCGAGTACTACCTCAACGGTACGCCGGTGAAGCTCAAGGAGCTGCGCGAGCTCTTCTACGACACCGGGATCGGCAAGACCGCCTACAGCATCATGGAGCAGGGCAAGATCGACCAGGTCCTCTCCAACAAGCCCGAGGAGCGGCGGTTGATCTTCGAGGAAGCCGCCGGGATCACGAAGTACAAGATGCGCGGTCGCGAGGCCGAGCGGAAGCTCGAGCGGACCGAGGAGAACATGCGCCAGGTCGAGGGCATCCTCGGCGAGGTCTCGCGCAGTTACGAGAGCCTGCGCAAGCAGGCGGAGAAGACGCTCGCCTACCGCGATCTGCGAAGCCGCGCCTTCGACACCGAGCTCGACATGACGCTTCTGAAGCTGAAGACGCAGGTCGAAGAGCGCGACCGGCGCAGCGAGCAGCTCGAGACGAAGACGGCGCAGCGCGATCGGCTGAAGGCCGAAATCGACTCGATGAACGAACAGCTCGAAGAGAACCTCGACGTCGTCAACACGATGGAGTCCGAGCTCATCGAGCACCAGAAGCGGCTCTACGGCGTTGAGCTCGAGAAGAACGACCGTGCCAACCAGATCCACATCCACTCCGAGCGGGTGGGCGAGCTCGAGGAGAAGATCCGCGGAGACGAGGACCGCCAGCAGGCGCTCGTGGGCAGGATCGAAGCGCTGCGCAAGGAGATCGCGTCGCTCGAGGAATCGATCCGCGAGCACACCGAGCGCATCGCCGACGTGGACACGAACATCGGCTCCTTCGAGAAGCACATCACGCACGCCGAAGGCCGCATCGCGGAGAACCGCGCGGCGATCGGCGCGAACGAGCAGGAGATCTCGAATCAGGAGACCGCGCAGGTCGATCTGGAGAACCGGCTCCGCGAGCTCACCGACGACATCGTCCAGCAGCTCGACGAGGGGCTCGCGAAGTCGGGATACTCGCAGGGCGCCCGCAAGGAGCTCGAGGCCGACCTCCGGGCAAAGCTCGACGAGCTGCGCCGGCGCATTACCTCGCGCGGAGCCCAGTTCGGCGACGCGCGGGCGGCCGGCGCCGACGAGCGGGCCATCGAAGCGGCAGCCGGGTTGATCGAGGAGGTCGGAGTTCAGGCCGATGTCGTGGCGGAGGCGGTCGACGCCTTCGCCTCCAGCGTGCCCGCCTTCCTCGACGAGTTCCTCGCCCCGGAGGGCATCATCACCCGCAAGCGCGAGGTGGACGCGGCGATGGCGGCTTCGCGCGAGACCGTCCGTGCGGCGCGGGCGGAGATCTCGCGGCTGACGAGCGAGAACACCGAGCTCGGCACGAAGATCCAGGAGTACCGGGCGACGCTCGAAGAGCTGCGGATGAACCGCGTGCGGATGACCACGCAGGTCACCGCGATGGAAGAGAGCCTCGCCGAGCGGCGCGGCGCGATCGGCGACCAGGAGCGACAGCTCGAGCAGCACCGCAGCGAGCTCGAGACGAGTCGCAAGCGGCTCGAGGAGACGAGCGGGCGCATCAGTTCGCTCTCGGGCGAGCTCGAGGAGCTCGAGAAGCGCGAGCAGAAGATGCAGGCAGAGCAGAAGAAGCTCGAGACCTCCATCTCCGAGCGCAACAAGCAGCTCGTCGACAAGGAACGCGGGCTGAAGCGGCGAATGGAGGAGCTCGGCAAGACGCAGAATCAGCTCGAGAAGCTGCAGATGGGCTCCGCGGAGATCAGCGCGGAGATCCGCAACCTCTACGACAACTTCCGCGAACGGTTCAGCCAGGAGCTCTCCGAGCACGAACCGCGCATGCTCGAGATCTCCGGGTCGCCGCAGGAGCTTCGAACCGAGCTCGCGCGCCTTCGCGAGGAGGAGCGCTCGCTCGGCGCGGTGAACCTCGCGGCGCCGGAGGAGTTCGAGGAGGTCAAGGAGCGCTACGAGTTCCTCTCGTCGCAGCTCGCAGACCTGCGCGAGGCGCGCGAGGACCTCGAGCGCGTCACCCGTGAGATCCAGAGCGAGAGCACCGCGCTGTTCACCGAAACGTACGAAGCGGTCAAGAAGAACTTCCACGTGATGTTCCGCCGGCTCTTCGGAGGCGGCCGTGCCGAATTGCGGCTCACCGAGCCCGACGACGTCCTCGAAAGCGGGATCGAGATCCTCGCGCAGCCGCCCGGCAAGAAGCTCGAAAACATCGCGCTGCTCTCCGGCGGCGAGCGCAGCCTCACCGCTGTCGCCTTGCTCTTCGCGACGTATATGGTGCGACCGTCGCCGTTCTGCCTGCTCGACGAGATCGACGCGGCGCTCGACGAGAGCAACGTGGGCCGATTCACGAACATGCTCATGGAGTTCGGCCGCTCGAGCCAGTTCATCGTCATCACGCACAACAAGAAGACCGTCGCGGCGGCTTCGACGCTCCTCGGCGTGACGATGGAGGAGAACGGCGTCTCCAAGGTCGTCGCGATCCGGATCGGCGGCCGGGAAGAGGTGCATGCGTCTTAGGATCGGCCCGCTCGAGATCACGCCGATTCACGTCGTCATCGCAACGGTCGCCATCTCGCTTCTCGCGGTCGTCGTCATCCTCGCGGTGATGCTCCCCGGACGATCTGCCGATACTCTAGACGAGCCACCGCCTTCGGACCGCGAGGGGTGGGCGACGATCGACCGGCTCGTTCTGCCGGACGACTTCGCCGACGCCGGGGAGCTCGAGTGGACGCCGTACCGTCCGCGTCGCCAGACGTGGACCGACGAGCAGCTCGACGAGTACTGGCTCGATCCGGAGGCGATCGGGCTCGACGTGCTCGACCGGCGCGTTGAAGAGCAGATGCGGAGCCTCTTCGAGGAGGTTCCGTAGCGTCGGATTCGATTCTCTGGGAGGGGATATGAATCGAGCCTGCCGACCGATGACCATACGCATTCTCACCACGACGATCGCCTCGGTCGTGCTCCTTCTCACCGCAGGCTGTGCCACCGTACCGGACGACACCGCAGTCGTCGCGGTCGACCCGACCGTCGGGGCGGGCGCGACCGGTGTCCCCGAGGACGATGCGCCCGGCGGCGACGAACGTCCGCGCGCGGCCTTCGAGCGCCGCGAGCCTCCGGCCGGTGCCGCCTCCGAGGGCACTCCCGGGCGCTCGTCCGGGACGCCCCGCCTCGCCGAACCCGATTTCTACCTCGACGACGCGATCGCGCGTCGCGACCCCGGGTCGGCCGTCGAACCGCCGCTCCGGTCCGCGGCCGGATCCGACGCCGAACAGGTTGCGGCCTCCTGGATCGCGCCGCTGCCCGTGGCCCCTCAACCCGCTGCCGCCCAACCCGCGGGCCCCCAAACCGCGGTCCCTCAATCCCCGGCCCCGCGCGCAGCCTCGGAAGGGCAATCCGCCGTCCGGGTCGCGCCGGAGCCCGAGGCCGCCGCGCCGGAGCCCGAGGCCGCCGGGCCGGAGCCCGAGGCCGCCGAGCGTGTCGTCCGTGTCCCGGCCGAGCCGGCGGTTCCCGCGCGACCGGAGCCGGTACGCGCGCGACCGGAGCCGGTGCGCGCCGAGCGCTCGGCGTCGTTCGAAGCCGGTCCGGCCGCCGCCCCCGCGTCCCGCACACCACCGTCTGTTTCCGCCGACCCGGCCGCCGCTGCTGCGAGCGCCGACCCCGGCGCGCCATCGGCGCCATCCTCGCCAGCGGCGGCCGCCGCGTCGGGCGCCGGGGAGCGCCGGACCGAAGACGCGCCCGCCGGCGAGGCGGTCGAGCGTCGGTCGACGGGCCGTGAGCCGTCCGGCCCCACCTGGAACGCGCGGACCGCCCGCGTCGATGCGGACGACGAGATCGAGGTCGTTCTGCCGGGTCGCGGATGGCTCTACGTCGGCCGCGAGTACGGGGACGGCGAGGTGACGCTCCTCGGGAAGGCGACGGTTGGTCGCGACGAGGCGTTCCGGTTTCGTGTCGCCGGCCCGGGTTCGTACGGCCTATGGTTCCAGCAGCAGGACAGCCAGACCGGCGACCTCGTGAACGAACGGCTCGGACTCGACGCCGTTGCCGCTGCGGGCGAATCTGCGGTGCGCGTCGCGAGCCTGCCGGTGGACGGTCGAAGCGTGGCGAACGGTCGGCGAGCCGACGCCGGACCGTCTGGTGAGGAAGCGCCGTCCGGCGCCGAGGAGGGGCACCTGACGCAGACCTCCCGGCCGGTGTCCGGACAGACCGCGCCGGGGCTCGGGAGCGAAGACGGCGGACAGCGGAGCGGGGGCAGCGAGACGGGCGAGCCCGCCGACGCGCCGGCTGCCGACGCGCCGACCGGCGGCGAGCCGACCGGCGGCGAGCGCATCGCGTCGCTCCTCGCGTCGGATGAGCCGAACGCCGCGTTCGACGCGTTCGCGCGGGCGGACGCCGATCGCACCGGGCTCCTCGACGGTCTTGACGATGAGGCGCTTCTCGCGCTCGCGTCGCAGGTCTCGCCGGCGACGCCGCTGCCGGTCGTCCGGGCGTTCTGGCGCGACGTCGCCTCGTCGGGCAGCCAGCTCGCCCCGCGCGCGAGGCGCGAGCTCTACGAGCTCGCGCTCGCCGGTGAGGCTCCCGGCGACGCGCTGCGCGCGGTCGAACGGCTCGACCGGGCAGGAGAGGCGACGACCGCGGATCTGCTGAGCACCGCCGTGCTTCTCGAATCGGCCTCCGAAGGCTCGGACGCGTTGGGCATCTACGCGCGCGTGCTGACGCGAGCGGACGACGGGTCTGCCGGTGAGCGGGCCGTTCTCACGCTCGGCGACGACCGCCTCTTCGACCTCGCGCGGTTCTTCGAGCGGGTGGGACCCGATCGTGATCTGCGCGCTGCGGCGCGAGTCTACCGCGTCATCGTCGACGAGCGGCCTCTCTCGACCCACTGGGAGGCGAGCCGATCGCGCCTCGAGCACCTCCGGCGCCACTATTTCGAAGTGCGATAACGACTTCCCGCCCGCTCAGGTTGACAGTCGGGCTCCCGTATCGCTATATATGTGCCTTAGCCTGCAAGGCTTTCATTATGCTGGAACGACTGTCCGACAAACTCAGCCAGATTGCGCGCCAACTCTCGGGCCGCGGCTCCATCAGCGAGAAGAACGTTCAGGACGCGGTGGAGGAGATCAAGGTCGCGCTGCTCGAAGCGGACGTTCACGTCCGTGTAGTCCGGCGGTTCGTGAACCGGACGCTCGAGGACGCGAGCGGCGAGGCGGTGCTCAAGTCGGTCTCGCCGGGCCAGCAGTTCGTGAAGATCGTGCACGATCGGCTCGTACAGTTCCTCGGCGACGAGCGCCAGGAGCTCGAGCTGAAGGGCCCGGATACGCAGAGCGTGATCCTTCTGCTCGGGCTGCAGGGCTCTGGTAAGACGACGACCGCAGCGAAGCTCGCGAAGCGCCTCGAGAAGGAGGGGCGCAGGCCGCTGCTCGTCGCCGCCGACCTCGTGCGACCGGCCGCCGTCGACCAGCTGGTGACGCTTGGCGGCCAGGTGGGCGTGGAGGTCTACAGCGAGGACGGCGCGAAGGACCCGGTCAAGGTCGTGAAGCACGGGCTCGCGCACGCGAAGCGGGAGCTGTTCAACACCGTCATCGTGGACACGTCGGGCCGCATGCAGGTCGACGAAGCGCTCATGGACGAGATCGTCCGCATCCGCAAGGCCGCGGATCCTCAGGAGACGCTGCTCGTCGCGGACAGCATGACCGGTCAGGCCGCGGTCGACGTCGCGAAGGCGTTCGACGAGGCCGTGGACCTGTCGGGAGTAATCCTGACCAAGTTCGACTCGGACACCCGCGGCGGAGCGGCGCTGAGTCTGAAGAGCATCACGAAGAAGCCGATCAAGTACATCGGCGTCGGAGAAAAGGCCGAGGACCTGGAGCCGTTCTACCCGGACCGCATTGCCTCGCGCATCCTCGGGATGGGCGACGTTGTCTCGTTGGTAGAGAAGGCGCAGGAGACGATAGACGAGGAAGAGGCCCTCGCGCTCCAGGAGAAGATGGCGAGTGCCAACTTCACGCTGGAGGACTATCTGGCCCAGTTCCAGCGGGTCAGGAAGATGGGAAGCCTGGAGTCGATCCTCGAAATGATCCCGGGAATGAAGGGGCAGGTGTCGGAGGAAGACATCGACGAGAAGGAGATCAAGCACGAAGAGGCGATCATTCTGTCGATGACCCCCGGCGAGCGCAGGAATCACCGCATCATCGGTCCGCCGCGGCGAAAGCGGATCGCGCGGGGCAGCGGGACGAGCGTCTACGACGTGAACAAGCTGCTCAAGAAGTTCGAGAAGATGCGGCTGATGATGAAGAAGATGACGAAGAACAAGAAGTACCAGGCCCAGGTTATGTCTCAACTGGGCGGCTAGCAGGAGGACGTATGGTTCGCATTCGACTGAAGAGACTGGGCACGAAGATGCGCCCGTATTATCGAATCGTGGTAATGGACTCGCGGAAGCCGCGCGACGGGCGCGCGCTCGAGGAGCTGGGGCTCTACCACCCCATCTCGCCCGAGGGTCAGCAGCTGCAGATCAACGAGGAACGCGTCAGGGAGTGGCTGAGCAACGGCGCGCAGCCCTCGAATACCGTCCGGAAGCTCCTGAATTCGCAGAACATCACGCTCAAGTGAGTGGACCTCGGCGAAGCCGAGCCGACCTCGGCGAAGCCGAGCCGACCTCGGCGAAGCCGAGCCGACCTCGGCGAAGCC
>CAZICD010000020.1:0-8639 GCA_964537725.1 uncultured Spirochaetaceae bacterium | reverse complement strand
GACCTCGGCGAAGCCGAGCCGACCTCGGCGAAGCCGAGCCGACCTCGGCGAAGCCGAGCTCGGGCAGTTTGCCGCAAGGCAAACTGCGGCGGTTGAGGTGCGGGCGTCGCAGCGGGCTCTCGTGAGCCGCGAGCCCTCGCGAACCGGTCTGTTCTGCACAAAGGAGTAACGGATGGAGAAAGAACTCGTAGCATACGTGGCGAAGGCTCTCGTTGACCAGCCGGATGAGGTTGAGGTCAACATGATCGAGGGCGAGAAGTCGACGATACTCGAGCTGAAAGTCGCTGCGGCAGACGTCGGCAAGGTAATCGGGAAGCACGGTCGGATCGCGAAGGCGATTCGGACGATTCTCTCGGCCGCGTCGACCGGGACCGGCAAGCGGGTGGTGCTCGAGATTCTCGATTAGGGACCGATGGACGACGAGCTCGTAATCGGCCGGGTACGGACGGCTCACGGAGTGCGCGGCGAGCTCAAGGTCGAATCGATGTCCGGAGAGACCGATCACTTCCGCTCGCTGTCGACGGTGACGCTCGTGCGCGGAGATCGCCGGCACGAGCTCGCGGTCGAGGGCGTACGCGTGGCGCACCGGACGGTTCTGCTGAAGCTCGAGGGCGTCGATTCGCCCGAGGACGCGAAGCGGTGGCGCGGGTGGGAGATCGTCGCGCCGCGCCGGCTCGCCGCGCCGCTTCGCGAGGGCGAGTATTACTTCGGAGATCTCGTAGGTCTCCGCGTGATGTGCGACGGCGCCGAGCGCGGGGTCGTCGCCGATGTCTGGGAGGGCGGGGAGACCGTGCTCCTGGGGATCGAGGTGCCGGAGGGCGGCCAGCGGCTCGTGCCGTTCCAGGCGGCGTTCGTGGGCGAGGTGGACCTCGAGGCAGGCGCGCTCGAGCTGCTGAACGACGAGGTGCTCTCGTGAACGCGTGGGGCGGCTTCGGATGAAGTTCACGATGCTGTCGCTCTTTCCCGGGATGCTCGAGAGCTACTTCGCCTCGAGCATCATGGGCAAGGCGGTCGAGCGCGAGCTGATCGAGTACGAGCTCGTGGATATCCGCGATTTCGCGACCGATCGACATCGCACGGCCGACGATGCGCCCTACGGCGGCGGATACGGGATGGTGCTGAAGCCCGAACCTCTGGCATCGGCACTCGATTCGGTGGGCGCTGCGAGTAAGCGCGTCGTCTACGCGAGTCCCGCCGGGCGCCTGTTCACGCAGCAGACGGCCGTGGAGCTCTCCGGTGAGGAGGAGCTCGTGATGATCTGCGGTCGCTACGAGGGCATTGACCAGCGGATCATCGATATGTACGTTCATGATCAGCTTTCGATCGGCGATTACGTGGTTTCTTCGGGGGAGATCGCCTCGCTGGTGATCGTGGACGCGATCTACCGGCTCGTGTCCGGTGTGATCACGCCGGGCTCGCTGGAGGAAGAGAGCCACAACGAGTCGCTGCTCGAGTATCCGCACTATACGCGCCCGGAGGTGTTCCGGGGGCGTGCGGTGCCTGAGATACTTCGCTCGGGTCACCACGGCCAGATCCGTGCGTGGCGCCGATGGAAACAGATAGAACGGACGGCCGCGGTACGGCCGGATCTGCTCGCGCGATCGGGCGTCAGCGACGCTGAGATGCACGAGCTCGAGACGAGGTACGGAGGACACGATGGATCTGATCAAGGCGATTGAAGCCTCACAGCAGCAGGAAGGCCGGGACAACTTCCGGATCGGCGACACGGTGAAGGTTCACTTCTCCATCGTCGAAGGCAAAAACGAGCGTGTCCAGGTCTACGAAGGCCTCGTCATCGCGCGCAAGAACAGCGGTATTCGCCAGACATTCACGGTGCGCAAGATGTCGTACGGCGTGGGCGTCGAGCGGGTCTTCCCGGTCCACTCACCACGGATCCAGAAGATCGAGGTCGTCCGTCACGGAAAGGTGCGTCGCGCGAAGCTCTACTACATCCGTGAGCGCGTGGGTAAGCGCGCCAAGGTTGCCGAGCGAATCCAGCGGAAGCAGGATCGCCGTGAGCAGGCGAGCGCCCGGTAGGCCGACCTCCGGCACGCCCCGGCGTCCCTCCCGGGACGGGGGCCGACTGTGAAGGTCGGTCCCTTTTCGAACGGGCAGTTTCCCTCTCATCCCCACACAACCGATTCATCCTCGCTCCGCGTCGGGCAGACGGTGCGCCTCGTCGTCGAAGGACGTAGAGGCGACGCTCTGCTCGTGCGCATCGGAACGCGCGTTCTCACCGCTCGTGTCCAGGGCGACGTGCGTCCCGGCGGCGTCTACCGCGCGGAGGTGGTGAGCACCGGGCGGACGCTCGTGCTGCGCACGCTCGAGCGCCCGGCCGGCCCTGCCGAGCGGCTGGACGCGGGGGCGCTCGCGCGGTCTCACGGGCTTCCGTCGGGACACGATTCGGAGGCGGTCATTCGCGCCTTCGTGCGCAGCGGCCTGCCGCTGCAGGCGGAGCGTCTCTCGCTCGCGCTGCGACGCGTCCGGTCCTCACCGCGTCTGACCGTGGCCGAGCGCGCGAGACTCGCCGCGGTGCTCGAGGACAAGGGGCTGCTCGACGCGAATGCGGCGTGGGATCGGGCCGTCGTGGGCGCCGGCGGCGGGTCGTCGGACGACGGGCGCGACGGAGCCGACGAGCGGGGCCGCGGCGCCGGTGAGCACAACGACCCGGACCGCCGCGGCTCAGACGATCGACACGACTCTGATGCAAGCGATCCCGCTCAGGACGCCCCCGACGACTCACCGCAACAGCCGGCGATCGCCGCGGCTGAGGTGGAGACGGCGTTTCGCGCCGGTCCGGAGGCCGACGATCTGCTCCAGCTCGTCAACCACCGCGCCGGACGCGACGATACCTGGGTCCTCGTCCCCATCGAGTTCGGTTCCGGCGTGGATCTCAGCGCGTCGGTGAGGATGCGGCTTCGGCATCCGTCCGGCGGCGGCGCCGCTTCCGGCGCGCAACCACGTTTCCTCGAGGCGGTGCTCGACGTGCGCAGCGCGGGGGGCAGGTGGACGTTCGCGATCCACCCGGCCGGCGGCTCGTTGCGGGTGAACGCGCTCGCGACGCCGGGCGCGTCGGAGCTCGATGCGTCCGACCGGACGGTCGATGCTCCGCCGTGGAGCGAGCTCGCCGAGCGGCTCGGGCGGCTGGGCATCGACTTCGATCACAGTCTCATGTCCAAAGACTCCAACGATGGGTTTTCAACCGAGGAGTCGGCGGCTATAATACAGTCGATCGACAGCAGGGCGTGATGGCACGGCGAACCTCGGTGGCACTCCAGTACGATTCGCGACTGCCGGCGCCCATGGTCGTGGCTCGAGGGAAGGGGGAGCTCGCCGAGCGACTGAACGCGCTCGCGCGCGAACATGGAGTACCGGTCGTGGATGCGCCGGAGGTGGCTGAGGCTCTCGTCCTCGCCGATCCCGGGGAGTTCATCCCGGAGGCGTTCTACGAGGCGGTGGCCGAGATTCTCGGCTTCGTGTGGCGTTCGGCGTCGGACAGAACAGGTAAAAAGGTGTGGGATGAAGAGCATCAAGGTCAGTGACCTTCGGCCGGGCCTGCGCTTCGACAAGCCCGTCTACGTGGACGACGAGAATCTGCTCGTCCCCGAGAAGGTGGAGATCAAGCAGCGGGACATCGATCGACTCCAGAAGTGGGACATCAGGGTAGTCCACACCGACGGCAAGCCGTTGCGCGAACTGCCGTCGGCCAGCAGGAATTCCTTTCTGCAGCAGGCGTTCAGCACGAACGATCAGCAGGCGGTGATCGAAGCGTACAGCAAGCTCGCCGCGGAGATGCAGGACGTCTTCGAGCGCGTTCGCGCGGACGCGTCGGTCAAGGCGGCCGAGGTCGACGATACGGTCGACCGGCTGCTGAAGCTGCTCGACCGGCGACGGAACGAGGTCATTCAGCTCATCCTCTACGGGCTGCAGGGCGAGTCCGGATTCATCGAGAACGCGCTGAACTGCGCCGTGCTCGCGACGCTCGTGGGGCGCAACCTGAACATGGTCCAGCACAAGCTCATCCAGCTCGCAACCGGCGCCCTCCTGCACGACGTGGGCATGATCCGCGTTCCGGCGAGCGTGCGCAACAAGAAGGGAGAGCTCAACGCCGAGGAGCTCCAGGCGATGCAGGCGCACCCGATCTACTCGTACCGCATCATCACGAAGGAGATGAAGTTCGCCGAGGAGATCGGTGTGGCCGCGCTGCAGCATCAGGAGCGCTGGGACGGGCAGGGCTATCCGCGCCAGCTCTCGGGCAAGAACATAGCACCCATGGCGAGGATCATTGCGGTCGTGGACGCTTTTGAAGCGATGGTAAGCAAACGGCCGTACAGAAATTCGATGATCGGATACACGGCGATGCGAACGATCCTCAGCGATAACGGTCGGCGGTTCGATCCGGACATCCTCAAGGTGTTCATCCGCACGATGGGGATCTATCCGATCGGAAGCGTCGTGCTGCTCAAGGACGGTCGCATCGGGCGCGTGGTCGACGTCAACAGCTCGGCACCGCTGCGGCCGCTGGTGAAGATCATGATCGACCAGAACGGCCGCGAGTTCCAGCGGGATGAGGGCGAGGTGGTAAATCTCGCCGAGCAGAAGGATCTGTTCATCGCGAGGGCCGTGGATCCGAAGGATCTTGCGTCGGGAAACGAGTCCGCAGGCTGATGACCCTCCCGTGAGCACGCACGAGCGCGGAGCGCGCGGCGAGGACGTCGCGGCGGCGCACCTTCGCACGAGCGGCTACACAATCCTCGAAAGAAACTTCAGAACCCGGTCCGGAGAGGTC
Organism: uncultured Spirochaetaceae bacterium; assembly: GCA_964537725.1. GTDB lineage: Bacteria > Spirochaetota > Spirochaetia > DSM-27196 > SLST01 > SLST01. Next base: position 3,850 of record CAZICD010000020.1, on the reverse strand, counting down.
GATATTATAGCTGTTGAAGGTGGCACCATCGCTTTTTGCGAGGTGAAGAGCTGGGAACGGATGCCCAGGTCGGGGCTCGAACATGCCCTGGACCGCCGGAAGCAGGGACGCATACTACGGACCTCTCTCTGGTACCTGAACCAGCATCCGGAACTCTCGGATCTCCAACCCCGGTTCGACGTTCTGTTCGTGACGTCGGGAAGCGTGGAACACCTCCAGAACGCGTTTTCCGGGCGTGGCGCATGGTGAGAATAGCAAAGAAGAGCGATCCGAAACGGATCGCCGAGCTGAAAAAGAAGATTCGCGACTCCGAGTACGTCGACGAGGCGATCCAGAAGATCGCGCAGCGGCTCAGCCGCGAGCTCGTGCACACCCGGAAGTAGGGCCCGGGCACGCTCGGCCGATTGACCGGCGGTCGCGCGCCCGGTACGATGGCGGGCGATGCTGCGAGCGCTATTTCCCGGATCGTTCGATCCACCGACGAATGGACACCTGAACCTGCTCGAGCGAGCGAGCCGGATCTACGATGAGATCGATATCGTGATCGCGGTGAACCCGAACAAGGGATACACGTTCACCGCCGACGAGCGCTTCGAGATGATGCGCGAGCTCGTGGAGGGCTTCCCGAACGTCCAGGTCCACGTCTGGGACAAGCTCATCGTGAAGTTCGCCGAGAAAGTCGGCGCGCGGATCATGATCCGGGGGGTCCGCGCGCTCGCCGACTTCGGCTACGAGTTCGAGCTCTCCATGATCAACAAGGGCCTGAACCCCTCCGTGGAGACGATCTTCATGCCGACCGACCCGCAGTACTTCGTGCTGCGCTCCACCTCCATCAAGGAGCTCGCGCGCCTCGGGGGCGACATCTCAACGATGGTGCCGCCGATCGTCGCGGAGGCGCTCTACGAGCGGCTGGGACCCGGATCACGAAACTCATAGAATGTTGACAAGGCCCGTGGCATACGCTATCTTCTGCCAGACCCGTGGCTTCACAGGCCCGACACCACTGACGAGGGACGATATGGCTCTACCAAAGAAGAGACACTCGAAAGCGCGGACCCGGCGCCGCCGGAAGATCAACGCAAAGATCAAGCTTCCCACACTCATCACCTCTCCGGAGTCGGGTGAGCCGGTGAAGCGTCATCACGTGGATATGAAGAGCGGTTTCTACCGCGGCAAACAGGTCTTTGAACCGGAAGAACTCGAATAAATACGAAGGGGTGTACGATGGCAGACGAACTGTTTGACAAGATGAAGAAGCTCATCGCCGAAAAGCTCGAGATCGACGAGAGCAAGATCACGCTCGATTCGTCGTTCCGTCAGGATCTTGGCGCAGACAGCCTTGATACGTTCGAGCTTGTCTATGCGATCGAGGAAGAGCTCGGCATCGAGGTGCCGGATGAGAAGGCGAACGAATTCGAGACGGTCCGCGACGCGCTCGAGTTCATCAAGTCTCAGAAGAAGTAAGCTCACTCTTCGCGAGTACTGAACGCGCTCTCCAGCAGCGGAGGCGCGTTCTCTTTTTATGCGACGCCTACCCAAACGTTTCTTCAAGAAAAGCGAATCGCTCGCTCCGGAGATCGATGCCGAGCGAAAGGACGAGCTCGCCCTTTTCCAGCGCCACGCCGGAATCAAGTTCAAGAACCCCGAACTGCTCAACCTTGCGTTCTGCCATCGTTCGTTCGCAAACGAGCGGGGTGGGGGCATGGGCAACAACGAGCGCCTCGAGTTCCTCGGCGACTCGGTCCTCGGGCTCGCGGTCGCGGAATACCTCTACCAGGAGCTCCCGGATCGACCCGAGGGCGACCTGGCAAAGATCAAGAGCTTCGTCGTCAGCGAGGCAAGCCTTTCCGAGATTGCACGTGGCCTGCGGGTCGACAACTTCATTCTCATAGGCAAGGGCGAGGAGTACTCCGGCGGTCGCGCGAAGAAGGCGATTCTCGCCGACGCCTTCGAGGCGATCATCGGCGCGTTCTTCCTCGACAGCGGGTTCCGGGAGGCACGACGGTTCGTGCTCGCGTTCCTGGTGCCGGAGATCGAGAAGGTGCTCGAGAATCGGCACGAGAAGGACTACAAGACCCTGCTGCAGGAGTACGCGCAGAAGACCTTCCGCTCGTACCCCCGCTACGTGCTCAACAAGAAGACGGGACCCGACCACGACCGGCTGTTCTGGATGCAGGTCGAGGTCGGCGGGCGGAGCTTCGGCCCCGGCAAGGGCTCGAACAAGAAGCAGGCCGAGCAGGCCGCCGCGGCGATCGCCTACGAGGCCCTCACATCCGGCGGCGGTCAGCCGCGGGAGCCACGCAAGCGCAAGCCTCGCTCCCAGAAATCCTGACGGCCGACCACTCGTCCCCGAACGCGTGGCGCGTTCAGCTCTCCCCTTCGCGCAGTCGCTCGTCGTAGAAGCGCGTTGCGATCTCGATCAACCGGTCGCGCGTGTTCTGCGCGGGATCCTCGATAACCGCCTCGAGCAGCGTCTCGAGCACAACGCCGAGCAGAGGACCCCGCGGGATGCCCGCGTCCATGAGGTCGTGGCCGCTGACCGCGAGGTCTCGGACCGTCAGCGCGCGCTGCGACTCCATCTCGCCACGGACGCGTTCGGCGAAGCGCCCGAGCGGCCTCGTGTCGACCTTCTCGCCGGTTACCGCCGCGCCGTCCGCTGCGCGCAGGGCGATCAGGTCGGCAACCGCGTCCTTCCCCACGCGCGCGATGAAGCGCCGGACCGCCGCGTCGCTCCATTCGGGCGTGTAGTTGAACATGTGGTGACGTACGAGGTGGACGACCGCCGCGATCGTCCGGTTGGGAAACTTCAGACGTCGCAGGAGTTCCTCGCTCATCTGCGCCGACAGCTTCTCGTGCCCGTGAAAACGACGCGTGCCGTCGTCGTCCTCCTCGAGCGCGCGCGGCTTGCCCACGTCGTGGAGGAGGGCGGCGAGGCGTACGACCATGTTGTCCGCCGGCGCGGCGTCGCACGCCCGGATCGAGTGCTCGAACACGTCGAATCGGTGGTTGCCGCGCTGTTCGACGTCCACACCCTCGGCAAGCTCCGGGAGGACGCGCGAGAGCAGCGAGGTATCGCGCATCACCCGCATACCGTACGACGGACGCTCGCCCTCGAGGAGCTTCGTCAGCTCGTCGCGCACGCGCTCGGCGGACACCGCGCGGATGCGGTCGGCGCCGGCGGTGATCGCTTCGAGCGTCGCCCCGTCGATGGTGAACTCGAGCCGGGTCGCGAATCGAACCGCGCGCAGCATCCTCAGCGCGTCTTCGCGGAAGCGATCGGAGGGGTCGCCGATCGCGCGCACCACGCGCTCCCGGATGTCCCTCTCCCCGCCGTGAGGGTCGAGGAAGACTCCGTGATCGGGATCGAACGCCATCGCGTTCATGGTGAAGTCGCGCCGCCGGAGGTCCTCGTTGATATCGCCCACGAAGTCGACCCGGTCGGGGTGGCGCGAATCGGTGTAGTCGGACTCGGTTCGGTACGTGGTGACTTCGAAACTCGCGCCCCGGTGCAGGACGGTTACCGTTCCGTGCTGGATGCCGGTGGGAACGACGCGGCGAAACGCGCGCATGACCTGCGCGGGCGTCGCGTTCGTCGCGAAATCGAAGTCGTAGGGCTTCTGTCCGAGCATCAGATTCCGGACCGCGCCGCCGACGAGGTAGCACTCGAATCCGCGCTCGTGGAAGGCGCGAAGGAAGGAGGTGACGGTGCGGGGGAGGCGAGCGCTCATTGCGGCGATGCGGGTCCGGTTCACGCGTGCATTATCGCAGAAGCAAAAAAAAAGACCCAGCCGCCTGGCCGGGTCTGTGGGGGCGCCGGCCGACGGTCAGGAGTCCGTCGGCCCGGCTCTGG
>CAZICD010000019.1:0-51713 GCA_964537725.1 uncultured Spirochaetaceae bacterium | reverse complement strand
GCCGCGCTACCGGTCGGCGTCGGTCTGCGATGCGGCGTCGCTCGCGGCGCTCGCCGGGCCTCGCCCCAGGTAGACCGCCCGCTCGATCGATCCCCCGAACACGATGCCGATGATCGCGCCTGCCGCGGGCGGAAGCGCGAAGACCCAGAAAAGCGTGGAGAAACCCAGGTACTCGAGAATCTGGCCGCCGAGGACTCCGCCGAGCAGGCCCGGCATGCCGAATCCGAAGGCGTTGTAGAGCGAGACCGCGCGTCCGCGCGCTTCCGGCTCCACGGCGCGGGTGACGAAGCCCATCCCGGCGACGTGCAGCGCGCCGAAGGTGAGCGCGTGGAGCAACTGCGCGGCGAGAACGGGGCCGGTCCGGGGTGCCAGCGCGTAGATGAGCAACCGCGCCGCCGTCGCGGCGGTGGCGACGACGAGCAGGACCCGCACCCCGACCCGCCGGATAGCGTTTCCGCCGAAGAGCATGACCGGGATCTCCGCCGCCGCGCCGATCGCCCACGCGCCGCTGACGAGGAAGCCGGGCAGCATGTCCTGCACGTAGAGCGAGAAGAACGCGGTGTGCGCCGAGAACCCGGTGTTGCCCAGGAAGACGATGGCGACGACGAGCCAGAATGCCCGCGGCAGACGCTCGCCCCGACCGCGGGTGCGTTGTTGTGCCTCGACGCGGGCCGGCGGGAGGAAGGCCACCGCGACGAGGTACGCCGCTGCTACCGCGAGAAAGGTGACGACGATCGAACCGTCTATGTCGGGGCGGGGATACCCGGCGAACTGGAAGCCCAGGCTGATCGCGACGAAGCCGATCGTTCCCCACACGCGCAGCCGGCCGTAATCGTGGCCGGTGTCGTGGAGCACGAGTGAGACGTGGGTGTCCAGCAGCGGGATCTCGCTCCTGAACAGGAGGCCGATCGCGATCGTGATCGGGATCGCCGCGGCGAGCCCGCGAGCGAAGCCGAGCACGACGAGCAGGACGGCCGAGCCGGCGATCGCGACTGAGAGCAGCGTGCGCGTGATGGGCCTGCGGTCGACGATCGCGCCCATCAGCAGCGCGCCGGCCACGCCGCTGACCTGCAGCAGCCCCATCAGCAGTCCCACCTCGCCGTTTCCGTACCCGAGGCTGCGCAGGTGGAGCTGGAGGTACTGCACGTAGACGGCGAGATGAGAGAACATCAGGAAGTAGGCGAGTCGCACGGTAGCCTCCGGTTTTGCTGTGGCGGGCCCAGTGAGTACTTTACCGGGTATGGAACGACCCCTCTACACCCTCGGCACGACCGACATCGAGATCAGTCCCATCGGGCTGGGCTGCTGGCAGTTCTCAGGCGGAACAGGACTCGCCGGTTTCTACTGGAAGGCGATCGACCAGGATGTCGTGAACCGGATCGTCGCGGCGGCGATCGAGGGTGGGATGAACTGGTTCGACACCGCGGAGGCGTACGGCAAGGGGCGTTCGGAAGCCGCGCTGTCGACGGCGCTTCAGGCGGCGGGCGTGGGCCAGGAGGCGATCATCGCCACGAAATGGTTCCCGATCCTCCGTTTCGCGGGCAATATCCGCAAGACCTTTCCCGACAGGCTGCGGCACCTCGCACCGTATCCGGTGACGCTCCACCAGATCCACAACCCCGGAAGCTTCTCGTCGATCGACCGGCAGATCGACGAGATGGCCGCACTCGCCGGGTCCGGATCGATTCGCGCGGTCGGGGTGAGCAACTTCAACGCGACGCGGATGCGCGAGGCTCACGAGGCGCTCGAGCGTCGGGGGCTGCGCCTCGCGAGCAACCAGATGCGCTACAGCCTCCTCGATCGGCGTATCGAGACGAACGGTGTGCTCGAGGCGGCGCAGGAGCTGGGCGTGACGATCATCGCGTACTCGCCGCTCGAGCAGGGGATCCTCACGGGCAAGTTCCACGAGAGCGAGGAGGCGCGCGCCGGTCTGAGCGGACCCCGGAAGTACCTCAGCCAGTTCAAGAGCTCCGGGCTCGAACGAACGACCCCGCTCATCGACGCGCTGCGACGGGTCGCCGAACGCCACGACGCGACCCCGGCGCAGGTCGCGCTCGCGTGGGTCACGCAGCGCCACGGGACGAGCGTGGTCGCGATCCCCGGCGCGTCGTCGGTAAAGCAGGCGGAGAGCAACGCGCGGGCGATGTCACTGCGCCTCGCCGCTGAAGAGCTCGACGATCTCGCCGACACCGCGTCGCGGGTTGCGGCGAAGAGCTGAAGCGGGGTAGAACTCAGCAGATGCACGTCGCCAGGATCCTCAACGAGAAGCGCCCCACCTTCAGCCTCGAGTTCTTCCCTCCGAAGACCCCCGAGGGATGGGATCGACTCTTCCGCGTCATACGCAAGTTCGAGCCCCTCGGCCCCGACTTCGTATCGGTCACCTACGGCGCGGGAGGGACTACGCGCGAGCAGACGCACGAGCTCGTGCGACGCATCGCAGCGGAGACCGTTCTGACGGTCGTCCCGCATCTCACCTGCGTCTGCCACACGCGCGCGGAGATCGATGCGATCCTCGCGAAGTACGCCGAAGTCGGCGTCGGCGGGATCATGGCGCTCGGAGGTGACCCGCCCCGGTCGTTCGAGGGGCCGTGTGCGAGCGAGTACTCGTACGCCTCCGAGCTCGTCGCCCAGATTCGCACCTTCCGCGCGACCGACGGCGACTTCTCCATCGGGGTCGCGGGTTTTCCCGAGGGGCACCCGGCGACGCCGAATCGAGTTCTCGAGATCGAGCATCTCAAACGCAAGGTCGACGCGGGTGCCGACTACATCTGCACGCAGCTCTTCTTCGACAATCGCGACTTCTACGACTTCCGCGAGCGCTGCGCGATCGCCGGGATCGACGTCCCGATTATCGCGGGCATCATGCCGGTCACCTCTCGATCCAATTTCGACCGGCTGCCCTCGCTCGCGCTCGGTTCGAGGTACCCGGCGGCGCTTATCCGTCGCATCACGAGCTACGAGGCGGACGACGACATCGAGCGGGCGGGTGTGGACTGGGCGGCCGAGCAGTGCGCCGATCTGCTCGCGAACGGCGTTCGCGGCATCCACTTCTATACGCTGAACCGGCTGCGGCCCATCCGGGAGGTGTGGCGCGCGGTCGGTGCTCAAGATTGACGGCGTCTTCAGCCGATAGGTAGATCGAAGGGGCGAGTTCCATGCGCAAGATGCCTGTGATCAGCTCGGACGCCGAGCTGAACGATCGAGTCGACCGAATCTGCCGCAAGCTGGGCAACTACTTCATACCCGTTTTCATCGAGTCGGCCGACGAGGCGCTCGAGTACCTGCTCTACGAGCTGCCCGACGTGAACCTGGTGAACTTCTCGGACCAGAACATCGACACGATCCGGGTCCTCGAGGAGATCAAGGCCGATCCCTGGCTCCACTACGGGGGAATCATCGCGGTCCACAGCCGCTACGACCTCAAGTCGCTCGAAGAGCACCTTCCCGACTCGAACGTGATCAGCCTCATTCCCCGCGGCGAGTTCGTCTCCAGCTTCTTCCGGGTGCTCCGCATCCTCGTCCAGAACCGGCGGATCATCTTCCAGCGCGACCTGCAGAGTTACCTGCTCGGCAATATCTCGGGCTCATTCGTCATGGACAACGACCCGTACAACATCAAGACCTACGCCAATTTGGTCAGCAACTACCTCTACAACTCGAACTACATCAACCGCGACAAGCGCGACCGTCTGCACGTCGCGCTGTTCGAGATGCTGATGAACGCGGTGGAGCACGGCAACTGCGATATCTCGTACGACGAGAAGAGCGCGTGGCTCGACGAGCACGGCGATATTCTCGACCTGATCCGGCAGAAGAGCCGCGAACCCGACGTCGCCGACAAGCACGTCTACTTCTCGTACCGCATCACGCCGGAACGTTCCTACTTCACGGTTCGCGACGAGGGCGAGGGCTTCGACTGGCGCTCCCGCGTCGCGGCGGGCGACGGCGACGTCAACCTGAGCCTCCACGGTCACGGCATCCAGATGACCAACTACTACATCGAGAACCTGCGCTACAACGATGCCGGTAACGAAGTGAGGTTCGAGCTCAGCCACCAGGCGAACGAGACCAACCTGGTCCCCGGCATCTTCGAGGACCAGGCCGAGCGCGTCGTGCAGGATCGTGAGGTCGTTTTCAAGGAAGGCGAGGAGTCGAACTATCTCTACTACATCGTATCGGGGAGCTTCGAGATCTACTCGGGCGGCAAGCTCATCTCCACGCTGACGCCGGACGACATGTTCCTCGGCGAGATGAGCTTCCTGCTCAACGACCGTCGATCCGCGACGGTCATCTCTCGGGGCCGCAGCGTGTTGATGATGATCCCGAAGAAGTCCTTCGTGAACGTCATCAAGTCGCAGCCGCATTACGGCATCTTCCTCGCTCGGCTGCTCGCGCAGCGGCTGAGCAAACTGAACGCGACCGTCGCGGTGTTGAAGGGGTAGGGACGCGCCCGCCTACTCGGTGGCCTTGATCGTCGCCTCGTATCCGATCTTGTCCACGAGCTCGCAGAGCTTGTCGAGCGACTCCTGGTTTCCGTCGTACTCGACCTGGATCGTGCTCGTGCTGCGGTCCACGAAGACGTCGCTGATCCCGTCGAACCTCTTGCCCACGTGCTCGATGGTGATCGCGCACGAGGTGCACGTCGCGCCGATCAGGTCGAGGACGGCTTTCTTCGATTCAATCGCGCTTTTCATCTCGATAAGGTACTCAAACCTGACTGGAACGGTAAACACCGACTGGCGAAGTCGGTGATGTATGGTATGGTCTGGAAGGAAGCTATGTCACGACACCTGCTCATGCTCGGCGGCGGACACGCCCACCTCTCGTTGCTCGAAGCCGCGCCCGGGTTCCTCGAGAAGGGACACCGCGTCACGCTCGTATCTCCCGAGCCGATCCACTACTACTCCGGCATGGGACCGGGAATGCTCGGCGGGACGTACGCGCCCGAGGAGGTCCGCTTCCCGATCCGCGAGATGGCCGAGGAGCGCGGTGTGGGCTGGGTCCGCGACCGCGCCGAGCGCATCGATCCGGTGGACCGGGTGGTGCACCTCGCGGGCGGCGAGCGGCTCCCCTACGACGTTCTCTCGGTGAACACCGGCAGCTCGATCGCTCCCACCGTCGCGGTGGACGAGCTCGGCCCGGAAGGCCCGCGCGTCTTCACGGCGAAGCCCGTTTCGCAGATGCTCGAGCTGCGCCGCCACCTCGAGGAGCGGCTGCACGCCGAGCAGGGACGGCGCCTGCGTATCGTCGTCGCCGGCGGCGGTCCGGCGGCGGTCGAGTCGGTCGCCAACCTCGCCCGTCTCGCGCGCGAGCGCGCGCCGCAGAACGTCTCGGGACCTTCGGTGGAGCTCGACCTTCTCGTGGGCCGATCGGTGCTGCCCGGCTTCCCGCGTTCCGCCGACCGTGCCGCGGTTCGCGCGCTGACCCGCCTGGGTATCCGCGTGCGCGAGGCCGACTACGTGCGGCGGGTGGTGCCGGGCGGCGTCGTGAGCGTCGCCGGCGAAGAACCGGCGGACGTCGTGCTCCTGGCAACGGGCATCGTTCCTTCCCGGCTCTTCGCCGATTCGCAGATGCCGGTCGGCACCGACGGGTCGATGGCGGTCAACGAGCACCTCCATTGCCTGGGCCACCCGGAGGTCTTCGGCGCGGGCGATTGCGTCTGGTTCACGCCGCGGCCGCTCGCGCGTGCCGGCGTCTTCGCCGTTCGCCAGTCGCCGGTGCTCGTGCACAACGTGGGCGCGGCGCTCGACGCGGAGCCTGCGCGCATGAAGCCGTTTCGGCCGCAGCGCGGGTACCTGCTGCTGCTCAACCTCGGCGACGGCAGCGCGCTCGGCTGGCGTCGCGTCGCGGGAATCGACCTGGTGAGTCGTTCGCGGGCGGCGTGGAAGCTGAAGGACCGGATCGACCGGGCGTTCATGCAGCGTTTTGGAAGCGAGGCGGACCGTGGCAGCGAGCACTGAGCCCATACTCATCGTCGACGACGACGAGCTCGTCGCCGAGACCTACAGTACGATCCTCGAAGGAGCCGGATGGCTCGAGCGGCGCGTCATTACCGACCCGCGCCGGGTGCTCAACGCGGTACTCGAGCACCCGCCGGCTGCGCTCCTGCTCGACCTCCACATGCCGCACATCGACGGACGCGAGCTGCTCGAGAGCATCGCGGCCGAGCGGCCGGAGGTACCGGTCATCATCCTCACGCTCGAGGACCGGGTGGACGTCGCGGTCGAGTGCATGAAGATCGGTGCGTTCGACTTCATGACGAAGCCTGTCGACGAGAATCGGCTCATCAACTCGGTCGCGCACGCGGTCCGGCTGCACGACCTTCACAACGAGGTCCGCGTGCTGTCCACGCGCGGACAGGACATCGAGATCGACCACCCCGAGCACTTCGAGGAGATCGTGACCGCGAGCGAGTCGATGCGGCAGCTCTTCGGGTACATCGAGACGATCGCTCCCACGCAGCGCTCGGTGCTCGTGACCGGCGAGAGCGGCACCGGCAAGGAGCTCGTCGCCCGCGCCGCGCACAAGGCGAGTGGGCGGTCGGGGCAGTTCGTGCCGGTCAACGTCGCGGGCCTCGACGATACCGTGTTCTCCGACACGCTCTTCGGTCATCGTCGCGGTGCGTTCACCGGAGCCGACACCAGCCGCCGCGGTCTCGTGGATCAGGCTACCGGGGGTACGCTCTTCCTCGACGAGATCGGCGACCTGGACAACGGTGCGCAGGTGAAGCTGCTGCGCCTGCTTCAGGAGGACGAGTACTACCCGCTCGGTTCCGACACCGCCGAGCGTTCGACCGCCCGCGTCATCGCCGCCACGAACGCGGATCTGCGCGAACGGCAGGAGGCCGGGACCTTCCGGCGCGACCTGTTCTACCGCCTGATGGGCCACCACCTCGAGATACCGCCGCTGCGGCAGCGGCCCGAGGACATCCCGGTGCTGCTCGAGCACTTCGCGCGCGAGAGCTACGAGTCGCTCGGATTCGAGCCTCAGCCGGTGCCGGCCGGGGCCGATCGGCTCCTGCTGCGCTACGACTTCCCCGGCAACGTGCGCGAGCTCCAGGCGATCGTGTTCGACGTCGTCAGCCGTTCGCGTGGACGCGCGCTGTCCGCCGACGACTTCGCCGCGCATCCGCTGCTCGCAGACGAGTCGATCGCGCGGAGCGACGGGCCCCGCCTCAGCTACCAGGGCCCGCTGCCGACGCTCGAGGAGGCCGAGGAGTTTCTCATCGCCGAGGCCCTCGACAAGACCGGCGGCAACCAGACGGCCGCCGCGCGCATGCTCGGCGTCTCGCAATCCACGCTCAGTCGGCGACTCGCGCGCGGGCCGCGATAGCCTGCGCATCCGCGCTTGCGCTCGCCTATGCACGATGCATGGGCGGCCGGCGCCGCAATGCGGAACGCATGTCCGGTGCCGACGCCCGGTGCGCTCGTGGTCTGGCTAATTCATTCTGGGAAAACAAGATAGACGAAAGAGTCCCGTCTGGCACGCCTCGTGCATACCTGTGCGAGGTGGTGTGGGAAACCCGCACCGATGTAAAAACAGCCCGGGGGTCCGTCCCCGCCGGACCTCCGGGCCCTTTCTTCCTCCGGGCGCCGTCTGCGTCGGCCGTGTCCGCGCGTTCCCTCGGCGCCGTCGACTAGATCTCCTGCGTGTACTGGCTGATCAGATCCCGCTTCATCTCCGCGAGCGAGTCGGAGAGCGAGACCTTGTAGATGTGCGGGTTGATGATCCGCTTGAACGTATGATCGAACTCCTCGAGCGAGGCGATGCAGTAGTCCCGCAGCTCGCTGAGCGGCACCCGGTCGGCGACGCGTCTGCCCGAGTCCATCTTCGGCTGCAGCAGCGGTTCGATGGACGCGTAGTGGGCCATCTCGAACCTCCGGGCGCTGAGATCCGGGTGGTTGAACGTGTACCGCCGACCCTCGTCGATCTCCTCGCTCTCCAGGGCGATGAGGTCGGCGAGCGGCGTGTTCGACGCGTTGCGGAAGCGGTAGACCTGCTTGATGCCGGGGTTCGTCGTCTTCGCCGGCTGGTTCGACACCTTGATCGTCGGCTGCAGGTTGCCGTCGCCCTTCGCGGCGAGCTTATACACGCCAGTGAGCGCCGAGTCTTCGCCCCCGGTTACCATGTTCGTACCCACCCCCCAGCTGTCGATGGGGCTCTCCGACGTGATGAGCTGGTGGATGATCTCCTCGTTGAGCTCGTTGCTCGCGGTGATCGTCGCATCCTCGAGGCCTGCCTCGTCGAGACGCCTGCGCACCTCCTTGCTGAGATACTCGAGGTCGCCGCTGTCGAGTCGCACGCCGATCTTGTGTCCCTGAGCCTTCATGCGCTTGCCCGTTTCGATCGCGCACTCGATGCCGCTGCCGAGCGTGGAGTACGTATCGATCAGCAGAATCGTCGAGTCGGGGTAGAGCTCGGCGTAGCGGTCGAAGCTCTCCTGCTCGGAGCCGAACGCCATGACCCACGAGTGCGCCATCGTGCCCTTCACCGGAATACCGTAGACTCGGCCGGCGAGCGTGTTGGAGGTCGCCGCCGCCCCGCCTATATAGGCGGCGCGAGTCGCGCTCATCGCGCCGTCCTGGCCCTGAGCCCGCCGCAGACCGAACTCGAGCACGAGACCGCCGTTGGACGCGCAGTAGACTCGCGCCGACTTGGTCGCGATGAGCGTCTGGAAGTTGATCGTGTTGAGCAGCATCCCCTCGATGAGCTGTGCCTCGACCAGCGGCGCCTGCACGCGGATCAGCGGTTCGCCGGGGAACACGATGCTCCCCTCGCGCATCGCGAAGAGCTTGCCGGAGAAGCGGAACTCGCGCAGGTACTCGAGAAAGTCGGCCTCGAACAGTCCGACCGTCTCGAGGTAGGCGATGTCCTCGTCGGTGAAACGGAACCGCTCGATCCGGTCGATCAGGTCGTCGAGGCCGGCGAAGACGGTGAAACCGCCAGAGAACGGCGGCCGGCGGAAGAACATGTCGAACACGACGTCGTGGTTCTCGTGAAACTTGCGGTACCCCTGAATCATCGTGAGCTCGTAGAGATCGGTGAACAGGGCGGAGTGGATGGGAGCCATTTCTCAAGTATAGCCGCGGGATGAATCCGAGTAAAACCGATCGATCACACGCTCGAGGTTCGCCCGCGCGGCGGCCTCCAGCCGGGCGGCGAAGAACTGCGTCGTGTAGATCGCCTCGCGCGCGAGAAGGCTCCGCAGCACCCGGCCCCGTCGCGCACGGAACTCGCGTTCGTGGAGGTGCGCGTACTCGTCGCGGATCTGGCGCTCGTACTCGTCGAACCGTTCGGTCCGCGCGCCGAGGATCGCGAGATCGATGTCGCGCACGACCGGCGAGAGCCTCGCCGCACGGTCGGAGGCGCCTTCGGGGACCACCGGCTCCCCGCTGTGGATGTGGTCGGTCGCGCGAACGAGCGTCGCGACGTCGGCGACGAGGTCGCGACTCAGACCGAGGGGCGCGAGCTCCTGCCCGGCGAGCGCGGCGCTGCGTTCCTCGTTGTCAGCGCGGTCGGCCTCGTGGACGGCATCGTGGTAGAAGATCGCGTACTCGAGGCACCATCGCGCGTCCGGGTCGAGCGGATGCGCGCGCTCGTAGCGGTCGAGCCACTCGAAGCACTCGGCTACGTGCCGCCACGTGTGATAGGATCGACCCTCGGCGGTGTAGAGGCGGTCGAGCGACCGGTAGCGATCGTCGACGAGCTCGCTGCTCGCGTCCTGACCGGCCGCGCGGGCGCACAGGTGCTGCCATCTCTCGACGATCTTCATACCTTTAACGATGCCCTAATAGTGGGGTGGAATGCTATGGTTGGCGTATGAAAATTCTCGGGTTCGTGCGACGCCGCCTGGCGCGACTCGTGCTTACCGTCTTCATAATAGCAACGCTCGTCTTCTTCCTCGTGCGCGTCGTACCCGGCGACCCCGCGGCGGTCATGGCCGGCCTCGACGCCGACGCCGAGTCGATCGAAGCGATCCGGGCCCGGATGGGAACGGACGAGCCGATCGTCCTGCAGTATCTGAACTGGCTCTGGGACGCTCTGCGCTTCGACTTCGGCGAGTCGTTCTACTCCGACGAGCCGGCCATGCGGCTGATTCTCGCCCGCTTCCCGCTCACGCTCGTGCTCGCGGTCTCCGCGTTCGTCTTCTCGCTCGCCGTCGCGATCCCGGTCGGGGTGCTGTCCGCGGTGCACCGGTGGGGACCGGTCGACTACGCGGGGATGGTCTATTCGCAACTCGGTATGGCGTTGCCCGGGTTCTGGATCGGAATCCTGCTCCTGCTCGTGTTCTCGGTACGACTGCAGTGGTTCCCGCTCTTCGGCGCAGATACGCTGCGCCACTTCGTCCTCCCTGCCGTCGCGCTGGGGCTCGGGCGCAGCGCGCTGCTGGTTCGCTACGTGCGCGGCTCGACGCTCGACGAGCTCGACCGGGAGTACGTCGTCACCGCGGAATCGATGGGGTTGCGTCGCTCGAGCATCCGGTACCGGCACGTGCTCAAGAACGCGCTCCTGCCGGTCATCACGATCGCCGGGATCCAGTTCGGGTACATGCTGGGGGGTACGATCATCATCGAGCAGGTTTTCTCGCTGCCGGGGGTGGGGCGGCTGCTGCTGAGCGCGATCCAGCAGCGCGACTTCGCCGTGATCCAGGCCGGAGTCGTTTTCGTCGCGGTGATCTTCTCGTCGATCAACTTCGCCGCGGATGTGCTCTACAGCGCGGTCAACCCCAGGATCCGGGTGGGATGATGGGCGGACCGATCCTCTCGCTCTCCAACCTCCACGTGAGCTTTCCAGGTGGAATTCGGGCGGTCCGGGGGCTCGACCTCCGGGTCGATCCCGGCGAGATCCACGCGATCGTCGGCGAATCGGGCTCCGGGAAGAGCGTCACCTCGAAGGCGATCGTCCAGCTCCTGCCACGGAACGCGTCGCTCTCGTGGGACCGGCTCGAGATAGACGGGCACACCTTCGAGGCGCGGCGCCCGGACGATCTGCGCCGCCTGCGGGGCCGCAGGATCGCCATGGTCTTCCAGGAGCCCGCGAAGTACCTCAACCCGGCCATGACGATCGGCAGGCTGATCGGCGAGGCGGTCGCGCTGCACCTCGGGCTGGACCGGCGAGCGCGGCGGAAACGGGCGGCCGCGCTGATGGATCTCGTCGACCTCGACGAGACGTCGCTCGACGCGTACCCGCACGAGCTCTCCGGCGGCATGAAGCAGCGGGCGCTGATCGCGCTCGCGATCTCGTGCGACCCGGTTCTCCTGCTCGCCGACGAGCCGACGACGGCGCTCGACGTGACCGTCCAGGCGCAGATCCTCGACCTGCTCGACCGGCTGCGGCGAGAGCTGGGTATGGCGATCGTCCTCATCTCCCACGACCTTGGGCTCGTCCAGAGCACGGCCGACCACGTGTCGGTCATGTACGCCGGTCGCGTCGTGGACACCGCGTCGTCGGGCGAGCTCTTCGCCTGGCCCGTGCACCCCTATACCGAGCTTCTGCTCGAATCGATCCCGAGCCCGGAGCGCCGCGGCGAGCCGCTTCGCGCGATCCCGGGGAGGGTTCCCGATGCATCCGCCGTTCCGGCCGGCTGCGCCTTCCACCCGCGGTGTCCGATCGCCGTCGACCGATGCGCGCGCGAGGTGCCGGCGCTCGTCGCCTACCGCGAGGCTCACCGCAGCGCGTGCCATCGCGGCGCCGAGCGCGTGCGCGGAACGCTCACCGAGGAGGGCTCCCCGCCATGACACCGTTACTCGAGGTCGCCGACCTGAACAAGGTGCACCGTCGCCATTCGCTCCTCGAGACGAGCCCGAGAACGGTGCACGCGGTTCGCGACTTGAGCTTCTCGGTGGAGGTGGGGGAGATACTCGGTATCGTGGGAGAATCCGGGAGCGGCAAGAGCACCCTCGCACGCGCGATCCTCTATCTCGACCCACCGACGTCCGGCACGGTGCGGTTCGACGACGCCGACGTGGCGCGGCTTCGCGGGCGGGACCTCCTGAGCTTCCGGGACCGGGCGCAGATCGTCTTCCAGGACCCGCACGGTGCGCTCAACCCGCGCCTCAGAGTCGGGCGTGCGGTCGAAGAAGGAATGATCGCGCAGGGCATACCCGCGCGCCAACGGCGGGAGCGCGCGGCCGAGCTGTTCGAGCTCGTGGGTCTCGAGCGCGAGCGCATGGACCGCTACCCTCACGAGTTCTCCGGCGGTCAGAAGCAGCGTATCGTCGTCGCGCGGGCGCTCGCCGTGGATCCGGATCTGCTCATCCTCGACGAGCCGGTGAGCAGCCTCGACGTTTCGATCCAGGCGCAGATCCTCAATCTTCTCGTGGATATCAAGACGCGACTCGGCCTTACCTATATCTTCATCTCTCACGACCTCAATCTGGTCGGCTACCTCAGCGACCGGATCGGGGTGATGAGGCGGGGTGAGCTCGTGGAGCTCGCTCCGGCGCAAAGACTGCTCGAGAAACCGCAGGCGGAGTACACCCGGACGCTGTTCGGGAGCTCGCCGCACTATCACGACCGGCGTGTCATCGGCGACACGCTCTCAGGGGGGAACCGATGAACCGATTTCGCACTACCGCACTGGCATTGATCGCGATGCTGGTCGTCGGCGCGTTCGCGGGGGCCACCGGGCTCCCGGAAGAAGGCGGACGGGAGGAGATACTGCAGTTCGGCCTGTCGGGCAATCCGGACACGCTCGACCCGCATACCACATCCGGTACGCTCACCTTTCAGACGATCCGCAGCTTCTACGACACGCTCGTCGAGCCCGATCGCAGCGGAGAGCTCGTGCCGGCTCTCGCGCAGGGCTGGGAGGTCTCCGACGACAGCCTCGTGTGGACGTTCACGCTGCGCGACGGGGTGCGCTTTCACAACGGAGACGCGTTCACGTCAGCAGACGTCAAAGCCACCTTCGAGCGGCTCGTCGACCCGGAGACCGCCTCGCCGAAGGCGCCGGAGTTCGCCGCGATCGAGGCCATCGAAACACCGGACTCCTCCACGGTCGTGTTCCGGTTGTCCGAACCGAGCGCGCCGCTGCTCGCGTCCATGGCCTCCGGCTGGGGGGCGATCCTGCCCGAGTCGCTCATCGAGTCGGGCCACGATTTCGCGAGCGAGCCGGTGGGCACCGGACCGTTCGCCTTCGTCGAGTGGGTTCGCGACAGCCGGATCACGATGGAGAAGAACGACGAGTACTGGATGGACGGCCACCCGCGTGTGGACGGTGTGGTGATCAACATCATCCCGGAGACCTCGGTGCAGGTGCAGGGGCTGCTCAGCGGTGAGTTGCACGCGGTCGACTCGGTCAATTCGCAGGATCGGCCCATGCTCGAGTCGAACCCCGACGTGTACGTGAGGAAAGACCTCTCGGCGCTCGTCATGGTGCTCGCGATGAACACCGCGCGCGCGCCGCTCGACGATCTCGACTTCCGGCACGCGGTCGCGTACGCGATCGACAGGCAGGCGGTGATGGACATCGCCTACGGAGGGGGAGAGCCGGTCGGGACCTTCATGGACATCAGCGACCCGTACTACGTCGACTACACCGATCTCTACGCGTACGATCCCGCGCGCGCGAGGGAGACGCTCGAGGCGAGCGGTGTCGAGCTCGACGAACCGCTCGTGATGGCGCTCCCGGAGATCTACGAGCCGCACGTGCGCGCCGGCGAGATGTACCAGGAGATGCTCGAGGACGTGGGCATCGACGTGGAGCTGCGACTCGTCGACTGGTCGACCTGGATCAACGACGTCTACGTGGGCGGCGGCTACGACTTTACCGTCATCGGCCATACGGGCAAGCTCGACCCGGATGGCCGGCTCGACGGGTACGGCGTGGCCGAAGAGAACTACGTGAACTGGGAGAACGCGGAAGCTGCCCGGGCCATCGCGCAGGCGAAGCGGGTGGTCGACGTTGAGCGTCGTCGCGAGTTGTACGGGCGGGCTCTCGAGCTCATGGCCCGCGAGGTGCCGCACGTCTACGTGGGCACCTCGTACCGGTACGTCGCGATGCGCAGTAACGTCAGCGGATTCCATCAGGATGCGAAGCTCGACACGTTCGACTTCCGCTACGTCGAGATCGGTGAGTAGCGGCGGTTCCGGCCCCGCGCCGGGGGCGGCTCGAGCAGACCGGCGGCACGGCGGGGTATGGACACGGACGGTGTTGATGGGCGTCGCGCTCCTCTACATCGTCGCGCTCGCCGTGACGGCGCTCGCGGCGCCGGTCGTTGCGCCCTACGATCCGACCGATCAGGACTACGACTCCCGTCTGCTCCCGCCCGGCTCGGCCGGTCATCTGCTCGGTACCGACGACCTCGGCCGGGACGTCTTCTCGCGGATCGTGTGGGGGAGCAGGGCCGCGCTTCTCGTGGGACTCGTGTCGGTGTCCATCGCGCTCGCGCTCGGCCTCGTGATCGGTCTCGTCGCCGGGCTCGCGGGAGCCCGGGTCGAGGGGGCGCTCATGCTGCTGATGGACGGGATCCTCTCGTTTCCGACGATCCTCCTTGCCATCGCGGTCGTGACGGTCTTCGGGTACGGGCTGCCCCAGGTCACGGCGGCGATCGGCGTCGTCTTCTCTCCGGTGTTCGCCAGACTGGTTCGCGCGGAGACCCTGTCGCTGAAGACCGAGGGGTTCGTCGAGAGCGCCCGGGCGCTCGGCACGCCGATGTGGCGGATCACGGCGGTGCACATCGTGCCGAACATGCTCGGCGATCTCATCGTCCAGTGCTCGGTCACCTTCGCGCTCGCCGTCGTCATCGAGGCCGGCCTCTCGTATCTGGGCCTGGGAACGCAGCCGCCGAATCCGAGCTGGGGGCTCATGCTCAAGGACGCGAGGAACTACCTCTTCGAGGGGTCGTGGCTCGCCGTCTACCCGGGGCTCGCGATCGCGGCCACGGTTCTCAGCTTCAACGTCCTCGGCGACACGCTCGCCGAACACCTCAATCCCCTCGCGAGATAGCCTACCCGAGGCGCCCGCCGTTACCGTCGCGGACCGACGCTCTGATACGATCCTGAAGCTCGCGCAGGGGCAGGGGAACGGCGTGACGCTTGTGGCACGGTCGCTCGGTCGGTCTGCCGTCGGAGAGATTCCAGTTCGCGACCGCGTGCTCGATTTCGCCGTACCCGGACGACGCGGGGAGCTCCCACGCTTCGACGACCCGGTTCACGACGGCGACGCCCTCTGCGACGGCCGCATCGTAGCGGTCTACGAAGCTGTCCGTACTCTCCTCGTAGGTCGAGCACGGATGAGGCCACGGCGTGTGGTCAAGGTTCAGGACGTCGAGGTCGGCGGGGACCTCCGGCGGGTGAACGATGCTCATCCATCGACTGCCGATCTCGCCGGCGTCCTCGCGACGCACCGCGGCCTCGAGGTAGCCCTGGTCGACCCGATTCGTGAACGCGTAGTAGCCCATCGTGTCCAGGTACGCGTTCTGCAGCCGCTCGCGCAGGTGCGCGTCGGATGAGGCCTTGCGGTAGGTCGCCGAAAGCGCGGCGGCCATGAGGTCGATCCACGGCGGTGGAGGGTCGTCGCCGCAGGTGACCTGCGAGTAGAAGTCGAGATCGTTCGGGTGGACTCCGCGTCGGCGGCGCGAGAGCTCCACGTCGATGAGCCGCTCGAGGAAGGGGTGCATCGACCGGTAGCGTTCGCTGTCGGGGCTGCCGTGCTCCACCCAGCCGGCGTGCGCGTTGATGTAGGGGTGGGTGTGCCGATCGAGGATCGCGTGCGAGGCGAATCCGAGCACCCACGCGGCCTGCCACGAGTCGGCCGGCGCGCCCGACGCCCGGGCGTGCTCCCACATCGCGGCAACCGCCGATCCGTAGCCGCGCCGGTGCATGAGCGAGCCGTAGCCGATCCCGGTGGGACGGCGGCGCTGGTTGTGGTAGAAGATGTCCGGTCCCTGCGCGCCGAGCGCGAGGTACGCGTGCGCCGGGCGCTCGAGGATCGCCGCGAGCCGGTGCGCGTGGTCGCTGCCGGAGAGAATCTCCTCGGCGTAGAGCAGATGGCTCACGTGGGAGGGCATGCAGGGAGTCTACTGTTCTCTCGCGCGGGCGGCAATTCGGCGCCGGTACGCCGGTCCGACCGCAGCCCGTCCCCGGGAAGCTGATCGTCGCGATTGGTTTACAGGGCACCGGCAAACTTGTAGAGTCAAACCACACCCGATTGGAGAAACGCATGGCAAAAACCCGCGAACCAGGGCAGAAGATTCTCGTCATCAACTGCGGCTCTTCGTCCCTGAAGTACGAAGTCTACGAGATGCCGGCCCAGACCAGCCTCGGCAAGGGGCTCGTCGACCGAATCGGCATCGCCGACGGGTCGATCTCGCACGAGGGCGTCAACGGGACGTACGAGCGCGAGGTGGACATCGCCGACCACAAGCAGGGGATGGAGCTCGTCATCGAGGCGCTGACCGACGAGCACAACGGCATCGTCGAGTCGCTCGACGAGATCGTAGGCGTGGGGCACCGCGTCGTGCACGGCGGCGAGTCGTACTCCGCGTCGGTCGTTATCGACGAAGAGGTCGAGGCGGCGATCGAGAAGAACATCGAGCTCGCGCCCATCCACAATCCGGCGAACCTCACCGGCATCCGCGAGGCGAGGGCGGTCTTCCCGAAGCAGAAGCACGTCGCGGTCTTCGACACCGCCTTCCATCAGACCATTCCCCCGGCCGCCTACCTCTACGGGCTGCCCCGCGAGCTCTACGAGAAGTACCGCATCAGGCGGTACGGCTTCCACGGTACGAGTCACCGGTACGTCGCGACGCGCGCGGTCGAGCTCCTCAAGCGTTCGCCCGACAACACGAATCTCATCACCTGCCACCTCGGTAACGGCTGTTCGGTCACCGCGATCAAGAACGGCCGGTCGATCGACACCTCCATGGGATTCACCCCGCTCGAGGGCCTGGTGATGGGTACGCGCTCGGGCGACATCGACCCGGCGATCATCTTCTTCCTCCTCGAGCGCGGCATGTCGCCGGACGAGCTGAATACGATGCTCAACAAGCAGAGCGGTATGAAGGGCCTGTCGGGCATCTCGAACGACCTGCGCGATATCGAGGAGGCGGCGGAGCTCGGCGACCGGAACGCCGCCGACGCGCTCGACGTCTACGCGCACAAGGTCCGCCAGTACATAGGCGCGTACGCGGCGAACATCGTGAAGGTTGACGCACTCGTATTCACCGGCGGTGTGGGCGAGCACGGTACGCGGATGCGCGAGCGGATCTGTCGCCAGCTCGAAAACCTGGGTATCGTCATGGACTACCGCAGGAACCTGGAGAATGGAGCGCGGCGCGGCATCATCTCCATGGACTACTCGCCGACGACGATCGTCGTGCAGCCGACCAACGAGGAACTGCAGATCGCCCTTGATACCTTTGAGCGGATCTGAGCCGCGCATCACCGCGAGCGACTATCTGCTCTACCGGCGCTGTCCGCGCTCGCTGCACCTGCAGCTGAGCGGCGAAGAGTTGCCGTCCCGGATCGAGGCCGACCGGCTCTATCCGGTCGCCTCGGAGCGGTCACGCGTTCGCCGGCTCGCACGGCTGCGGTTCCCGCGCGGCGTGGAGGCCGCGCCGCTCGACGGTGCCCCGGACCGGCCGGCGGCGCCCGAATCCGACGGCCCGGAGCCCGGCGACGCGCCGCTGTTCGACGCGCGGTGCTACTACGCGCCGTTTGAGGCCGCCGCGGACGTCTGGTATCCCACGAAGCCCGACGGCATGGCCGCGCTGCTCGTGCGCGAGGGCACGAGCGTGAAGGAGGCGTACCTGCGGGAGGCGGCGTTCGTCGACTACTGCTTCGCCGGCTGCGGGGAGCGTCCCCGCCGCATTCTGCTCCTGCACGTGAACAGGAACTACGAACGCGGCGGCGAGCTCGACCTCGAGGAGCTGTTCGTCGAGCGTGATCTCTCCGGGCGCGTGCGGAAGATGCGCCGCGAGATGGAGGCCGAGCTCGAGGCGCTGCGCTCCGAGCTCGAGGAGGACCCGAGCCTCGCTCGCTACCGCGCCACGCTCTGTGAGCGTCCGCAGAGTTGCCCGGTCTGCTCGCGCGACGTTCCCGATGTAGACGTGGATCACGTCAGCAGCCTCCACCGTGGAGGATCGCTCATCGCGGAGCTACTCGAGGAGGGGATCACGACGATCCCGGAGGTGCCGGTCGACCGGCTCCACCACCCCCGTCAGGAGATCCAGCGCAGGACGCTGATCGAGCGGCGCCCGCACGTCGACACCGACGAGCTTCGGGCGTTCCTCGATCGGCTGAGCTATCCGGTGTGCTATCTCGATTTCGAGGCTACCAGCACGGCGGTTCCGCCGTTCGAAGGCGTGAAGCCGTGGGAGCACATCCCGTACCTCTACTCGCTGCACCGTGAGTACGGCGACGGCTCGCTCGACCAGCGGGCCTTCATGGCCGAGCCCGGTGTCGATGGACGGGTCGAGATGCTCGACCGTCTCCTCGCCGACGCCGGGGAGTGCGGGGCGCTCGTCGTGTACAGCGCGGGCTTCGAACGCGGCATCCTGCAGCGGCTCGCGGAGCTCGTTCCCGAGCGCGCGAACGACGTGGAGCGTCTCATCGCGAGGATCGTGGATCTTCTCGAGCCGTTTCACGAGTTTCGCTACTACCACCACGAGCAGCGCGGGAAGGTGAGCCTGAAGACCGTTCTGCCGGTTCTCACGAGCCGCGACTACTCCGGGGAGGCGGTGCAGGACGGCTATACCGCAAACCTCGCCTACCGGTACCTCGCAGAGGCGGCCGCGGTCGACCCCGAGTCCCGCGCCAGGCTGCTCGCCGACCTGACGAGCTACTGCGCGATGGACACGATGGCGATGGTGCACATCGTGCGCGAGCTGCGCCGGGTCTCGGGGTAGCGGACGCCGCGGCTGCTACACGTCTTCGAAGAGCTCGGCGATCTCCGACTCGTACTTGTCGGCGATGACGTGGCGCTTCACTTCCTGCTTCTGCGACAGCTCGTCTCCCACCGACAGCGGGCCGGCGATCAGCTTGAAGCGTCCGATCCGTTCGAACGGACGGAACCCGTTCTTCGCGCTGACCTGCTCCCTCACGACGTCGCCGATCGCCTCCTGAATCCGGTCGTCGGAGAGCAGCGAGACGTCGTAGGTCGCGTTCTTGTCCACGATGCCGCGTTCGACCGCCATCTGCAGCAGCGCGTCCGGGTTCGGCACGATCAGCACGCCGAGGATCCGCTGGTCCTGTCCCTGCAGGATCGCATGGTCGATGAGCGGGCTCTCGGTGAGCTTCTGCTCGATGGGCAGGGGCTCGACGTTCTCGCCGCCGCGCAGGACGATCGTGTCCTTCGCACGCCCGGTGATCTTCAGCTCGTTGTCCCAGGTGAGCATGCCCAGGTCCCCGGTGTTGAGCCATCCGTCCTCGCCGAGCATCCGGGCCGTCTCGTCGGGCTGGCGGTAGTAGCCCTTCATGACCTGCGGACCGCGCGCCATCACGAGACCCTGGTGGCCGGGAGGAAGCGGCTTGCCGGCCTCGTCGAGGATGCGGATCTCGGTCCCCGGGAAGACCGGTCCGACCGTTGACGGCACCGGGTGGTGCTGGTCGCGCACGCCCAGCACCGGTCCGGTCTCGGTGAGTCCGTATCCTTCGAGCAGCAGGATGCCCGCGGCCTGGAAGAACGCGTCCACCGATGAGGGCAGCGCCCCTCCGCCGGAGATTCCCGCGACGAACCGGCCGCCCAGCCGGCCCTTGATCTTGCCGAACACGAGCGCGTTCCCGAGCGCGCGCAGCGGCCACATCAGAAGCCAGGGCAGGAACGCGCCCACCGCGTCCACGATCCGGTTGCGTCTGGTGAAGCGGGGCAGCCGGCCCTTGAGCATGTCGTCGATGTGCGCGTGGGTGCTTCCCAGGCTCACGAAGAAGTGGAAGAGCGCCTGTTTGACCTTGCTCTGCGTCTTCACGTTCCGGTAGACGCCGGCCATGATCGCCTCCCAGATCCTCGGCACCGAGGCCATCCAGGTGGGCCGGACCTTCTGGAAGTCCTCCAGCATGATCTTCCCGATCGGCTTGGAGTAGGCGAGCGCGGACGCGGATCCGAGCGATACGTACTGCATGATGCGCTCGAAGCTGTGCCACACCGGGAGGACGCAGAGCCAGATGTCGCCCGGGCCCACGTCGATGAGATCCGGCACGTGCTTCACCTGGTGAAGGAAGTTCCGGTGGGTGAGCATCACGCCCTTCGGGGTGCCGGTCGTGCCCGACGTGAAGATCACCGTCGCCGTGTCGTTCTCTTCGCCCTTCGCGACCTCGTCGGTAACCGCGGTGGGGTGATCGGCGAGGTAGGCGTCTCCGTCCTCGTAGACGTCCGAGATGGATCGGATGCCGATCGATCCTGCCTCGTCGCGCAGCTCGTCGAGCGGTTCGGTCGGGTCGAGGACGACGATCGTCTTGAGCGTGCCGATCTCGTCGCGCACCGACAGGATCTTCCGCGCCTGCGCGAGATCCTCCGCGCACACCACCTCGCATTCGGCGAACCCGAGAATGTAGGCGACGTCGCGCGGTACCGTGTCGTTGCCCCGCGGCACGTCGGCAGCGCCGATCGACAGGATGGCCAGATCGGCGATGAACCACTCGGCCCGGTTCTCGGAAATCAGTCCGATGTGGTCTCCCCGCTCGATGCCCATGCTCTTGAGGCCTGCGGCGAATCGTTCGACCGTCGCGCGAAAGTCGCGGTACGACCGCGGTTGGAACACGCCGTTCTCGTCCTTCGACATCTGTGCCGGATAGTCGGGATACTCCTCGGCGATTTCTGCGAGCACCTGTGGAATCGTTGGTTTCATGCGTCCTCACTCATTGGATAAAAAAAGGCTGTCTCCCTCCGGGAGACAGCCCAGTGTACATCGTACCCGGTCACATCGCCAAACTGTTATCGGCGGGTGACCATGAAGTCGGCGAAGCTCAGCGCGAGGCTGTTCGTTCGCAGCGCGATGTAGTCGCCGTCCAGCACCGACGGATCGACGTCGAAGTAGAACCAGAGCGACGGATTGGTCGGGTCCATGACCATGATGCGGCCCGTGTCGTAGTTGACGCGGATCTTCATGGGAATGAGCTCGCCGAGGAAACGACCGAGGTCGTTCACGCCCATGTCGACGCCAATAGTCGCGAGCTCGGCCTGGATGTCCACGTTGTACGGGCTGAGGCTCATCGCGGCGTTCGACTCGCTCGCGTAGACCTGACCGCGGAAGCCGAAGTGCTCGGGCGCATCGCTCATGACGTCGCGACGGGTGTCCAGGTTGAGCCACAGCAGGTAGGACTCCCCGGCGCCCCAGGCGGGCTGTCCTGCACGAGGCGGATTTTCAACGCCGACGTGCATGCCGAAGCCCGCGTGCAGCTGGTTGTTGCGCAGCGCGGTCTGATCCTCGAATCCGCCGGCCTCGTAGCGCACTTTGAACGAGTATTCCAACTCGCCGCGCTGAGGGACCATGCGGATGGCTCGTGCGAGTCCGGTGTCCGTGTCTCGCTGAATCAGCATGCCGCCGCGGATGCCCCACTCACCGAAACCAGGGGTCCACTCGCCGAGAGTCTCGAAGTCATCTTCTACGATGACCTGAGCACTCACTGCGAGAGGGAGAAGCATGAGCAGTGCCGCGAAGATGAGGGCAACCTTCTTCATATCCTATCCTCCTAGCAGAAATTGATACCCTTTCACGTAAGGTGTGAAACGAGTATATCATACTCTGATCGTGGCGCAACCACAACCGGAAAAGCCGCCAAAGCACCGATACTCCTGTGAGTTTTTTGTTATACTGCGATTATGCAACGCTTTACGGCCACGCGAACGCCCCGGCTCCTCTTCGGAGACGGTCGCCTCGCCGAGCTGCCGGGCGTTCTGGCGCACCACTCGGCGAGCCGGGTGCTCCTCGTCGCCAGCCGCTCCGCGCTCGCGGATACGGAGACCCGCGACGGGCTTCTCACCGCGCTCTGGGACGCGGACATCACGGTCTCGGTCGCGAGATACGACCGGCTCCCCGACGACAACGACCCCTTCGCCGCCCCGCGCGGCCCCTACCGCGAGGCATCGCCCGACGTCGTCGATGCGATCGCAGGCTCTTCGAGCGAGGCGGACGGCGGGACGCCGCAGGCGGTCGTCGCCATCGGCGGGGGAAGCGCGATCGACACCGGAAAGGCGGTCGCGGTGGCGTTGTGCGAGCGCGGGTCGATCACCGACGTTCTCGAAGGCGTGGGAACCCGCTCGCCTCGCGGCGAGTCGCTGCCCTTCGTGGCGGTACCCACGACCGCCGGCACCGGCTCGGAGGCGACGAAGAACGCGGTGCTCTCGAGGCCCGGTCCGGACGGCTTCAAGAAGTCGCTGCGCCACGAGAACTTCGTACCCGACGTTGCGCTGATCGACCCCTCGCTGCACCTCTCGTGTCCCCGCCGCGTCACCGCGGCGAGCGGGCTCGACGCGATCACCCAGCTCCTCGAGGCGTACGTCTCCACCGGAGCGAGCGCGTTCACCGACGCGCTCGCGCTCGACGGGTTGGCCGCCGCCGGGCGGAGCTTCCTGCGCGCCGTCGAGCGCGGTGACACCGATCTGGAGGCGAGGGCCGACATGGCCTACGCGGCGTACCTCTCCGGCGTCTGCCTCGCGAACGCCGGGCTCGGGACGGTTCACGGGCTCGCCGGGGCGGCCGGTGCGGTGACCGATGTGCCGCACGGCGTCTTCTGCGGACGACTGCTGCCGCTCGCGGTCGAGCGGACCGTCCACGCGGTATCGGGTCGCCGTGACGCGCTCGGCGTCCTCGGGAAGTACGCCGCCGCCGGGCGGGCGATCTCCGGCCGATCGACGGGGACGCTCGAAGACCAGATCCAGATGCTCGTCTCGCGGCTCAACGAGTTCGCCAGAGTCGGGGCGCTGCCCGCGCTCGGGGAGTACGGCTTCGACGACGAGACCGTCGAGAAGGTCGCGCGAGCGGGCGGCAACAAGGCGAACCCCTACGAGTTCAGCGTCGAAGAACGGATGGGGCTGCTCGCGGCCTGCCGATAGACGACCGCGACCTGCCCGCCGGTCCCATGCAGAATCGCATCGCGGCATGCACATTGCATCGACGTCCTGCTCTCCGGACGCCGGAGTCCGCCGGGACGGGGATGAACGGGGCTTCTGAAGCGCCTGACCTGGCACGGTTCCTGCTTATTGACCTGGTTCGCCGCCGCCCGTGAGCGCGTGGACCGGGAAGGAAGTATGAGCCGTACCGACGAACTGATGCAGGTCGAGCACCGCCTTCGCGACCTCGTGCCCCGATGGAGCGACGCCGGAATCTCGACGCCGCTCGAGACCTACGATGACGAGACGCTCATGAGCGAGCTCGCCTACGCTCAGATGCAGTTCGAGCGTCACCTCGCAGAGACGACCCCCGGGGAACGGGAGCGCGAGCAGTCGAAGCTGGAGGTCGCGATGCCCGCGTTCACCTTCCTGCGACTCCGCTACGCGGCAACCCGGCAGGCGGACTCTTCGTGAGCGGCGCCTGCGACAGGTGCGTTCGGGTCTACAGCTCGCCGCTTTCGAGCCGCAGCGTCATGCTCGGCGCGTCGCAGATCTCCGCCGGCCCGTAGTACTGGATCGCTCCCGGGAAGGTATACGAGGTCTTGAGCGCCCACTCCTCGCGGTGCGCGGCGAAGCGCTTGAACGGTGCGCCGTCGAGCTCGACGAGCGCCTTGCGGATGACCGGCTTCATCGAGCCGTGGCGCTCCTCCATGTTCATCATGGAGGTCAGCGGGATCCCGCCTGCCTTCCACTCGCTCGCCGGTTTCGCGAGCTCCTGTACCGACGCGAGGTAGCCGGTGAGCCCCGCGTTGATGAGTACGCACGCGGCGTAGCCGAGGCTGTAGCAGTAGTCGGCGTCGAAGTTGGACGGAAAGGCGCAGCGGCCCTCGTAGCCGAAGAAGTGGGTCAGCGCGCTGAACTTCCCGTCGAACTCGCCGCGGGTCTTCATCTCGTCGAGGCGCTCGTCGACGAGCTCGACGAGCAGCGCCTCGGTCTCGATCCGCGAGACCTGCACGTTTCCGTGCGGGTCCCGGTCCATGAGCAGTTGCCGCTGGATCGAGTTGGGAAGCGAGCTGAACACGTACGACGAATCGCGGCTGAGGCGCTTGTTCACCCATTCCGACTGGTCTTCGTAGGTGTTGAGCGTGGAGAAGTAGTCGGCGTTCGTCGCGAGCAGCGTGTTGAGCTCGCGGATGAGCTGCTTCATCTCCGGGATGAACTCGATCAGCCCCTCCGGGACGAGCACGACGCCGAAGTTCTCGCCGTTGTCGCTGCGCCGCTTCACGGTCTCCACGATCGTGTCGACGATCGCGTCGATGGTCAGCTGGCGCTCGGCGACCTCCTCGCTGATGATGCACACGTTCGGCTGCGTCAGCAGCGCGCACTCGAGCGCGATGTGCGAGGCGCTTCGGCCCATCAGTTTGATGAAGTGCCAGTACTTGCGCGCGCTCGCCGCGTCGCGCTCGATGTTGCCGATGAGCTCGGCGTAGGTGCGCGTCGCGGTGTCGAAGCCGAAGGAGACCTCGATGCTCTCGTTCTTGAGGTCGCCGTCGATCGTCTTGGGAACGCCGATGACCTGGATGTCCGCGCCCTTGTCGACGAAGTACTCGGCGAGCAGCGCCGCGTTCGTGTTCGAGTCGTCGCCTCCGATGATCACGAGCGCGTCGAGCTTGCGGGCGCCGCAGACGTCGAGCGCCTTCTGAAACTGCTCGGGCGTCTCGATCTTCGTCCGGCCCGATCCGATCATGTCGAACCCGCCGGTATTCCGGTATTCGTCGACGAAGCTCGGCGTGATTTCGATCGCCGAATCGTCGAGGATGCCGCCCGGGCCGCCGAGGAAGCCGAAGAGCCTTGACCCGGCGTTCAGCGCCTTCAGCGCGTCGAAGATACCGGCGATGACGTTGTGCCCGCCCGGCGCCTGGCCGCCGGAGAGCACCACTCCCACCGTCGTCGGTGTCGTCTCCGGCGTCTCCTCTCCGGTGCCCTCGACGAAGCGGGCGACCGGCTTGCCGTACGTGTGCCTGAACTGCTGCTTGAGGTCCGACTGGTTTCCGACGCTCTCGGTCGGCGGGCCGAACTCGATGCCGGCGCTCGCGAGCTGTCCGCGCAGCGAGACGGGCAGCTTCGGCTCGTACGTGTAACGGATACGTTGCAGTGGTGACGTGCTCATAGATCGATCCCTCTCAGGCCGGCGCAGCGAGTGCGCCGAGATTTCGTATTTCGAGCGGTGTGACCGCTTCGTTTCCCAGGTGTTCGGACATGAACGAGGTGTACGCGTCGACACGGTCGGACGGGAGGAGGACCTGGATCGTCCCCGCGAAGCCGCCGCCGTGCACGCGGCACGCGCCGTGCACGCCGTTGCGCAGTCCGGCGTCGGCGAAAAAGTGCTCGGTGAGCGCGAGCGCGATCACCACGCCCTGCTCCCCGGGGTTCTTCACCGGCACGCAGTTCTGAAGGTAGATCCCCGACGAACGACCGGAGTCGGCCATCAGGGCGAGGTACTCGTCGACGCGGTCCTCGCGCAGCGCGCGCACCATCCGGTCCACGCGCGCGTTCTCGTCGTAGTAGTGGATCGCACGGCTCACCGCGCGGTCGCCCACCTCCCGGCGCAGCATGGGGGCGGCGGCGAAGAACGTCGCGGCATCGACGTCGCGCAGTACCTCGCCGCCGAGCGCCGCGGCGACCGCGCGCATGTCGGCCGGGATCGCCGCGTACTCGTCGGTGAGATCGGCATGGTTGGCGCCGGTATCCACGACGAGCAGCGAGAGCCCCGCGGCGGCGAAGTCGGCGTCGACGCGCTCGATGCGCGGCTCGTCTGCGGCGAAGTCGATCGCGACCACGCCGCCGGTCGCGCAGGCGACCTGGTCCATCAGACCGCTCGGCTTGCCGAAGTAGGTGTTTTCGGCGAACTGGCCGATCTGCGCGACCTTCGTCGAGCCGACGCGACCGTCGTTGGCGAGCGCGTCGAAGATCGCGCCGATCAGCACCTCGATGCTCGCCGACGACGAGAGCCCCGAGCCGGCGAGCACCGTCGAGCTCGCCGTGGCGTCGAATCCGCAGACGTCGTACCCGTCGCGCACGAATCCGGCGGCCATGCCTCGTACGAGCGCGGCCGTGGTCTCGCGCTCGGTTTCCCGGACGGACGTGTCGGTGACGTCCACCTCGACGAGGGGGAAGCCCTCGCTCGCGAGGCGAACGACGCCGTCGTCGCGCCGGGCGACGGCGGCGATGGAGTCGAGGGCGACCGAAGCGGCGAGCACGCGCCCGCGGTTGTGATCGGTGTGATTCCCGGCGAGCTCGGTCCGCCCGGGCGCGGAGGCGAGCCAGAGGCCGGCGCTGCCGGCCACGCCGAGCTCGTCGCGCAGGCGCGTGACGAGCGTGTGAAACCGCTCGGGACGCGCCGAGGGCAGGATAGGGCGGAGCGCGCTGGCGAGCGTATCCGCGGAGCTGGCAAGCGATTCGAGACTACTCATGATCCGCCGAACCGTACCATGGATCGGCCCGCAGCGGCAAACGGCGACGGGCCTTCGCGGGGTCCGCGCCGGGCGGCGATTGACCGCGAGGATCGGCGCCCGTATGATCGAAGCACATGCTGCACCGGCTGGAGAACACGATACAGGACTACGCCTGGGGATCGACCGACGCGCTCGCCGAGCTCTACGGCGTTGACAACGGCGCGGACAGGCCGATGGCCGAGCTCTGGATGGGCGCCCATCCGAAGGCGCCGTCGCGCGTCGTCGTCGGCGCCGACGAGATCGGGCTCGACGAGTACATCGCGCGCGACCCGGCCGGCGCGCTCGGGTCGGCCGCGCAGATCGCCGACGATCGGCTTCCCTTCCTGTTCAAGATCCTCTGCGCCGCCGCGCCGCTTTCGATCCAGGTCCACCCCAGCCTCGAGCAGGCGCGCGAAGGCTTCCGTCGCGAGGACGAGGCCGGGATCGATCGGGCCGCACCGAACCGCAACTACCGCGACGCGAACCACAAGCCGGAGCTGATCTGCGCGATCCGCCCGTTCTGGGGACTGCGCGGTTTTCGTCCGGTCGCCGAGATCCGGGACGAGCTCACGACGGTCGAGCTTTCGGAGGCCGACGCCTCGATCGCAGTGCCGGACACGGAGGACGACCTGGCCCGGTTCTTCACGGGGCTGCTCTCGCTCGCCGAGGGCGAACGGCGAGAGCTCATCGCGGCCGCGGTCTCGCTCGCGCGGGGGCGCTGGCACGGCGCCGCCGGGCCGACGCCCCCGGAACCCGGTGATCCGCTCGCGCGCTACTACTGGGTGCTGCGGATCGCCGGCGAGCACCCCGGCGACGTCGGAATTCTCGCACCGCTGTTCATGAATGTGTTCTCGCTCCGGCCGGGACAGGCGACCTATCAGCCGGCCGGCGTTCTGCACGCGTATCTAAGCGGAGTGGGGGCGGAGCTCATGGCGAACAGCGACAACGTGCTGCGCGGCGGCATGACCGTGAAGCACATCGACGTGGACGAGCTCGCGAAGGTGGGCCTGTTCCGCAGCGAAGAACCGGTGGTGCTCTCCGGCGAACCGGAGGAGCACGACGGATGCACGGAGGTCTCGTACCCCGCGCCGTTCGACGAGTTCGCGTTCTCGCGCCTGACGACCGGGCCCGGGTGCTCGATCTCCGCGCGGACTCCGCAGATCCTCTTCTGTCACGCCGGGCCGGTGCGGCTGCGCACCGACGACCAGGAGATCGAGCTCGCCGCCGGCGAGTCGGTCTTCGTCGACGCGGGCACCGGCGAGATCGGCGTGAGCGGCGCCGGCGAGATCCTGCGCGCGCGCGTTCCGGGCTAGCGATGCGACTGCTCGTCGACGCCGACAGCATGCCTCCGCGGGTCCGATCGATCATCGCCCGAGCGGCCTCCCGGTACGACCTGGAGGCCGTTTTCGTCGCGAACCGGTCGCTTCCGCTTCCCGAGGAGGGCGGGACGATGATCGTGTGCGACGACGCCGATGCGTGGATCGCTGAGGCGGTGCGCGCGGACGACCTCGCGGTAACGCGGGACGTTCCGCTCGCCGCGAGGGTCGTGGAGCAGGGCGCCGAGGTGATAACCGACCGGGGAGAGCACTACACGAGCGAGAACATCGGCCCCCGGCTCTCCGAGCGCGAGTTCGCGATGCGCATGCGCGACGCCGGAGAGATCGTGCCGGCCGGCCGGCCGTACGGCAGCCGTGAGCTCTCGGCGTTCGCGAACGCGCTCGACCGGGAGCTCGAGGCGCGGAACCGGGGCGCTTGATGAAGATGATCGAAATAATTATATTTTTATCGATTTCAGGAAGGAAGGCGCTATGAAGACAACGCAGGTAACCGACGGAATCTTTCGACTCTCCGCGAACGTCGATAACATCCTCTTCGAGAGCATCTGGCCGATTCCCAACGGCGTTTCGATGAACTCGTACATCGTCAAGGGCGAGAAGGCGGCGATCGTCGACGGCGTGTGCGACTGGGACGGCGTTCCGGAGACGCTCTACGAGCAGCTCGACCAGATGAACCTCGATATCAAGGACATCGACTACGTCATCATGAACCATCTCGAGCCCGATCACTCCGGCTGGTTCGACAGCTTTCTGAAGCTGCGCAGCGACGTGACGGTGATCGCGAGCGAGAAGGGTGCCGAGCTCGTGAAGTACTTCTACGGGTACGACGGCGACGTCCGCGCGGTCAAGCACGGCGACACGCTCGACCTGGGCGACGGGCGCGTGCTCATGTTCGCCGAGATACCCAACGTCCACTGGCCGGAGACGATTGCGACCTACGACACGAAGAGCAAGACGCTTCTGCCGTGCGACGCGTTCGGCAGCTTCGGCTCGGTCGACGAGAAGATGTACGACGAGCAGCTCGACGAGCAGGACTTCGCCTTCTACGAGCAGGAGGCCGAGCGCTACTACGCGAACATCGTCGGGCCGTTCTCGATCTTCGTGCAGCGTGCGATCGACAAGCTCAAGGACGTGGACGTCGAGATCATCGCACCGGGCCACGGCATCGTCTGGCGCAAGGATCCCTCGCGCATCTTGAACGACTACATCCGCTACGCGAGCTACAGCAAGGGACCCGCGAAGACCGACGTCACCGTGCTCTACGCGTCCATGTACGGCATGACCGCGCGCGGTGTCGACCCGGTCGTCGAGGGGCTCGAGAGCGAGGGCGTGAAGGTGCACGTCCACAAGATCCCGGAGACCGACTGGAGCTTCGCGCTCGCGAGCGTCTGGCAGAGCTCCGGTATCGTCATCGCGACGCCCACCTACGAGTACAAGATGTTCCCGCCCATGGGCGCGCTGCTCGAGGAGATCGGGCGGAAGAAGGCGCTCAACCGGAAGGCGTTCCGATTCGGCAGCTACGGCTGGTCGGGCGGCGCGCAGAAGGAGCTCGACGATATCATGGAGCGCAACCGCACCAACTGGGACTTCCTCGAGCCCGTCGAGTTCCGCGGCGCTCCCACGCAGGAGCACCTGGATCTGATCCGGCAGCGCGGTGTCGAGCTCGCAAAGAGGGTGAAGCAGTGGGTGGCCCAGGAAGCGTAGCTTCCTGGGCCCGAAGGAAACCGCTTCGCGGTTTCCTTCACGCCCTCGGCGCGTAGTCGCTTCGGCTGGTTAGCGGGAGCGGGCGGCGGCGGGGATCTGTTCGTGGCGCGTGACGCGCGTGACCGCGTAGCCGCGGTCGCGTAGCAGCTCGACGACGCTGTCGCGCCCCACGAGATGGCCGGCGCCCACCACGACAAAGGTGGTCGCCGTGCCGGACAGGTGGTCGACGAGCGGCGCCATCCACGCCTCGTTACGCATCGTGAACAGCCGATTGTACGTCCCGGCGAGCTCCGGGCGACCGTACTGCTCGTCGATCATAGCCGCGATCGCCGACGTATCGCCCGACCGCCACGCCTCGTAGAGACGTTCGATCCGCCCCGGCTCGCCCGCCGCCTCCACCGCGTGGAGGAGCGAGCGGGCCTGCTCGTCGAGCCGGCCACCGGCGAGCGCGTCCAGCTGTTCCTCCAGCGTTTCCAGTCCCGCCTGCGGCATCCGGCTTGCGGTCGCCTTCGCGGAGAAGTACGTGTCCAGACCGTTTTCGGCGGTGAAGCCTTCGGGCAGTCCCCCCGTTTCCGCGACGAGCATCTCCACGAGCCACGGCTGCAGCGATTCGATCGACTCGAGCGGGAGACCGGCCCCCGAGGCCCAACGTCGGACGCTGTTCCATTCCGCCTCGTCGAAGAAGCTTTCCAGCGTCGTGCCGGCGGGCAGCTCGCTGCGCGCAGCCATCGCCGCACCGAGTCGTTCGGTGAGGTCGTCGCCCAGGACGACCTCGGTCACCAGCGTGTCGCTGCGCGTGAAGGCGTGGCGAACGATCGCCGGCGGCGGGACCGCGTCCGGTGGGGCGGCGTGAATCGAGCCGTAGATATAGAGCGTCGCCGAGTCGGACTGTACCCGCCACAAGAGCGGTACGGCGTCGGGCGGTGCTGCGGCGTCGGTCTGCGCCGCAAGCTGTGGCGCCACGCCGACGAGCACGAGCGCGACCGCGAGTACGGTGCGCACCCGGCGGGCGCGCTCAGAACGCGGCATTGCCGGGTGTCCGCGGGAAGGGGATGACGTCGCGGATGTTCTGCATGCCGGTACAGTACTGGATGAAGCGTTCGAACCCCAGACCGAATCCCGAGTGCGGCACGGTGCCGAATCGCCGAAGGTCGAGGTACCACCAGTAGTCCTCGCGGTTGAGGCCGACTTCGTCGATCCGTCGCTCGAGCGCGCCGAGGTCCTCCTCGCGCTGGCTGCCGCCGATGATCTCGCCGAGCCGCGGCACCAGAACGTCCATCCCTCGCACCGTCCTGCCGTCGTCGTTCTGCTTCATGTAGAACGCCTTGATGTCGCGCGGGTAGTCGGTAACGATGACCGGCCGCTTGTACACCTGCTCGGTGAGGAACTTCTCGTGTTCGCTCTGGAGATCGATGCCCCACGAGACGGGAAACTCGAAGTCGGCCCCGCTCGCGGTGAGCGCGTCGATCGCCTCGGTATAGGTGACGCGCTCGAAGGTGCTTTCGGCGACCGAGCGCAGACTCTCGATGAGACCCTTCTCGATGCGCAGGTCGAAGAACGCCATGTCCTCCTCGCATTCGACGAGGAGGCCCGAGATGAGCGAGGTGATGAACTCCTCCGCGAGGTCCATGTTGCACTCGATGTCGCAGAAGGCGATTTCCGGCTCGATCATCCAGAACTCGGCGAGGTGGCGCGTGGTGTTCGAGTTCTCCGCGCGAAAGGTTGGCCCGAAGGTGTAGACCCGGTCGAGCGCGCTCGCGTAGATCTCAGCGTTGAGCTGCCCGCTGACGGTGAGGAAGGCACGCCGCCCGAAGAAGTCGCGGTCGTAGTCGACGCCCGGCGCGACCGGCGCCGTGGGGTCTTCGGCGCCGCGCGGCGCCGAGGGCTCGCCGGAGGCGTCGGTCTGGCTGCGCGCGCCCGCTCCCGCGGCGAGGCGTTCGAGGTCGAGCGTCGTCACCTGGAAGAGCTCACCCGCGCCCTCGGCGTCGCTCGCGGTGATGACCGGCGTGTGCACGTAGAGAAACCCTCGCTCCTGAAAGAACCGATGAATCGCGAAGCTGAGGTGATTTCGTACGCGGGCGACCGCGCCGAAGGTGTTCGTACGCGGTCGCAGGTGCGCGATCTCGCGCAGGAACTCGAAGCTGTGCCGCTTCTTCTGCAGCGGGTAGTCGTCGCCGGGTGCGACGCCGACCAGCGTGACCTCGGTCGCGGTGATCTCCACGTTCTGATTCTTGCCCATGCTCTCCACGAGCCGACCGGTCACTTCGATGCTCGACCCGGTCGTAACCGGCTCGACGGCAGCCGCGAGATTGGCCTGTTCGCCCTCGACGATCACCTGGATATTGCTCAGGCACGATCCGTCGTTGATCTCGAGAAACGTCACGTTCTTGCCGGTCCGCTTGGTGCGCACCCACCCGGCTGCTCCGACCGTCTGCCCCGCCGGCGTGGTGCGTAGCAGCTCCCTGACGCGCGTGCGACTCTGCATGGATTCCCCCTCGACAGCTGTACGCTGGATTGTCGAGAAGTACCACATTGGCGCGTCGGGGTCAAACCGACCCGGGGAGCGGGTGCTGGCAGAGCCTCGCGATTGTGTCAGAATGCCCGTCATGCGCGATTCCGATACCGCGGGCGATCGTCGCTCGGTCCTCCTCATCGGGCTGGCCGTCGCGAGCTCGCTGCTCGGGGACGTGACGATCTACACCGTGCTTCCCGTCTACCACGAGTCGCTGGGCCTGAGCCCCATCGAGGTCGGAATCATCCTCTCGGCGAACCGATGGGTACGGCTGCTGACGAATCAGTTTCCCCGGCGCATCCCCGACCGCCATCGCCCGCGCAACGTGCTGGGCGTCTTCCTGCTCGCCGGCGCGGTGATCTCGCTCGCGTACGCGACCCACCCACCGTTCTGGCTCTTCCTGGTCGCCCGGATGGCCTGGGGAGCGGCCTGGTCCTACATACGGCACGCGGGGGTGCTCGGCTCGCTGCGGGCGGCCGCCGGACGCGGCGCGACGCGAACGGTGGGCGTCTACAACGGGACGGTCCAGACGGGTTTCATCGTCGGGACGATCGCCGGCGGCGCGCTCTTCGACGCGTTCGGGTTCTCGGTCGCCTTCGTCGTGCTCGCGGTGGTCTCGCTCTCGGGGCTCGTCTTCGATTACCTCGGGTTCCGCGGCGTCTCGTTCGGGGACGAGCCCGAAGGTGTCGGTCGGTCACCCGGGCTGCGCGACGAGGCCGGGCCGCTGCTTCGCAGCTTCGTCACATCGTGCGTCGGCGTCGGGCTCATCGTGTCGACGCTCGGCTTCGCGCTCGAGCAGCGGTTCGGTGCCACGGTCGAGGTGGGTCCTCTCGTGATCGGCGTGGCGACGTTGAACGCCGTGCTCATCGCGCTTCGCTACGCGGTGGACGGGATCGGTTCGCCGCTCGTCGGAACGGCGGTCGATCGGCTGGGCAGGAGGACCGCGGAGATTCTCGCGTTTTCGGTCGGCACCGCCACGCTCGTTGCGGCGGCGGTCCTGGTGGCTTCCCCGCTGCTCGTGCCGCTGGTCATCGTCTTCTTCGTCGCGAACGTCGCCTCGCGGCTGTCGCTCATCTCGCGCGCGGGGGTCGCCGGCGCGGCGAGCTTCTCCCGGATGGTCACCGCCTCCGACGTCGGATCCGCATCGGGCCCGCTCATCGGCTGGATCGCGATCGACCGGGCCGGGTCGCCGGACGCGGTCTTCGCGATCGGGGCGGCGCTCTACGCGGTCGCGACCGTCTCCGCGGCGATCACCCCTCGAGCCCGTCGATCCTGAGTCCGCGCACGTCGTCGAGCGCGACGGCCTCGCCACCCCGTCGCATTCGATCAGAGTCAGCAGATGCGGCCGGTTGTCCACGCCGTCGACGATCCCGTAGTTGTAGTGCGTGGGCTCCTCGTCGACCATGAAGGCGCGGCTGCGTCCGTCGAGCGTCCCCGTCCCGGTGATCGCGACGTTGGTCGCCCGGTGCGCGTGGATCCACATACCCCCTCGCCGCGGTTGCGAAACGGGCTGTCGGTGTAGAGGCTGGTGTCGGTGTTCGCCTCAACCCGAGAGCCCGCCTCGAGGTGAAGGGTAACGTTCGTCTTCAGTTCAAAGGGACCCGCGTCGATCGCGCGCTGGATCGCGCCGGCGTTGTCGGTCGTTCAGTCGGAAACGGCGCCGTAGTCGGTGATGGGGAAATCAGCCATGAGAGCTCCTCTGTGCTACGCCTCGGAGATCCAGACGCGCATCTCGCCGGCGCCCCGGTTCGCGCGCAGCGCGAAGGGCACGGCCGTGAAGCGGACGTCGCGCCGCGTCGCAGGCGGGCCGTAGAGAGGCGCTGCGCCTGCGGCGGCACCGCGGCGATCGGGTCCCGGGTCCTCGGTCCCGCCGCGTCGCACGGCGGTTCCGCGAACGACGGTGCACCCGCCGAGCAGGTCGGCCTCGAAGTCGGCGCGCAACCGTGCGTCCGGAGGCAGCGCGAGGTCCGCGAGGTCGGCACCGTTGTCCGCCTGCTCGAGGCAGTAGACGACGGGGCCCCGCTCGAGCGCGACCTGCCACCCGTCCTCCCGCACCGCGGCGTGCGCCGCGGTGCGGCGAATCTCCATGGGCAGCGAGAGGCGCACGGTATCGCCCGGTTGCCACGTCGCGCGGTAGTGGAGGTAGCCGTCGCGCAGCTCCGCGCCTTTCTCGCTCAGGTCGTACGATCCCGCCCACGACGGGATGCGCATCGCGAGCGTGAAGGTGGCCGGCTTCGGGCCGTCCCAGGTGAACACGATCTCGCCGTCCCACGGGTAACCGGTGGCCTGGCGCAGCGTGCCCGGCGCCGCGTCGAGCGCGAGCTCCACCGTGCTCTCGGCGTAGTGGTGGACCGCGACCGTGTCGTCGTACGTCGAATAGAGGTAGGCCGCGAGCGAGGCGAGCAGGCGCGCGATATTCGGCGGGCAGCACGCGCACCCGTACCACGGCTGGCGTTCGCCGTCCGAGCGGACGTGCGGGAGGTCGGCGGCGGTGGGGTGGTAGGCGAGCGGGTTCGCGTAGAAGAAGCTCGTACCGTCGAGGCCGAGGCCGCCGAGCACACCGTTGTACAGCGCGCGCTCGGCGACGTCGGCGTAGCGGCCGTCGAGCTCGAGGTTCGCCATCCGCGAGGCGAAGAAGACGAGCGAGATCGCCGCGCAGGTTTCGGCGTACGCCGATTCGTTGGGAAGGTCGTAGTCGAAGGTGAACCGCTCGCCGTGCGCGTGCGAACCGATGCCGCCGGTGACGTACATCCGTCGCGATGCGATGTTTTCGAACAGGCGCCGGCACGCGGCGAGCAGCGCCTCGTCGCCGGTCTCCCGCGCGACGTCGGCCATACCGGCGTAGAGGTAGCATGCGCGCACCGAGTGCCCCTCGGCGGCATCCTGCTCGCGCACCGGGGCGTGCGCCTGGTAGTAGGCGAACGGCGTCGGCACGTCCGTGCGGTCCCAGTGCGCGTTCTCCGGCGCCTCGCCCCGCCGCTCGGCTTCGATCCGGAAGTAGTGCGGTTCGCCGCCGCGCTCGTCAACGAAGAAGCGGGCCAGATCGCGGTACGAGTCGTTCCCGGTCGCCTCGGCGAGCTTCACGAGCGCGAGCTCGATCTCCTCGTGGCCCGGGTACCCGGATTCCTTCGCTCCTCCGGAAGGCGACTCCCGGTTCGCCGGGCCGAACCGGCCCGCGATGTGGTCCGCGTACCGGCTCGAGACATCGAGGAGCTCGTGTTTGCCCGTCGCGCGGTAGTACGCGACGGCGGCTTCAAAGAGATGGCCGGCGCAGTAGAGCTCGTGCATGTCTCTCAGATTCGTCCAGCGCTTTTCGATTCCGGTTTGCGTGTAGTAGCTGTTCAGGTAGCCGTCGGGCTGCTGCGCCCGCGCGAAGAGCTCCACGTAGCCGTCGACACGCGCCTCGAGATCGGCATCCGGGTGCTCGTGGAGCGAGTACGCGGCGGCCTCCACCGCCTTCGCGATGTCGGAGTCGTAAAAGGGGTGCGGCCGCCACTCGGCGTCCTCGTCCCACGCGAGCCGAAGCGACGCGGTGCGTCCGGTCTCGTCGCACTTGTCGAGCACGTACGGAATCGTGGTCTCCCGGTTTCGTCGCTGCCAGTCGGCCCAGAAGCCGGCGGTGATGCGTGCCCGCTCGAGCGGGACCGATGTGAACGTCTCTCGTGCGCGTGCCATGATGCCTCCGCGCACCAGTGTGCCCTGCATCGTCGAATTGGTCGATACGTAGCGGCGGCCCGCCCGCACCGGTCGCCGACGCTTTCTTGATTCCGTCCGTGCAGCCCCCTACAATGACACCGTGATTCAGATCTACGGCAGAAAGAAGTGCAAGGACACGAAGAAGGCCGAACGGTTCTTCAAGGAGCGCCGGATCCCGATCCAGTCGATCGACGTCGACGTCAAGGCGCCCGGACCGCGCGAGCTCGAGCTCTTCGCGCAGGCGGTCGGCGCCGACGAGCTGATCGACACCGAGGGGAAGGAGTACCGCACCCGCGGACTCGCGTACATGGACTACGACCCGCTCGAGGAGATCGCAGAAGACCCGGCGCTGCTGCGTACGCCCATCGTGCGGGACGGACGCGAGGTCGCCGTGGGCGCCGACGAGGCGTTCTGGAAGCGACTCGCCGAGGCTCACCAGTGAGCTCGCGGACCCCGTCGGACCAGGGAGCCGGATCCTCGGGTCGGATCGAGTCGGCGCGCATCGAGAGCGAGATCGGTCGACTCCGTTCGGTCGTGATCCACACCCCCGGCCCCGAAATCGAGTCGATGACCCCCCGGACCGCGACGGAGGTCCTCTACAACGATATCATCCCCATCTCGGTCGTCTCCGACGAACACCGGACGCTGAAGCGTTTTCTCTCGCTCGTCGCCGAGGTCCACGAGGTCACCGATCTCATCGAACGCGCGCTCGAGCCCGACGAGGTGCGCGAGCGACTCGTGCGGGCGGTGTGCGATGCCGGGCCCGGACGTGACCGGCGCGAGGAGCTTCTGTCGCTGCCTCCGGGCGAGCTCGCGGGGACGATGGTCGCCGGGCTGCGCTCGCGCAGGGATTCGCTCACGGCGGTGCTCGACGGGAGCGAGTACGATCTTCCTCCGCTTCCCAACCTCTACTTCATGCGAGACTCCTCGCTCGTCGTACGCGACCGCGTCGTCATCGGCGCGATGGCGCACGAGGTGCGGTCGACCGAGGCACGCCTGCTGCGCTCGGTGTTCTCTTCACCCGACGGGATCCCGAGCGCGGGCATTCTCTGGGACGGGAGCGAGGCCGATGGGCGATCCGCGACGGGCGATGACGATGGTCTGCCGACGGTGCGGCTCGAGGGAGGCGACATCCTCGTCGCGCGACCGGATCTGATCGTCGCGGGCATCTCGGAACGGACGTCGGCCGCCGCGCTCGACTCGCTCGCGACCCGGCTGGTCGAGACCCGCGACGAACCGCTGACGCTGATCGCGGTCGTCCTGCCGCGCGAGCGCTCGACCATTCACCTGGACATGATCTTCACGCTCGTCGACCGGGACGTGGCGCTCGTCTACGAGCCCTACGTCACCGGACCGCACCGGGTGGACGTCTACCGGATGCAGCTCGCTCCCGGGTCGACGACGCGGGTTGAGAAGTGCGACGGGCTGCTCGCCGCGCTCAAGGCGAGCGGGATGCCGCTTCAGACCGTTCCCTGCGGCGGTCGTGACCCGGTGGTTCGTGAGCGCGAGCAGTGGCTGAGCGCGGCGAACGTCTTCGCCTTCGCTCCGGGGAAGGTCGTCGGCTACGACTGCAACGTCGCGACGATGGAGGCGTTCTCGCAGGCCGGCTTCGCCGTCGCAGACGTGGACGAGTTCCTTGCACCGGAGGCGGCCACGGACGCCACGGGCGGCGACGTGCGAACCGTGGACGACGACGAGCGCCTCTTCGTGGGCCTGGGGGGCGTGAATCTCGCGCGGGGCGGGGGAGGCCCCCGCTGCATGACGCTTCCGGTCGTCCGCGACCCGGTCTGAGGCCGGACCACTTCGGCGCGGCGGCCTGCCTGCAGTTGGTTCGATCGGCCGGCGTCGCTATACTGTCGGCGTATGCAGAAGACGAGCGATGTCCGAATTCAGAGTCTCGATCCTCTCGTTCCGCCCGTGGCGCTGAAGGAGGAGGTTCCGGCGAGCGAGACGAGCCTCCAGACCGTGCTCGAGAGCCGGCGCGTGATCGAGTCGATCCTATCGGGAAACGACCCGCGGATGCTCGCGGTCGTGGGCCCGTGCTCGATTCACGACCCGGAAGCCGCGCTCGACTACGCGCGGCGGCTGAAGCGGCTGCACGATGAGCTCGAGGACCGGGTCTTCCTCGTGATGCGCGTCTACTTCGAGAAGCCGCGAACCCGGCTCGGATGGCGCGGGCTGATCCTCGATCCGCATCTCGACGGTAGCTACGACATTCAGACCGGCCTGCGCACCGCGAGGCGACTGCTCGGCGAGATCACCAATATGGGGCTTCCCACGGGAAGCGAGATGCTCGACCCGATCGTCCCGCAGTACACCGACGACCTGACGAGCTGGGCGTCCATAGGCGCGCGGACGATCGAGAGCCAGACTCACCGCGAGATGGCGAGCGGGCTGTCCATGCCGGTCGGCTTCAAGAACTCCACCGACGGCAGCATCGAGGTAGCCGTGAACGCGCTCGCCTCCTCTCGTAACCCGCACAGCTTCATCGGCATAGACCCCGAAGGCCGAACCTGCGTGCTCAACACGACCGGCAACGAACACGGCCACATCATCCTGCGTGGTGGACGGACCGGCCCCAACTACCACGACGAGTCGGTCGAGGAGGCGGTGGGCATGCTCGAGAAGGCCGGCTACCCGCCGGCGGTGATGATCGACTGCAGCCACTCCAACTCGCTGAAGGACCCGTCGCGCCAACAGAAGATCCTCCGGTCGGCGGTACGGCAGCGTCGGGAGGGGCAGACGGCGCTCGTGGGCGTGATGATCGAGAGCAACATCGGCTACGGCCGGCAGGACATCCCGGACGACCGCGCGGATCTGCTCTACGGCGTCTCCATCACCGACCCGTGTATCGACTGGGACACGACCGAGGAGTCGCTTCGCTGGGCGTACGCGCAGCTCGAGAGCACCGCGCGCGTGCCGGGCTGACCCGGCGCGGCGCGCTCCGCGACCCGTCAGCGGCGACCCCCGCGGGCGGCCGTCAACAATTCCGGCACCAGGCGTTACGCGTTATACGTAGACGAGCTCACGTCGCCGCCGGTTCCCGTCCAGTTCGTGTGGAAGAACTCCCCGCGAGGCTTGTCGACGCGCTCGTAGGTGTGTGCGCCGAAGTAGTCGCGCTGCGCCTGGATGAGGTTCGCCGGCACGCGCGCCGAGCGGTACCCGTCGTAGAAGCTGAGCGCGGTCGAGAGCGCCGGGATGGGAATCCCCATCCGCGCGGCTTCGCCCACGACGCGCCGCCACGAATCCTGACAGCTCGCGAGCGTGTCCCGGAAGTAGTCGGCGAGGACGAGGTTCCTCAGGTCGGGTTCCTTGTCGTAGGCGCGCTTGATGTCGCCCAGGAAGACGCTGCGGATGATGCAGCCGCCGCGCCACATGTTCGCGACCGCGCCGTAGTCGATCGACCACTCGTACTGCGCCGCTGCGGCGGCCATGAGCATGAACCCCTGCGCGTACGAGATGATCTTGCTCGCGAGCAGCGCCTTGCGGATGTCCTCGATGAAGACTTCCATGTCGCCGTCGAAGGCAGCGTACGGTGAGCCTTTCACCGGCCCGGCGAGCTTCCCGCTCGCGTCGACCCGCTCCTCCTTGAGCGAGGAGAGGAAGCGCGCGAAGACCGCCTCGCCGATGAGCGT
The DNA here is from genome assembly GCA_964537725.1 of uncultured Spirochaetaceae bacterium. Classification (GTDB taxonomy): domain Bacteria; phylum Spirochaetota; class Spirochaetia; order DSM-27196; family SLST01; genus SLST01. The sequence goes on along the minus strand of CAZICD010000019.1, from coordinate 12,342 downwards.
GAGCGGCATCCCCTGCTCGAGCGCGCTCACCGCGGTCCACTTGCCGGTACCCTTCTGCCCGGCTGAGTCGAGGATCTTTTCGACGAGCGGTCCGCCGTCCTCGGTGTACGCCATGATGTCGCGGGTGATCTCGATGAGGAACGAGTCGAGGTCGCCCTCGTTCCACGACGAGAAGATCTCGTGGAGCTGGTCGTAGCCGAGGCCCATCCCGTCCTTCATGAGGTGGTACGCTTCGGCGATGAGCTGCATGTCGCCGTATTCGATCCCGTTGTGCACCATCTTCACGTAGTGGCCCGCGCCGCCGTCTCCGACCCAGTCGCAGCACGGCTCGCCGTCGGGCGTCTTCGCCGCGATCGCCTGGAAGATCTCCTTCACGTGCGGCCACGCCTCGCGGCTGCCGCCGGGCATGATCGACGGGCCGTGGCGCGCGCCCTCTTCGCCGCCGGAGATGCCGGTGCCGATGAAGAGGATGCCCTTCTCCCCGAGCTCGTCGACGCGGCGCATCGTGTCCGGGAAGTGCGAGTTGCCGCCGTCGATCACGATGTCGCCCTCTTCGAGGTGCGGCAGCAGTTGTTCTATGAACTTGTCCACGACCGGTCCGGCTTTGACCATGAGGATGATCCGCCGCGGCCGCTCGAGCGCGGAGACGAACTCCTCCACCGAGCGCGCTCCCGTGACCGCCTTGCCCTTCGCCGGGCCGGCGAGGAAGTCGTCGGTCTTCTGCGTCGTGCGGTTGTAGACCGCGACCGAGTAGCCGTGGTCGGCGATGTTGAGGACGAGGTTCTGGCCCATGACTGCGAGGCCGATCAATCCGATGTCTGCCATATCTGCTCCTTCTGGTTGCGCCCGCGCGTCGCGGCCGCCTTCGCTACTCGGCGTCGACGAACTTCGACCGCTGTGCCCAGAGGCCGAGCGCCGGGTTCGAGATGTAGTAGACCTCTTCGCCGTCGTCCATCGTGTTCCACCCGTCGCGCATCTTCTCCGGCGGGTAGCGGCGCAGCGTCTCGTCGACGTCCGCCGGCTCGAAGCCGACCGCCTCGATCTGCTCGCCCGACAGCCCTCCGGCCGCGTAGCGGATCCGGAATCGGCCCTCCGACGAGCCGTGGATGAGGTGCGCGGCGACGCTCAGCGTGTCGGCGAGCTCCGCGTCTTCCTCGACCGCCCGGAGGGTCGCCTCGGTCCCGCGGTAGCCGAACTTTCCGATCAGCCGGTCGAAGAGCTCGTTCTCGCCGTACTGCCGCACGCTCGGTGCGATCACGAGGAGCTCCCCGCCGTCTTCGATCGCCATGCGCGTGCGGTAGATCGCCTTGTTGCCGACCCAGGTGCTGACGTACTCGCGAGGGTCCATGTAGGCGACGACCTTCGGAAGCGGGCGGTCGAGCAGGAAGACGTTCACCTCGCGCGCGAGCGCGGCGGCGCGGTAGAAGCACTCGTGATCGTCGCCCACGTAGAGGCCGCGGACGACGAGCCGCCCGTCTACGGTCGCCTCCACGACGGTGAGAACGTAGACGATGGGAAGATCGGCGGCGAAGCGCTCGCTCGCCTCGTTGAGCACCGTGCGCACCGGCGAATCGGCGTGGCCCATGTAGCGTTCCATGCCGTAGACCGCGCCCAGGTGATGGCTCTTCGCGATCCCCTCGGCGCCGCCGGTGCCCACGAAGATGTTCTTGTTGTAGTTCGCCATTCCGATCACTTCGTGCGGGACGACCTGGCCAATGCTCAGCACGAGATCGTGCTCGCCCGAGGCTATCCGGCGGTCGACCTGCGCCGGCCAGGCGAAGTCGAGTTTGCCCTCGCTGAGCTCGCGGATCCGCTCCGATTCGATCCACCCGAGCGTGGCGAGGTCGTTCTGCCAGTCGTGGACGAGGAAGAGCTCGCGCGGCAGGTCGCCGTACATGAGTTCGATCTGCTCCTCGCTCATCGGGTGGTGCGTGCCCGTGGCGGGCAGGATGCCGGCGAGGTTCTCGCCGTAGTGCTCGTACGCGATCCTCGTGAGCGGGCCCGACTGCGAGGCGAGTCGGGTGATGTCGGGCGGGACCGCGAGGACGCTCTTCCGCGGGCCGATGCGCTCGAGCGCCGTCGTGAGCCCTTCCCGCAGATCGTCGACGCCGAGCTCGGTGGTGGCGCTTCCGGTCTCGTAGTAGATCATGACGCCGTCTCCCAGCGGGGCTCATCCGGGAGGACGGCGGTGAACTCCGCGAGGAGCTCCTGCTGGTAGCTTCCGGCGTAGCTCCCGTCGAAGAAGCGCGCGAGCGCCTCGGTGGCGAAACGGTGCCAGCTCGCCTCCTCGTCGCCCGGGAGCACCGGGTAGAAGAGCGCCCCCACCGCCTGCGCGGCCTTGTAGTCGCCGGGCGCGTCGCCGATCATCAGCACGTGGTTCTCCTCGTAGCGTCCGGCCGCGGGCGCGCCGGCGGTCGCCTCCAGGTGCTCGCCCTTCGTGCCGAGCTCCTGCCCGGCGATGAGACTCACGTACGAATCGATCTTCTGCTCCGCCCACTCGCGCAGGAGCGCTTCGGCGGGAGTCTGCGAAACCACGATGACATCCGCCTTGCCCTGCATCTCCTCGAGGCTGTCGACCACCCCGGGGAAGGGCGGCACGTCGCGGACGATCTTCGCAACCGCCTCGTTGACGTCCTTCGACCACGCCATCACGCGCTCGAGCTCCTCGTCGCCGGTCCTGCCGATCTCCTCGGCGAGCTGCGGGTTTCCCAGCTTGCTCTCACGGCCCACCCACTCGGTGAGCACCGGCAGCTCCGGCACATCGACCTTGCGCTCCACGATCTCCCTGCGGTGGCGGCAGTAGTCGAGCGCGCGGAGCACGGCCTTGAAGCGGTTGATCCCGCGCGTCTGCGAGTAGAGGTTCACGAACTCCCACACCTCGCGCGCGTAGCGGGAGGCCGGCTGCAGCCCGTAGTGGTTGACGAAGGCGGGGCAGAAGCACTCCTTGTGCTTGATCTCCATGCTGTCGAACACGCATCCGTCGGAATCGATCCCGACGAAGTAGTCGTGCTTCTTCTCGAATGCATCCAGGGTGACGGCGGCGCTCATAGTTTTGATTCCTTTCGATCTGCGGTGCACTTCGACTATACCCGCAGCCGCAGCGTCGATCAAGCCGGCCCGATCCGACGCCGTCGGTTTGACACCCATGGGCTTCCGTTCTATTGTCTCAACTGAAAGGAAACAAAAGTGCCGCTTCCGGACCGACACGAGGACATCCTGCGCATCCTCGAGTTGCGCGAGCGGGTGAGCGTCACCGAGCTCACCGAGCGGCTCGGCGTTTCCGAGGTGACGGTGCGCAAGGACCTCTCGCTGCTCGAGGAGCACGGCTGCCTCGTCCGCACGCGCGGCGGAGCGCGTCTCGCGCAGGATCGGGCGGTGCTCGAGCCGATCGACCGCAGGCTCGAAGAGCGGGCCCGCGTCAAGGAGGCGATCGGTCGGCGGGCGGCGGCCTTCGTGCGCGCCGGCGAGACGATCTTCATCGACTCGGGGTCCACGTGCCTCGCGCTCGCGCGGGCGGTGCGGCAGATGGATCTGCGGGTCGTGACGAACTCGCTCGACGTGCTCGACGAGCTCGCCGACGCCGAGTCGATCGTGCTGCACGCGACCGGCGGGAGCTTCCGGCGCGAGGCGCGCAGCTTCATCGGACCGACCGCGGCCGACTCGGTGCGCCGATTCCACCTGGACCGGACGTTCCTGGGAACGAGCGGGCTGACGACCGACGGGGTGTTCAGCTCGCAGAACGCGATCGAGAGCGAGGGGAAGCGAGCTGCGCTCGCGCAGGCCGCCCGCGTGCTCGTGCTCACCGACGCGAGCAAGATCGGGCAGGCGGCGTTCAGCATCTTCGCCCGTCCGGAGCAGGTGCACATGGTGATCACGAACGAGAGCGAGGCCACGACGCGACTGCGCGAGGCAGCGCGCTTTGAGGTACTGACAGTCAACGAGGAGGAGCTATGAGTTACGTAGAGAAGATGTTCGGCCTGTCCGATCTTCGCGTGGTGGTGACCGGGGGAGCCGGGGTGCTCCCGAAGGCGATGGCCTCAACGCTCGCGAAGGCCGGGGCATCGGTCTCCATCTGGGGCCGCGGCACGTCGCATCCCGTCGGGGAGGCGGTCGATGAGCTCAGGAAGCAGATCGCCGACAGCGGCGACGGCGCGGACGCCGGGAAGATCGTCGGCGAGACGGTCGATACGGGCGACGAGGCTGCGGTCGTGAAGGCGCTCGACGCGACGGCGAAGGCCATCGGCATGCCCAACCTGCTCATCAACGGCGTGGGCGGCAACAAGGGCAAGAGCGAATTCGTAGACATAGACACGAAGCTCTTCGGCGAAGTGCTCGACATGAATCTCCAGGCCGGGCTCATCATCCCGTCGAAGGTGTTCGGCAAGCGGTGGATCGAAGAGGGCGTGAAGGGGTCGATGATCAACATCGCCTCCATGACGAGCTACGTCCCGCTCTCCGGCGTGTGGGCGTATACGGCCGCGAAGAGCGCGGTGCTCAAGCTGACCGAGGGGATGGCCAACGAGCTCGCCGATCACGGGATCCGCGTCAACGCGATCGCGCCCGGTTTCTTCATCGGTTACCAGAACAAGAAGCTCCTGATCGCCGACGAGTCGACCGGCGAGCTCACCGACCGCGGCCAGTCGATCATCGACCGCACGCCCTTCGGGCGGTTCGGCGTGCCGGAGGACCTGGAAGGGACGACGCTCTACCTCGCGAGCCCGAAGGCGAGCGGCTTCGTTACCGGCGTCTGCATTCCGGTCGACGGCGGCTACCTCATCGACAGTATCTGATCGGGGGCTCTCATGGCAGCATTCATCACGAAGGATTTCATGCTGAGCAGCGAGCCGGCGAAGCGGCTCTACCACGACTACGCGGCGAAGATGCCCATCTACGACTATCACTGCCATCTGCCGCCGGGCGAGATCGCGAGCGACCGACGCTTCGAGAACATCTCGCAGGCGTGGCTCGCCGGCGACCACTACAAGTGGCGCGCGATGCGCACCAACGGCGTGGACGAGCGCTTCGTCACCGGCGACGGGAGCGACCGCGAGAAGTTCCAGGCGTGGGCGGAGACCGTGCCGGCGACGATCGGCAACCCGCTCTACCACTGGACGCACCTCGAGCTCGATCGGCCCTTCGGCATCAACGACGTGTTGCTGAGCGGCGAGACCGCCGAGCAGGTGTGGACGCGGGCCAACGAGCTCCTCGCGCGGCCCGACTTCTCCACGCGCGGGATCATGCGCCAGATGAACGTCAAGTTCGTCTGCACGACCGACGATCCGGTCGACAGCCTCGAGCATCACCGCGCGATGGCGGCCGACGATTCGCTCGCGGTGACGGTGAAGCCGGCCTTCCGTCCGGACAAGGGCATCCACATCGAGGCGGCCGACGCGTTCCGCGGCTGGATCGGGCAACTCGAAGGCGTGGTAGGGCGCAGCCTTTCGACCTACGACGACTTCCTGGGAGCGCTGCTCGAACGGCTCGACTTCTTCCACGAGCTGGGCGCGCGCATCAGCGACCACGCGCTCGTCACGCCGGTCTACGCGCCGGCCTCGCCCGACGAGATCGCGCGGATCTACAGGAAGGTGCGCGACGGAGGCACGGCGGGAGAGGACGAGGTCGCTCGGTACCAGACCGACGTCCTGCTCGCGCTCGGGCGCGCCTATGCGGAGCGGGGATGGGTGATGCAGTTCCACATCGCCGCGCTGCGCAACAACAACGTGCGCATGTTCGAGAAGCTGGGTCCGGACACCGGGTTCGACTCGATCGCCGACGAGCCGGTTGCCGCGCCGCTGAACGCGCTGCTCGGCGAGCTCGACCGGACCGACGAGCTTCCGAAGACGATTCTCTACACGCTGAACGCGAACAAGAACGACATCATGGCGACGACGATCGGCAACTTCCAGGACGGGTCGGTTCCCGGCAAGATGCAGTTCGGCTCTGCGTGGTGGTTCCACGACCAGAAGGACGGGATGACGAGGCAGATGACCACGCTCGCGAACATGGGGCTATTGAGCCGGTTCGTTGGTATGCTCACCGACTCGCGAAGCTTCCTCAGCTACACGCGCCACGACTACTTCCGGCGCCTGCTCTGCGACATCGTGGGCGGCTGGGTTGACGCCGGCGAGGCACCCGCCGACTACACGCTGCTCGGCGGCATGGTAGAGGACATCTGCTGGAACAACGCCCGGGATTACTTCGGCATCGAAATGGAGGAGGGGTGAGATGGATACACTTGCAAAACTGGTCGTCGAGCGCGACCTGCTGAACCTGAGTCAGGCCGAAATCGACGCGATGAAGCCCGAGGACGACGACGACGAGCTGCTCTTGAGCTCCGGCAAGGCGGCGCTCTACAAGCGAAGCCTCCAGGTGCTCGGGAACGCGCTCGTGGGCGTGGCCCGGCTCGCCACCGACGGGTCACCGGTCGCCGAGAGCGGAACCGGCGTGGGCGCCGCGGCGCAGGCGGTTACCGGCCCGGCCGGAGGCGCGACGTATCAGAAGCGTCTGGTGATCTTCAGCCCGGAGCCGGTGCGACTCGGCTTCCACGGACCGACCGGACTCTCCGGCGCGGTCCACTACCAGGAGGTCGTACCCGGTCCCATCAACCTGGGACCGCTGTGGGAGCTCTTCCCGTGGACCCGCCCGGTGTCGCTGCGCAACGAGCGCACGACCATCGGCATGGGCGACCGGATCGGGATGGCGAGCGCCGGCCACATCCGCGCCGCGCGCCGCTTTGACGTCTCGCCGGTTCTCGCGCAGCAGTCGATCCGCGAGCTCGATTTCACCGCGCGGAGCTTCACCGACGTCGTCGCCGACGCAGCGTTTCTCGTGTTTCAGGAAGGCTACACGGGGGGGTACGGCGCCGACGGCGACCACCTGAAGACGATTCCCGACATCGATCGCGCGCTCGCGAATCACATGCCCATGATCACGCTCGACCTCACCGAGGTGATGAAGCCCGAGGTCGCCGACTGGTCGGACGGCGAGGTTGAGGCGGCGTTCAAGCACCTGCCGTCGGAGTTCCGCAAGCGCGTGGAAGAGAAGTACGCGGACAAGACGGTCGAGCTCGAGACGACCCGGATCACGATCGACGCGGCGACCGCGCGGCGGTGCGCGGTGATGTACGGCGACGCGCTCGCCTTTACCGAGAAGGTGGACGCGCATCTGAAGCGGCGTACCGGCGACGCGTACGACCTGGAGATCAGCGTCGACGAGACGACCACGCCCACGCTGCCGAGCCACCACTTCTTCATCTCGCGCGAGCTCGAGGTGCGCGGGGTGACCGTCAACAGCCTCGCGCCGCGGTTCATCGGCGACTTCCAGAAGGGGATCGACTACATCGGCGACGTGGACGAGTTCTCCGAGCAGTTTCGCGTGCACGCGGAGATCGCCCGGGCGACCGGCGGCTACAAGGTGAGCGTCCATTCGGGGAGCGACAAGTTCAGCGTGTATCCGATCGTGGGCGAGGAGACGCAGATGCGGCTGCACCTGAAGACCTCGGGTACGAGCTGGCTCGAGAGCCTGCGGACGATCGCGCAGACCGAACCGGCTCTCTACCGGCTCATCCACCAGCGCGCGTTCGACTACTTCCCGGAGGCGCTGAAGTCGTACCACATCACCGCCGACGTCGATTCGATCGACGCGCTCGACGGCAAGGCGGACGGAGAGCTGCCGGCCTTCCTCGACGACCCGAACTGCCGCCAGCTCCTGCACATCTCCTACGGCGGGCTGCTGCGCGACCCTGAGGTCCGCGAGAAGTACTTCAGCGCGCTCCACGTCCACGAGCAGCAGCACACGAGGAACGTGCGCAACCACATGCGCAGGCACCTCGAGCTCCTGGGAGCCCCCGAGCCTTGACACCCGCCGGGCGACCCCGTATCTTGTCGCAAGTTTATCCCAGAGGAGGAGACAATGGCAGCAGCAGCTGGAAACATTTCCAAGAACGCCCGTCGTGAAGGCGCTCAGCAGCTCACGAGTCGCTGGGGTGGCAAGATCATCATGAAGTCTGTTTTCGAGAACGGAAAGATGAAGCATTTTGCTCAGTGCGAGAAGACCGGCAACACCGGCCGCAAGCCTCGCGACCTGATGTAATGAGGAGACCCTCGGGTTCGGTGCCGGCCGTCGCGGTCGGTGCTCCGGGCACGAGGGTCGTTTTGTATCCGTGATCGTTTCCGGACGTGAGATCCAACGCAACCTGGGCGGGAAGATCGTCATCGATCCCTTCGATCCCGCCCGACTCAACCCCAACTCGTACAACCTGACGCTCCACGACCAGCTCCGCACCTACCGCGAGAGCACGCTGGACATGCGCGTGGAGAACCACTCCGACGAGGTGACGATCCCCGACGACGGGCTGCTTCTCGAGCCGCACCGGCTCTACCTCGGACGCACGGTCGAGTACACCGAGACCGACGGCTACGTTCCCATGCTCGAGGGCCGCAGCTCGATCGGCCGGTTGGGCCTGTTCGTCCACGTGACCGCCGGCTTCGGCGACGTGGGCTTCCGCGGCTACTGGACGCTCGAGATCTTCTGCGTCCAGCCCATCCGCATCTACGCCGGTGTGCAGATCGCGCAGATCTTCTACCACACGATCGAGGGCGACTACGAGCGCTACTCGAGCGGTAAGTACCAGAACAACACGGGCATCCAGCACAGCATGCTCTTCAAGGATTTCGAGCAGAAGTAGCGGGCCGATGTCGCTCGCGCGGCGGCCGCCGGCTACCGTGCCGGAAGTGGGCGCGCCGCGACCGCCGTCTCAGGCCGGCCGGAAGCCCTCGCGGTAGAAGCAGCTGCGGTTGCCCGTGTGGCACGCCGGACCGGTCTGGTCCACGAGCATGAGCACCGCGTCCTCGTCGCAGTCGACTCTGATCTCGCGCACGCGCTGCACGTGGCCCGAGCTCTCGCCCTTCTTCCAGAGCCGGTCGCGGCTTCGCGAGTGGTAGTGCGCGTACCCGGTCTCCACGGTCTTCTCCCACGCCTCGCGGTCCATCCACGCGATCATGAGGACCTCGTTCGTCGTCGCGTCCTGCGCGATCGCCGCCACGAGCGGCGCCCGGTCGAAGTCGGGCTCGAGCGCGGGCCGGTTCACGAGCCGTCCCCACCGGAGGGGCGAGCCGCGGCGATCGCCTCCTTGAGCTCGGCCGCCGGCACGGGTTCCCACCGTCCGTTCTCGCGGCGCATTCCGTACTCGTTTTCGAGCTTGGAGACCAGCCCCTCGTGGAGCTTCTCCGCCGTCGACCGGAGGTCGCTCGCCGGGTCGTCGCTCGTGGGATAGGCCGGATCGTCGAGCGCGATCCCGCTCGTCATGAGCGTCTCCGACAGGAGCTTCGCGGCGAGCAGCCGGTTCCACTTGGAGACGCTGAAGACGAGGAAGTCGTCGAGCATACCGATCACCTCCCAGGTCACCTGCTCGGCCTGCGAGTAGCGGCCGGCGTCCTTGTCCTGGTCGGTGAAGCGCGTGGGCAGCTCCTTCACGATCCGGTCTGTGTTGGGCACGAGGAAGTCGAGGCTGAAAAGCCCCGTCGCGGCGTTGAAGAGGATGGGTTTTCCGGCCTCTTCGGCCTTCGCCACGTCCTCCTTGCTCACCGCGGGGCCTATGTCCGCGCAGTTGAGATGTCCGGCCTGGTCGCGGACGAGGATGCCGCCCTTCACGTCGACCGGCGTCTTGTACGCGAAGTCGAAGCCCGCCTGCTTGCCGCTGAGCGCGAGGTAGGCGACCTCCACGGGGTCGGGCAGGAAGCCCAGGTTGTCCACGTTGCCCAGGTAGACGAAGCGCTTCCCTCCGTCGTAGAGCCTGCGGTAGACGTCGCGGAGCACGGAGAAGTTCTGCCCGTGACCGCCGGGCAGCGGGAGCGTCTCGTTCTCGCGTCCCCACGCCTTCGTGAAGACGCGCTTGGGACGGCCCTCCTCGCTGTGCGTGTACGCGGAGATCAGCGGCTGGACCGCGCTCTCCGCGTCGGTCGGGTCGAGGCCGGTGAGCCCGATCAGGTCGGCGAGCGGCTGTTCGCTTCGGTAGTCGGTGTAGCTCGCGGCGAGCTCGTCGTCGGTGTGGATGCTCGTCATCTGGAAGAACGGCAACAGCGGCATGGGAAGCGTTCCCGCCGAGCCGGGCGCCCACGCGTCGAGCGCCGCCTGCGAGCGCAGCGCCGTGATGAGCAGGTTGCGCATCTTCAGCTGCAGAAAGCTCGGTCCGAAGCTTCCGTCCGGCTGCACGAACGCCGGCGTGAGACCCTTCGCGCGGCCGCGGCTGAGCTCGGCCATACGCTCGAAGGTGTCGCCGAGCAGCTCGAAGAGCTCGGAGCTGAACGACGAGTTCTTGGTGGTGTCGGCGTAGCTCGTCGCCGACCCGCCGTTGAGCACGCCGTACGCGACGCGCGGCATGAGCAGCAGGCCGAGCTCCTCGAGCGCGGGGCGCTCGAATACGAGGTCGTCGCCCTTCGATTCTGTGGCGAGCTCGCCGAGCCGCTCCGCGATCGATTCGGGGAGCATGTCGGCGAGGCGCTCCCGGGCGGTTGCCGCGGGCAGCGCGATCGACGGCTCGCCGGTGAAGTCGATGACCGTCGACCCGTCCACGTTCGGCATCTCGCCGACGGTGATCGGCTCGAAGTGGTCGAACTCGCCGCGGTTGAACGCCGCGAGGATCGACAGCGAGAGCTCGACGTCTATGTTCTTGCTCTCCATGTTCTCACGCACGTCCGGGCTGACGTCGGGGTAGTGGTCCATAGGGGCTCCTTCGCGCGACGGCTCGCTACCGCGGCGCGTGTCCACGCCCGGTCACCGGCTCACGACTGGGCGAGCGAGACCGCGGCGTGCGCCGCGCCGTAAAGCGATACGTCGTAGTCCTTGATGAGCACTACGGGCGTCTCGTGGAGGAGCGGCGTGATACGGTCATTATAATTCGTTTCGAAGGTCCTCATGAAGAGGTCGTCCCGGGTGAACCAGGCCTCGTTCTTCGCCGCGATCCCTCCGGCGAGATAGAGCCCGCCGGCCGGCAGGAAGAAGATCGCCGTGTTGCGCGCGTACTGAGCGTAGAGGCGGACGAACAGCCGCATCACCTCGGCGAGCCCCTCGTGCGACGAGGCCGCGCCGGCGATCGCGCCGGGCTTGTCGGTGTCGGGCAGCGCGGCGATGCGCTCGACCTCGGCGTCGCGTTCGATGCGGCCGGTGTCGAGCAGGAAGCTGAAGCCGTTCGTGATGCCCTGGCCCGAGACGTACTGCTCGACGCCGGGCGGGATCTCGAATCGGCCCCGGAGGTAGCGGACGAAGGCCATGGAGAGATCGTCGGTCGCCGGGAAGTCCGAGTGCCCGCCCTCGGAGGCGTGCGCGGCGTAGTGGCCCTGGTCCTCGATCAGGTAGCCGGTGCCCAGCCCGGTCCCGGCTCCGACCACGGCGCGGACCGGGCCGTGCGACTTCGGGCGCGAGCCGTCCGGGTGAGCGATCGTGATCGTGTCGATGTGCTCGTGCGTGTCGAGCAGCGGCAGCGCGTAGCAGATCGCGCTGAAATCGTTGATGATGTACGTGCGAACGCCGGTCTGGCGCTCCACCTCGTCTCCCCGGATCGTGAAGTGGACGTTCGTCATGCGACAGACGTTGTCGCGGACCGGGCCGGCAACGCTGAAGCAGGCGAGCTCCTTCCGGGTCCACAGGTCCCCGTGACGCTCGCGGAAGCGGTCGAGCGCATCAGACACGCCTTCGAGCTCCGAGGTAGAGAAACGCTCGCGCGCTTTCACCTCGAACCGATCGGCTGTATACTCGATCGCGGCGAGCGTAGTGTTGGTACCTCCAATATCGCCAACCAGAATCATTCCGCGACTCTACCGGAGCGGTGGGAAAAAGGCAAGGAAGAGGCTATCTTGAAGCTGCGGCTGCCTTGCGGTAGCATGGCCGGACACGGGAGGAATGCATGGGGGGTGAAAAGAAACGGTACCGCCTCGTGACTCGGAGCGATTTCGACGGACTCGTGTGCGCGGTACTCCTCAAGGAGCTCGATCTCATCGACGAGATCAAGTTCGTCCACCCGAAGGACATGCAGGACGGCCTCATCGCGATCAGCGACAACGACATCACGACCAATCTCCCGTACGTGGAGGGGGTCCATCTCGCCTTCGACCATCACTTCTCCGAATCCCGGCGAAACACGGGCCACGATAACTACGTCATCGATCCCGAGGCCCCGTCCGCGGCGCGCGTCGTCTACAACTACTACGGCGGTGCGGACAGCTTCCCCAACGTCCCGGCGGAGCTCATGGACGCGGTCGACAAGGGCGACTCGGCCAACTTCGAGATGGACGAGGTGTTGCAGCCGCGCGGCTGGAACCTCCTGAACTTCATCATGGACGCCCG
>CAZICD010000018.1:30174-51844 GCA_964537725.1 uncultured Spirochaetaceae bacterium | reverse complement strand
TGATTGACTTCAGTTCAACTGTAGCCATGCCTACCTCCGTAGATTATTCTATTGGACCCTCATTGTAGGTCGAGAATTCCAGATCTGTCAAACAGAACCTGCGAAGTTCCGGGCAGATAGGAGGCCGATATGGAGATTCTGGGCATTGCAGTCGTCTCGCTCGACGGGTGTCTGACCCGCCACGACCAGCCGGGGTCCTCGTTCGCCTCCGACGAGGACCAGGCCCACTTCCGCGCCACCGTCTCATCGTGCGACGCCGCGATCATGGGCCGCGCGACCTTCGACGAGGAGCGAGAGCAGATTCTGGCGTCTGCGGACGCCAATCGGCTGCGGGTCGTCCTGACCCGATCGCCCGCCGCCTACCGCGGTCTCGAGCGCCGCGGAGCGCTCGAGTTCACCGACGCCGCGCCTCGAGCCGTAGTCGCAGACCTCGCGCGGCGCCGGGTGCGGCGGGTCGCGCTCCTCGGCGGCGGGCAGATCTACGCGCTCTTCGCGGCCGCGGGGCTGGTGAACACGTGGATCGTGACGGTGGAACCGAGGCTCTTCGGCGACGGCACGCGCCTGCTCGAGGGGCAGGCCGATGTGCGTCTCGAGCTCGTCGAGTCGCGCCGCCTGAACGAGGCGGGCACCGTGCTGCTGACCTATCGCGTGCCCGACACCGATCCGCGGGTAGCCGCCGCAGACGCGAGGTAGCCGCCGCAGACGCGAGGCAGCCGCCGCAGACGCGAGGCAGCCGCCCGCCGATCGCCCGGTCCGCGGTTTCCGCAGGCTCGGCACCGCCGTATATTGTCGGCGTGAGCGAAACCACCCCGTCCGGCGGCGCGCCCCGTCGCGCGCCGCTCGTCATGCGCATCGTCGCGCTGATCGCTATCGCGCTCGTCGTCGTCGTGGGCGGCGGGCTCGCCGCCGTCTTCGTCGCCGACGGGCTGCTCTTTCAGCCGGTGAGCGACGACCGTGGGAGCGAAAGCGCGGCCTTCGTCTTCGAAATTCAACCGAACCAGACGCTTCGCTCGGTGAGCCGCAGGCTCGTCGCCGAGGGTCTCGCGCGCAACGCGCGCGCGGTCGAGATCTACGGACGCGCGCAGGACCTCGACGCGAGCCTGCAGGCGGGCCGCTACCTCGTCTCGCCCGCGATGTCGCCGGTGACGATCCTGCAGAAGATCACCAGCGGAGACGCCGTCTTCGACGAGATCACGATCACCATCCCCGAGGGGTGGAGTCTCAACGACATAGAGCTGCACTTCGAGGATCTGGGCCTCTTTTCGAAGGAGCGCTTCCAGCAGGCGGCGGTCATGCAGCCGGCCTACGCCGACTTCGAGATCGTCTCGCAGCTCGAGGACGACACGATCCTCGACGGCTACCTCTTCCCGGACACGTACCGGATCTTCGAGGATTCCACGCCGGAGAGCATCGTCCGCCGCATGCTCGCGAACTTCCAGCGCCGGATGACGCCGGAGATCCTCGCCGCGATCGAGGGGCAGGGGAGGACGCTGCACGACGTGCTCACGCTCGCCTCGATCGTCCAGAAGGAGGCGAACGACGTCTCGCAGATGCCCGACGTCGCCGGAGTCTTCTGGAACCGGCTCGAGGAGTGGATCCCGCTCGAATCGGACGCGACGGTGAACTACGTGCTCGGGACCAACAAGCGCCAGCCTACCTTCGCGGATACCGAGGTCGACCACCCGTACAACACGTACGAGAACTACGGTCTGCCTCCGGGGCCGATCGGCAACCCGGGCACCGACGCGATCCTCGCCGCGATAGACCCGGCCGAGCACGACTTCTACTTCTTCCTCCACCCCATCGACGGGCGCATCGTCCTCTCGCGTACCTTCGAAGAGCACCTCGCGAACAAGGCCCGCTACCTCGACTGAGCGATCGCCGGCGAACGGGCGGTCCGTCCGCCGCCGGCCCCGCTCAGTCCTCCTGCTGGAGGAGCCAGGCGCGCACGCCCGCTTCCAGGTCGCGCGCCTGCGGCGTCCCGGTCACCTCGCGTACGAGCCACGGCTCGACGACCTGCGGCACGAGCTCGCCCCAGTGGCGCGGGCTGGCGGCGGGGAACTCGAGCCACGACGCCGGCGGAATTCTGCCCTCGAGCTCCGGGTAGTAGTCGGCGAGGTGGGACTCGTTCAGCCGCCAGAGCGACGAGAAGCCGCCGGCGACCCCGAACGCGTCCACTCGCTTGCGCAGCGCGCTCTCGATCAGGTCGATCTGTTGTTCGGGGGTGAAGAAGTGGACCAGAAAGGCGCGTGAGCCGTCATCCGCCCGCGCGCCGCTCGGGATGCCCGCGTAGACGACGTCCTCCAGGACGTGGATCGAGGTCCCGGTTCCGAACCACCGAAAACCGAGCTCGTCACGCCGTGCCGCGCTCAGGCTGAAGAACTCGTCGGACCGCTCGTACCCGTAGGCCACGCGTCCTCGCCGGACGAGCTGCAGCTGCGGGTCGTAGAGGTAGCGTTCCTGGAAGGCACGGTCCGCCCCCACGCCACCGTTGAGCTCGAGCCACTCGCGCGCGGCGGTGATGCCCGCGACGACCGCCTCGAACGACCACTCCGGCAGGTCCTCGTCGCCCTCGTGGGCTCCGAACCCCATGGTTCTCAGGTACTGGTAGAGAAACGCCTGGTTCCACACCGGCGAGTAGGCGAGCCGGACCCACCGCTCCTCCTCCATCGCGTTGAACGTCTCCGACCGCGACCGCATCTCCTCGGCGCCGATGACCATGGGCGTTCCTACCTGCGGGACCCGGCTCGTGAAGTAGACGAGCGGCAGGTTGAACGCTACCGGCAGGAGATACTGCCGCCCGTCGGCCGCTCCGGTCGCGAGCAGGTCGGGGTAGAACTCGTCCGCGTCGAGCTCCCGCCGCAGCAGCCGGTCGAGCGGCTGGAGGTGATCCCGCGTCGCGCTGTTCTCGATGAAGCGGCCGATCACGAGGTCCGGCGGCGTCTCGGCGAGCCTGAGCGCGGAGGCGATTTCCGGCTCGTAGACGAGCTCGACGACGTGGGTGTCCTGCGCGGCGTTGAAGCGCTCGACGGCCGGTACGATCTCCGGGACATCGGTCCACAGGACCACCGCGGTCTGCGAGCAGCCGGTGAGGAACACGATCAGGATCAGAGCGCCGACGAGCAGGCGGGGCGCGCGGAAGGTAGGCCGCATGGGTGCTTGCACGCGCCCACTCTACGGGCGCTCGCTCGCGAGTGTCAACGTGACATCGAGTGCGCGCTTTGCTACGTTGTGGTCATGGCAACATCGGGCGGTGAGCCCTTCGTGCGCTACTCGACCTGGCTCCGCGAGCGCTACGGCGGCACGACGTACCGCGTGTCGGTGGACGCGGGTTTCAGCTGTCCGGTTCGCGAGGCCGGGCACCCGTGCGCGTACTGCGACGCGCGGGGCTCGCGCGCGCCGTACCTGGGCGACCGGGAATCGATAGCCGATCAGGTCCGTCGTGGCGTCGAGTTCCTCACCCGTCGCTACGCCGCGCAGAAGTTTCTGCTCTACTTCCAGGCGTACTCGAACACGCACGCCCCCGTCGCCACGCTGCGCGACACCTACGACTGGGGGCTCGCCCAGGCCGATTTCGCCGGGCTCGTGGTCGCAACGCGCCCGGATTGCATCGACGAGGAGCGCGCGGACCTGCTCGCCGAGTACGCCGCGCGCGGGCTCGACGTCTGGGTCGAGCTCGGGCTGCAGTCGGCGAGCGACCGTACGCTCGAGGAGATCGGTCGCGGGCACACCGTCGACCGCTTCGACGAGGCGGTGCGCACGCTCGCCGCGCGGGGCGTCCACGTCGCCGCGCACCTGATCCTCGGGCTACCCGGCGAGGGGCGTGAGGATGTGGTCGCCACGGTGCGACACGTCTCGTCGCTGCCGGTGGAGGGGGTGAAGTTCCACAACCTGGTCGTCGTGGAGGGAACCGAGCTGTGGGAGCGCCACCGTGCCGGTCTGGTCGAGCCGCCGTCGGCAGAGCAGCACGAGCGACTCCTCGTCGCGGCGATCGAGCACCTGCGCGACGACATCGTCGTGATGCGGCTCACCTGCGACCCGCCCCGCGGCGTGCGCTACGCACCGGAAGCGCTTCCCGACAAGAGCGGTCTCTACCGTCGGCTTCTCGCCGATTTTGCCGAACGCGGCACGCATCAGGGTATATACTGGAGTGACCATGCAGCAGACGAAGGATGAAGAGATCTTCGGTCTCATCGATTCGATCGGACAGCACTACCGCACGAACATAGGCAATCGATACGTGCGCAACGCCTTCAGCGTGCTGCCGCTCGACGCGAAGGACTGGGCGCTCATCGAGAGCGTCACCGAGAAGGCGGAGTACCACCAGTACCAGGGCTACCACATGGACGAGCTCTACGAGCGCATCCTCGCGCTGGGCCGATTCATCTACCACGCCCGGCGCGAGCTCGCCCCGCAGCTGCGTGCCCGCCTGTCGACCTACAGCTCCGGTCCCGGACCGCTCGGCAACGACCGCGTCCTCAGGGACATGGCCGTCAACAATTTCGACTCCAACCTCTCGATCCTCGCCGACCTCGTGAACAAGCTCTACGCCCGCACGGTCGAGGTCGATACCGAGCTCGCCCGGGGCCACATGCCGGTCCACAAGTCGTTCCGCGGGCTCGACGAAATCGGGACGTACCTCGTGCCGCGGTAAGGTGGGCGTAGCCGCCCACGCGTCGCCGCCCACGCGGTGCGGCGCGTGCGTCCCGGTCAGCCCTCCGCGGCGAGGCGCTTCGCCGCGGCGAAGATCGCGCCGTAGAGTTCCTCGAGGTCGCGCTCGTCGATCGTCGAGTAGGCGACCCGCAGGTACGCCTCGCCGATCGCGATCGTGCCGATCCCCTCGTCGAGCAGCGCGAGCCGCAGCCGCTCGGCGCTGACGCCGTCGCAGGCGAACGCCATGAAGTAGCCCGAATTGAACGGCAGCGCCGCGAGCGGCCCGGTGTCCGCCGCCGCGAGGATCTCGCGCACCCGCGCGTAGCGGCTGCGCAGCAGCTCACGCTTGGCGAGCTTCTCCTGCCGGTAGCCGTCGGAGGCGAGCGCGCGGGCGAGCATGCTCTGCGCGATGCGGCTCGAGTTCGACACGGTGGAGCGGATGCTGCCCATGAGCTTGCGCTCGAGCGCGTCGAGCTCCTCGCGGCCGAGCCCCTTCCCGCCGACGGTGACGAACCCCACGCGGAAGCCCCACGCGAAGTCCTCCTTCGTCGCCCCGTCGATCTTCACCGCGAGGATCCGCTCGTGCGCCTGCGCGAGCCGGGCGAAGAGGCTCTCCTCGAGCAGGCCCTCCTCGTAGAAGAGCCCGAAGTACGCGTCGTCGCAGACCACGAGCAGGTCGCATCCGGCGTCGGCCTTGCGGACGAGCGCCTCTTCGATCGCCGCCGCCTCCGCGACCGTGGGCGTGTACCCGGTGGGGTTGTTCGGGAAGTTGAGCAGGACCACCGCCTTCTTCCGGTCGCCGATCGCCCGCTCGAGCCCGGCGACGTTGAAGCCCCCGGCCTCGGTGAACAGGTCGTACTCGACGATTTCGGCGTTGCGCCGCACCCCGATCATGAGCCGGTAGTTCCCCCAGAACAGCCGGGGCAGCACGAGCGCATCGCCTGAGTCGATGAAGAGCTCGGAAATCTGGAAGAGCCCGTTGGTGAGCCCGCCGGTGACCATGGGAAGCGTCGTCGGGGTCGAGCCGAGCGACGGGTTCTTGCGGCCCATCTCGTCGCGCCACAGGCGCCGCAACTCCGGCACGCCGGGGGTCGGCGCGTAGGCGACCGCCTCCCGCGGCGAGAGACCGCCCACGAGATCGCGGAGACCGGACAGCATGATCGGTTCGCCCTCCTCGAAGGCCATGCCGACGGTGGCGTTGAAGCGCGAGGCCCGTTGGTTCGCCTCGCCGGTCTGCGCGACGATGCCCTTCGGGAAATACATCTCGCGACCGAGCGTCGAAAGGAGGCGTCCGGCGACGGTCGCTTCGAGCGAATCGTTCAACTCTCTGGCAAGCGCGTTCATGGAGCCGAGAATACATCGGCGCGTAGCCTTCTACAATGGGAGACAAATCGATAAGAATGGAGGTTCATTGACAGACCAGCGCCTGGCACGTAGTGTATCGTCATGGGCGATGCGTCCACCCCTCAGAAAGACCAGGACGGTTCATTCGGGATCCTCCAGAGAATCATCTCCATGTTCGTGGGCTCAGGCGATCCCGAGCGCGAGAAGCGACGCCTGCTGAAGCAGATCGGCAAGGACCTCCAGCGTCAGCGCTACAAGTTCTACAAGCCCCGCTCGGGAGAGGCGCAGGGTGGACTCGCCCGGTTCCTCTTCGAGATCTACAAGGTCGTCGGCCCCGCGCAGACGCTCCTCCAGGGCGCCGACGACTCGAACGCGCTCAAGTCGATCCTGATCGAGTCGAGCCACTCGAAGGAGCAGGAAGCGCTCCGTGCCGAGTTCAGCGAGGAGACGATCCGCGAGCGCGCGCAGTCGACCGACGCGAAGCAGCTCACCGCGCGGGTGAAGGACGCGATGGTCGCCTACTTCAGCGGGTTCGACTCGCAGACGGTCAAGGAGATCAACGACACGTACAACCGGCTCCAGGTGCTCGTGAACTTCGTCAAGTTCGACTACTACTTCGTCCTGCGGAAGTTCGATTCGAGCATCCAGGAGGGCAACTTCGGCTACTCGCCCCGCTTCGAATCGATCAACGCCGAATACGTCAGCGACGACCTGAAGGACTTCCTCGAGGTCGCGATGCCGCTCGATCGTGAGGCCGACTGGGAGCCCGTCCTCGAGGTGCTGCGCGAGTACAAGGGCGTGGAGGTCATCGACCGCTCGGCATGGAAGAAGATCGTCACCACCGTTACCAACGTCGTGCGCTCGGGGGTCCTCGTGAAGATCATCCAGCACATCGACAAGGACCCGTCGTATCAGCCGGAGGTGCGCGTCTCGCGCAAGCACATCGTCGAAAACTACCTCAACACGCTGAAGACGCAGGTCGAGGGGACGATGCAGAAGCTCGCGCGAGAACGACGAACCCGCAAGGTGGAGCAACTCGTGAAGGCGGTCTTCGGCACGACGGCGATCCAGCGGACCAAGCACTACACGGACGCGGCCAACATGGCCTACACGAAGAAGATGCTCGCCGGGTTCCTCCACATCGAAGCGATCAACTACCTCAAGGCCTTTCTCCTCGACTACTTCAAGGGCGAGGTCCGGACCATCATCAGCGATCTGCTCATCGTGCGCGGCCAGTGGTCGGACACGATTCTATCGCAGCAGCTCTCCGACGCGTACTACTCGGTGATGAACACCGCGCAGCAGATCGTCGAGTTCGACGACTCGCTCGGCGAGGAGGGAGAGCTGGGCATGAAGCTCAAGAAGGCCTCCGGGCGCGTCGTCGAGCGCGATGCATCGACGGCCAAGCTTCTTCGCCAGACGCTCCACGAAGTCAACGAAACCGCGCTGAACATGATCCACGAGACGGCGACGAACCTGATCACCATGGGGAAGGTCATCAAGCTTCTCATCGATGATCTGAACAAGGAGCGTCCCGAGCTCATCCAGAACTGGAAGGAGCTGCAGGGGTACACCGAAGAGCCGCTGCGGGACCAACTGGTGACGATCTACAAGCGTGCCTACTACTTCGTGCAGCTCATGCAGATGTACGTGAAGAAGTAGGCTAGGCGAAGGCGCCTTCGATCTCGAGCAGCGCCTGCTTGATGCGGCGCCCCTCGTCCGCCGCGATTCCGCGCAGCGCGTAGTTTCCCAGCCCGCCGGTCGCCGGCACGACCCGGTGGCAGGGCACGAGGATCGCGACCGGGTTGACGGCAACCGCGTTGCCGACCGCGCGCGCGGCCTCGCGCCGGCCGATCTTCTGCGCCACGTGCCCGTAGGTCGCCGTCTCGCCGTAGTCGATCTTCAGCAGCCGACTCCATACCGCCTTCTGAAAGTTCGTACCGTCGAGCCGCACGTCGAGCGAGAACTCGCGGCGCTCGCCGGCGAAGTACTCCTCGAGCTGGTACTCGAGCTCGCCGCATGCGTACTTGTTCTCGCGGATCTCGGCATCGGCGTCGATGCGCTGCGGGCGGCGGAAGCCCAGGTAGAGGATGCGGCCGTACTTATCGACCGCTGCGTGCAGAGGTCCGACCGGTGACGCGAACGAGTGCGTGTAGACCACGTTGCGGGTATGCGTCGTCACCAGTGCCATACGTCTCTGCGTCCGTCGAGTGTAGCAGCAATGCGGGCCGATGGTAAAGCGGTCACCACTCCAAGTAGTGTGGCCATCGCCACGCAGGCGAGTGCCCACCCCACCGATGGGGTCACGACGGCCCCGAAGGCAGAGGCGCGCGCCGTCGCGGCGGCGCCCGCCGTCGTGGTGGCGCCCGCCTCCGCTGCGGCCCCGTCCCAGGGGGCGGCGCCGAGCACCGGCGCGAGCTCGACCGCCGTCCCGGGCGGCAGCAGCGTCGTCGCCGGGCGTTCCTGCGCGTTGAGCACCGCCGAGGCCGCGAGGCCCATCCCCGCGCCGGCGGTCCCCGCGAGCCCGGCGCTGAACGCGCCGGCGAGCACGACGAGCCTCGCCACCGCTCTACGGTCGAAGCCCCACGCGCGCAGGAGCTGCAGCGACTCGGCGGCGCGGCGGACGAGCAGCATCTGGCCCGGCAGCAACGTCCCTGCGGCGAGCGACGCGAGCACGCCCAGGAGGAGCACCAGGCTTCGTGACACGGGCGCGAGCACCGTCCCCGCCGACTCGCGCCAGCCGGTGGGCTCGAGCGCTGTGCGGGCGGTCAGCGCCTCGCGCACCGAGCGCGGCATCACGCCGCCGATTCCCCGCGCGCGCACGTGGATCTCCGGTTCGCTCCGCGCGCCGCCTGAGAGCGCGTCGGGGTCGTGCAACAGCACCTCCGCACCGCGCGGCCCGGAGGGCGCCGTCGCGACGATGCGCGCGAGGTAGGCGTCGTTCTGCGTTCTGAGCCGACCGACCGTCCCGTCGCTGCTGCGGTTGGCCGCGCTGTCGAGCAGGAGCGCGTCGTTCGGCGAGACGGATGCGAGGGCCGGCGGTTCCACGACGCGGGTGAGCCCCCGAAAGGCGAGCTCCGAAGGCAGGTCGACGCGCGCGAGGCGGACGAGCAGGAGCTCTCCGTTCGCCTCCAGCGTCGCCGCCTCGCGTGCGGCGAGCGAGACGCGCGCGCCGGCGGCCCGGGCCTCGCTCGCGGCTGAGGCGGCCTCTTCGGGCGACAGGGTCGCGGCGAGCTCGCCGTCGAACTGGCGGCGGAACCGCTCGGTCACGCCGAGGCGGATCGGTACGACGATCGAGGCGGCGAGCGTCGCGATCGCGGTCACCGCGACGGTGGCGGCCACCGCGGCGTAGACCGAGCTGCGCCAGGAGATCACCATCCGAAGCGCGAGCTTGGCGAGCCTCACAGGCCGGCCTCACGACGCACGCGCGCGAGCGGCGAGCCGAGCACCCGCCGCAGCATGAGAAAGGCGATGAGCGGCGGGAGGATGGCGGTAGCCGCGAGCGTCCTGCGCAACGTGGCGTCGAGCTCGAGATCCGCCCCGACCGAGCGGGCGACGAGCACCGCCGCGGTCACGACGAGCGCCGCGGTGACCGACGCGACGGCCGTCTCGCGCGCGAAGAGACCGCGGATGCGCGCCGTGTCCATGCCGATCGTCCGCAGCAGCACGACGTCGCGCACGCGGTTGCGCGCGGCAACCGCGACCGCCCCCGCGACCGCGATCGCGGCGACGAGGAGCGCGAGCGGTCGGATCACGCCCATCCCTCCTCCCGCTCCGGTATAGCGTGCCACGCCCACGAGCTCGGGCCACGCGCGCGCGGCGAGCGGATGTCCCGCCTCTGCGAGCAGTTGCGAGGCGTCGTACGCGACGGCGAACGGGTTGCCCTCAGGGGTCGAGGCGACGAGGTGCGTCGCCACCGGGGTGCTGCCGAGGTCGGTGTACGACTCGGGAACGATCATCGCTTCGAGCCGTCGCAGCCGCACCCACACGACTCCGTCCGTGCCAACACCGAGTACGGCGTCCGGGGCGAGCTCGCGCCACGCGACCGTATCACCTTCCACGGAGCGGATCGCGAGGCGCAGACCTCCGGGGACCGGCAGCCGCCCCGCGAAGGCCTCCTCGCCGTCCGCGACGGCCGGGTCTCCCGGAGTCACGGCGACGAGCCGGTGGATCCTCCCGTCGGAGGAAATCGCGGCCGCCTCGATCCGTCGGTGGAGCTCGAGCCCGATCGAGTCGGCGATCTCGCGAGCCGCCTCCTCGACACGGCTGGTGATCCAGAGCGTCGGCTGCGGCGGAAGTCCCCGGCGCGAACCGGGTCGCGGGTGACCGGCGACGAGCGGGTAGCGAGGCACGAGCGGAGCGTCGGGCTCACCGGCGGCGACGACGACCGACACGTGACCGTGACGCAGCGACGCGCTCGTCTCGAGCGACTCGAAGCCGCGCGTGGTCGCCTCGTGGGCGACGATGCCCGCCGCCGCGGCGATCGCGCAGACGAAGCCTACGAGCGCGGTCTGGCCGGGCCTGGTGGCGACGAGCCGCGCGACCAGGCGCCAGGTGGGCACGCGCGCGGTCCTCTCCCGAGCCACGCGCCTACGCTCCATCCGCCGCGCGAAGCCTGACGGTGCGGCTCGCGAACCCGGCCACCGCCGGATCGTGCGTGGCCACGACGACCAGCCGCGACCCGTCGGCGGCCAGCTCGACGAGCAGGCGGGCGACCATCATCGCGTTCTCGGTGTCGAGGTGGGCGGTCGGCTCGTCGGCTATCACGAGCGGCGTGTCGCCGGCGATCGCCCGCGCGAGTCCGGCGCGCGCGCGCTGCCCGGACGAGAGCGTGGCCGGCCGACGGTGCGCGATGTCGCCTATCTCGAGTCGCTCGAGCGCCGTGCGCGCGTGCAGGTCGAGATCGGCCTCCGAGAGCCGCCGCAGCGAGAGCGCGAGCGTGATGTTCTCGTAGACCGAAAGCATGGGTAGCAGGTTGTGCTCCGGGTAGAGGTAGGCGACGTGGCCGGCGCGGAAGGAGGCCTGCTCGATCGTGCTCAGCGAGCCGAGCTCGACGTCGCCCGCGTGGATCGTGCCCTCGTCGGCGTAGTCGATCGCGGCGAGCAGCGCGAGCAGCGTGCTCTTGCCCGACCCCGAAGGTCCGACCACGGCGACCGTCTCGCCGGCGGAGAAGGTTTCGGTGAACCCTTCGAGCGCGGTGATCGTCTCGCCGCCGTCGGTGTAACGCCTGGTCACGGCCCTGCAGCGGACCTCGAGGCGAGCGTCTTCCGTCACGCGCTCGTGTACCCCTCGACGATCCGCCTCGTTCGCTCGGGCACCTCGGCCCGAATGGAGACGACGCCGTCGACGTAGCGCTCCTCGAGCACGCGACCGGTTCGATGGATGAGCGCGGCGAGGTCTGAGCGGGAGTGGGGGATCTGCACGTCGATGCGCGCGTACGCCGTCGTGACGACGTCCCTGATCCGCTCGCCCAGCTCGTCGAGACCGGTGCCGTCGAAGGCGCTCACCGCCACCGCGTCGGGGAAGGAGAGCCGCACGAGCGCGAGCTCGTTCGCGTCGACCGCGTCGACCTTGTTAAGGACCTGGATCGTCGGCTTGTCGCGGCTGCCGATCTCGTCGAGTACCTCGCCGGTGATCCGCGCGTGCTCGATCGCCGAGGGATCGGAGGCGTCGATGACGTGCACGAGGAAGGTCGCGAGCAGCGTCTCTTCGAGCGTGCTGCGGAACGCCTGCACGAGCCCGTGCGGCAGCCGGCGGATGAAGCCGACCGTGTCGGTGAGCAGGACCTCCTGCCCGCCCTCGAGCTCGAGCCGGCGCGTGGCGGGGTCGAGCGTGGCGAACAGCTTGTTCGCTACGAGCACCTCGCTGCCGGTCAGCGCGCGAAGCAGGCTGCTCTTGCCCGCGTTCGTGTAGCCGACGACCGATCCGTTCGGCATGGGAAGCTCGGTGCGCTGCCTGCGCGAGGTGGCGCGCTGGCCCTGCACACCCTTGAGGTCGCGCTTGATCGCGGCGATGCGCTGCTGCACGATGCGCCGGTCGACCTCGAGCTGCGTCTCGCCCTCGCCGCGGGTGCCGCGGCGACCGCCGCGCTGGCGCGAGAGGTGCGACCACGCGCTCGTCAGCCGCGGCAACAGGTACTCCATGCGCGCGAGATCGACCTGCAG
The DNA here is from genome assembly GCA_964537725.1 of uncultured Spirochaetaceae bacterium. Classification (GTDB taxonomy): domain Bacteria; phylum Spirochaetota; class Spirochaetia; order DSM-27196; family SLST01; genus SLST01. The sequence continues at coordinate 39,683 of CAZICD010000018.1, read as the reverse complement.
GCGAGCCTCGCGCGTGTTCGCCCGCTCGGCGAAGATGTCGAGGATGATGCCCTGGCGGTCGGTCACCGATGCTCCGGTGAGCTTCTCCCAGTTGCGCTGCTGCGAAGGCGAGAGGTCCTCGTCGAAGATGAGCACGTCCGCCTCAGCGTCGCGGGCGCGTTCGGCGATCTGCTCCGCCTTGCCGCTCCCCAGGTAGTAGCGCGGTGAGATATCGCGGACGCGCACCGTCTCCTCGCCCACGGTCTCGAGGCCGAGCGTTTCGGTGAGCGCGCGCAATTCTGAGAGGAGCGCCCGGGCGTCGCCCGGCTCGTCCGGGCTCTGAATGCCGACCAGGTAGGCTCGGTCGGTGGGGGCCTGGTATTCGATCACCGCTCTAGTATGGCGCCGAAAGCCACGGTCGGCAAGGGCGCCGCGCGGTGCACCCGGGGGCGGGCGGATGACGCGGCCGTTCAGCTGCCGGTGGAAGAGTACCAGCGCAGCGCGTGGCGCCAGAGCGCGAGCGCGAGCGCGAGGAAGGCGACGCCGGCCAGCGGCGAGACCCATCCCACCCACGGCGGCGCCCCCAGCGGGTCGGACACGCGCATCATCGCGAGGCCGGGGTAGTAGGAGACCGCCGCGAGCGGGACGACGAAGGTGAAGAGCTTGCGGAACCAGTCGACGAAGATCGCGAAGGGGTAGCTCGCCGTCGTCACCCCGCCGTAGGTGAAGACGTTCATGATCTCGATCGACTCGACCGTGCGGAAGGCGACGCACGCCTGCAGCACGCGCAGACCGAGGAAGAGCGAGACCGAACCGACGACGGTCCACAGCACCAGCGCGGCGGTGGCGACCGCGGGCATCGCGCCGGATGCGGCGAGGCCGTAGGCGAGTACCGCGATCCCCTGCACCAGGCGGCCCGCGCGTCGCATCGTGAACTCGTGGCCCAGGAGCATGAGGACGGTGCTTCGCGGGCGCAGCAGGACCCGGTCGAACTCGCCCAGCCGGATGAGCTCGCCCACGCGGTCGAAGCCGGCCGTGGCCGCGCTCGCGAGCGCGAACGCGACGTTCGTGATTCCGTAGAAGACGCAGACCTGGCCGAGCTCCCAGCCGTCCATGGAGCCGAAGCGCGCGAAGAGCGCCCAGAGCGCGAGGAACTCGCCGCCGGTCAACAGGAGGTGGCCGATCGTCTGCATGACGAAGGAGAGCCGGTACTGCAGCTGCGAGCGGATGGAGACCCCGACGAGCCTGCGGTAGAGCGCGACCGGTCCCATCTACCCTCCCTGAACCTCGACGCGCCGCGTGCCGCGCGCGATCATGAGCGAGGCGAGGCCCGCGAGCGCGAGCGCCCACGCGAGCTGCGTCGCGATCTCGAGCGCGACCTCGGACCCGGCGATCGTGCCCAGGTAGATCTGGAACGGCACGTCGATCATCGCGCGGAAGGGAAGGACGCGGATCAGCGGCTGGATCCAGTCGGGGAAGAGCGGTAGCGGGATCGTGACGCCGGAGAGGAGCCAGATCGTCGTCGAGAAGAAGACCGATGTCCCGGCACCCGCGATGGTCCAGAAGAGCGTCGCGCAGGCGATGAGCCCGATCCCGGCGGAGACCGCCGCGCCGGCCACCGCGGAGAGCGCCGCGAGCAGCCCCGCGCCCGCGCTCGCCGGCGCGCCGAGCGCGATCTCCTCCCAGCCGACGAGACGCAGCACCACCGCGCTGAACAGGAGCTGCGGGACCATGCGCAGCAGCACCGGCGCGGTACGGTCGGCGACCCCGCGGGCGAGCCAGGCGAGCGGCAGGCTCACCGGACGGGCGAGCTCGTAGGCGACGTCGCCGGTGCGGATGAGGTGCGTGATCTCGCGGTCGAGCCGGAACGGCAGGACGAGCAGCAGCGCCTGCGCGAGCCAGATGTAGGAGACCGCCTGCGAGGCGGACAGCGGCTGGTCGCCGCCCGAGACGCGGTAGAACGCCGTGATCACCATGATGTTCACGATTCCGAAGAAAATCTGCGTGCCCACGCCGGCGAGCGCGGCCGCCCGGTACTGCAGCTGCGCGCGGAAGCGGGCGGTGAAGTAGGCGAGGTAGGTCCTCACGCCGGCGCGCCCCCGCGGCCGCGCTCGGAGGCTTTGCCGTCACCGCGGCCGCGCTCGGCGTAGATGCGGCTCACCACCTCCTCGATGGGCGGCGTGTCGACGTAGAGGTCGCGCACCGAGTACGCGGCGGTGACGAGCGAGAGGAGCTCCGGCACCGGGAGGCGGGTCGGGTCGACGCCGAAGACGAGCCGACCCCGGTCCTGCCACCACCGACCGCCGGCGCGTTCGAGCGCTGCGAGCAGATCGGGCGGTGGGTGCGCGGCGGTCCCGCCCGCCGCAGGCTCGACGTCCACGGTGACGCGGCGTTCGACGGCGACCTCGCTCTGCAGCAGCTCCGGCGAGCCGTCGGCGACGATCCGTCCCTCGCTGATTACGATCAAGCGCGAGGAGAGCGCCTCTATGTCGTCCATGTCGTGCGTCGTCAGCAGCACGGTGACGCCGTGCTCGCGGTTGATCGTCCGGACGAACTCGCGGATCGCGAGCTTGCCCGGCGCGTCGAGGCCGATCGTGGGTTCGTCGAGGAAGAGGATCCGGGGCCGATGCAGGAGGCTCGCCGCGAGGTCGGCGCGCATGCGCTGGCCCAGGCTCAGCTGCCGAACCGGCTGCTCGAGAAAGCGCGAGATACCCAGCCGGTCGACGAGCTCGTCGCGGCTCTCGCGGTAGGTGCGGTCGTCGAGCCGGTAGATGTCGCGCAGGAGCTCGAAGCTCTCGATGACCGGCAGGTCCCACCAGAGCTGCGTGCGCTGCCCGAAGACGACTCCGATGCGGCGCACGTGCTCCCGCCGCTCGAGCCAGGGAACGCGGCCGTCGACCGTGCATCGGCCTCCATCCCCGGTGAGAATGCCGGAGAGGATCTTCACCGTCGTCGACTTGCCCGCCCCGTTCGGCCCGATGTATCCGACGAGCTCGCCCTCGTCGATCTCAAAGCTCACGCCCGCGAGCGCCTCGGTCGTCACGCGGCGCCGGGCGAAGAGGCCCGTGAGCGCGCCCAGCGTTCCGGGCCGACGCTCCGAGCGGGAGTAGGTCTTCACGAGCGAGTCGACTTCGATCAGCGGCATGAACGGAGGCCTCCTTCGGGCCTGCGACAGAATCAAAAGAGCCGCCCGGAGGCGGCTCTCAATGGAGGCGGTTCGCGCTCGCTACAGAACCATGGACGAGCGGCCCCAGTCGAAGTGGTTCATCCTGATCTCGTCGAGGCTCGGCAGCTTGTACTCGACGACGTTGCGGCCCTCGCCTACGTAGATGCCGTGGTTGATCGTCTGGTAGCCGAAGCTCTCGGTGCGGCTGCGCTCGACGTTCTTCACCTTCTTCGTCTCGCTCGAGGTGGTGACCGAGACGATGCACTGTTTGAGGTGGTCGAGGTTGGTGTCGTAGACGCTGCCCACGTTTCCGGTGTCCTCGAGGTTGTCGAAGTTGATGACCTTGAGGTCGCAGAACGCGATCTTGGGAACCGATATCTTGATGTCCGGATGGGTCAGATGCTCGCTGAACGTCAGGGGATCGTACGAGCTGACGACCAGCGGGCGGATGGGGCAGAGCTCCTGGTAGACCCAGTACTTGCGTTCGACCGCGGGCGCCTCGAACTCGCGCGGCTCGACTCTGAGCGTCCTTCCGTCGTTGGTGACGAGGTAGAGCTCCTTCATCGCCGAAAGGGGCACGTTCTCGAGCGTGCGATAGGTGCTCATCCAGAGCGAGTGCTTCGGCTCACCGTCGTCGTGGCGGACGCAGTTCTCTTCGGCGTGCTTCCAGTCGAAGAAGTTGCCGAATCCCCCTTCGATCTCGATGAACATCAGCTTCTCGTGCGAGCCGTTCTTGCGGCCCGTCGCCATGTACTGCCCGAACTGTTCGGGTGTCAGCTGGGAAGCGATGAGCGCCTCGAGCGGGAAGATCGATAGGTAGAATCTTCTGTCCATAGTCAGCTCCTTTTCGCTCGGTACGGTATCCTCCTTCCAATATAGATCATATACCCCGTTCAGAGTAGATCGATCTTCCGAGCCGGCCTCAGTATGGATCAACCGGTCCCATCCCGGTACGATAGGCCGATGGGCGACCGTGCCCCGAACTGTCTCAAATGCGCGCACTTCCACGTCACCTGGGACCCCCGCTTCCCGCGCGGGTGTCGCATGTTCGGCATCAAGACCCCGCGCATGCCCAGCCAGGTCGTCTTTGAGACGACGGGCAATCACTGCCCCGCGTTCGAGCTCGCTCCGCGCATCAAATCGAGGAACACCAGCGATGATACCCGACCGTGAGATTTCCGAAGATTTCCCCGCCCGTGCGCTCCTCTGCGTCCGGATCGCCGCCGTCGTCGCGGTGAGCCTCTTCGCGGCGGCCGGCTGCGGCGAGTCCGCGCCCCCGGAGGCTCAGGAGCCGGCTGCCGAGGAGGCCACCGCGGACCTCCCGGAGATCGCCGCGATCGGCGGCGTGCAGGACGTGTGGGCGTTCGACTTCGGCATGGACGCCGACCGCGAGGCGGTCCGCGCCGAGTTGGGCGAGCCCCGATCGCGCGCGGTGAGCGAGGAGTCGGATCGAGCCGGTGAGCCCGATATCGTCGTCTGGCGGTACGACGGGCTGGAGATCACCTTCCTCATCGACGCCGTGAACGAGATCGAGTACCTGCTCTCCGCGCGGATCTCAGATCCGTCCGTGCCGATCCGCGGAGGCCTCGAGGTGGGGATGCAGCTCGACCGGGCGACCGAGCTCCTCGGCGACCCGCGGGTCATCAACGAGCGCTCGCTCGTCTACTTCTACCGCAACACGACGATCGAGCTGGTCGTCTCCGACGGGGTCGTGGAAGCCATCCACCTCGCCCGCGCGCTGCCGTAGGCTGTCGTCGACCCTGCGCGTCGTGACGACGCGCGTCGTCCCGGCGCGCACTGCGGCCGGTCGGGCCGCCTGCTACCCCCTGGCCGCGAGGTAGGCCTTCCACGAGGTCTCGACGAGCTCCTCGGCGGAGCTGTGCTCGGCCGTCCAACCGAGGACACGCTGTGCCTGCGCGGCGGTCGCGACGAGCTCTGCCGGGTCACCCGGTCTGCGCTCGGTCACCGACGCGGGGATGGGTCGACCCGTCACCTTCCGGGACGCGTCGATCATCTCCTGCACGCTGATACCCACACCGCTTCCCAGGTTCACCGTGAGCGACTCGTCGTGTCCGTCGATCCACTCGAGCGCCGCGAGGTGGCCGGCCGCGAGGTCGGTGGCGTGGATGTAGTCGCGGATGCACGTCCCGTCCGGGGTGTCGTAGTCGTCGCCGAAGATCCGCAGCTCGTCGCGCATGCCGATCGCGACCTCCATGATGATGGGAAGCAGGTTCGCCGGGTTCTGCTCGAGCCCGGGGACGCGACCCGCGCCGTCGTACCCGGCTGCGTTGAAGTAGCGCAGCGCCGCGAACCGCACGCCGCGCAGCTCGTCGTACCAGCGGAGGATCCGTTCGATCTCGAGCTTCGTGAACCCGTAGTAGTTGATGGGGTTGGTGGGGTGCTTCTCGTCGAGCGGTACGTACTCGGGCTCGCCGTAGACGGCGGCGGAGCTGGAGAAGACGAAACGCTTCACGCCCACCTCGGTCATCGCGTTCAGCACGTTGATCGTGCCGGCGAGATTGTTCACCGAGTACTTCTCCGGGTTCACCATCGACTCGCCGGCCGCCTTCGCCGCCGCGAGGTGCACCACCGCGTCGGCGACGCCGGGACTCGCCGTCTCGGGGCCGGCGCCCGGAGCGGCCTCGCCCGAAAGCGCGGCGCGCAGCTCGAGCGGGTGCCCGATGTCGCCGTGGATGAAATCGGCCTCCGGGAAGAGATTCTCGCGCAGCCCGTGCGAGAGGTTGTCGAAGACCGTGACCGAGTGGCCGGCGTCGAGCAGAGCTCGCGCTACGTGGCTGCCGATGTAGCCGGCGCCGCCGATGACTACGATGCGCATGATTCCTCCAGGGACGCGTTCTCCGCGGGCGGAGCCCGCGGTCACCCCGAGCATAGGCGGCTCGCGACGGTGCGTCAAACGAGCGTGAGGCGTTCGACGCACCGCGGGTTCTGGACAGCGCACATCGCACCGACTATGCTTTTCTCATGGCGATTGACTACGACTTCACCGTACCCGTCCTCGGCGAGCCCAAGATCGAGTCGCCCGTCACCTACTCGCGTGTCCAGGGCGACCTCATCGCCAACTACGTGCGCGACGACGAGCACGTGCTCTACGACATAGAGGCCGATGCTTCGAAGGACTGCAAGAGCTACACCGCGAAGCAGATCCTCCAGAAGGCCGGACCGAGGGAGCGGATCTTCTTCTCGCCCAGCCACGTCCACGCGGGCATCGTCACCTGCGGAGGGCTCTGCCCGGGGCTGAACGACGTCATTCGCGCGATCACGCGCTGCCTGTGGTACCGCTACGGCGTTCGGCGGATCAGCGGCATCCGCTACGGCTACCAGGGCCTGCTGCCCGAGAACAACATCCCCACCATGGAGCTCACCCCGGACGTCGTCGACGATATTCACAAGATCGGGGGCACCGAGCTCGGCTCCTCGCGAGGCGGCGGCGATCGCACCGAGGAGATCGTCGACACGATCGAGCGGCTGAACCTGAACATGCTCTTCACGATCGGCGGCGACGGGACGCAGAAGGGCGCGCTCGCGATCGCGCACGAGATAGAGAAGCGGGGCCTGAAGATCGCCGTCGTGGGCGTCCCCAAGACGATCGACAACGACCTCGCCTTCATCCAGCGCAGCTTCGGCTTCGAGACCGCGGTGGCCGAGGCCACCGACGCGGTCGCCTCCGCGCACTCGGAGGCGCACAGCGCGATCAACGGGATCGGGCTCGTCAAGGTCATGGGCCGGGATTCCGGGTTCATCGCCGCGCACACCGCGCTCGCGAGCCACGACGTGAACTTCGTGCTCGTGCCCGAGGTGCCCTTCGAGCTCGAGGGAGATTCGGGCTTCTTCGCCGCGCTGAAGGCGAGGCTCGAGCGGCGCAATCACGCGGTCATCATCGTCGCCGAGGGGGCGGGGCAGGAGCTGCTCAGCGTCGACGAGACCACCGACGCGAGCGGCAACCGCAAGCTCGGTGACATCGGCATCTTTCTGAAGAACGAGATTGGTCGGCACTTCGACGAGATCGGCATGAAGGTCAACCTGAAGTACATCGACCCCAGCTACATCATCCGGAGCGCAGTCGCAGCGCCCACCGACTCGCTCTACTGCTCACGGCTCGGCAACAACGCCGCGCACGCGGCGATGGCCGGCAAGACGAAGATCGTCATCAGCGAGGTGAACAACGTCTTCGTCCACATCCCCATCCCCATGTGCGTCAGCGAACGCAACCGCATCGACCCGGAGTCGAGCCTCTGGCGCGACGTGATCGAGGCGACGCACCAGCCGCTGCTGATGAAGAACGACGCGTAGGCGGCGCCCGCCTCAGCCCGAGAGCCCCACCAGCCCCAGCATCCACTCGTAGACCGCGGTGATCGCCGGGCCGATGGGCAGGAGGTCGAGCCCGGTCACGCGCCCGACGACGATGAGGATGAGCAGCAGACCGAAGCCGTACTTCGTGACCGTCGCGGCCAGCGCCGCGTTCCGTTCGGTGAGGAAGCTCGTGTAGAGGTGCGACCCGTCGAGCGGCGGGATGGGAAGCGCGTTGAAGACCGCGAGCGCGATGTTGATCACGCAGAAGGTCACGCCCACGTTGACGAACCACTCCTGCGCGCCGGCGGATGCCAGGGCGGTCGACGAGACGACGAGCCGCAGGCCGACCGCACCGATCAGCGCGAGCACCAGGTTCGACACCGGTCCGGCAAAGGCGACCAGGATCTCATCGCGCACGGGCCTGCGAAGCTTCGTCCTGTCGAAGGTCACCGGCTTCGCCCAGCCGAACCCGACGACCACGAGCATCAGGAACCCGAGCGGGTCGACGTGTCGCAGCGGATTGAGCGTCACGCGCCCGGCGCGTTTCGCGGTATCGTCGCCGAGCAGGAGCGACACCGACGCGTGGGCGAGCTCGTGCACGGTGAGCGAGACGAGGATGACGGGGATGAGGATGAGAATGTCTTCGAGCGACCGGTTGAGCACTGACTCCTCTGAGCCCGTGAATATGCGGGCGGACGCGCCCGAAGTCCAGCGCCGGCGGCCCGGGCACAAAAAAAGCCGGCACTGACTGCCGGCTTTTTGATTCCGTCGCATCGCGAAGATGCGCTCGGTTGATCACTCTATTCAGGCGTTACGCCTCGAAAGTTGGGGTGGAGTGCCGGTCCAACCGGCATTGTCTGACCGGTGGGTCGTACATACCTCCTCCTTGCCGCGGGCACCGTCCGGTACCCTCGAACACCTCACCTCAAGTATAGCACGCCGGGTGCCTCCAGTCAAAGCAGATCAGCGGTCGTGTCACATCGGCGGTCGCCGCGCATTCCCCACGCGCTCGCCGCCGCGCTACAATGGCGAGGTGCATTCGCGGATCCCGGCCCGGCATCGGCTTCGTCTCCTCATCGTCTACTCCCGGCTCGTGCTCGGGTACAACGTCGCGATCGCTCTGCTCGGCGCGACCGCCCTGCTGCTGCTGCGCCGCGCTGCGCTCGTCGAGGGCGTGGTGAGCGCGCGGGTCGGGCTCGAGGTGGCGGGGCTCATCGTCACGACCGCCGGTCACTGGCTTTCGGTGCTCGTCTTCGGACTCGCTCACCACCGCGAGTACGCGCTCTTTCGCGCCGGCGGGTGGGGACCGATGGGGCTGTGGATCGCCTCGTGGGCGATCGCCCTGCTCACGGGAACCGCGATCTTCGTGATCGGGAGGGTGTGATGCTCGAAGTCGACAGTCTCTCGCACGCATACGGCTCCGAGCGCGTGCTCTCCGGCGTCTACCTGGACGTGCGGCCGGGCGAGATCGTCGGGGTCGTCGGGCGAAACGGGTGCGGCAAGACGACGATGCTGCGGGCGATGCTGGGAACGCTGCAGCCCGACCACGTGCACCTCGAGATCGACGGGGAGGCGGTACACCACGCGTATCGCAGCGGGGCGGTGGCGTACCTGCCGCAAGAGCCGTATCTGCCGCGGCGAATGCGGGTGCGGCGGGCGGTTTCGCTCGCGCTGCCCACGCCCGGGGCGCGGGAGCGCGTGGCGGGCCATCCGCGCGTCGAGCCGCTGCTCCGTCGTCGCGTCGCCGCGTTGTCGGGCGGGGAGCAGCGCCTGCTCGAGGTGCTCCTCGCCGCGGTCTTCCCGTCCGCGTACAGCCTGCTCGACGAACCGTTCACGGAGATCGAGCCGCTCCATCGCGGCCCGCTCTGCGACGAGCTGCGCACGATCGCGCGCGAGGACGGGCGGGGACTCGTGATCACCGATCACGCCTACCGCGACGTGCTCGCCGTGGCCGACCGGGTGGTGGTGCTCGCAGACGGGGTCATCCGGCAGGCGGATGGAGAAGAGGATCTCAGGCGCTGGGGGTACACGCCGTAGGCGCCCCGCCGACGGG
>CAZICD010000018.1:18489-30074 GCA_964537725.1 uncultured Spirochaetaceae bacterium | reverse complement strand
ACGCTCCGGTGGCCCTTGAGCCCGACCATGTCGTTCTTCGTAGCCTCGGACAGGAAGGTCTTCTCGAGCTCCTCGTCCGGCAGGCGGAAGACGACGTTCATGTCGCTCCGGAAAGGCGTGTTCACCGGGCAGCGGAAGAACTCGGGGCTCGAGTCGATCACGCGGTAGACGCTCGCGGCCTTGCTCACGTTGCGCTTCGCGATCGCGTCCAGCCCGCCCTCGCCGGTGATCCAGTTCATCACGAGGCTGAGCGCGTAGATGGAGAAGACCGGTGGCGTGTTGTAGAGCGAGTTCTTCTCCGCGTGGGTGCGGTAGTCGAGGTAGGCGGGCAGGGTGTCCGGGATGCGGTCGAGGAGATCCTTGCGGATGATGACGACCGTGACGCCGGCCGGGCCCAGGTTCTTCTGCGCGCCGGCGTAGATGAGCCCGAATTGCGAAACATCGATCCGTCGGCTCATGATGTCGCTCGACATGTCGGCCACGAGCGGGACGTCGCCGGTCTGCGGGAACTCCTTCCACTGCAGCCCGCCGATCGTCTCGTTGGTCGTGATGTGGACGTAGGAGGCGCCCTTCGAGGGCCTGACCTCCGAGGGATTCGGCAGCGTGGTGAAGCCGCTGTCCGACCCGTCGAAGAGGACGTTCGCCTCACCGAGCTTCCCGATGTCCGCGATCGCCTTCTTCGCCCACGAGCCGCTGACCACGATGTCCGCGTGGCCGCCTGAGGGCATGAGGTTCATGGGGACCATGCCGAACTGCATGGTCGCCCCGCCGCCGAGGAGCAGGATGTCGTACGAATCGGGCACGTCGAGCAGCGCGCGCAGGCCGATCAGCGCCGATTCGTGCACGTCGTCGTACTCGCTCGAGCGGTGGCTCGTTTCGACGATCGACAGGCCCATGCCGTGATAGTCGACCATCTGCCGCTGGAGTTCCTCCAGCACCGGAAGCGGGAGCGTCGAGGGCCCCGCGTAGAAGTTGTGTTTCCTCATAGTGTCCCCGTACCCGCATACTACCCGCCTCGACGCATCCGCTCAAGCGGCTCGTGGGCGATGGTCGACGAGATGAGTACCTTCGAACCATGAGCCGATGCAAACCCATGGGATTCGCCCTGACGCTGCTCCTCGCCGGGGCGCTCGCGTTCGCGCAGGCCTCCTCCGAATCCGAGTCCGAGCCGGCGCCGGAGGACGAGGTGAAGACCGATCTGGACTACGCGCAGGTTCTCCAGGTCGTCGCAACCGAGTCCTCCGACGGGACGTGGCGCTTCGACGTGACCGTGGAGCACAACGACGAGGGCTGGGACCACTACGCCGACTTCTGGCACGTCGTCCACCCCGAGACGCTCGAGGTCTACGGCGAGCGCGAGCTGCTCCACCCCCACGACAACGAGCAGCCGTTTACCAGAAGCCAGAGCGGGATTAGAATACCCGACGGTCGGACGACCGTGCTCGTGCGCGCGAAGTGCAACGTCCACGGGTACGGCGGCCGAACGGTTCTCGTCGACCTCACCGTAGACGAGGGCGAACGATTCGAAGTCCGGAGATAGCATGAACCTTCGCTCAGATCGCGTCCTCGAGCTCTTCGAGCGCATCAACAGGATCCCGCGCTGCTCGGGCAACGAGCAGCAGATCGCCCGCTGGCTTTTGGAGTGGGCCGATTCGAACGGCTTCCCCGCCGAGCAGGACGAGGCGCGCAACGTGCTCATCCGCGTCCCGGCGTCGGAAGGGCTCGAGCACGCCCCCACCGTCGTCCTCCAGGGGCACATGGACATGGTCTGCGAGAAGACCCCCGACTCGTCGCACAACTTCGAAACCGACCCGATCCCGCTCGTCTACGACGGCGAATGGCTCCACGCGCAGGACACGACGCTGGGGGCGGACAACGGCATCGCGATCGCGATCGCGCTTGCGGTCGCCGAAAGCGACGCCGCGCACCCGCCGCTCGAGATCCTCGTCACCGTCGACGAGGAGACCGGGCTCACCGGCGCGAGCAACCTCCGCGAGCGCTGGCTCTCGGGGACGAAGCTCCTCAATCTGGACAGCGAGGACGAGGGGATCTTCACCGTCGGCTGCGCCGGGGGGCGCGACTCCATCTTCACGCTTCGCCTCGACCGGGAGCCCGTGCCCGACGCCCTCGAGGTGCGCGAGCTCGCCGTGGGCGGTCTGCAGGGCGGACACTCCGGCGTGGATATTCACCTTGGCCGCGCGAACGCGAACGTCCTGCTCGTGAGGGCGCTGCGCGCGATACGGGACGCGACCGGGGCGCGCGGCGGACCCCGGGTCCGTCTCGCCTCGCTTCAGGGCGGCAGCGCGCACAACGCGATCCCGCGCGACGCAGCCGCCGTGATCGCCTTCGACCCCGCGGACCGGCAACACGTCGAAGAGGCCGTCGCCGCGACGCAGGCGATCCTCGCGACCGAGTTCGCGACGCTCGAGCCCTCGCTCCAGCTCGCGCTGCGGTCGGCGCCGAAGCCGTCGGACCTGATCGCCGAGCCGAGCGCGCAGACGCTCCTCGACTTCCTCGCCGCGATGCCGCACGGGGTGCTGCGGATGAGCGCCGACGTTCCCGGGCTCGTCGAGACTTCGACCAATTTCGCGACGATCCGGATGAAGAACGACACGGTGGAGGTCAAGACGAGCCAGCGCAGCTCCTACCGCTCGCGTCTGGACGAGGTCGTCGGGCGGCTCGAGTCGCTCGCCCGGCTCGCCGGCGCGACGGTGCGCAACGAGTCGAGCTACCCGCCGTGGGAGCCGCACATGGAGAGCGAGCTCCTCGGTCGGGCGGTCGAATCGTACGAGAACGCGTTCGGAAGCGAACCGACCGTGGAGGTCATCCACGCCGGACTCGAGTGCGGCGTGATCGGCGCGAAGTATCCGGGGATGGAGATGGTCTCCTTCGGCCCGACCGTCCAGAACGCCCATTCGCCCGACGAGCGGCTGCACCTTCCGTCGCTCGAGAAGACGTGCACCTTCGTGGAGGCGTTGCTCAGCTCGTACCGGGAGAGCTGAGAAACCGCCCCAGCCGACGCATCCCCGCCTCGATCACCTCCGGCGGCGAGAGGTAGCTCGCGATCAGCATCGTCGGCTCCTCCACGCCGTAGAGATACCCAGGGTGCACGCTCAGCGCTTCGCGTTCGAGCAGGCCGATGGCGAGCTCCTCGTCGTCGAGCCCCAGCGGCGGGTCGGGCAGCACGATGGGAAGGTGGATGCCGCCGCTCGGCTCGCTCCACTCGAGCGCGCCCGGGTGCGCCGCGTCGAGGCGCGCGAGCTCGTCGAGCATCACGCCCCGCCGTCGGGCGACCTCCGCGACGACGCGTTCGGTGAGCGAGGTCTCTTCGTCTACCAGCACCGCGGCGACGTACTGGTTGATCGGCGAGGCGTTGAGGTAGAGGTCGTTCTCGATCTCCAGCGCCTCGACCGCTTCGGCGACGCGCGCCTGCGGTCCGGTCACGGCGATCCAGCTCACCTTGAGATCCGGCGAGGCGGCGAGCTTGCTCGTGCCGTTGATCGTGTAGACCGGCGTGTCCGGGCACAGCGCCGCCGGGCGTGGCAGCGGCTCCGCGGCGAAGCGGAAGGCGCTGAAGACTTCGTCGACGACGAGCGAGACGCCCTCGCGCGCGCACGCCGCGCCGAGCGCCTCCAGCGTCGGCCCGTCGACGATCGAGCCGGTCGGGTTGTTCGGTGAGATCACCACGAGCGCCGCGGTCCGCCGGCCCATCCGCGCGGCCACCTCCCCCGCGTCGATGCGCCACCCCGCGCCGGGGTCGAGGTCGTAGAAGCTCGGCTCGAGCCCGCAGCGGGCGGCGACCTCTTCGAAGAGCGGGTACCCCGGGCGCGGCAGGAGTACCTCGTCGCCGCTGCGTGCTGCCGAGCGGAAGATCTGCGTGTAGCTGTCGGAGGCGGATGCGGTCGCGACGATCGCCTCCGGCGGCACCGCGACGCCGTCCCGACCGTAGAAGCGCGACACCGCCTCGCGAAGCGAGCGCAGCCCGGCCGGGTCGGGCCGGTAGGGGCGCAGCTCCCCGTCGGTGAGATAGCGCGCGGCCGCGTCGAGCAGCGTCTTCGGCGCAGGGGCGAGCCCGCAGGCGTGGAAGTTCGTGTTGATCAGGTCTACGAAGTCGTCGCGCGAACGCGCCCGACGAAGCGCTGCGGCGATCCGGTTTTCCACGATCGACCCCTCAGGCGAGCCGGCGGGCGAAATCCTCGATCGCGTCGGCAACGCGCGAAGCCACCTGCGGCGAGGCGAAGAAGTCGTCGTGGCCCACGCCCTCGGCCCGGGGCAGGATCATGAGCTCGCTCCCGAGGACCTCGCCGAAGGCGCGCGACTGTTCGACGGGGACGATCCGGTCGGCTTCGCTCGCGATCACGAGCGAGGGCACCGGCAGCGGCCCGGTGAAGAGGTCGGTGTGGAAGTGCCGCCGCTGCACCGTGATCTCGCGCAGCGCGGGTGCCTCCGTTACCGCGTTCGCGAAGACCTCCTTCTGCACCTGTGTCGGGGTCTTCTCCGAGAAGAATCGGGGACGCACCAGCGACGGCGGGACGAGCTGATGCCGCAGCAGGAACCGCATGATCGGCCCCGGCACATCGGTCCGCTCGCCGTACGGGGTCGCGATGATCACGGCGCCCCCAACGACCGGAGGACCCGGCTCTCGCGCAACGAGCGCGGCGAGCACGCCGCCCAGGCTGTGTCCGACCGCGAGAACCGGCCCATCGGCCTCGAGCGAGAACCTCCTCGCTCTCCCCCGTGCGAGCGTCAACAGCTCCTCCACCGACTCCGCGTCGATGTCGGGCGCGGAGGTCGGGCCGGTCCGGGTTCCTATCGCCGCACGAACCGTGTCCCAGGTTCCGCGGCGGACGCCGTATCCGTGGAAGAAGAGTGTGCCGTGGGTCTTCATGGTTTCAATATACGTTTTCGCTCACCGTGTGGTATGGTTGGGCTCAGAAAGCGAGGGTGTATGAGAAACGTGCTTCTGCTGGCGATCGTCTTCGGCGTGGTGGGCATCGTCCTCGGGTATCTGATATTTGCGCGGGCTCCCATCACCGGCGAGCTCATCGCCATCGGGAACCTGATTCAACCGCCCGACGGTTTCGTGGGCGAGCTCGTCAACGAGATCCGTCAGCTGCGCGAGATCCGTCGGAACATCCTCTACACCGGCGCCGGCGGAGTGGTCGTGGGCGTTGTCCTGGGAATCGTGGTTTCGCGCCGCTGATACGCCCGGGAAAGTGGGTATCCGACCGCTGCGGTGATATATTGGTGGTGAGGCAGGTGCCCGAGATGAAACGTATTATCATTCTTGTCACGATAGCGCTTCTGGTATCGACGGGTCTCGTCGCCCAGGAGATCGTCGTGGGGTACGTCGACGGCGTGCTCGAGGTTCGCGACGGCAATTCGTGGGTCGACCTCTTCATCGGCGACGGGCTCGAACCATCGGATCAGATCCGGCTCGAGGCCGATTCGTACGCGGAGCTGACCACCGGACAGACCACCGTCAAGCTCTCCCGCAACGGTACCTACGAGGTCTCAGACCTGATCGAAGGCACGGGGCGGACCGAGTCGGCGGGTATCGCCGGGCTCGTGCTCAACCGCATCGGCCGTCTCACCGGTCGCGAGGACGAGCAGCAGGAGCAGACGGCCGCCGGCGGCGCGCGAGCGAGCGAGGCGGTCAATCAGAACGCGCCCACCTGGGCCGGCGGCGAGAGCGTCGACGAGCTGATCGAGGAAGGCGTGACCCTGCTAAACGAAGGCGCCCACCAGGACGCCTACTACGTCTTCCAGGAGGCGTACGACTACGCGATCACCGACGCCGAGTACGCGAAGGCGCTGTTCTACTACGGCTACGCGTCCACGCTCGTCGGGAAGAGCGCGCAGGCGTTCGATCTGCTCGAAGAAATCGAACCCGACCCCCAGACCGACTACTTCGCGAGTCACGTGCTCGCGCTCGGGCAGCTGCTCGTGGAGAGCTTTGCCTATCAGGAAGCGATCGATTACCTCGAGATGCTCGAGGACGCCGAGCAGCAGGAGTCCGAGGACGTGCAATCGGCGCAGCTGCTGATGGGTATCGCCTACGACGGGTTGGGTATGGCCGAAGAAGCCCGGTCGTATCTGCGACGCGCGCGCGCGACGGCGCCGGGGACCGCGGCCGCCGACGCGGCCGACCGTCTGCTCGCCGACCTGTAGACGGGATCGGGCGCCGACTACCGAATGCCGGCCTTCTCCGCGTAGGCGGCGAGCACCGCGTCCAGGTCGCCGCCGCCGAGCACCTGCTTCGTGAGCACCTTGCCCAGCTGAACCCCTTCCTGGTCGAACGAGTTCACGTTCCAGATGAGCCCCTGGAACATCACCTTGTTCTCGTAGTGCGCGAGGAGCGCCCCGAGTACGCGCGGCGTGAGCGCATCCGCCCAGAGCAGGCTGCTCGGGCGCTCGCCGGGGAAGTGTTTGTTCGGGTTCTCGTCGTCCTTGCCGAGCGCGAAGGCGACGATCTGCGCGACCAGATTCGCCTTGAGCTTCGTCTGGCTCGTCGAGCGGTCGAAATCGACGTCGGTTCCCCGCTGTGAGCTTCCGAAGCCGATGAACTGAAGCGGAACGACATCGGTCCCCTGGTGGAGGAGCTGGTAGAAGCTGTGCTGGCCGTTGGTGCCCGGCTCGCCGAAGATGACGGGGCCGGTCGAATAGCGTACCGGCTCGCCGTCGCGGTTCACGCGCTTGCCGTTCGACTCCATGTCGAGCTGCTGCAGGTGCGCCGGGAACCGGATCAGCGCCTGGGCGTACGGGAGCACCGCCGTCGCCGGGTAGCCGAGCACGTTGCGCTCCCACACGCCGATCAGCGCGTCGAGGAGCGCCGGGTTCTTCCGTACATCGGCCTCGAGCGCCTGTCGGTCGGCCTCGTGCGCCCCCGCGAGCAGCTCGGCGAAGACCCCGGGGCCGAACGCGAGGCTCAGGATCGTCCCGCCCACGGCGCTCGAGCTCGAATAGCGACCGCCGATGAAGTCGTCGATGAAGAACGAGTCCAGGTACTCCGCCGACTTCGCGAGCGGGCTCGTCTCCGACGTCACGCAGACGATCTGCCTGCGAGGGGAGGCCACCCCGCCGTGCTCGAGCCACTCGATCGCCACCGCCTCGTTGGTCAGCGTCTCCTGCGTCGTCCCGCTCTTGGAGACGAGCACGAAGAGCGTCGTCGCCGGGTCGAGGTCGGCGAGCACCGAGGCCGCATCGTCCGGGTCGACGTTCGAGATGAACCGGGTCTCGAGAAGCGGCCCGCGGCGCCTCTCGCCGCGGTGCTCGTACTCGTGCCCCGACAGGGCGAGGAAGAGCGCGCGCGGTCCCAGGTCCGAGCCGCCGATCCCGATCTGGACGACGCTCTCGAACGGCCGTCCCGACGGCGCGGCGATACGGCCCTCGTGCACATCGTCGGCGAATGCGGAGAAGCGCGCGCGCTGGTCTTCGTAGAAGGCGTGGAGGTCGTGGCCGTCGTGCTCGACGGTGCCGGCCAGCTCGCCGCGGCAGAGGTGGTGGAGCACCATCCGCTGCTCGCCGGTGTTCATGATCTCGCCGGAGAGGATCATGCGGTACTTCGCGAGGAGCTCGGCCTCGTCGGCGAGCGCCGCGAGGCGGTCCGTCACCTCGTCGGAAACCGCCTTCGCCGCGTAGTTATACGCGAGCGTCTCCTGCGAGCCGACGTCGTACGCGCACTCGCGGGTGCGTACGGCTTCCGCGGTGAGCTCCGCCTCGAGGCTGGGCCGGGAGGTCTCGGCGAGCCGCTGGAAGCTCGCGAGGGTATCGAGGTTCGTGAAGGTTGGTGCCATGGTCGCTCCTTCGGTCGGGTCGCGCCCGGTGGCCGCGGTCCGGCGCGACGGGGCCCCGGGCGTCGCGGCCCGGTGCGTCGCGGCCCGGTGCGTCGCGGCCCGGGCCACGGCGTCGCCTACTTCTCGTGGAAGCCCGCCATCGCGCGCATCTCCACGGCCGGGCCCTCGTCGGAGGGCTTGTGCTTGTGCACGATCGCCCCGACGCCGGTGGCGAGCCCGTAGAGGTTGATGAACCCGGTCGCGTCGGCATGATCGTAGGCGCTCTCGCCGAAGCTTGCAAGGTCCTCGATGTAGAGCGAATACGGGCTCTTGCGGCCGGTGATGATCGCGTTGCCCTTGTAGAGCGAGATGCTCACCGAACCGGTGATGTACTCGGCGGCCTTTTCCATGTAGGCGTCCATCGACTCACGGAAGTGCGTGAACCACTTGCCGGCGTATACGTTGTCGGCGTACTTGAGCGCGAGCTGGTTCTTCATGGAGAGCGTGTCGAAGTCGAGCGTGATCATCTCCAGCTCGCGCAGCGCCTTGAACAGAATCGTGCCGCCCGGGGTCTCGTAGACGCCGCGGCTCTTCATGCCCACGAGGCGGGTCTCGACGAGGTCGGTGCGCCCGATGCCGTTCTCCGCGCCGAGCTTGTTGAGCGCGTCGAGGAGCGCCATCGGCTTCATCCGCTCGCCGTTGACCGCGACCGGCAGTCCGCGCTCGAAATCGATCACGACTTCGGTCTCCTTGTCCGGTGCGTCCTTCGGCGACTTCGTGAGCCGGTACATCTCCTCGTTCGGGCGGGTCCACGTGTTCTCCAGCTCGCCGCCCTCGTGGCTCATATGCCAGAGATTCCAGTCGCGCGAGTAGATGTTCTTCTTGGACACGTCGCCGAGCGGGATCCCGTGCTCCTTCGCGTAGTCGATCGCCTGCTCGCGGCTGTTGATGTCCCAGATCCGCCACGGCGCGATCACCGTCAGGTGCGGCGCGAGCGCCTTGTACGTGAGCTCGAACCGGACCTGGTCGTTGCCCTTCCCGGTGCACCCGTGCGCGACCGCGTCGGCCCCTTCCTCGAGCGCGACCTCGACCTGGTGCTTGGCCTGCAGCGGCCGCGCGATCGACGTGCCCAGCAGGTACTTGCCCTCGTAGATCGCGCCGGCGCGCAGCATGGGGAAGATGTAGTCGGTCACGAACTCTTCGCGCACGTCGCGGATGTAGAGCTTGCTCGCTCCGGATGCGAGCGCCTTCGCCTCCATGTTCTCGAAGTCTTCGTCCTGGCCCACGTTCGTGCACACCGCGACGACCTCCGCGCCGTCGTAGTTCTCCTTCAGCCAGGGGATGATGATCGATGTGTCGAGCCCGCCGGAGTAGGCGAGGACGATCTTCTTGACCTGTTCAGACATTGCTTCCTCCCGTCCGGGGCTACGCCCGGAGCGTTTCTCTCAGGGTTTCGATGCCGCGTTCGAGGTCGCGGCTGCCTATGACGAGCGGCGGCGCGATACGGACGACGTTGCTGCTCGACCGCAGCAACAGCACCCCCCGTTCGCGACACGCGTTCATGATCTCGGCGACGCGCCCCGAGGCGTCGTCGCTGCCGTCCGGTGAGCCTTCGGGCGCCTCGATGGCGATGCCCTGCAGCATGCCGACCCCGCGCCGCTCGGCGACCTCGCTCGACGAGACGACGAGCTGGTCGAGCAGCCGCTCGAGCTGCTCGCCGCGCTCGGCGACGCGCGCGAGGAACTCCCCGTCCGCGATCGTACGCACGACGTGCGCGGCGACCGCCGAGGTCACCGGACCGCCGCCGAAGGTGGTTCCGTGATCCCCGGGGTGCAGCAGGTCGTTGACCTTCGCCGGCACCATCGTCGCCGACAGCGGTAGCCCGCCCGCGAGCGGCTTGGAGAACGTCATAATGTCCGGCTTCAGGCCCACGAGCTCGCTCCCGAAGAGCTTCCCGGTCCGTCCGAGCCCGGTCTGGACCTCGTCCACGATGAGCAGCGAGTCGTTCTGCGCGCAGAGCTCGTTCAGCCTCTGCGCGAACTCGCGCGTCATGAGCCGCAGCCCGCCTTCGCCCTGGACGACCTCCACGATGACCGCGGCGAACGAGTCGTTGAGCAGCGCCTCGAGCTGATCGGGGTCGTTGAACTCGCTGGACAGCATGTCGGGCACCAGCGGCTCGAACGGCTCGGCGTACTTCTTGTTCGGCGTCGCCGACAGCGCGCCCATCGTGCGGCCGTGGAAGGCGTTCGTCATGGACAGGATCTTGTGATGTCCCGGGCCCCGCGTGCGGTGCGCGTAGAGGCGGGCGTACTTGAGCGCCGCCTCGTTCGCCTCCGCACCGCTGTTGCCGAACTGGACGGCGGCGTACTCGCCCACCCGCTCGCCGGTGACGCGAATGAGGAGCTCGGCGAGCTCCATCGCCGGCTTCGTCGCGTAGAGGTTCGAGATGTGGATGAGCTTGCGCATCTGTCTCGACGCGATCTTCGCGAGGTCCCTGCGGCCGTAGCCGAGCGCGTTGACCGCGATGCCGGCGCCCAGGTCCAGGTAGCGTTTGCCCCCGGCGTCCCGGAGCTCGACGCCCCGGCCGCGGTCGAGCTCGAGGAGCTCGCTCGCGTAGTTGCGGGGGAAGGGCGGGTTTGTTACGACGCTGCTGGTTTCAATCATGCGTTTCTCCAGGGATGATCGCGGTGCCACGACCGGCGGCGAGCAGCGCGCGGAGATCGCCGCTGCGTTCGTACCGTCCGATGACGACCTGCGACACGCCGTGCGCGACCGCGGTCGCGGCGTTTCGAACCTTCGGAATCATGCCGCCCGAGATGTGTCCGGCGGCGACCTGAGCCTCGGCCATCGCGGGCGTCAGCGAGGGGACGACCTCTCCCTCGACGAGCACCCCGTCGACGTCCGAGAGGAAAACGAGGCTCCCGGCGCCCATCGCGCCGGCGAGCGCGAAGGCGACGTCGTCGGCGTTGATGTTGACCGCGGCGCCGTACTCGTCGGAGGCCGGCGAGGCGATCACCGGGACGTATCCGGTCACCCACAGGTCGCGCACGAGCAGCGGGTTGACGCCGGTCACGGTCGCGGTGCGCGACGGCGCACCGGTCGCGTCGGTAATCGGCGAACCGGTGACCATGCCCGCGTCCGCTCCCGAGATGCCCACCGCCGCTACGCCGGAGGCGACCAGTCGACGAACGAGTCGCTTGTTCGCCACGCCGCAGAGTACCATCTCCACCGCGTCCATCTCCGCCTCGCTCGTCATGCGTACGCCGTCGTGGAATACCGGCTCGAGCCCCAGCGTCCGTGACAGCTCGCTCACTTCTCTGCCGCCGCCGTGCACGACGGCGACCGGCGCGTCGAGCGCGGCGAGCTCGCGGCCGAGCTTCTCGAGGATGGCAGGATCGGTGGCGGCGGTGCCGCCCAGCTTGATCACGATCGATGAATTCGCCATGGTGCTCCGGTTGTCTCAGAATTCGCCGTTCGAACGAAGGCCGGTCGACTCGTCGAGCCCGAACCGGACGTTCATGTTCTGCACGCCCTGTCCGCTCGCGCCCTTGTAGAGGTTGTCGATCGCGGCGAAGAGCTGCACCCGCTCGCCGTGGACGACGACTCCCAGGTCGCACCGGTTGGTGTTCCGCACGTCCCGCGTCTGCGGGATACCCCGCGGCGAACGCCCCACGAAGGGCGCACCCGCGTAGGCTGCGTCGATCCGCGCCTCCGCCTCCTGCTGCGATACGGGTGCGGTGAGCTCGGCGACGATCGTCACGAACATGCCCTGCTTCATCGGCGCGAGGTGCGGTGTGAAGAGGATCTGCG
>CAZICD010000018.1:0-18389 GCA_964537725.1 uncultured Spirochaetaceae bacterium | reverse complement strand
TCGTGCAAGTTCCTGCTCGATCTCCGGCACGTGCCGATGCGCGCGGCCCGGCGCGTACGCGTTCACGTTCTCCGACCGCTCGTTGAAGAGCAGATCGGTCTTCTCCTTGCGCCCCGCGCCGGAGATCCCGCTGATCGCGTTCACGATCGCCGGCGAGCGCACGACGTCGGCGAACGGCAGCAGCGGCAGCAGCGTCGCCGTCGGGTAGCATCCGGGGCACGCGACGAGCGCCGCGCGCGCGATCTCCTCGCGACGCCACTCGGTGAGTCCGTAGACCGCGTGCTCGATCAGCTCGGGATGCGGATGGGTCGTGCCGTAGACCGACTCGTAGCGGTCGGCGCTCATGATCCGGAAGTCGGCCGAAAGGTCGATGACCGGGACGGTGCCCACCAGGGGGCCGACGAGCCCGGCGGCGGCCCCGTGCGGCAGCGCCGAGAAGACGACGTCCGCGGCGTCCGGTTTCGCGTCGTCGAGCGCGACGAATCGACCATCGGTCTGCCTCAGGCGCGCGAGCGCGGCCTCGCCCAGCCCGGGGTCGATCTCACGCACGCGCGTCCCTGCCGACGAGCGCGAGACCGGAACGATCGACTCGACCTCGGGATGCGAGGCGAGGATGCGCACGAGCATCATACCGGTGTACCCGGTACTGCCCACGATGACTACCTTCATACGCCTAGATCCCGAGGTCGGGCACGCGCTCGGCGAGCTGGGCCGTGACCGATTCGCCCGTCGCGCCCTCGCGGAGCACGATCAGCACCGTGTCGTCGCCGGCGACGGTGCCAAGGATGTCCTCCATGCCCAGGTTGTCGAGCGCTATGCCCACCGTGTCCGCGTGGCCGGTGATGGTGCGCAGGATCGCGAGATTACCGGAGAACTCGATGGAGATGAACCCGCGACGGAGATCCGCGACGTAGTTGGTCTCGCTCTCCCGCAGCTCCTCCTCGGTGGGCAGCGTGTAGTAGTAGCCGTTGCTGCCTTCGGAGATCTTGCCGACCTTGAGAAGCTTGAGATCGCGCGAGAGCGTGGCCTGCGTGACCTGAAAGCCCTCGTTCCTCAGGTGGTTGAGTAGCATTTCCTGACTCGTGATGCGATGGGTCCTGATGATGTTCCGCACGGCCTTCAAACGCTCCGCTCGCTCTCTCACGTCCATCTCCCGGCAAAGGTTGCATATTATGCCTTCACGAATGCATAAACTTACGGTATCGCCTCGACTTGTTCAAGAACTCCCGGCGACAGCGACAAAAAAAGACCGAAGTGCCGCCGCTCAGCGGTGGCATCGCCGCTCAGCGGACCAGCTCGAGCGCGTTGCGGTACAGGTCGTCCGCGTAGACCGCGTCGACTTCTTCGAGCAGGATCTCGCCGTTCGACGGAATGGTGACGACCGGGGTCTCGCAGCCGCCGGGAAACTCCACGTCGGCGCACCCGTTCGCCGACGCCGTCACGGTGAGCGTCCGACCGTCGGCGAGGGTGAACCGCACCGTGACCTCGTCGTCGCCGGTGCTCGGGCGCCGCTCCACCTCGACCTCGCGGCCTCGTGGGTCGCGGTAGCGGTCGACCCGCGCGTCGCGGCTCCCGCCGGATTGCGGGGGCGCGGTCGGCGTCCACCCCAGCCGCTCGGCGAGCCAGAGCCCGTAGAGCCGCGCCGCCACCGGCCGCAGGCCGCTCACCTCGACCCGCACCACCTCGGAGAGCCACGACGCGCGCTCCTCGCCGTCGAACGCGGCCGCCGCGAGCCGCCGGTGCGGTCGCAACCGCTTCCAGCTGAAATCCGCGGTCGGCACCGCCTCCTCGACGGCGTTCTGCGCGAGCGCCCGCAGCACGTCGTCCGGGTCGTCGCCCAGCTCGACGCAGTGGTCGGAGTCGACGATGACCTTGTCCGCCTGCGCCTGCGCGTGCGAGAAGAGCTCCCGCTTGTCGGTCAGCGTGTCGAGCCAGAGCATGTACGTGGGGATGTCGCGCACGAGCAGCGGGATCCAGCTCCCCGGCGCGCCGCCGGCGCCGTCGGCCCCGTTGGTGATGATGATCTCCTCGAAGCAGACGCCCTTGTGCTCGTGGTCGACGAAGCATCGCGCCGAGACTTCGAGGTTGCTTTCGGCAGTGGGCTTGTTCACGATGTGGATCACGCGCGCGGCGCGCTTGCCGAGCATGTAGGTCAGCGCCTCGTCGACCATCGCGCGCTGGGCGTCGGGGCTCATGACGACGAGGTTGAACAGGCTCGTCCTCACCTCCGAGTTGGTCAGCTCGCGCTGCAGGCGGGCGAGCTCGGTCTCTACCGCCTGAACGTCGACCTTCATAGCTTCCTCCAGCGGCGCGAGCCCTCGCCGAGGAGCTCGCGCGCCGCCTCGGGACCCGAGCTGCCCGCCTCGTAGCGGTGAAGCGGTTCGTCGGCGTCGCGCCAGTAGTCGAGCACTCCGGTGATGAAGCTCCACGACGCCTCGATCTCGTCGCGTCGCGTGTAGAGCGTATTGTCGCCCTTCATCGCGTCGAAGAGCAGGCGCTCGTACGCCTCGGGCACCGCGCGCCCGAACGAGCTGCCGTAGGCGAAGTCCATGTTCACCGGCCGGGCGGCGGTCGCGTACCCGGGGATCTTCGCGTTCATCTTGAGCGAGATGCCCTCCTCGGGCTGGATGCGGATCGCGAGGATGTTCCGCTCGATCGAATGCCCGCCACCGGTGAAGTGGCCGAGCGGCGGGTGCTTGAAGTGGACCGATATCTCGGTGACCTTGCGCGAGAGCCGCTTCCCGGTGCGGATCACGAAGGGAACGCCGGCCCACCGCCACGTGTCCAGATAGAGCCGCATCGCGACGTAGGTCTCGGTACGGCTCGCGGAATCGACGCCGTCCTCCTCGAGGTAGCCGGGGACCTCCTCGCCGTCCACGATGCCGGCGGTGTACTGCGCGCGTACGATGTGACGCTCCGGCTCGCGCAGCGTCACCGGGTGGATCGAACGGACCACCTTCAGCTTCTCCCCGCGGATCGACTCCGGGCGGACGTCGTTGGGCGGCTCCATCGCGGTAATGGACAAGAGCTGGAACGCGTGGTTCTGGATCATGTCGCGCAGCGCGCCCGACTTCTCGTAGTAGTTGCCCCGGGTGCCCACGCCCGCGCTCTCGGCGACGGTGATCTGCACGTGGTCGACGTAGTGGCTGTTCCAGACCGGCTCGAAGATGCCGTTGCCGAAGCGCAGCATCATCAGGTTCTGGACCGTCTCCTTGCCCAGGTAGTGGTCGATGCGGTAGACCTGCCGCTCGTCGAAGTAGGTGAGCAACAGCCGGTTCAGCTCGCAGGCCGATGCGAGGTCGCGGCCGAACGGCTTCTCGACGATGATGCGCGTGTACCCGTTCTCCTCGGCGGCGAGGCCGTGCTCGCCCAGGCGGCCGATCACCGTCTCGTACGAGGAGGGGGGCGTGGAGAGGTAGTAGAGCTTGTTCGGGAACCCCTCCGCGTAGTCGGGTATGCGTTGGTACCCCGCGTCGTCCTCGAAGGTCGACCGCAGGTAGGTCAGCGTGGAGAGGAAGCGTCGGCGCTGCTCGTCGCTTCCCGGCATCGACTCGATCATCGACGCCGCCTGCTCTCTCAGGTACTCGTCGCTCCAGTCGCGGCGCGCGAACCCGACGATGCGGAACTCGCCGAGGCGCCCGTTGAGGAAGAGCGAGTAGAGCGCGGGCATGAGCTTGCTGCGCGTCAGGTCTCCGGTGACACCGAAGATGAAGACCACCAGCGGATCGGCCGCCTCGTGTGATTCCAGACCGAGGGCCAGGGGATTGTACGCCACCTTTTGAATATGCGCCGGCGGGGGGTTCTCGATCAAGGTGGGCCTACGCGTATATTGGGTGGGTGACGCGGCTTACGATCACTTCACCGCTCGGTGCCGACGCGGCGCCCGTCTACGTCACCGCCGAGACGACATCCACGATGGACGACGCGCGCCGCCTCGTCGCCAACGGCTGTCCTTCGGGCACGGCGATCGTCACCGATCACCAGACCGCCGGGCGCGGACGGCGTGCCGGACGGGTATGGCACGCGGCCCCCGCGGAGAGCCTGATGTTCACCGTAGCGCTCGACCGGCCGGAGGAGCCGGTGACGCGCTCGCTCGCGATGGCCGCCGCCGTCGCCCGCCTGCTCGAGGAGGAGGCGGCGCTCATCGCGCGCGTGAAGTGGCCCAACGACGTCCTCGTTGACGACCGCAAGATCTGCGGCATCCTCGCCGACCACGACGGTCGGTGGCTCTACCTGGGCGTGGGGCTGAACGTGCGGCAGGGGCGCTTTCCCGCGGAGCTGGCGCAGGCGGCGACCTCGCTTCGGCTCGCCTCCGCCGGGACGCGACGCCCGGGCGATCCCTTGTGGTCGGACGACGAGTGGCCCGCCCTGCGCGACCGGCTGCTCGTGCGCCTGCTCGAGCTCTACGCGGATTCGCAGAGCCGCTGGCACGAGCTCCTCACCGAGCGACTGTGGCGGAGGGGTGAGGCTGTCGAAGTGGTCTCTCCGGGCGGGCGGCGGACCACCGGGCGGCTGACCGGGATCGAGCCCGACGGCCGGCTGATCGTGACCGGCGAGGCGGTACACCGGGTGACCGCCGGCGAGGTATCCTTGTACGGGAGAGAACGCCATGGATGAGTCGCGCAATCGGGATACGCTTGCAGACCTCGCGGTCCGAAATCGGCCCGTAACGCTCCGATCGTCGATCGTCTGGATCGCGCTGACCGCGCTCGCCTACGCCGGCAACGCGGCGAACCTCCCGCTCTTCTTCAACGTCGATTTCCTCTTCGGTACGGTGGTCGTCTTCGTCATCCTCCATTACTTCGGCTGGGCCCCCGCGACGGTGAGCGCGGTCATCGCTGCCTCGCATACGGCGATCCTCTGGCAGCATCCCTACGCCGTGATCATCATGGCGCTCGAGATGCTCATGGTCGGCGTCTTCTATCGGCGTCGCAGCCGCAACCTCATGTTCCTGACCACGCTCTACTGGATCCTGATCGGCATGCCGCTGGTCGTCCTGTTCTACGGCGGCCTGATGGACGTCGCCCAGCAGAGCACCGTCCTCATCGTCTTCAAGCAGGCGATCAACGGAATCGTCAACGCGCTCGTCGCCGCGCTCGTTATCAGTCTCCTCCAGCACTTCGCCCCGCAGCTCGAACGCGACGCGAGCCGCTCGCCGTTCACCTTCTCGCAGGCGATCTTCCTGCTCATGGTCGCGCTCGTGCTCATCCCGGCGATGGCGATCCTCGTCGTCAGCGCGCGCGCGGAGATGGGCCGCGTGGAAGACGACGTCGCGTCCAAGCTCGCGATCACCTCGTACTCGTCGCGTCAGGCGGTCAACGCGTGGATATCCGAGAACCTGCAGACGTTGCGCTCGCTCGCGAGTTACGCGCAGATGGACAACCCCGACCGCATCGACGTGCTGCGAACCGAGATGGAGCTCCTGAAGATGTCGGATCCGGACTTCCTCGCGATGGCCGTCGTGAACCCCATGGGCCAGGTGATCGCCGGCGAGCCGGCCGGCGTCGCCGCCGATCGGCTCGGCGGGGTGGACCTCGCGCGGTGGCCGTACTTCGGCCGGATGATCACCGGGATGCAGGGGATCGCGTCGAACGTCATAACCCGCGGCGAGCGTCCCACGGTGCTGCTGGGCGTGCCGATCGTCGAGCGCGACATCATGACGGGAGCGGTGCTCGGCATCGTCGACGCGCAGCGGTTGCGCGAGATGCTCTTCAGGCTGAGCGGCAACTGGATGGTGGAGGCGACGATCGTGGACGCGAACAACCGCGTCGTCGCCTCTACGGCCGAGGGTGTCGAACCGTTTCAGGACTACGCCGAGCGGATTCCCGACGAGTCGGAGCACGAGCGGGGGAACCTCTACATCCGCGTGCCGGAGACGCACCGCAACGTCTCCATCATGCAACGCTGGCAGTACTCCCAGTACCTTACCAAGGACCGGATCGGCCGGGCCTCCTCGTGGAGCATCGTCCTCCAGGCGCCGATCGCGCCCTACCAGGACGCGCTGAACACGCGCTACCAGTCGATGCTGCTCGTTATGCTGCTCGTCATCATCGGGACGATTCTGCTGTCCGCGGCGCTCAGCCGCCGCATGCTCTCCTCGCTCACGCAGCTCACCATCGTCGCCGAGAACCTGCCGGACAAGGTGACCCGGCAGGAGGAGCTCGACTGGCCGACGAGCCGGATCAACGAGATCGACACGCTGATCAACTGCTTCCGGGTCACGAGCGCGCACCTGGGCGAGAGCTTCGCCCGGATCCAGGAGGCGAATATCGAGCTGGTGTCCGCGAAGCAGGACGCCGAAGCGGCGAGCCGGACCAAGAGCGAGTTCCTCGCCAATATCTCGCACGACCTGCGCACCCCGCTGAACGGCATCCTCGGCTACGCCCAGATCCTCGCGCGCGACACCGCGCTCGACGCGCGTACGCGCGAGGCGGTATCGATCATCGAGAAGAGCGGCAACCACCTTCTCAACCTGATCAACGACATCCTCGACGTCTCGCGGATCGAGGCGCAGAAGCTCGTCCTGCAGCCCGAACCGTTCCGGCTTTCCAACTTCCTCGACGACATCGCCGACATCATCACGCTCCAGGCGCGGCAGAAGGGGCTGCAGATCCGGACCGAGTTCGATCCCGACCTGCCCGAAGCGGTCGTGGGCGACGAGAAGCGGCTGCGTCAGATCCTGCTCAACCTGCTGAACAACGCGGTGAAGTTCACCGACTCGGGTGAAGTCCGGTTCCGCGCCCGGCGTGAGGGCGAACGGCTCGCCTTCGAGGTCGAAGACACGGGTCCGGGGATCCCGGCCGACCAGCTCGAGGAGATCTTCTCGCCGTTCAAGCAGCTGTCCAAACACATACAGAGCGAAGAGGGCACGGGGCTCGGGCTCGCCATCGTCAAACGGCTCGTCGAGATGATGGGCGGCGAGGTCAGCGTGGAGAGCACGCCGGGCGAGGGCAGCCGATTCTCCTTCACCGTCGCGCTGCCGCCGGCCGGCGAACCGCCGGCGGTCACGCGGGCATCGAGCTCGATCTCCGGCTACGAGGGGCCTCGCAGGAGAATCCTCATCGTGGACGACAAGTGGGAGAACCGCAGCGTTCTGCGCAGCATGCTCGAGCCGATCGGGTTCGAGGTGGGTGAGGCGGCCGACGGCTCCGAAGGGCTGCAGGCGATCACGGACGAGCGCCCGGACCTCGTCTTCATGGATCTCGTCATGCCGGTGGTCGACGGCTTCGAGGCGATCCGCTCCATACGCGAGAACCCGTCCATGGCGCAGATCCGCGTGGTCGCCATCTCGGCGAGCGTCGCCGAATCGATCCGCGCCGAGTGCCTGCGGATGGGCTTCGACGAGTTCCTGCCCAAGCCGTTCCGCCAGCTCGAGCTGCTCGACCTGACGCGCGAGCTGCTGGCCGTGAGCTGGGTGCACGAGAGCGGCCCGGCTCCTGCGGAGAGCACCGCGGGCGAAGAGGCGGCCCCGCCCGAGTATCTGCTCGAACGCGTGGAAACGCACGTCGCGGCCGGCAACATCCGGGAGATCCTCAAGACGACCGACTCCATCCGCGAGGCGGGCGAGCAGTACGCGCAGGTGGCGAACCGGATCGAGTCGCTCGCCCAGGAGTTCCAGATCAACCGGCTCGCGGCCTACATTAACCGCCTTCGATCTGCTAAGGTCGCAGACGATGGCTGAGCGGCGCGAGACATCGATCCTCCTCGTCGACGACAACACCAATAACCTCGGGGTGCTGTACCGCTACCTCGACGACGAGGGGTTCACGGTGCTCGTGAGCCAGGACGGCGAGCGCGCGATCCGTCTCGCGCACGAGCAGAAGCCCGACCTGATCCTGCTGGACATCATGCTGCCGGGCATGAGCGGCTTCGAGGCGTGCGAGACGCTCAAGGGAGACGAGGAGACCGCGGACATCCCGGTGATCTTCATCAGCGCGCTGACCGACATCCAGGACAAGGTCCGCGGCTTCGCCGCCGGCGGTGTCGACTACATCACCAAGCCGTTCCAGCAGGAAGAAGTGCTCGCGCGGATCAACGCGCACGTCACGATCAAGCGCCAGCGCGAGGAGCTCGATCGGCTGAACGCGACGAAGGACCGGCTCTTCTCGGTCATCGGGCACGATCTGCGCGGTCCCTTCATGGGGCTGCTCGGCGCGCTCGAGCTGCTGCGCGACTCCGGTGACGACCTGGACGCGCAGACGCAGCACGAGCTCATCGCGAACCTCTACGAATCGGCCGAGAAGACCTACCATCTCCTGGAGAACCTCCTCGAGTGGTCCCGGAGTCAGCAACGCTCGGTGACGGTCTCGCAGAGGTCGATCGCGCTGCGC
Source organism: uncultured Spirochaetaceae bacterium (assembly GCA_964537725.1). Classification (GTDB taxonomy): domain Bacteria; phylum Spirochaetota; class Spirochaetia; order DSM-27196; family SLST01; genus SLST01. The sequence continues at coordinate 10,059 of CAZICD010000018.1, read as the reverse complement.
GAGGCGGTCGACGAGACGATCCAGCTCTTCCACGCCGGCGCACGGCAGAAGGAGATCGAGCTTTCGGTGGACGTCGGCGACGAGCTGCGCGTCTACGCCGACCCCGACATGCTGAGCACCGTCCTCCGCAATCTCGTCAATAACGCGATCAAGTTCACCGAGCAGCGTGGGACGGTGAAGATCACCGCTCGCGGCCTCCCGGAGACGGTCGAGCTCGCGGTCTGCGACACCGGGATCGGGATCGAGCCCGAAGAGCTCGACTCGCTCTTCGAGCTCGGCGCGTCGGCGAGCCGGACCGGTACCGGCGGAGAGCGAGGCTCGGGGCTGGGGTTGCTTCTCGCGCACGAGTACGTGGAGCGCAACGGCGGCTCGATCGACGTGGAGAGCACCCCGGGCGAGGGCAGCTGCTTCCGGGTTACGCTTCCTGCCGCTCCGGCGTGAGCGACTCGTGCATCCGGCTCTCCGACGCCCTCGCCGCCGCGAGCTCCGCGGTGATGTCCGCCGACAGGCGGCCCGCCATCGCTTTTGTGACGAGCTCGTGGTCGATCTCGCCGCGCACGAGCAGGAGCGAGGCGTACTCGTCGAGCTTTCCGCGCGGCCGGTAGCGACCGCCCAGCACGATCCGCGGCTCCGGTTCGCGAAGGGCCGTGATGCACCACGTCACCGGTCGGCCGTCGGTGCCGAGCGCGACGAGCGCGTAGCGCGACTCGCCGTCCCAGATCCCGAAGGCCTCGCCCCACAAGACGAGCTCGTCGCGGTCGAACGCGAGGTCGTGATCGTAGGTGGTGCCGTCGGTGAAGGTCCCGGTGACCGCGCAGCTGCCGGGGCGCAGGACCGGTGCGGCCAGCACGTAGAGCAGGCCGTCCGAAGAGCCCCCGTCGACGAGCACGCGCTGCCCGGCAACGAGCGCGTCGTGCTCGCCGACGAAGGCGTACTCGGTGCGGATGCGGGCGACCGTCCCGGCCTCGCCGTCCTCGATCACAGCCTCCGCGCGCAGCCCGCGGCTGATCTCGGTCTCGAAGCTGAAGCAGCTCGTCGCCGTCTCCAGCGTCCGTCGGCCCCTGCAGACGAGCTCGCTGCGCGCGGGATGCTCGCGCCGGCGCGCTGTGGAGCGACCGTGCAACCCGCAGAGGCGGCCGGCGTCGAATCGCGCCTCCACCGTCGTGCCGGGGACCGTCGCCTGACCGAGCATGCTCGCGATGAACTCGCGTCGCCCGTCGTCGGGGGGCGGCGCCGGAACCGCCTCACGCGAAGCTTCCGGCTCGTCGCCGGCGGCCCCGTCGCGCGCCACCCGCTCGAGAATGCGCCGCGTGTTGATCTTGCTTCCGCGCCGCCTCCTGAGCGCCGTTACGCGTTCTCCCACATCGGGTGGCAACGTCGGTCGGGCCGGAGGAAGCAGGCCGGGCACGCTTCCCGCGGCGGCGGCCTGTGCACCGGCCTGAACGAGCGTCCAGCCGCGTCCAGCCGCGAGCTCGCTCGCGGCGGCGGCGAGAGCGAGGGCGTGTTGTCCGTCGTCGCCTTCGTCGAGCGTGATTCGAAGGACGACCGGCGCGTCCGGGCCGGCGAGCGACCGCGCCGCGCGACGGCGGCGCGCGATCGCCCGCGCGAGCGTGCGCGCGGTGACCTCTTCGCCGGCGAGCGTGCGCCCCTCGACCAGGGCGAGCGCACGACCGGCGCTCCCGTCGCCGTTGGGCACGACGGAGATCCACGAGCCGTCGCTGTCCTCGCCGAGCAGACCGACCGGTACCGTAGCGGAGCCGTAGGCGGCGAGCGCGTCCCGGCGCACCGTATCCGCGCCCGCCGGGACGATGAGCGGGGGGTCGAACCGGAGCGCGTCGGCGACGCCGGTTGTCCAGATATTGCTCACCGACCAGGCCAGATCGGCCTCGATCTCGGCGATGTGCAGCGCGACGTGCGCCGCCCCGGTCAGTCCCATGGGCAGCAGCGTGTCGCCGTTCTCCTCGACGCGACGCCGCAGCGCGTCGCCGAACCGGGCGAAGGCGGGGCCTTCGCCTGCGGTCGCGTCCGCGGCGGGCAGGTGCCAGGCGATCGGCACGGATCCGACACCGGCGTGCTCGATCGCGCCGATCAGATTCAGCGCGCGTTCGGCCGGAGACGATGAGTCGGGCGATACCGCGGGTGGGAGCGAAACGAGGAGCGCGAAGCGCCTGCCCGGAGTAGTCCGAATCGGCCTGTCCTTCGGCTTCAAGGCCTTCACCAGAGCAGGTGTACCACAGATCGCGCCGCGGGTGAATCACAAAAACGTTTCCCGTCTTGGCGGTCGGGGATTTCCTTTGTATCTTACGTCCTGCACTGAGCGCAATTCATTCAAAACTCACATCTCACTAAGAGAGGAAGAGGACATGGCTAAGCAGTTGATGTTTGACGAAGAGGCGCGCAGAGCACTCCTGCGCGGTGTCGAGAAGCTGTCCAGCGCGGTCAAGGTGACCCTGGGACCGAAGGGACGCAACGTCCTGTTGGACAAGAAGTTCGGCGCCCCCACGGTGACGAAGGACGGCGTTTCGGTCGCCAAGGAAATCGAGCTCGAAGAAGAGTTCGAGAACATGGGTGCTCAGCTCCTCAAGGAAGTAGCGACGAAGACGAACGACGTCGCAGGTGACGGTACGACCACCGCGACCGTGCTGGCCTACAGCATGATCAAGGAAGGTCTCAAGAGCGTCGCGGCCGGTATCAACCCGATGGGGCTGAAGCGCGGTATCGACCGTGCGGTCGAGCTCGCCGTCGAAGAGGTGAAGAAGGCCGCCAAGGTCATCAAGGACAAGGAAGAGATCGCCCAGGTCGCGTCCATCTCCGCGAACAACGACATGGAGATCGGAAACGAGATCGCCGGTGCGATGGAGAAGGTCGGCAAGGACGGCGTGATCACCGTCGAAGAGTCGAAGACGATCGAGACCACGACCGAGTTCGTCGAGGGTATGCAGTTCGACCGCGGCTTCGTCTCCCCGTACTTCGCGACGAATCGTGACACGCAGACCGCGGTTCTCGAGAATCCGTACATCCTGATCCACGACAAGAAGATCTCGAGCATGAAGGACCTGCTCCCGGCGCTCGAGAAGGTCGCCCAGGCGAGCCGCCCCATCCTGATCATCGCCGAGGACGTCGAGGGCGAGGCGCTCGCGACGCTCGTCGTGAACACGATCCGCGGCACGATCAACGCCGTCGCGGTGAAGGCACCGGGCTTCGGCGATCGCCGCAAGGCGATGCTCGAGGACATCGCGATCCTCACCGGCGGCCAGGTCATCAGCGAAGAGCTGGGCCTGAAGCTCGAGAGCACCGAGCTCGATCAGCTCGGCCAGGCGAAGAGCATCAAGGTCGACAAGGAAAACACCACCATCATCAATGGTGAGGGCAAGCAGTCCGACATCAAGGACCGCATCGGTCAGATCAAGGCCCAGATCGAAGACACCACCAGCGACTACGACCGCGAGAAGCTCCAGGAGCGCCTCGCCAAGCTCGCCGGCGGCGTTGCGGTCATCAACGTGGGCGCGGCTACCGAGGTCGAGCTCAAGGAAAAGAAGCACCGCGTCGAGGACGCCCTGTCGGCGACCCGCGCCGCGATCGAGGAAGGCATCATCCCGGGCGGTGGCCTGACGATGATCCAGGCCGTTCCCGCGCTCGACAAGTTCGATACGACCGGCATGGGCGAGGACGAGAAGGTCGGCTTCATGATCGTGAAGCGCGCGCTCGAGGAGCCCATTCGCCAGATCGCGCACAACGCCGGTCTGGACGGAAGCATCATCGCCGACAAGGCGAAGAACGAGAAGAAGGGCACGGGCTTCGACGCTGCGAGCATGCAGTGGGTCAACATGGTCAAGTCGGGTATTATCGACCCGGCGAAGGTGACGCGCAGCGCGCTGCAGAACGCGGCGTCGATCGCGGGTCTCCTGCTCACCACCGAGTGTGCCATCACCGACCTGCCGGAGAAGGAGGACGCCGCAGCAGCGGCAGCCGCCGGCGCCGGCGGAATGGGCGGCATGGGCGGTATGGGCGGCATGATGTAAGTCCATCGAGGGGGAAGCCGCGGGCTTCCCCCTTTTGTTTTCCGGGGGCAAGGTGAAAAGATCCGAGTTTGTGTTCACCATCGGGTTCCAGGGAGACGCGGCGGTCGTGGATAAACGCGCGCAGCGTCGGTACGGGAAGCTCACGACGATGGAGCTCGCGGGCGAGGGCCTCTACCGAGCCGCCTTTTGCTCGGCCATCTTCTCCGGAGACGAGACGGAGATGAACGAGTTCGTCCGTTTCTTTGCGGAGAAGACGGGTATGGACGATCTGACCGGCGATCGGCTCAAGCGCCTCTTCGGGGTCTACACGGTGCCCGACGAGGTGAAGAAGATTGTCGCGGTGTAGATTTGACTGTGCATACCTTTCGTGCTACTTTGGCTGAAATCCGCACACGAGGTATTAGAAATATATGAACCAGCTACTTGCCAACCTGCCGCTCATGATGGCGGCCCCGGGCGCAGACGCTGCGGGAGGCTCCGCGTCCATTGTGCCGACGCTCATCACCTTCGGCCTGGTCTTCGTGATCTTCTACTTTCTCATCATCCGTCCGCAGAACAAGAAGCAGAAGGAAACGAAGAGGATGCTCGAGTCGCTCAAGAAGGGCGATCGCGTCGTCTCCATTGGTGGGGTCCACGGGACCATCACGTCGATCAAGGACGACACCGTCGTGCTGAAGATCGACTCCAACACGAAGATGACGTTCTCCCGCTCGGCGATCTCGAACGTAGTCGAGCAGAGCCGTCCCTCCAAGAAGGCTGAGCCCGTCGAAGACCAGACCGACGAAGCCGAGGAAGAGACCCAGACCGACGCGGACGAGGATTGAGACGGGTATCCCCCGCTTCGGAGTAAGTCATGAGCAAGAGGTTTCGATTCATACTCGTGCTGGCGCTGGTGGGCGTCAGCGTCTATTTCCTCTACCCGTCGATCCAGTGGTACTTCTTCGTCCCGGAATCGGACAAGGAGCTCGCCGCGGGTAGTCGGGGCGATGTGCGTGAGTACGCTCAGGCCGAGGCGCGGACCGCGCTCGACGAGCTCACCTCGCTCGCCCAGTCCGACGAGACCGCGCCGCTGCCCGACGAGTACGCGTTCCTGCGCGACGCCGCGCGGGCGAACTACCAGCTGATCGACGAGGACGTCCCGGACGAGTGGACGATCACCGCGGTGCTCGGAGCCTTCACTACCGAGCAGGATATCTTCGAGGCGCTCGAGGAGCACTACGCCGACCGCGTCTTCGCGCTCAAGAGTCTCAAGGAGCGGATCATCACGCTCGGGCTCGACCTCGCCGGCGGCATGAGCGTCGTCGTGGAGGCCGATCGCGAGAGCCTCGCCGACAGCCTGGGTCGCGAGCCGACCGCGGACGAGCTCGACGAGTCGATCGACCTCGCGATGACCATCCTCACCTCGCGCATCGACCAGTTCGGCGTTACCGAGCCGATCGTCCGGCGTCAGGAAGGTACGAACCGGATCCTCATCGAGGTGCCGGGCGACAACGACCGCTCGCGCGTCGAGGCGTACCTGCAGGGCAGGGGAAGCCTCGCCTTCCATATCGTCGACGACGAGGCGACCGCGCAGTTCATCGAGTACCAGCAGCAGAACCCGGGCTACAACCCGGAGGTAGACGGCGTGCCCGACTTCGTTCCGGCCGGCACCGTCGTGCGGCCCTACGTCGTTCCCGACCAGTACGGCGTCCTCCAGCTCGTTCGCTACATTGCGATCAAGGAGGACATCAACGAGCACGGTCTGCCGGGCGAATACATCACCGAGGCGCGCGTGGGTAGCGAACCGCTGACGAATCAGCCCACCGTGAACTTCGTGCTCGACAGCACGGGATCGGAGATCTTCGCGAACCTCACGCGGGCGAACAACGGCGAGAGCATGGCGATCGTCCTCGACGAGCGCGTGCGTACCAGCGCGGTCATCAACGAACCGATCACCGGCGGTCAGGTGCAGATCACCGGGTTCAACCAGGAAGAGGCGCAGAACATCGCCACGGTCCTGCGGACAGCCGCGCTTCCGGTGACCCTCGAGATCGTGAGCCAGCAGGCGGTCGGCGCATCGCTGGGCGCCGACGCCGTCCAGGCCGGGCTGCGCTCGATCGCGCTCGGGTTCGGGCTCGTGATCATCTTCATGCTCGTCTACTACCACGGTGCAGGGGCTATCGCGGATCTCGCGCTCATCCTGAACCTGTTCTTCATCGTGAGCATCCTCAGCGTCTTCAACCTGACGCTCACGCTCACGAGCATCGCCGGCGTTATCCTCACGGTCGGTATGGCCGTGGACGCCAACGTCATCATCTTCGAGCGAATCAAGGAAGAGTACCGATTGGGCAAGAGTCCGCAGGCCTCGGTGACGGCCGGCTTCCAGAAGGCGTTCTGGACCATCATGGACGCCAACGTGACGACCTTCATCGCCGCTCTCTTCCTGAGCCAGCTGGGCACGGGCCCGGTTCAGGGCTTCGCCATCACGCTCGCCGTAGGCATCGTCTCATCGATGTTCACCGCGCTCTTCCTCTCCCGACTGATCTTCGAGTTCGGGACCGAAGTGCTGCGGCGCAGCAGGCTCAGCCTTGGTTGGGGGGTCCGATGAAAACGGTACGCTTCACGAAAATCCGATTCATAATGATCGCCGTCTCGGTGCTCGTCATCGCAGGCGGCCTTACCGCGACGCTGCTCCAGGACGGTTTCAACCTGGGCGTGGACTTCCAGGCGGGCCTCAGCCTGCGCGTGGAGGTCGCCAACCCCGACGCGACGACCGAGTCGGTGCGCGCCGCGGTTTCGGGAATCGAGGGGACGCAGGTCCAGCGAGTCGGCGAGGAGACCAACAACCAGTTCGTGGTACGCGTGCGCGACGCCGGCGAGATCGACTCGTTCAGCGCGGTTATGAGCGAACGCATCCTCAGCGCGCTGAGCTCAGATTTCGGCACCGGTTCGGTGACCGAGCTGGAGAACAACTACGTCGGGCCGCGTTTCAGCGAGGATCTCACCAGGAATACGGTGTGGCTCACCTCGCTCGCGCTCGGGCTGATTCTCGTCTACATCTGGTTCCGGTTCCGCCTCGGATACGCGGCGGCGTCGATCTCCGCGCTGGTGCACGACGTGGCGTTCATGCTCGTGTTCATCGGCACCTTCCAGATCGAAGTCTCCACCGCGACGATCGCCGCGATCCTGACGATCATCGGCTACTCGCTGAACGACACGATCGTCATCTTCGACCGGATTCGGGAGAACGAGCGGCTGATGCGCGAGAGCGGCTTCGAGACGATCATCAACGCGTCGATCACGCAGAGTCTGAGCAGGACGCTGATCACGTCGGTCACGACGCTGCTCGCGGTCACCGCGATCTACATCTTCGCGACCGGAACCGTTCAGCTCTTCGCGCTCAACCTCATCGTCGGCGTAATCGTGGGTACCTACTCGTCCATCTTCATCGCCTCGCCGACGCTGCTCGGATGGCGTCGCGCGGTGCGCAAGCGCAGGACGAAGCAGGAGTCCGACCGACGCGGCGCTCCGGTCAGCGAGAAGCACCTCGAGCAGGCAAAGACCGCCGCCCCCGCCGAGGAGACGCAGATCAGCGCCGCCGAGAAGGAGCGCGTGCTCGAGGAGATCCGCAAGAAGCGGGCGACGTCGAGCGGTCGGAGTACGAGCCGGTCGAAGCGCAAGAAGAAGTAGCGCGGCGGCGCTGCGCGTCCCCGGCGGGACGCGTCACGTGGCACCATCGCATCATGCGAGTCGAGCCCCGGGAATCCGGGGCTCGACTCGTTTCGGGGGCAGAACCATGCGCGGCGATGAATAACGCGGCGCCGTGGGGGTAATTGTCTCCGGCGGAAGACGACACTACATTCGACGAAGCGAGGGAGTATGGCAGCCAGTACAGAAAAGACGAAACGCGCGCTCGCGGTTGATTTCGTCGAGCTTGCGCGCGCGGTGTTCGGCGAGGCGCTCGAATCGGTCATCGTCTACGGGAGCTTCCTGAAAGCGACCTTCACGCCCGGCGCGTCGGACGTGAACGTGCTCGTAATCGTTGACGAGGGAAACGGGCGAGCGCTCCGCGAGCTCGGCCGACGGGGGAAGCGGCTGCTGCGTTCGCACCGCATCACGCCGCTCGTGCTCACGCGACGCGAGTTCGTCACCTCCGCGGACGTCTTCCCCATGGAGTACCTGGACATCGTGGATACGCACGAGGTGCTCCACGGGCCGGACGTCACGACCGAGCTCGAGATCAGCAGGACGAACCTCCGTCACGAGACCGAGCACCAGCTGCGCGGCAGTCTGGTGACGCTCAGGCAGCTCGCGGTCGCGGCCGGACGTCCGAGGCCGTTCCGCAAGCTGCTGCTGCGAAGGCGCCTCGAGGAGTGGTACGGTTCGCTCGCGGCCATTCTGCGCGGACTGTTGCGGCTTCACGACGTGTCGGTCGTGCCTCAGGCCTCCGACGAGCTGGTTCGGGAGATCAACCGCGTCCTGGGTCTCGAGTCCGGGCCCATCCTCGACCTGCTCGCGTGTCGTCAGGGCGAGTGCCCCGACAGCGTCGAGCTGATCGACGGGCTGCTCGAACGCCTCGGGCGGCTCGTTGAGATCGTCGACGCCGGGCCGGGCGGCGGCGGTGACGCCGCGAAGGGGTCGTCATGAGGCCGCTTCGAGCCGGGCTGCTCGGCCTCGCGCTCGCCCTCACCGCCGGGGCGGCGACGGTAGGCGCGCAGGAGCTGCCTTCTCCCGACGGTTTCGTGAACGACTTCGCCGGGGTCATCTCGTCCGACGACGAGGCGGCCATGCGGGGCATCATCACCGCGGTCCGTGAGCAGACCGGAGCGGAGATCGCGGTGGTCACCGTCGAGTCGATGGCACCCTACCCGACGATAGAGGACTACGGGATCGCCCTCGCGGAGGAGTGGGGCGTGGGCTCCGGGGCCAACGATAACGGAGCCATTCTCATCGTCGCGCTCGAGGAGCGCGAGGTGAGGATCGAGGTCGGCTACGGGCTCGAGGGGGCGATCCCCGACGGGCGCGCCGGAGCTATCCTCGACGACTACGTGCTTCCCGACCTGCGGAACAACGACTTCGGGCCGGGGCTGCTGAACGGGGTCGCCGCGGTCGCGGAGGTCATTGCCGACGAGTACGGCGTGACGCTCACCGGTGTCCGGGCCGAGCCGCGTCGGTCCGCCGGCGGTTCGTCGACGATCGACGTGGGCGACCTGTTCTACGTCGTCTTCCTCCTGCTGTTCGTGGGAGGGCGCTGGTTCTTCTGGCCGCTGCTCTTCGCCGGCCGTCGCCGCGGGTTCTTCGGCGGCGGGTTCGGTTCGGGCGGCCACTCGAGCCCGTCGCGATTCAGCGGATTCGGCGGCGGTGGTTTCGGCGGCGGCGGAGCGTCGCGCGGATTCTGATTGACGCGGCGGGCAACCCCCGGCGCGACGAAGAGGAGCAGGTATGGCACGCAGTGCGAAGGGCTGGATCGCCCCTGCAGCGATCATCATCATTCTCGTGGTCGTTGGGATCTTCTGGTTCGTGGGTCAGCAGAACTCGCTCATCACGCTCGAAGAGAGCGTGGACGCGTCGTGGAGCGAGATAGACAACCAGCTCCAGCGGCGCAGCGATCTGATTCCGAACCTCGTGGCGACGGTCCGTGGTTTCGCCGAGCAGGAAGAAGAGGTCTTCACCCAGATCGCCGATGCGCGCGCGCGCCTCGCCGGCGCACAGTCGGTGGGCGAGACGGCGGAGAGCTACGGCGAGTTGCAGAGCGCGCTCTCGCGCCTGCTCGTCGTGGTGGAGAACTACCCGCAGCTGCGGTCGAACGAGAACTTCATCCGGCTCCAGGACGAGCTCGCCGGGACGGAGAACCGCATCGCCGTCGCCCGTCGGCGGTACAACGAGACCGTTCAGCAGTTCAACACGCGGATCAGGCTCTTCCCCGCCAGGCTCGTCGCCAACGCGCTCGGACTCGAGCAGCGGGAGTACTTCGAGATCGACGAAGAGGCGCGCGAGGTGCCTACCGTCGACTTCTCCGACGACGAGTAGCCGAAGGCGCCGGTACGGCCGGCGCCTT
>CAZICD010000017.1:23438-53126 GCA_964537725.1 uncultured Spirochaetaceae bacterium | reverse complement strand
GTACTCCGCGAGCTCGCCAACCGCGTGGGTGAAATCGCCGCGCTTCCCGTCCAGGAGGAGCGCCGCCGGCTGTGGAAGGCGCACAACTCGCTGCACCCCGAGCGCCCGATGATCCTGCTCTTCCCCGAAGGCGGGTGGACCGAGCTCTTGCCCGCCTCGTCGCTCGTCTGCGAGAACGCCGAGGCGCGCGCGATCGAGCAGAACCTCAGGCGCCGGATCTATCACCACGAGCACTTCGCCGACGACACGGTCATCGAGGGCGACTGGGTCGTGAGCAAGGCGGTCGAATCGAGCGGATGGGGGCTCGAGGCCGAGAACGATCCGTCCACGGCCGAGCGCGGCGCGTGGAAGTTTCACCCCGTCCTGAACTCCCGAGACGACCTCGAGAAGCTCCGCGTTCCCACCATCACGCACGACGAGCGGGAGACCGAGCGGCGGGTCGCGCTCGCGCACGAGCTCTTCGACGGGATCCTCGACGTCCGCGTGAAGGGAGTGGCGCACGTCTCGTACCACCTGATGGCGCAGTACACGAAGCTGCGGGGGCTCGAACAGATGATGATCGATATGTTCGAGGATCCCGACTTCCTCCACGAGGCGATGCGCTTCTTCGTGCGCGGTCACCAGTCCGTGCTCGAGCAATACGTCGAGCTGAACCTGCTCTCGCTCAACAACGACGGCACGTATCACAGCTCAGGCGGCGTGGGCTACACCGACGAGATCCCGCTTCCCGACTGCGACACGCAGCGCGTACGCCCCGACGATATGTGGGCGAGCGCGGAGAGCCAGGAGCTCGCGCAGGTCGGCCCCGCGCAGCACGACGAGTTCGCTCTGCGCTACGAGCGGGAGCTTCTCGAGCCGTTCGCGCTGACCGGCTACGGCTGCTGCGAGCCGCTCACCGACCGGCTGGGGATGGTCTTCTCGATCCCCGGTATCCGCAGGCTCTCCATCTCGCCGTGGGCGGACGTTCGCGTCGCCGCCGAGGAGCTGGGTCCGAACTACATCTTCAGCTGGAAGCCGCGACCGATGGACCTCGTAGGCGACTTCGACGAAGAGGCGATCCGCCGCTACCTGCGCGAGACGATCGACCTCGCGCTCGCCAACGAGTGCGCGCTCGAGATGATCCTCAAGGACACGCACACGTGCGAGCACCATCCCGAGCGCTTCGACCGCTGGTCACAGATCGCGCGCGAGGAAGTGGAGCGCTCAGCGGACTGAGCGCGCGCCTACGCGAGGCCGTCGCGCACAAGCAACGCCTCCGGATCCGGGTCCCGACCCATGAAGTCGCGGAAGAGCTCGGCCGGGTCGACTGCATTGCCGCGGCTGAGGATCTTCTCGCGTAGCTCGCTGCCCACGCGCTCGTTCAGGATTCCCTCGTTCAGGAAGCGCGTGAACGCGTCGGCCTCGAGGACTTCGGCCCACTTGTAGCTGTAGTAGCCGGCGGCGTACCCCACCGCGTCCGAGAACAGGTGGTTGAACGAACGGACGTTCGTGGGGAACTTCGTGGGCGTCGGCGGCCGGTAACTGGCGAGCAGCTCGTCGAGCCGCTCGTCGAGATCGGCGTCCTTATGCTCCGCGTAGTTGACGTGGAGCTCGAGGTCCAGCTTTGCGAACGAGAGCTGCCGCATCATGAGCGAGGCGGACATGAAGTTTCGCGCGCGGATCATCCGGTCGAACAGATCGTCCGGGATCCGCTCTCCGGTGCGGTAGTGGCGCGCGAAGAGGTCGAGGCTCTCGCGCTGCCACGTCCAGTTCTCCATGATCTGCGACGGCAGCTCGACGAAGTCCCACGCGACGTTCACCCCGTTCAACGACTTCACCTCGACGTCGCCGAGGAGGTGGTGCAGGAGGTGCCCGAACTCGTGGAAGATCGTCTGAACCTCGTCGTGGGTGACGAGCGCCGGTTCGTCGCCGACCGGAGCAGTCAGGTTCGCGCAGATGAGACCCAGGTGCGGCTCGTCGGTGCCGTCGCCCCGCGCGCCGGTGGACAGATAGTTGAACCAGGCGCCGGCGCGCTTCGACTCGCGCGGGTGCCAGTCGGCGTAGAACGAGCCCAGATGCCGCCCACTCGCCGCGTCGCGCAGCTCGTAGAACCGGACGTCCGGGTGCCAGACCGCCGGCTTCTCGTCGCCGCTCTTCTCCACCACATCGATCCCGAAGATCCTCCCGGTCAGGTCGAAGAGCCCCGCGATCACGCGGTCGATGGGGAAATACGGGCGCAGCTCCTCCTCGTCGAGGTCGTAGCGCTCCTTGCGCAGCTTCTCCTGCCAGTAGCGCGTCTGCCACGCCTCGAGATGCGGCGCATCGTGCCGGCCTCCGGCCGCGAAGCGCTCGACCTGGGCGACCTCGTCTCCGAACTGCTCGACGATACGGTCGTGCAGATCCTCGACGAATCGAAGCGCCGTTTCGCCGTTCTTCGCCATCCGGCGTTCGAGGTGGACGTCGGCGAACTGCGGCTTGCCGAGCAGGTCGGCCTCCTCCTGGCGCAGCGCGAGGATGTCCCGGATGAGCTGCGTGTTGTCGTGCTCTCCCTGCGAGCCGATCGCGACGAACGCTTCGAAGATCTCGCGCCGGATCGCGTCGTTGTCCAGGTACTGCAGCACCGGCAGGATCGACGGCACGTGGAGCGTGAATCGCCACGCCGGCTTCTCGTCGCTGCCGTACCCTTTGCCCTTCGCGCTCTCGCGCGCGGCGGCCCTCGCGGATTCCGGCAGACCGGCGAGCGCAGATTCGTCGTCTATCACCTTCTCGTACGCGTTCGTGGAGTCGAGCACGTTCTCGCTGAACTTCTGCGTCTTCCGCGCGAGCTCCTGACGGATCTCCATCATGCGCGCCTTCTTCTCCGGCGGCAGCTCCGCGCCCTCCTGCCGGAAGTCGGCGAGTGTCTCCTCCACGTGACGCCTGCGCGCGCCGGTGAGCTCACGAATCTCCCGCGTCGCGGCGGCGGCGGAGAGCACGGCGTAGAGCTTCTCGTTCAACGAGATAGAAGCCATGAGCTCGGTCACGCGCGGGAGCATCGCGTTGTACGCTTCGCGGAGCTCCGGTGAGTTCGCCACGGTGTCCAGGTGCCCGACCTTCCGCCAGACGCTCATGACCGGCTCGGTCGCGGCTTCGAGTGCGGCGAAGGTGTTCTCGTACGAAACGTCATCGGCGGGTAGCGCGGCGATCGTGTCGATAGCCTGTTGCGCCGCGGCGAGCGCCTCGTCGACGGCGGGCGTGATCCGGTCGGGGGTAAGCCGACTCCAGTCGGGCAGAAACGAGGTGTCCAGAAACGGGTTGCTCATCCGGGCAATATACCACCGAAGCGTCGCGCGGGCACCCCGAAGAACGCGTCTTTGGGCCGATTGACGGGCCCGCCGATCGCGCGGCTACTCGTCGTCCGGATCGACGCAGAATCCGCCCAGATCCGGGTTCCAGCGGAACTTCGTCGTGGCGCAGCTCTGGTAGTACTCGACGAAACCGACGAGCCGGTCGTGCAGGTCCGAGGAAATGTGGTGCTCCAGGTCGCACGCCTCCGCCTCGGCGCGTTCGGGCTCGATCCCCAGCACGGACTCGAAGAAGTCGCGGAGGATGCGGTAGCGCCGATCGAGCTCCTCGGCGATCTCGTGACCGGCGTCGGTGAGCGTGACGACGTCGTACGGCGCGTAGTTGACGAGACCACGCTCGGCGAGCGAACGCAGCGCCACGCTGACCGATCCCTTGCGCACCCCCAGGCTCGCGGCGATGTCGGTCACGCGCGCGGCGCCCTTTCGCTGCTGGATCTCGTGGATCGCCTTGAGGTACATCTGCATCGTTTCGCTGAGCGCGCTGAGCGTTGGTGTCTCTTCCACGGTCACATGGTACTCAATACCGCCCCGGTTGGCAACTCGCAAAAACTTTGTTTGATTCGGTTGACATGAGCTCTCAGCCATGTTATCTGTTTGACGAATCAAACATTCGAGCACCCTGGAGGACTCGGCGTGAACGAACACACCCTGCGAGACGTACCGGTCGGAGAGATGGCCCGCATCGTGGCCATCCGGCCAACGCATAGATCCTATCGCTCCAAGCTCCTGTCGATGGGGCTGACGAGGGGCACCGTGGTACGCGTCGAACGCGTCGCACCGCTCGGCGATCCCGTCGTCATATCGGTGCGCGGCTTCGAGCTATCGCTCCGCAAGGACGAGGCGCAGGCGCTCATCCTCGAGCCGGTGGCCGGCGAGCCGGACGAGCACGGATTCTCCGCCCATCCGCGAGCCGGGCGAGGCCGCGGTGGCCGGCGCCACGGCCGCGGGCGAGGCTTCGGACGCGGCCGGCGCGGGCGTCGGCACGACGGTGGCGATCACCACGCACAGGGACCGATGGGAGAGGAAGCATGAGCAACGAGCGCACCGTAGCGATCGTGGGCAACCCGAACAGCGGAAAGACGACGGTCTTCAACGGCCTCACCGGCAGCAGACAGCGGATCGGGAACTGGCCCGGCGTAACCGTTGAACGCAAGGAGGGCACCTTCCGTCCCTCCGGCGCCGAGCGCGTGCTCGTCGAGCCGTTCGCACCGGAGGCGTCGCACGCGAGCGGGAGCGTGACGGTAGCCGAGACCGAGGCCGGCGGTCGACCCGAGTCCATCCGGATCGTGGATCTGCCCGGCATCTACTCGCTGTCGGCGAGCTCGCAGGACGAGGCCATCGCGCGCGACTACCTGCTCTCCGGCGAACCCGACCTCGTGATCGCGGTCGTCGACGCGTCGAACATCCAACGCAATCTCTTCCTCGTGCTTCAGCTGATCGAGATGCAGATGCCGGTGCTCGTCGTGCTCAACATGATGGACGTGGCCGAGAAGAACGGCATGAGCATCGACGTCGAGCACCTCGCCGAGCACCTGCAGTGCCCGATCATCGCGACCGTGGGTACGAAGCAGGCCGACATCCGGCGGCTGCGCGACCAGATCGGCGAGGTCCTCACCGAAACGCGGCCTTCGGGCCTGCGCGTGAGCTACCCCGAGCGCCTCGAGTCGGCGATCACCGGGCTGGAGCCCGTGGCGGCGAGCCTGGCGGCGCTCCTCGGAGCCGACGCCCGATGGGTCGCGCTGTCCATCCTCGACGGAGACCCGTGGGTGACGCAACGCTTCGTAGAGAGCACGTCCTCCACGCACGAGCAGGTGGACGATCTCAGAGAGACTGTTACCGCAGAGCTCGGCGACGAGATCGACGTCGCGATCGCAGACGCGAAGTACGGCGTTATCCACGGCCTGACGCGTCACGTGACGAGGCGAAAGCTCGACCGGGCGTCGCTCACCGACCGCGTCGACCGGGTCGTTCTCAACCGGGTCGTCGCGCTGCCCGTCTTCTTCGCGGTGATGTACGCGGTCTTCTGGTTCACGATGTACATTGGCGGGGCGTTCATCGACTTCTTCGACATCTTCCTGGGCACGATCTTCGTAGACGGCTTCGGTGCACTGCTCGGGAACGTCGGCGCTCCCGAATGGCTTGTGGGCCTTCTCGCCGGAGGCATCGGAGCGGGCATCCAGACGGTGGGCACCTTCGTGCCCATCATCTTCGCGCTCTTTCTCGCGCTCGCAGTCCTCGAGGACTCGGGCTACATGGCGCGCGCGGCGTACGTGATGGACCGTTTCATGAGGAGCATCGGGCTTCCGGGCCGCTCCTTCGTGCCGATGATGGTCGGCTTCGGCTGCACCGTCCCGGCGATCATGGCCACGCGAACGCTCGAGACTCCCCGCGACCGATTCATGACGAGCTTCATGGCGCCCTTCATGTCGTGCGGCGCGCGCCTGCCGGTCTACGCGGTCTTCGCCGCGGCGTTCTTCCCACTCGCCGCCGGCGCGGTCGTGTTCAGCCTCTACTTTGTTGGCATCCTCGTCGCGATCCTCACGGGCTTCGTCCTCAAGCACACGCTCTTCCGCGGGTCGGTGTCGCACTTCGTGATGGAGCTGCCGCCGTATCACGCCCCGCGCGTGAAGTTCGTCTTCTCGCAGGCGTGGCAGCGGCTGCGCGCCTTCGTAGTCCGGGCCGGACTGACGATCGTGCTCATCGTTACCGTACTCGCGTTCCTGAACACCCTTGGAACGGACGGCACGATCGGACACGACGACCAGGAAGACTCGGTCCTCTCGGCGATCGGCAGGGCGATCACTCCGGTCTTCGCGCCGATGGGCATCGAGGAGGACAACTGGCCGGCGACGGTGGGGTTGTTCACCGGCATCTTTGCCAAGGAAGTCGTCGTGGGCACGCTCAGCTCGCTCTACGCGCAGCAGGAGGTCGCCGCTCAGGCGGCGGCAGGCGACGGCGGTGACGAGGAGCTCGACTTCTGGGGCGGCATCGGCGAGTCGTTCGCGAGCATACCCGAGGCGCTCGGTGGTGCGCTCGGGGGCATCGCGGATCCGCTGGGCGCCGGGCTCGTCTCGAGCGACGAAGCGGCGGTCGGCGAAGAGGTCGGCGCAGGGACGGGAGTCTTCGCCCGGATGCGATCGCAGTTCAGTCCCACCGCCGCGTACGCCTATCTGCTGTTCGTCCTGCTCTACATCCCCTGCGTCGCCGCGGTCGCGGCCGCCATCCGCGAGATGGGGGCCGGGCTCGGATGGCTGCTCGTCGCCTACACCTTCGTCGTGGCGTGGTCGCTCGCCACGCTCTTCTACCAGATCGCGAGCGGAGCGGCCGTGCTCCCCGTCGTGATCGCCGTCGGTGCGCTCGCGGCATTCGTCGCGGGACTGTGGATACTCGGGCGGACGGTCCTTCGGCCGAGCGTGATCGAGAGGCGCGCGTGACGCTCCGCGACGTCGGACGGGCGCTCGAGCACCTCGAGGCGGCGACGCTGACGCAGCTCGCCGCCGAGCTCGGCGCCTCCCCGCGCGAGGTGGAGGTTCTCCTCGAGTTCTGGGAACGACGCGGGGACGCCCGCCGCTGCACCCACCAGGCGACGACCGCGTGCGGCACGACCTGCCGGGCGTGCCCCATCGGCTCTGCCCCCGCCGGCCGCGGCGCCGATGGCGCCTCCCCCAGACGGGACGGTGGCACGGTCGTCTACGAGTGGGTGCGCCGCGAACGGGTAGCGGGGAGCTGAAGGAGCGGCGTCACCCGGGTCAGCGCGGCTCGTGACGCGACCGCCCCGCCGTGGTAGTGTCGAGTCGACGTATGGGCAAACAACTCTGTTCGTGGAAACCGAAGCGTATCAGAAAGCGGCAGGACGAGCTCGTCGAGCTGATCGCCGAACCGACCCACTTCTGCGCGAAGTGCGGCCGCGCGGCGAACCAGAAACGCGTGCTCTGCAAACCGAAGCCGCTCGGCGAGTAGTCGAGGCCCTGCGCATGCCCCGTCGCCTCATCCACGCGAGCCGCGCACTCCTCGTCGTCACAGCCGCGGCCATCACCTGGCTCTCCCTCGTGCCGCGCCCGCCGGACGTGGTCGGCGGCTCAGACAAGCTCGCACATCTGCTCGCGTACGCGACGCTGGGCGTACTCGCGGGCCTGTCGTTCGCTCCCAGGCTCACGCGTATCTCGGCTGCGGTCGCGGTCGTCGCGGGGCTTGCTGCGTACGGCGTCGTCGTGGAAGGCGTCCAGCAACTCACCGGCCGCGAGCTCGACGTGGCGGATATGATCGCCAACGCCGCCGGAGCGGCGGTGGGGGTCGCGATAGCCTTCCTCGTCCGGCGGGCCTTCGGCAGCCGGCAACGATCGCAGTGAGCGATCACGGCCTGTAGAGCCGCTCGGCGGCCCGACCCACGAGGCAGCGCGGCAGCAGGCGCCCGGCGAGCACCGTGAGCGCGTTACCTACGCCGGGGACGCTGCGCCGCCGCTCCCGACGCCACGCGCGCACCGCGTGGGCGGCAACTCGGGAGGCGGGCGCGAGGAACGCCGATCTCGCCTCCTCGCCGCCCGACAGGCCGGCGAAACGGTCGTCGAGCCCCGAGCGCTCGATCATCTCGGTGGCGATGCCGCCGGGCGAGACCGCGGTGACCACGATCCGCGGACCACCGGTGCGTCGCAGGCGCCCCAGCTCGTAACTCAACGACTCGCTGAAACCCTGGAGCGCGTGCTTGCTCGCCGCGTACACCGCCTGATAGGCCACCGGCACGTGCGCCGCGACGCTGGTCACGGTGAGGATCGCCGCGCTCGGCGTGCCGGTCGCGCGGGGCCGTCGACCATCGCCGCTGCCGGCGACGCCGGGCCGGCGGCCGCCGTCCTCGCCGAGCACGTGGCGGAGGAACTGATGGGTGAGATCGATCGTTGCGGTGACGTTCAGATCAAGGATCCGGTGGAGCGCCTCTGACGGCATGTGGGCGACGGGACCGTAGTGGGTCACACCCGCGTTGTTCACGAGCCCGTAGACGCGATCGCCGCGCTCCTGCTCGATCGCGCGGACCGCCTCCATGAGCCGCGCGGGCCCGCCGGTCGCGGCGAGGTCCACCTCGCAGGTCCACACCCGTCGTCGCGACCGGCCGCCCGCCGGGGCGAACCCCTCGACGTCGTGCAGCAGCGCGGCGAGCTCCTCGAGCCGATCGTGTCGCCGCGCCGCGATGATCACATCGGCATGCTCCCGCTCGACGAGTCGTCGCGCGATCGCCCGGCCCAGTCCGCTCGAGGCTCCGGTCACGACTACGAGCCGTCCGGAAAGATCCATCATACCCCCTGCGGCCGGACGGGCTGATCGTAGAGTCGGTAGGTCTTGTAGACGTAACCGCCCATCTTCTCCATCGCGGCCTTCATCGCGTGGTTGTCCTCGAGGATCCAGCTGCACTCGCCGCGCTGCTGCCCCTTCGTCTCCGCGTAGCGAAAGGTGCGATGGTAGAAGAGCGCGTCGATTCCCATGCCGCGGTACTGATGGCGGATACCCATCGCGAGCACGCGGACCTGCGTGATCCGCCGCTGCCAGTAGAGGAGCTTGAGAATCCCAAACGGCAGGAGCCGGCCGCTTTTCACGTGGATGAGCGCCTGGAAGAGATCGGGCAGCGAGAGCGAGAACCCGACCGGCTCGTCGTCCTTGTACGCGAACATCACGAGCTCGGGGTCGGCGACCGGCTTGAGCTCGGCGCCCAGGTGGTCGAGCTCCTCGTCGGTCCACGGGACGAAGCCCCAGTTCCTCTCCCAGGCGTCGTTGTAGATGAGCTTGACGAGGTCGATTTCCTCCTCGAGCCTGCGAAGGTTGATCGGGCGCAGCGACAGGTTGTGCCGCTTCTTCAGCAGCTCCACGAAGCGGTCGAGTCGGTCGATGTTCATCCGGTCCTCGTTCAGCCAGTAGGCGTAGAGGTCCTTCGCCTTCACGAGCCCGGCGGCCTCGAAGAGCCGCGGGTAGTAGTCGTGGTTGTACGGCATCATGACCATCGGCGGGCGATCGAAGGCATCCACGAGGAGGCCGAGCGTATCGTTGGTGCTCGGGTTGGTGGGGCCCCGCATGCCCACGACGTTGCGCGCGGCGAGCCAGCTCCGCGCCGCGGCGAAGAGCGCGTCGGCCACCGACTGGTCGTCGATCGACTCGTAGAACCCGAAGAAGCCGATGTTCTCCTGCTGGAACTCCACGTACGATGGATCGTGGATCGCCGCGATGCGCCCCACGATCTCGCCGTCGCACCACGCGAGGAAGTACTCGATGGTCGCGTGGCGGAAGAACGGGTTCTTCTCGCGCGAGAGCAGCGTCTTCTGGTCCATGACGAGCGGGGGGACCCAGTTCGGGTTGCCTCGGTAGAGCTTCCACGGAAGCCTGATGAACTCCATGAGCTCCCGGCGACTCGAGACGGGCGTTACGGTCAGAGTCATAGCACCTCCACGCGCGTGTGCAGGCCGACGCGTCGGCCTGCGGGTCGTTCGCCGCACGGGCCGGGCGCTGCGCAGGCCGGTCGCCCAATTGTTGGTGCGCCCGTGGCGCCTGTCAAGCGATGTCGGGATCAGGCGTCGGGGGCGCGGGCCGATAGGCGCGCAGCAGGAGCAGGCTCGCGACGGTGATCGCACCGAGCACGATGAACGCGAGGCGGAAGTGGCCGCCGGTGCCGGCGAGCGAGAGCAAGCGCGGCGCGACCCCGGCCCCGAAGAAGTTCGCGAGCGGAATCGCGAGCGCGATCGCGAGGTTCCGCGCGTGCGGCGGCGCCACGTCGCTCAGCGCGCTCAATCCGAGGGGGAAGAACGACTGGACGAGCAGCGGCTGGAGAAAGACGGCCACGAGAAGCGGGATACCCGAGGCGAGACCGAGCGTCACGGTGACCACTCCGGTCGTACCGAGGACAACCGAAACCACCGGCACGAACCCGAACCGGTCGACGAGCGCGCCGGCGAAGAGGATGGACGCGAACCCCGACAGGCGGGAGAGGCCGACGAGCGTATTGACGAGCCCCTCGTTCAGGCCGTGGTCGACGACCAGGTAGGTGGGCAGCACCGAGAAGACGCCCATCGCCGCGCTCGCCGCGACGACGAAGAGCGCGGACACGATCCAGAACGGCCCGTTGCGCAGGAACATGGAGATGTTCTCGAAATGCGGTGGCTGCCCGCGGTCGTCGCTCGCCCGACCGAAAACGGCGAACGCGGACGCGACGACGAGCGCCGCAGCGCCGGCGATGCGGTAGATCCCGCGCCAGCCCATGTACGGCGCGAGGACGGCGACGAGGATGGGCGCAACGAGAAAGGCGAGATTCGGTCCCGATTCGTGGATCGCGAGCGCCTTCCCGCGATGGACCTGCGGCGCGAGCGTCGTCACCGACGCGATCCCCGAACCCGGGTAGAGCCCGCTTCCCCAGTTCAGCAGCGCGAAGAAGACGTGGAAGGCGACGAGCGACGAGACGGCCGACAGCGCGAGCAGCGAGAAGCCGCAGACGATGATCGCGACGATGATCGTCCAGCGGTGGCGCAGAAGACTCGCGACGAAGCCCGAGGTCAACAGCCCCGCAACGAACCCGATCGACCCGGTGAGGAAGACCCCGGACGCCGTACTGTAGGAGACGTCGAACGAGTCGGACACCCGCAGCAACAGGGGTGCGAGGAGGAGCCGGGGCAGAATGCCCACGAAGACGAGCAGCGTGAGAAAGAGGATCCACGGCAGCGTGGACGTGAAGCTGCCGGACGCCTCCTGAGATGTGCGAACTTGAAACGGCATTTCAGAAACGGTCGCACTAATACCGCGCGTGGTCAAGCGCCCGCCCGACTCGCTTGATCCCCCGTGGTCGGCACCGATAGCTTTAGCCGACCGGAGAAGCCCATGCGAATCGTGCCCAGAATCGTCCGCGTCGTCGCCCTCGGCGCGGCAGCCGCAGCGGTCGCGCTGATCGCCGCCAACCCGTTGCGCGTGAGCTTTGGCGAGCCCGGCGGGAATCCGCTGGGCCGGCGCGCGACGATCCGCACGCGGCAGCCCACCCTCGTCACGGTGACCGTGGAGGCGATCGAGGGGCCGGACGTCGTGGTGAGCTCCGACGGATACGCGCGGGAGCACACGGTCGACGTGATCGGACTCTACCCCGGCTATCGAAACAGGATCGCCGTACGCGCGACGGACGAGCAGGGCAACGTCACGGAGCGCGCGCGGACGGTCCGCACCGATCGCCTCCCCTCGGCGTACCCCCCGGTGCGCGTGGAGCGTCACCGGCCCGATCTCATCGCCGACGGGGTGACGTTCATGATCCTCGGCCACTACGACGCCGACGGCGACTACGTGGCCATGCCGTCGGCGATCGACGAATACGGGCGCGTGCGGTGGTTCTACGAAGGGGACCTGGGCCACGTCCTGCGGCGGACAGCCGAAGGCACGTTCATCGTGTCGAACGACGAGGAGCTGTTCGAGATCACGATGCTCGGGGAGGAGACCGGACGCCGCTGGCCGATCCCCGAGGGGTTTCATCACGACGCGACCGTCCTCCCCAACGGTGACCTCCTCGCGCTCACGACGGCTCCCGGATCGTTCGAAGACGGGCTCGTCGAGGTCGACCGCGAGAGCGGCGAGATCCTCCGCGCGTGGGACTACCGCACGATCCTGGACCCCGAGCGGCCCCGGCAGCCGGTGAACCTGGCCGAGGAGGACTGGCTGCACCTGAACGCGGTCGAGTACGACCGCAGGCGGGACGAGATCATCGTCTCCGGACGCGACCAGAGCGCGGTGGTATCGATCGATCGGTCGTCCGGCGAGCTGCGCTGGATCCTGGGCGCGCACGAGCACTGGGAAGAGAGCTTCCGGGACGCGCTGCTCGACCCGGTCGGCGAGCCGTTCGAGTGGCAGTGGGGCCAACACGCGCCCATGGTCCACCCGGACGATCCCGACCGCCTGCTCGTCTACGACAACGGGAACAAGCGATCGTACGACGCGCCGCTCGCGCCGCAGGACAACTACTCGCGAGCGGTGGAGTACGAGCTGGACCGGGAGGAGATGACCGTTCGCCAGGTCTGGCAGTACGGGAAGCGCTACGGGTCACAGCTCTACACGCCGTTCATCGGCGACGCGGACTACCTGGCGAACGGCAATCGGCTCGTGACCTTCGGGGGCATCACGCGAACGCTCGACGGCGAGCCGAGCGAGCTCTTCGACTACGAGGCGGAAGCGGTGAATCGCATGAAGATCTCCGCGCGGGTCGTGGAGGTCACCGCGGATACGCCGGCGGTCGAGGTCGCGACGTTCTTCTTCGCCGACCGCGACGCCGCGAGCTACCGCGGGTACCGGGTCTACCGGTCGATGCGGATGCCGCTGGTACCGTAGGCAGGGCGGGCAGGCACCCCGGCGCGGCCGGCGCCTGGCCCCGAGCCGCGCCTACTCGTACTCGTAGCCGCCGGCGTCCGACTCGAGCTCGACTCCGAGCGCGAGCACCATCCGGTTCACGAAGTTGAAGTACGAGACGACGAGCGCTGCGTCGAGTACCGCGCGGTCGTCGAGCCCCGCCGCACGCAGCGCATCCGACGCCGTGTCCACTCCCGGCGCGGCGGGGTTCGCGGTCACGAGCTCGGCGTACCGGCAGAGCGCCGCCTCGCGCGGGGTGAGCGCCGGGTCCTCAGCCCGGTGCTCGACGAGCGCGTCGAGCCGCGCGCGATCCTTCCAGAAGTGGAGCAGCGCCTGGCCGTGGTGCTCGATGCAGTAGGCGCAGCCGTTGGTCGCCGACACGACGACGGCCATCATCTCACGCTCGGCGCGCGAGAGCGGCGAGCGCGAGAACATCACGGTCGTGTAGAGCGCCATATGGTCGCGGATGCTCTGCGGGTTGAGGCTCTGGATCTTGTGTACTTCCGCGAGCTTCCCGCGCGACCGCGTGAGATCCGCGTAGATGTCGGCGAGCTCGCCGGTCGCCTCGTCCGGTTCGATGACCCGAATACGCGCCACGGGATCGCCTCACGCGCCGAGCGCGCGCAGCTGACGAAGCGTCGTGCGCCAGGCGCGTCGATCGATGCCCTCGAGCGTCCGTCGTCTCGCGCGGCGCCACTGCGGGATCGCCTCGGCGAGCGCTGCGCGTCCGGCGTCGGTAAGGCTGTAGACGCGCACGCGCCGATCGGCCCCCCGCTGCTGGCTCACGAGACCCCGCTGAACGAGCAGCTCGATCGTGCGGGAGACCGTGCTGACGTCAGAACCCAGGCGCGCCGCGACTTCGGATCCGGTCGCCGGCTCTCCGCGCCCGATGTTCACGAGCAGCGCGAACTGCGCGAGCGTGAGGTTGCTCTCGCGGAACTCCTTCTCGAACTCGCGCGTCACCTTCTTGTACGCCTTGCCCAGGTTGTAGCCGGGGCAGATCGCGGTGATCTGCTCGAGCTCGCTGGCGAACGCTCGATGATGGGGGACCGATCGCGGGTGCCGTGGCGTGGTGGCCGCCCGCAGGCGTTTCCTCGTGGCTGTCGTATATCCACCGCGGCTCGGCCGGCGTGCTTTGTAATACTTCACAGACGGCAAGATACGACAAAGCCGATGCGGCTTCAAGAGAACATCGACCTTTACTTGCCTATACAACTAACCTCTACCCCATAGGGATTCCAGCGCGGCGATCACGTCGGCGGGCTCTGCGCGCAGGGACGGATCGACCTCGACGTGCGCGTAACGGATCACGCCGCCCGAATCCACGACGTAGGTCGCGGGCACCGGCAGTACGTAACTCTCGTCACCGTTGTAGTCGGAGACGCGCGCAGAGTACGTGTCGTGGAACTCGCGGAACTCCTCCGGGATTTCGAAAGCCAGCCCGAACCGGCTCGACACTTCGTTGCCGACGTCGCTCAGCACCGAGAACTCGAGCAGCAGGCGCTCGGCGGTCGACATCGTGTGATCGAGCGTCTGCGGCGAGATCGCTACCAGGCGCGCGTTGCGGGCCTCGATCTCGGGTAACGCCATATGCAGCGCGTTGAGCTCGGTCTGACAGTACGGGCACCACTCGCCGCGGAAGAACGAGATGACGACGGCGCCCATCTTGAGGAAGTCTTCGATCCGGATCTGCGCTCCGACCTGGTCGGGGAGGGAGAACGCCGGGATGGCATCGCCCTCCACGAGCGCGTCCCGCCCGGCTCCGCGGTCGCGCAGCGCCTGCAGGAGCTCGCCCTGCGTCTCGACGACCGATCGCGGGGCGTGCCCGTTCATCTCCGCCTTCACGCTGTCGAGCTCTCGCTGGAGTTCGGTGACCGTACTCATGAATCGCTACCCTCCTCGTCGCAGTTCTCGTCCCGGAGTGTCTGTCGGACCTTCTCGAACTCCGCCTGCCGCGCGACGAACGCGTCGGTCACAAGCGGATCGAAATGCCTTTCCCGCTCGCCCATGATCAGCGCGGACGCGTCCTCGTGCGACCAGGCCCCCTTGTAGGGTCGGTCGGAGGTGAGCGCGTCGTAGACGTCCGCGAGCGCGGTGATCCGGGCAGATATGGGGATGGCGCCGCCGGCGATCCCCTCCGGGTAGCCGCTCCCGTCGAACCGCTCGTGGTGGAAGCGCGCGATGTCGGCCGCCATCTCGAGCGTGGGCCTCCCGGAGAGGATCTGGTACCCGAGCGTCGTGTGCGTCTGCATGGTCGCGAACTCGTCGTCGGTAAGCTTGCGCGGAGCGAGCAGGATCGAGTCGGAAATGCCGACCTTCCCTATGTCGTGCAGCGGCGCGAAGAGCTCGATCTGGTCGACGAAGGCGCCGGGCATCCCCAACTCGGTTGCGAGCAACTTCGTGAAGGTGGCGATCCTCCGCAGGTGCGCTCCGGTCTCGTTGTCGCGCGTCTCGGCGAGGCTGGTTATCGCGCTGTAGATCTCCATGCGGATCTCGAGATCGGCCTCCAGCACCTCCGAGATGTTCTCGGTCGCCCAGAGGAAGCCGCTCACCTCGCCCAGCGGATCGCGGACGGGGCTGAGCTGTACGCGCACCCACGCGCGCGTGCCGGGGCGTCGTTTGAAGAGCAGACGTCCCTCCCACTGGCCGTCCGAAGGATCAAGGAGGAAGCGCGAAAGGCCGTCCTGCAGCCGCCGGTACTCGCCGCCGTACACGCCGTTCTCGAAGTACTCGCTGCGGTCGGCGTGGAGCACGTCGATGCTCTTCCCCACGATCTCCGACTCTTCGTGACCGCAGAGCCTGAGGAACGCCGGGTTGACGAGTTGAATCTCCTTGTACGAGTTCGTGACGCAGAGCGCCGTGTTCGAGCTCTGGATCAGCTCGCGGTAGAGGGAATCGTCGAGCGTCAGCATGAGGCTACACCGTGTACTCGAGGTCGGAGACAGCCGTTGGGTAAGCCCACGGTACCGCGCGGAACTGGTCCGCGGTCATACCCTGCCTGATCGCGAGCGTGAGCACGTTGATCTGCTCCCCGGCGTGCGGTCCTGCAAGGTGCGCACCGAGCAGCCGGCCCGTCTGCGCGTCGGCGACGGTCTCGTAGTAGCCGACCGGGCTGCCGAGGCGGCGCGAGGGCGCCCACTCGTCGGTGCGCCCGGAGCGCACGGTCACCTCCCGCCCGGCGTCGCGGGCCGCCTCGGGCGTCGGTCCGACGCTCGCCATCTGCGGGTGGGTGAATACGACCGAGGGGATGAGGTCGTAGTCCGCGCTCGCCGAACCCGGTTCGAGGATGTTCGCCGCGGCGACGCGCGCCTCGAGGTCGCTGATGGGCGAGAGTTGTTTGGTGGCAACGCAGTCACCGGCCGCGTAGACGCCGGGTGCCGAGGTCTCCATGCGCTCGTTCACCTCGATACCGCGTCGCGACGCATCCACTCCGGCGTCCTCGAGCCCGAGGTCCTCCACGTTCGGCGCCCGCCCGATCGCGGCCATCACCCAGGCGGCGTCGAAGGCGCCCTTCTCCTTCGTGCTCACCCGGTACCCGGAGCCCGTCTTCTCGACCCCGGAGACGCTCGCGCCGGTAACGAAGGTGATCCCGTGCTTCTCACCCGCCTCCACGACCGGTGCGACGAGCGAGGCGGGAAACTGCGGCAGCACCTGCGGCCCGCGCTGCAGCACGGTGACCTTCGCGCCGCTGAGCGCGGCGAAGTCGTCGCTCGTCGCGGCGTGCTCGGCACCGGGCACCGGCAGCTCGCGCGACCGGGCGCCGTTGGCGATGAGAATTTGCGTTCCCTCGAGCCGCCGGCCGCTGTCGGCGAGCTCGACGATCTTCGGCCCGACGAAACGCGCGTGCTCGACGTAGACGTCCACCCCGCTCTGCTCGAGCGAGCGCCTCGTGCCGTCGGGGATCGGATCGGTGAAGGTGCGCTTGAACCGCTGGAGCTCGCCCCAGTCGGTCATCGCTCCCTGCGCCATTCCGCGCCCGACGAGCGCGCGGCTGTCGGCGGCGAGGTGCGTATTCACGACGAAGACCTTCTTGGGCTGACAGCCCCTCAGCGCGCAGGTACCGCCCACCGGGCCGGCGTCGACCATCGCGACGGTCTTCCCCGCATCGCGAAGAATCCCGGCCGCGGTCTCGCCGGCGGTCCCGATCCCGATTATCAGTACGTCGTACGTCTCCATCTGCCCCCCTGCGAAATCTGAACCAAACTTGTATAGGCAACTATTACGCTTGCCGCGGGCGATCGTCAAGCTGTATGGTGTGCCGGGGGAGGCCGAGATGGGTTACCAACCGATCGAGAACTACGGCGTCATAGGCGACATGCACACCGTCGCGCTCGTGGGCATGAACGGGGCGATCGACTGGTTCTGCTTTCCGCGGTTCGACTCGCCGAGCGTGTTCGGCGCGATCCTCGACGACGAGCGCGGTGGCGCCTTCCGGATCCACGCGAACCACGAGTCCGCGCGGAACAAGCAGTTCTACTGGCCCGAGACCAACGTACTCGTCACGCGTTTCCTCTGCTCCGACGGCGTGGGCGAGGTGGTCGACTTCATGCCGGTGGGCGGGATCGAAGGCCGTCGCGGTTCGCACCAGCTCATCAGGCGGGTCACGACGGTGCGCGGAACGCTCGAGTGGAACATGACGTGCCGACCCGCCTTCGACTACGGCCGCGCGGAACACGAAGCTCGGCCGGCGGACAACGGCGTCGCCTTCCAGACCGACGAGCTCACGCTCGGGCTCGCGAGCGGGACACCTGTCCAGGTGGACGATGGCGAGGCTCGCGCGACGTTCACGCTGCGCGAGGGCGAGACGACGACCTTCATCCTCCAGGAGGTCGAGCGCGACAGCGGGTGCGGGGGAGCGCTCCCGGAACCGCAGTCGGACCGGCTCTTCCGCGACACCGTCGCCTACTGGCGGAGCTGGATCGCGCAGTCGACCTACACGGGTCGGTGGCGCGAGATGGTGCATCGATCGGCCCTCATCCTGAAGCTCCTGACCTACGAGCCCACCGGAGCGATCGTCGCCGCACCCACCACCAGCCTGCCCGAGGGCGTAGGCGGCGAGCGCAACTGGGACTACCGCTTCACGTGGATCCGCGACGCCGCCTTCACGCTCTACGCGCTGCTGCGCATCGGCTTCACCGACGAGGCGGAGGCGTTCATGGGCTGGATCCAGCAGCGCGCGCACGAACTCAACCCGGACGGCTCGCTGCAGATCATGTACGGGATCGACGGTCGGCACGAGCTCACCGAGGAACACCTCGCGCACCTGAAGGGATACCGCGACAGCAGCCCGGTGCGCACAGGTAACGGCGCGTACGACCAGCTCCAGCTCGACATCTACGGCGAGCTCATGGACTCGGTCTACCTCTACAACAAGTACGGCTCGCCCATCTCGTACGACCTGTGGGTCCAGCTGCGTCGGCTCGTGAACTGGGTCGCCGACAACTGGCGCAAGACCGACGAAGGAATCTGGGAGGTGCGCGGCGGGCAGCGCGAGTTCGTCTACTCGAAGCTCATGTGCTGGGTCGCGCTGGACCGCGGGCTCCGGCTCGCCGACAAGCGCTCGTTCCCCGCAGACCGCGAACGGTGGATCCAGATCCGCGACGAGATCTACGAAGAGATCATGGCGAAGGGCTGGAGCGAGAGCCGCGAGGCGTTCGTGCAATCGTACGGCAGCGAAGCGCTCGACGCGTCGAACCTCATGATGCCGCTCGTCTTCTTCGTCTCCCCCACCGATCCCCGGATGCTCTCCACGCTCGACGCGACGCTCAAAAGCCCGGAGGAAGGCGGCCTCGTCTCGAACAGCCTCACCTTCCGCTACGACGTGTCGCAGTCGCCCGACGGCCTCGCCGGCGAGGAGGGCACGTTCAACATCTGCAGCTTCTGGCTGGTCGAGGCGCTCACGCGCGCCGGCGCGCACGACAAACAGCGGCTCGACGAGGCCCGGCTCATGTTCGAGAAGATGCTCGGCTACGCGAACCATCTGGGGCTGTTCGCCGAGGAGACCGGACCGCTCGGCGAGGCCCTGGGCAACTTTCCGCAGGCGTTCACGCACCTCGCGCTCATCAGCGCGGCGTTCAATCTGGACCGCGTGCTCGGCTGAGCGGGGGCGCGGGCCGCGGTGCCCGTCAGGCGGGCGGGACGCTCGCCGCGGCGCCCGGCTTGCATCCCGCGGGACGCAACGAGCCGGAGTACCAAAGGAGACCGTATGACGTTCGAGTTCTGGTTCATGTTCCCCGCGGCGCTCGCGATCGCGACGCTCGCGATGGCCTCGGGTATAGGCGGGGCGACCTTCTTCTCGCCGCTGTTCATCCTCGCGCTGCGGCTGCCGCCCGAGGTCGCGATCGGTACGGCGCTGATCACCGAGCTCTTCGGGTTCGGCAGCGGCCTGCTCGCGTACGGGCGGCAGAAGGTCATCGACTACAAGCTGGGGCTGCTCATGCTCGCCGCTACCGTGCCGCTCGCGATCCTGGGAACCGTCGCCGCCGGGCTCATCGACCCGGAGATCCTCAAGATCGTCCTCGGCGTCGGCCTCGCTGCGGTCGCCGTCAGCTTTCTCCACCAGCCGCGCGACGAGGAGGTGCAGGAGCTGAACGCCGCGGCGATCGAGCACGCGGAGAAGACGGGAGCCGAGAAGTGCATCACCGCGCGGGACGGTGAGGAGATCTGCTACTCGGTGTCGCGGAAGATCCAGGGCATGATCACCGCCGGTGTGGGCGGGCTCTTCGTGGGAATGATCTCCACCGGTCTGGGCGAGCTCAACGACTACTTCCTCCTGCGCCGCTGCAAGGTACCGAGCCGCGTGGGCGTCTCGACGAGCGTCTTCGTGATCGCCGTCACCGTGCTCGCGGCGTCGGGCAGCCACGTCGTACGCTTCGCGCAGGCGGGGCCTGAGACGCTCCTGCAGGTCGCGAGCATCGTGATCTTCACCGTGCCGGGTGTGCTGATCGGCGGGCAGCTGGGGCCCGCGATCGCGAAGAAGATCCCCGACCGGCTGATGGAGATCGCGCTGGGCGTCCTGTTCGTGGGCATCGCGCTGCTGACGATCGGCGAGGTCGTGCTCGAGTAGCCGGTCCGGCGCCGGGCGCGGCGCGCTCTTGGAGCCCCGGCCGCACGACGCTATACTCGCCGTGCGGCGGACGCCCGGAGCGAGGCCGCACGGAACCGGACGATGAACCCGACGCTCAGACGGATACTCGCAATCCTGCCGCTCCTCCTGCTCGCCGCGCTCTTCCTGGCGGCGGTGCTCGTACCGGATGTCCGCTCCACGCTGACGAAGGAGGGGCTCGTCGATCTGGTCGAGCGCGCGGGCCTCTGGGCCCCGATCGTGATCGTCCTCGTGATGGCGGTCGCGATCGTCGTCTCCCCGCTTCCGAACGTGCCCATTTCGGCGGTGCTGGGCATGATCTACGGCCCGTGGATGGGTACGGGGCTTGCGGTCACCGGCGCGATCCTGGGAGCGAGCGCGGCCTTCCTCATCGCCCGACACGTCGGCATGCGAGCGATCCGGATCCTGACCGGGAGGCAGGCGAGCTTCTGCGCCGACTGCAGCGAACGCGCGCTCGAGATCATCGTGTTCGGAGCGCGACTGATCCCGGTCGTCTCGTTCGATATGATCAGCTACGGAGCGGGACTCAGCCCGCTGGGCTTCTGGCGATTCTTCCGGGCGAGCCTCGTGGGGATGGTCCCGTGGACCCTCTTCTACACGACCGTGGGCGCTGCGGTCCTGGACACGCCGGTGCTCGCGGCGGTGCTGGGCACGCTGCTCGCGCTGGCGGTCCTCCTGCTCCCCGTGCTCGTCCGGCGCTACAACCCGTTCGGGCTGCGCCGGCTGCTGATGGATAATCGGAGCGACGCGGAGGAACACGATGCCTGATCAACCTGTCGCGGCGATCGTCTTCGACCTGGGTCGCGTTCTCGTCGACATCTTCCCCGAGCCGTTCATGCGCGCCGCGGCTCGAATCGTCGGCGCACCCGATGAAGCCGTGTGGCGGCGCGTGGGCGAGCTCGTCGAGCCGTTCGAGACCGGACGCACCTCCGCCGAAGAGGCGCTCGCGTTCATCCTCGAGACGCCCGGGGGCCGATGGGAGGCCGATGCATACTCGCCCGCCCGGCAGCGAGCCGGCCGGCTGCTCGTCTCGACGCTGTCGAACCGGTTCGCCCCTATCCCGGAAACGGTGTCGCTCGTACACGCGCTCGCCGACTCCGGCTGGCAGCTCGCGCTCGCGAGCAACACCAATCCGATCGACTTCGAGGCGATCCGGTCGAGCTTCCCGGACGTGCTCGGGCCCTTCGGCGACCGGCTCTTCCTCTCGCACGAGATGGGCCTGATGAAACCCGACGCGCGCTACTATCGAGCCGTCACCGGGCGGCTCGGCGTCGCTCCCGCCTCGTGCGTGTTCGTCGACGACCGCGCCGACAACGTCGCCGCCGCCGGCGAGGCGGGCATGCGGGCGATCAGGTACGAGGGGCCTGCGAGCCTGACGGCTTCGCTGGAGCGGATCATCGGGCCGCTTCCCGCGTAGCTGCCCCGCGCGCGTAGCTGCCCCGCCTGCCGTTCAGCGGGCGGGTTAGCCGCAGGCCGTAGCGGGGGATGGGGCCCTTCACTCGGGCCGCGGCAGTGCCTACGTTTGATAGATGAGCGAGCTCGCCGTCGTCGTCGTAGCCTCTCTCGCCACCGCCCTCGCGACCGGTCTCGGGGCGCTGCCGCTGGCCGGGGGAAAGACGTTCTCGCGGAAGTGGCTGGGCATCACCGGCGGGATCACCGCGGGCATCATGCTCGCGGCGAGCTTCCGCCTCATCAACGAAGGCCTCCAGGTAGGTCCTTACCGGACGATCGCCGGCATCGCCGCCGGGGCGCTGCTGATCTGGTTCGTCCAGCGTTTCATCAAGCAGGACGACGAGGAGTACTTCGAGGACATGGCCGGGGGCGGGCGCAAGGCGCTGCTCGTGCTCGGCGTCATGACGCTCCACAGCTTTGCCGAAGGAATCGGCGTGGGGGTCTCCTTTGGCGGCACGGCCGGCTTCGGCATCTTCATCGCCGCCGCGATCGCCGTACATAACATCCCGGAGGGCATCGCGATCAGCCTCGTCATGGTGCCCAAGGGCATGCCGGTCTGGAAGGCCGCGCTCTACAGCATCTTCAGCAGCCTCCCCCAGCCTCTGGTCGCGATCCCGGCCTACCTCTTCGTGACCGCGTTCCAGCCGTTCCTTCCGGTGGGACTGGGCATAGCCGCCGGGGCGATGATCTGGATGGTCGTCGCAGAGATCCTCCCCGATGCGCTTTGCGACATGGAGACCCACCAGGTGGCGATCGCCGCCGCGCTCGCGGCCGCCGCGATGGTGCTCATGCAGGTTGCGCTGAGCGTGTAGCCCATAGAGCCTATACCGAGCCGTCGCCAACGTGCCTACGCTGAAGACGTCGACGCCGCTTCATGCAGATGCTGCCGGAGGCGCCGATGAATCTCAGGAGGAGGAATAGCTATGAGACAAATGATGAAGGCGATCATGATTCTGGTCGTATTGGCTCTCGTTGCGGGCGCCGCGTCGGCGACCGGCGCTCAGGAAGAAGCGGCCGCCGAACCGGAGCAGCTGATGCTCTGGACGAGCGAGGAACAACCCGAGCGGCTCGACGTGCAACGCTCGATCAACTCGCGGTTCGAGGAGCAGACAGGGATTCCGGTCGAGGTGGTACCGGTGACCGAGAGCGACATGGGCGAGCGCGTGACCGCCGCGTTCTCGGCCGGAGAGCTTCCCGACGTCATCGCGCATCCGCTGAACTACGCGCTCACCTGGTACGACTCGGGCATCCTCGACGCCACCGCGTCGGCCGAGGTGGTCGAAGAGCTCGGCCCGGACACCTTCGGCGTCGGGGCGCTCGATCTCGTCGAGACCGACGACGGCTACGCCGCGGTCCCGCTGAGCGGCTGGACGCAGCTGCTCGTGTATCGCGAGGATCTCTTCGAAGAAGCCGGTCTCGAGCCACCGACGAGCTACGAGAATGTCCGTGCGGCGATCGATGAGCTGCACAACCCGCCCGAGATGTACGGCTTCGTGGCCGCTACCGACCCGAGCGAAGCGTACATGATGCAGGTGTTCGAGCACATAGCACTCGCGAACGGCGCGCGCGTCGTCGACGCGGACGGCAACGTGGACGTGATGGGCGAAGAGTGGACCACGACGCTCGAGTTCTACAAGGAACTGGTCGACGCGAGCCCGTCGGGCAATCTCTACTGGCAGCAGAGCCGTGAGCTCTTCTTCGCCGGAGACGCCGCGATGGTCATCTGGTCGCCGTTCATCATGGACGAGCTGGCCGGACTCCGCGACAGCGTTCCGGTCACGGCGTTCGACGATCCGACGAGCCAGCGACTCGCGGAGGCAACGAGCTTCATGACTCGGCTTGCCGGACCACAGAATCCCGAGGGGTCGGGATGGACCGAGGTCTTCTACCTCGGGATCACCCTCGACGCCGACACCGACGCGGCACAGCAGTTTGTTGGCTTCTCGCTGACGGATGCCTACTCGGACACACTCGGCATGGCAGCAGAGGGCAAGTTCCCGGTGCGTAACGGAACCCCCGACGACCCGGACCGATTCGTCCACGAGTGGAGAGAACTGGAGATCGGCGTGGACCGACGCGCGACACTCGGCGAGATCTACAGTGAAGCTACGATCGACCGCCTGCTCGAAGGATTCGAAACCGGCAGCCGTTGGGGATTCGCCGAAGGCTATGGAAGCCTGACGTCGCAGCTCTACGACACCAGAATCATAGCAGAGCTGGTCCGTGAGTACATCGACGGCGGCCTGAGCGTCGAGGAGACGCAGCGCGAGATCCAGAGCGAAATAGAAAGCCTGAGGAACTAGGCGAACGGGAGATCTCTATCAGCCGGCATCCGCGCAGCGCGGGTGCCGGCGTGGATCGACCGTGCCATCAATCCTGGAGCAAGCCATGAGAAAACTGACCGGCATGACCCTCGTTGAGACTCGCCTTGCCGTCGTAATGCTGGTCCCAGCGCTGCTGATAGTATTCGCCATCATCATTTTCCCGGTCCTGGCCAATTTCTGGATCGCGTTCAAGCCGATCAGTCTCGGTGACCTCCGACAAGCGGCTCCGCAGATTCGCGCGCGCGTAACAGGCGAAGCGCAGCAGCCGGGCGACGAGCTCGTGATCCAGTACCGTGTTCGGAACACGAGTCAGCAGGTGGAAATTACCGATGTAGTATTGACGCTAACCGTGCCCGAGGGCCTCTCGGTCGAGAGCGCTCCCGACCGTTGTGAGGTGACAGACGGTCGCATCATCTGCGCGTACGACCGGTGGGAGGGCGGCTTCGCCGAAATGTTTGAAGTCACCTACCTCACCTCCGAAACGTTCTTCTCCAACGGATCTGTCCCGGACAACCCGACAAGCCCTGTCGCGACGGCCACGGCTCCCAACCCACTCACCAACTTCGTGTTCACCCTGGACAACTTCCGTACCGTCCTCGACGCGCGTCAGTTCTGGCCTTCGGTGTGGGTTACGATCGTCTACACGCTGGCGAGCACGATCGGCGTTCTGATTCTTGGCCTCTTCGCGGCCGAGTTGATGAACCGCAGGTTCAAGGGAAAAGGAATCATGCGAGGAATGCTCCTCTTCCCTTACGTCGCACCGGTCATCGCAGTGGCGTTCACCTGGCAGTTCTTCCTCGATCCGTTCAGCGGCACGCTCAACGCCTTGCTGCAGCAGGCCGGTATCATATCGGATCCGATCCCCTTTCTCAGCGAACGGATGTACGAGTTCACACCGTTCGGAATTCCGGTGCGGATACCGCTCGCGCTTACAAGCATCGTCTCGTTCGGAGCCTGGCGCTACTTTCCTTTCGCGTTCCTGTTCATCCTGAGCCGACTCCAGGCGATCGACGATCAGCTCTACGAGTCGGCAGACCTCGACGGAGCGAGTCCGTTCCAGCAGTTCTGGCACATCACCATCCCGCAGCTCTGGTCGGTACTCTCAACGCTGTTCCTGTTGCGGTTCATGTGGACCTTCAACAAGTTTGACGACGTGTTCCTCCTCACGGGAGGAGCCGCCGGGACGAAGACGCTCCCCATTCTCGTATACGACAATGCGTTCGGCCGATCGAACATTGGCGCCGGCGCGGCGACCTCGGTGGTCCTGTTCATCTTCCTGGCGATCTTCCTGTCGATCTACTTCACCACGATCGAAAAGGAGGACCAGGAATGAGCGATACGAAACTCCCCCGGCCGCAGATCTCTCTACCCGGAGCGCTCGTCATGGTCGTCGTCGGGGCGTTCCTGTCCGTCATGCTCGGGTTCGTCCTCGGCTTCCTCATGACGATTCTTTCGACGGCCGACTTCCGCATGCCCTACCTCTGGCTCGCCGTATCCGGACTCGTACTCGGACCCGCGGTGTCGCTCACCCGCTTTCGCGGGCGGACATCGCCGCTGCTCTCCGCCGGCATCGGTCTGGCAATCGGGCTCATCTGGATCGCGGTCACCGGGCTTTCTCCGTTCGCGATGGGTGAGACGACGCTGGTGAGCATCGTCGGACCGCCAATCGTATTCACGCTCGCAGGCTTCATGGCACGAAAGGCGCTGCGCGAGGTGAATCTCGAACACATCACGCGAGACGCCCGGGACAAGCTCCTGGTGCGCATGCTGCGCGCGATCGGTATCGTCTTCTACCTGACGATCGTCGCGGTTCCCTTCTACTTCATGGTCGCGTCCAGCCTGAAGTCGCGGGCGGCGATCGTGAGCGATCCCACGGACCTGTCGATCACCTTCGCGCAACCCCTCGGCGACCTCTTCGTCGGCTACTCGGAGGTCATCACCCGGTTCAGTTTCGGACGTTACATCTTCAACAGCACCTTCGTCGCGATCGCGACGGTCGTTCTCACGCTCGTTCCGGCGATTCTCGGGGCGTACGCCGTCACCCGGCTGCACTTCCCGGGACGGAAGTTCTTCTCGCGTTCGATCCTGCTCATCTACATGTTCCCGGCGATCGTGCTCGTGATCCCGCTCTACAGCATCTTCAGCCAACTCGGCCTGCGCGACACCCTGCCGGGCCTGCTCATCGTGTACCCAGCCATGACGATTCCGGTCGGGCTCTACATGCTGCGAAGCTACTTTCAGACGCTCCCGCGAGACGTGGAAGACCAGGGGCTCGTCGACGGGCTCACCCGATTCCAGGTCATCACGAAGATCGTTCTCCCGCTCAGCGCGCCGGCGCTCGCGTCGGTGGGGCTCTACGTCTTCATGATCGCGTGGAACGAGTTCCTGTTCGCGTTCATGTTCCTCGACTCTCCGGAGATCTATACGCTCTCGCGGGGCATGGTCGCACTCAACTCGCAGGAGGTCCCGCGTCAGTTCCTCATGGCAGGCGCGGTCATCATCACCGTCCCGATCATGGTCCTC
Source organism: uncultured Spirochaetaceae bacterium (assembly GCA_964537725.1). Classification (GTDB taxonomy): domain Bacteria; phylum Spirochaetota; class Spirochaetia; order DSM-27196; family SLST01; genus SLST01. Next base: position 27,048 of record CAZICD010000017.1, on the reverse strand, counting down.
TTCTTCTGGTTCGAGAAGTACCTCGTGGGCGGGCTCACCGCGGGCGGCGTGAAGGGCTGAGGGGACCGATGCACGCTCGGCCCGCCCCGCGCCGGTTGGTCGCCGCCCGCCAGGCCCTCCCCTACGGCTGCCCGGGGAAGAAGAGTTCGTGCGTCTCCGGAGTGCCGTAGTCCGGTATCGATTCGGGACGGAGGACGGGACACCCCGCCCCACCCCCGGTGCCTGCCCTCTCCAGGTCGAGCGCGGCCTGCACGATCCGCCGGTTGAACGCGTGCGTGTCCGGGTGCGAGAGGTAATCGTCCACCGGCATCCAGAAACACTCGGCGATCTCGCTCGGGTCGAGCTCGATCTCGCGGGTGAGCGGTCGCAGCCGGGTCACGAAGTAGATGTCCGACTTGCCGTGCCGGTAGCCGTGCCAGTGCCGGAAGCACACGAGCGAGACGAACTCCGTGCGGATGCCGGTCTCCTCCTCGACCTCGCGAACCACGGCGTCGACGATGTGCTCGCCCGGGTGCAGCGCGCCGCCGGGCAGCTTGTAGTGCTTGCGGCGGTGGTGTCGCTCCTGGATGACGAGGAGGTTGCGTTCCTCGTCGAGCACGACGCCGCCGGCGCCGATGTAGTGCGTTGCGAAGGGGGGAACGTACGAGCCGGGCTCGATCGAGGCGGTCAGCTGCAGCGTCCGCTCGGTCGCGTGATGGTAGACGAAGCCGGCGTCCACGGCGACCGGCACGAGCTGTGAGCGCTCGATGGGAATCTGCAGCCACACGACCCTGATACCCTCGGCGCGCCACGCCGCGAGCGAATCGGCAAGATCCGTCTCGAAGGCGGAGCGGTCGGACGGGAGCGCGGCGGCGTCGACGATGCGCCCGCCGAAGGAGTTCGTTTCCGAGTTCAACACCGCCATACTACCGCTCGGCTCCCGCGGTGATCCGCGCCACCTCGTCGCGCTCGCTGATGTCGACCGGTAGCACGCGCTGCGCGATGCGCCCGCACGCCCCGGTGACGACAACTCGTTGCTTCATAGCGCCAGTGTAGCAGGGCGACGGCGGCGACTCCACCGGTTCGCCCCGCCGGTCTTCCGGGGCGAGGCGACCTCACGGGATTACCGCTCCTGCGCCGGAGCGGTTTCGAGGGTCAGCACGTGGAGCGTCACGCCCACCAGCACGATCGCGAGCACGACGAGCGCCGCGACTGCCTCCCGCGAGAGGTACATCGACACGCCGATCCCGACCCAGAGCGTCACGAGCGTGACGATCTTGTGGCCCCTCGTCATGCCGCGGTGTTCGCGGTAGTTGCGAATATAGGTTCCGAACACGCGATGGCCGAGCAGCCATGCGTGGAAGCGCGGCGAGCTGCGGGCGAAGAGCGCTGCGGCGAGCAGGAGCGGCGCGGTGGTGGGAATCAGGGGAAGCACGATGCCCACCACGCCGAGGCCAACGAAGAAGAGCCCCAGGACGACGAGGAGCGTGCGCGCCAGCCGACCGCGGGGCCTGCCGGGGGATGCGCTGTCCGGGTGGGGCGGCCGCTCGGTCCGTTCGTTCGCGTCGGTACTCACCCGGAAACAGTACGGTCTCCGGCGCGTGCGGGCAACCGCCTCGGGGCCGCGCGCGAGCCTCCCGTCGCGCACCGACCTCAACCCCGTACTGCAGGTTTCGATTGACACCGCCCGGGCGCCCGCGTACCTTGATCTCGGTTCGCTATGCGCCTCCCCACGATGATTCCCGCACGTCTGTCGCCGCTGCACCGCACCGACGCGAAAGGTTCCGCCTGATGGGGGCGTTGCTGCGGCTCTTCCGCTACCTTCGCGCCTACCGTGGCGTGGTGCTGATCTCGCTGCTACTGACGCTGCTCGCGACCGGGATGAACCTCGTCCAACCGGAGATTATCCAGCGTGCGGTCGATTTCGGAATCTCGCAGGGCGACGTTCGATCGGTCCTCGTCTCGGCGCTCCTGCTCTTCGTCGCGGCGATCCTCACCGGCGGGCTCCACCTGGCGAGCGGCGTCCTCCTCGTACGCGCCGGCCAGGGCATGAGCTACGACATCCGTAACGACCTCTACAACCGCGTCATGTCGTTCTCCTTCGGCAACCTGGACCGCTGGCGAACCGGCGAGCTGCTCGTACGCACCAACTCGGACGTCAACACGATTCGAATGTTCATCCGCCTTGGCCTGCTGATGATGATTCAGTCGATCGTGACGCTCGCCGGAAGCCTCGCGTTCATGTACGCCAAGAACCCGGAGCTCAGCCGGATCATGATCGTCGTCCTTCCGGGCACGCTAGCGGTCTTCTTCGTCTTCGCGCACTTCCTGCGGCCGCTGATCATGAAGCTGCGCGAACGGCTGGACGCGCTCAACAACAGGATCCAGGAGAATCTTTCGGGCGCGAAGGTCGTACGCGCCTTCGCCCGCCAGGATCACGAGCGCGCGCGCTTCCGCGAGCGCAACGACGCGTTCCTGAGGCTCTCGCTGCGCGTGGGGTACACCTTCGCGATCGCCTTCCCCTTCGTCTTCTTCCTGGGCCAGATGGCGATCGTCCTTCCCACCTGGTTCGGCGGGCTCCAGGTGCTCGAGGGGATGCTGGACCCGGGGTCGATGGGGCTCACGCTCGGACAGCTGCTCGCCTTCCAGGGGTACGCGCTGCGGGCGATGTGGCCCATCATCGCGCTGGGGATGACGCTCCAGTTCCTCACGATGGCGATCGCCTCGGCCACGCGCATCGAGGAGCTCATGGACGACCGCCCGCACATCGAGGAGCCCGACGATGCGCGCGACCTCGAACGGCTGTCCGGCCGCATCGAGTTCCGCGACGTCTCCTTCGCCTACGGCGAGGGCGAACCGGCGGTCGACACGGTCTCGCTGCAGATCTCACCGGGCGAGAAGGTCGGCGTGCTCGGAAGGACCGGCTCGGGCAAGACGAGCCTCGCGGCGCTCGTCCCGCGCATGTACGACGCAACGTCCGGGAGCGTTCTGGTGGACGGCCACGACGTACGCACGCTGTCCATGCGGACGCTTCGCGAGCGGATCACGCTCGTTCTGCAGGAAACGGTGCTGCTCTCCGGGTCGATCCTCGAGAACGTCGGCTACGCGTATCGCAACGGCAGCCACGACGAACCCGACGAGACGATGCGCGGCGCGGCGGAGCTCGCCTGCGCGCTGGAGTTCATAGAAGAGAAGGAGCACGGCTGGCACGAGCACGTCGGTGAGCGCGGCGCCGGACTCTCCGGCGGTCAGCGCCAGCGCGTGGCGATCGCGCGAGCGATCCTCGCCGACCCCGACATCCTCATCCTCGACGACGTCACCTCCGCGCTCGACGCGCAGACCGAGAAGCAGATCGTCGCGAACCTCTACCGCAGGCTCGCCGACAAGACCGTGATCATCATCAGCCAGAAGATCAACACGGTCAGGATGGCCGATCGGATCATCATCCTCGACGAGGGCAGGATCGTCGCGCAGGGAACGCACGACGAGTTGCTCGCCGCGAACGAGATGTACCGCGAGATCCACGAGACGCAGAGCGCGGAGCTTCGAGCATGAGCGACGCCGGGGGCCGCAACCAGGAATCCTCGAAACGCCCCGGCGGCGCCCGCGGCGCGAACGCCAACCGCGGCGC
>CAZICD010000017.1:9103-23338 GCA_964537725.1 uncultured Spirochaetaceae bacterium | reverse complement strand
GCGGCGCCCGCGGCGCGAACGCCAACCGCGGCGCGGGCCGCGAACGCGGACAGGGGATGCGCATCGAGACGCCCACCGACTTCCGCACGGCGCTGGTGCGACTCCTGCGGTACTTCGGGCACGAGTGGAAGACGCTCGTCTTCGTCGCGGCGGGCATCATCGCCTACTCCGTGCTGCGCGCGCTCGCCCCGGCGCAGATGGGCGGCGCGATCACCGAGCACATCGAGCGGACACCCGACGCGACCGCGTTCGTGGCGCAGATGCTCGTCGTCGTCGCGATCTACGCCGGCGCGTGGATCGCCGAAGCGCTCGCCCGGTCGCTCATGGTGCGCGCGAGCAACCGGCTCGTCTATCGCCTGCGCGAAGAATCGTTCGGCCACCTGCAGACGCTCTCCATGTCGTTCTTCGAGCGTCGCGGCGTGGGCGACATCATCTCGCGCGTGACGAACGACATCGAAATGATCTACAACGCGCTCACCAACGGAATCGCCGAGCTCGTGGGCGGACTCTTCTCGCTCGTCGTGACGCTCGTCGCGATGGTCGCGCTCGACCTCCCGCTGAGCCTCGTGGTGTTCGCGCTCCTGCCGCTTCTGGTGTGGGTGACCGGCTTCATCGGGAAGAAGGTGCGCGAGGCGTTCCGCGTGAACCAGCGGATGATCGGTCAGCTCAGCGCGAACCTCAACGAGTCGGTCGCCGCGGTACGCGTGATCAAGTCGTTCCACAAGGAGCGCGACAGCTTCGAGCGGTTCGAAGAGGTGAACCGTGGCGCGCGCGAGGCGGGGGCGCGGGCGGAGATCGTCTCGTTCGCGGTGCATCCGATCATGCGCGTCATCAACGGGATCGCCGCCGCGCTCGTCGTTGGCGTAGGCGGGTATCTCGCCGTCTCGCAGGGCGGCGGCTACACGATCGGGCTGCTCTCCGCCTTCATCATCTACTCGAGCCGATTCTTCGAACCCCTGCGACAGATCACGCAGGTCTACAACCTGATCCAGTCGGCGCTCGCGGGAGCCGAACGCGTATTCGAGGTGCTCGACGCCGAGCCCGAGATCGTGGACAAGCCGGACGCGCTGCACCTCGAAGAGGTCGAGGGCCACGTCGAGTTCGACCACGTCACCTTCGGCTACGAGCCCGGGCAGACGGTCGTGCAGGACGTCTCGCTCGAGGCGAAGAGCGGGCAGGTCACGGCGATCGTCGGGCCGACCGGGGCGGGGAAGACGACGCTGGTGAACCTGCTCTCCCGCTTCTACGACGTACGAAGCGGGGGCATCCGGGTCGACGGCGTGGACGTCCGCGACATGGAGGTGAGCTCGCTTCGCACCCGCATGGGCGTCGTCCTGCAGGAGCCCTACTTCTTCGCCGACACGATCATGACGAACATCAAGTACGGGCGCCCGGCGGCATCCGACGAGGATGCGGTGGAGGCGGCGATCACCGCCGACGCGGACCACTTCATCCGCAGGCTTCCCGAAGGGTACGAGACGAAGCTTCTCGAGCGAGGCGCGAATCTCTCGGAGGGCGAGCGACAGCTCCTCGCGATCGCGCGCGCGATCCTCGCCGACCCGCGGATCCTCGTCCTCGACGAGGCGACATCGAGCGTGGACAGCCTCACCGAGGCCACGATCCAGCGCGGTCTGATCCGACTCATGGAAGGCCGCACGAGCTTCATCATCGCGCATCGGCTGTCGACCATCCGCAACGCCGACCAGGTCATCGTGCTCCACGACCACCGGATCGTCGAACGCGGCACGCACGACGAGCTGATGAAGGCGAACGGGTTCTACGCCCGGCTCTACCGGATGCAGTTCGAGCGGCCCGAGATCACCGAGGAGATGTCCATCTAGATGCAGACCATCGGACTGATCGGAGGGATGAGCTGGGAGAGCTCGATCGAGTACTACCGTATCGTCAACGAGGAAGTCGCGCGCCGACTCGGAGGGCTGCACTCCGCGCGGTGCGTGCTCGTGTCGGTCGACTTCGACGAGATCGAGCGCTACCAGCAGGCGGGCGACTGGGCCGCGGCTGCGCGCGCCATCGCACGGGCGGCGAAGCAGTGCGAGGCCGCCGGTGCCGATTTCATCGTCCTGTGCACGAATACGATGCACAAGGTGATCGACGAGGCGACGGAGGGCGTCTCCATCCCGGTCCTCCACATCGCCGACGCGACCGCGCGCCGCGTATCTCAGGCGGGACTGTCCGCCGTCGGCCTGCTCGGCACGCGCTACACGATGGAGGACGACTTCTACCGCGGACGACTCGAGGCGCAGCACGGGATCACCGCGCTCGTCCCCGACGCCGACGACCGCGCGATCGTCCACCGGATCATCTACGAGGAGCTCGTGCTGGGCCGCCTGGAGGAGTCGTCGCGGGCGGAGTACCTGAGGATCATCGCCCGCCTCGCGGACGCGGGCGCCGAAGGGATCATCGCCGGGTGTACCGAGATCGGCCTGCTCATCACGCAGGAGGTGTGCCCGCTGCCGCTCTTCGACACCGCGCGCGTTCACGCCGAGGAAGCCGTCGCGTGGGCACTCGAGGACACGGAGCCGGGCCGATAGCGAGGCCTCAGTTCACGTCGTCCGCATCGCGCCCGAGGAGCGCTGCCCTGACGACCTCCTTCAGCAGCTGCGCCCGCGGCACGTCGCTGCGGCGCTCGAGCTCGCCGCTCACCTTGTGCCGCGCGAAGAACTCGTCGTAGCTCAGGTCGTCCTCGACGAACTCGATCACCCACTCCTCCGGGATGCCCTTGCGCTCGCAGAGCTCGAAGACGTCGCGACGAAACGTCTGCGCGAGCGCGATCTGGAGGTCGTAGATGTCACGGGCTTCCTGCTTCGTCACTGCGACTCCTCGAGTCAGTCTACGACTCGAGGTCGATTTGGGAAAGGCCGATGTCGGACTCCGCCTCGCACCGCGGCTACCGGTATCGCGGCGGCCGGCCACGTGCTACACTGCGCCGGTCATGATGCCCGCACACCTCAAGCAGTTGCTCCAGAAGCTCGTCGCCGCGCGCGGACCGTGCGGCCAGGAGGACGAGGTCGACGCCGTCTGCAGGTCCTGGCTCGACGAGCACAGCCTGCCCTGGTACACCGACCCGGCCGGGAATCTGATCACCCGCCTTGCGCCGGCGGGCGACGCCTCGTCGGGAGGTGAGGACGACGGACGCGCGATTCGGGTCTTTGTCCATCTGGACGAGATCTCGTTCATCATCAAGCGCATCCGAGCCGACGGAACGGTGAAGCTCGCCGCGCTCGGGAGCTTCTCGCCGGCGTTTCTGGGACAACTGCCGGTGGAAATCCTCGCCGATGAGGCGATCGTTCCCGGAGTCCTCTCGCTCGGCTCGTGGCACACCGGCGAGGAGACGAGCGACGTCTGGCACGCCAAGCACGGCAACTACGACCTGAACCAGTACGAGGTCATCACCGGGATGGACGGCGAGGCGCTCGTGGGCTCCGGCGTGCGCCCCGGCGCGCGCGTGGTCATCGCCGGGCAGCATCGCTCGCTCTGGGACGTCGGCCCGCTCGTGGCGGGCTTCGCGCTCGACAACCGGGCTCCTATCACCGCGACGCTCGAGGCGTGTCGGCTTCTCGTCGAATCGGGAGGACCGGCCGCACCGGTCTACGTGGTGTTCACCCGCGAGGAGGAACTCGGTTCAGGTACCGCCGGGTACGCGGCGGGCACGCTGCCGGGTGAGCTCTCGCTCGCCGTGGACGTCGCACCGGTGTCGCCCGACGAGTACGGCAACGAAGTCGACCCCTACCCGACCATCGGCTATCGCGACGACTACGCCGTCTACACCAAGGAAGTCGCCGACGCGCTCGTCGCGCACGCGCTCGACCTGGAGATGCTGCCCGGCATCGGCATCTTCGAGAACTACAGCTCCGACTCCTCGGCGGCGAAGAGACTGGGCCGTACCGCGAAGGCAGCGCTCGTAGGGATTCCCATGGAGAACACGCACGGCTACGAGATCATTCACGCCGGCGCGATCGAGAACACCGCAGAGCTGCTCGCGGCGTTCCTCCGCGATCCCGAGCGCAGCGGCGCGGGACGGTAGCCGCGAGCGACGTCTGCCAGGCGCGCACCTTGTCCGCCGGCCCCCGCCGGCGTACTATTCCGGCATGGAATGGAGAGCAAGCCACATCCTCGTACCAAGCCAGGACCTCGCGCGGAAGATCCGCGGCGAGCTGCAGAAGGGAGCGCGCTTCGAGGACCTCGCCCGCCGCTATTCGACCTGCCCGAGCAAGTCCAAGGGTGGCGATCTGGGATGGTTCGGCGAAGGCAAGATGGTCAAAGAGTTCGAATCCGCGTGCCGGAAGCTGGGCGTGGGGTCACTGAGCGATCCTGTGCGGACTCAGTTCGGGTATCATGTGATCAAAGTAACGGCGAAGAGATGAGGGTTAGCTAAAATCATCTCAATGACTCGTTGAGGATACCTGATGTTGCGGCTGTCGGTTTACAGTCTCGGCGTATGGTCAAGTCAGACGGTGGCTGTGGGATTGTTGAGATCGCCGTATCGAGATCATCAGGTGTCGCCGATTTCGAGAGATTCCCGACAACAGACATCGCTCATGCGTTGAGGAAGTCCTCGACTCCGACGCCCGCCTGCTTGACGATTGCCCGCGCGGTACCTTCTGGAAGATCACCTGGGTGGTTTGGGATCGTTGTTCGTTGTCGAGTCTCCGGGTTCCACCAGATCTCGTGACTTCCACGTGCGGTCCGGTCAAGCACGAACCCGAGTCGACGAAGTTTCCTGGTGATGTCGCGATATGAGAGACCGGAGAATCGACCCACTACGCCGTGACCGCGATATCCAGATCAAAGGCTGTCTCTATGCGTTTCAGTCCCTCCGGCAACTGGTCGCCGTGTTCGCGATATGACTCAACCAGTCGCCGAGCAACGTCACCGGCGATCTCCAGCGTTTCCTCAACGGTCCGGCCCTGTGCCACAAGACCGGGAAGTTCATCCGAGGTCGCGAGGTATTGTCCGTTTTCGACCTGCTCGACGTGAACCCGGAACGAGTATTGATCACTCACACCTTAAGTGTACCATACAGGGTCAGCCGGAACAACGAGAACTGGTGTGGAGAAGCGATTCCATCGTCGTGATCAGCGCCTTCAGGTACTCGAAACGGTCCCAGTCGATCTTGTTCCGGTCCCACTGCCGTGGATCTCCCATAGCAGCCCTGTCTGTCAGGCTGACGATCCTATCGCACCCAACGACCCAGTGACATGGGGAATATCCCTATGTCGAGATCATCTCAATGGACCACCATCTGCCGTCCAACCTACCCAACCTCCCCACGCCGCTCAGCGTCGCCCAGAACCAAACCGTCGGTGTATAACAAGGTCAGATCATCAAAGTCACAGCGAAGAGATGAGTGGCTGTTGAGATCTTCTCATGGGAGCAACGTTGGTCGTTTGGGTCCACCTCACGTTCGTCGATGTCGAGGATAACAGCATCAAACTTCATGCCCCTTGAGCAGGCTCAGTCAAGCGACCTTCTTCCATGAACCACTGTGAGGATGTCGATGTGATCCTCGGTGGTGATGCGATAGATGACCCGGAAGTTGTCGCACAACACTTCCCTGAGCTTCGGGTCATCATATTCGGGTACACGTCGTCCGGCCCGCGGGAACTCAGCGATTACAGATTCTTTCTCAAGAATTTTCTCTATCTGGCGACCAGCGTAGGCTGGAGAGTCAACGGCGATGTACTCCAATATTGACCGTAGATCCCGATGTGCCTGCGCAGACCAAACAACCCTCAACCGGAGACGCCCAACGAGCGGCGGATCTCGTCAGCAGTCATAGGCGGTTCTTTTTCTGCTGACTGGATCCCCTTCTCAATCTTCTGCCGCACGTATATGCCGTACATCAGATCGTCCCACGATGTTTCTTCAGGCAACTCGTCCAGGATGCTCTGAGTTCGGCTCCGCAATTCTGCCTTGTCCATCCATCATCTCCCAGGTACATAGTACGTTCTGATCGTATGTTTGCCCAGTACGTCGATCAGTTCGAGTTGAGTCGGTCCCATCTCCCCAACCCGATCAGCGTCCATGGGCACCAAACCGGCGGTGTATGACAAGGCTAGATCATCAACGTCACCGGCAAGAAGTGAGCGAACGTCGGGGCGATCACCATGAGCACGTGACCGTGCACCGCGCCACGCTCCGCGGGGTGCCCGCGACTACAACTCCCAGTCGGCCGAGGCGTACGCGGTGAAGGGAGCCACCGACTCGAACCGCATTCTGCGATAGAGGTTCACGGCCATGAGTGAGGTGGAAATCGGTCTTCGAGACCATGACGCCGTCATCGTACGCGGCCCGGAGACTGACGAGAGCCTCCGCGGTGCCGACTCGGAAATGCTCGTTGATCGCGTAGAGGTGCATGACCGCGTCCTGCTCGATCATCGCACATTATCCCGTAATCGGTGCGAGCGAATACTGCTGCCGCCAGCGTGCTATAGTGGCTCCGCGGAGGAAGAACGTGGGCTACTACGACAGCGAACAGCACGTGAACGAATACATCGGTATGGCGGAGGGCTACGATGGGCGGGAACTGATCACCAGATTGCATGAGTTCCTCGAGCCCGGCTCCACGGTCCTCGAGCTCGGGATGGGCCCCGGCACAGACCTCCAGATACTTGCCGAGACGTACACGGCAACCGGATCGGACGTTTCAGACGTGTTCGTGAGGCTCTACCGTGAACAGCATCCGGATGCGGATCTCGTGAAGCTGGACGCCGTCACGATCGACATCGACCGAACCTTCGACTGCATCTATTCGAACAAGGTTCTGTACCACCTCTCCACGGACGATCTGCACCGATCCCTCGAACGGCAACGAGCGGTGCTGAACGATCAGGGGATAATCCTGCACACGTTCTGGAGAGGCAGCGGGACGGAGCGCCAGGACGACCTCCTCTTCGTGTACTACAACGAGGATGACTCGATCGTGCTCAAAGCCCGGTGCGAGTAACTGCCGAGTGCCGGAACGCCTGGGATCAGGAGCGTGCGGGCACGCCGACGGAAGGATACAAGCTCGCGACGCGCGGCTTCGCTTTGTCGCCCCGGACGGTGAATACAACTCGCCGTCGCGGGTAGATGCCGTACAGGAGCCATCGTGACTACACAAGTTCAGAAGACGCCCGTACACCATCACATTCGCCTGGCCGTGCCACTGCTCGTGTTCGCGGTCATCGTCACCACGTTCGGGTGCGCCACCGATCCTCAGCCGGCGGGCGAGGTGCAATCCGAAGGAGCCGATATGGATGCCATCACTGGAACCTGGAGCGGGACGGTCGACGCTGGAGGGCAGCAGGTACCGCTGGTATTCAACCTATCGACCGACGACGGGACGCTCACGGCAACGATGGACAGTCCCGCTCAGGGTGCAAGGGGGATACCGGTCGAAGAAGCCGTCTTCGAGGACCGCCGTCTGACCTTGAGTCTCCCGCAGATGGGCGCGACGTACACCGGCGTCCTGACCGAAGACGAGACCGCTGTCGAGGGAGTATTCAGCCAGGGAGGAATGGAGTTCGATCTGATCCTCACGCGAGGCTACACGGCGACCGAGACACGCCGACCGCAGGACCCGACGCCGCCCTACCCATACGAGGTCGAAGAGATCCGCTTCATGAACCCCGACGCCGGGATCACGCTCGCCGGGACGATTTCGCGACCGGAGGGTGCGGGCCCGTTCCCCGCGGTCGTGCTTGTCTCCGGGAGTGGCCAGCAGAACCGGGACGAAGAGGTGTTCGGGCATCGACCCTTCCACGTACTCGCCGACGCGCTCACCAGATCCGGCATCGTCGTCCTGCGCTACGATGATCGTGGCGTCGGCGAATCGGAGGGAGCCGAAACCCTCGCTGCGATGACCACCCGGGATTCGGCCGGTGACGCGGCGGCGGCTCTCGCATTTCTCGAGGCCCGCGCGTACGTGGATCCCCGGCGCTCCGGATTGATCGGGCACAGCGAAGGCGCTCTGATCGCGCTCATGATTGCCACCGGTGGGCAGACCGACGAATCAGGCAGACCGGTTGTCCCGATCGACGTGAACCCCGACTTCATCGTCCTGCTCGCCGGGAACGGCGTTCCCGGGGACGAGCTCCTGCTGATGCAGAGTCGTGCGCTTCTCGAGGCGACCGGAGCGAGCGAGGAACAGATCGAAGAGATCGCCGCGGCGAATCGACGTATCTACGATCTCGTCCTTTCGGGCGCGCGCCCCGATGAGGTCGCGACTGAGATCGACGAGGTACTCACCGACGTCGGGGTCCCGGCGAACCAGATCGAGCTGCAGCGAAACCAGATCCTCTCGCCCTGGTTCGAGTTCTTCCTGCGATACGATCCGGCGAGCGACCTGCGTCGCGTTGAGGATCCGGTGCTCGCGCTGATCGGCGGGCTCGACCTGCAGGTGCCGGCCGCGCAGAATCTGCCGGCGATACGCGCGGCGCTCGCCGAGGCACCGGTGAAGGACGTGAGCGTACGCGAGCTGCCCGGGCTCAACCACCTCTTCCAGCCGGCACAGACGGGGGCGGTAGAGGAGTACGGCCGGATCGAGACCACGATCGACCCGAGCGTGCTCGAACTCGTGGCGGAGTGGATTACGGATCGGTTCGAAGAGTAGCTCCGCGGCTACGACCGGCCGCGCTCGGCACCTGGGTCTCTCCAGGGTACGGTATGGTCACGCTCTTCTTCGGAAGCATGGGCATATTCCCGCTCACCCAGGTGAGCGTGCGGCTGATGGGACGGCCCGGCAAGGTCGCTCATGAGAATCGACTGTGGGGGCTCGCCGCGCTGCTGGTGCTCATGGGCACAGGACTCGCGATGTACGGTCCCGCGGCCTTCAGCACGGGCGGATGGCTGACCGGTGCGACCCTGATCGCCTTCGCGTTCGCTGGGCGCGCGGTAGTCCTGCGAGAGGAGAATCGCAACAGAGACCGGGGGTGACGGAAGGCAACTCGCTCGAACAGATCCGTCACCTGATCGGCCGGTCCAGAAGAGACTGGGCGGCGTGATCGCCCCGGATTTCCACGAGTACCGCGACCCTCCGGCTGTGATGGACTACACGCGGGGCAATCCCGAACTCGCCGACCGACCGGGGAGCATACCCCCGCCGGCCGCGACTCCGTCAACTCATCGTCAACGTGATTGGAAGTGGCTTTGTCGACCCGCTGTCGACCGAGTCTCTGTTCAGTTTGTCAATCTTCGGCGTCCGCCCGCCCCCGCCGCTCCGGGTTTGCCACGAGCAGCACCACGAGCGTCACCGCCATCGCCCCCGCGGCGAGCACGAAGGGCAGCCCCTTCGCCTGCGCGCTGAGAACGCCCGCGATCCAGCCGAACGGCGAGGCGACGGCGAGCACCACGGTGTTCGCGACCGCGAGGATCCGCGCGCGGTGGTGCGGGTCGACGATCGCGGTCACGAAGCCCTCTATGTAGGGCGCGAGCAGCGCCGCCCCGAGCGCCTCGACGACGGTGGAAACCGAGACGACGAACAGACCACGCACCGGCGCGAGCACGAGCATCACGAGCGATGCAATCGTCAGGACGATCCCCGCGACGAGATACCCCACGTGGCGCTCCTGGCGCAGTCGGGGAATCACGGCGAAGAAGACCACGAGGATGATCACCGACCGCAGCGCCGGGAAGAGGCCGATCTCGCGAGCCGTCATCTCGAGCCCCTCCGCGAGAAGAACGGAGAAGAACGTGCCGCGGATCGTCACGTAGATCGCGTGCATCGCGAGGAGAGAGACCGCGAGCAGCGTCCCGCGCGACCGAAAGATCCGCGGAATATCGCGTACCGATTCGACGACGAGCGCGGCGAGCGACGTGTCGCGCGTCTCGCGCAGACGGACCTCGCCCTGATTCGTCTCCGTCGCGACCGCATTGAGAATGACGAACTTGGCCGTCATGGATACGAAGGCGAACAGGTAGATCGCGCGCATCGTGGGGACGAGCTCGAAGCGCTCGATGAGAAGCCCCGCGAGGGGCGTAACGAACCCGGCGACGATTCCCGCGATATGGACCCAGGTCCAGAAGTGCACGACCTTGCCCGCCGGCGCGTCCTCGATGAACAGGCACGTCCACGACGTCATCGTGATACGCAGCATGGAGTTCACGATCGCAGCCACGTAGAACCAGGTCGCGTTCTGCGCGAATGCCCAGATGAGCGTGGGAATGCTCCACGAGATCGTGTCGAAGATGAACGTCGCACGCTTTCGGCCGAGCTTGTCGGTAATGGGGCCGCCGAGGATCGATGTGATCATCTGCAGCGCGAGTCCGATCGTCGCGATCAGACCGATCGTCTGCTCGGTCACGCCGAGCGCGAGCATGTACACGGAGGCGAACGGCGCGTAGAGGTTGAACGGAATGCCCCACAGCGGCTCGGTGTACATGCCGGCCCGGGGGTTGCCGCGGGCCCCGAGAAGCGACGCGACGAGCGGATGGCCTGAAATGGTCATGGCAATGGTCACGGAGTATACCGTATCTTGGGTCCATGAGACAGATCTGGATAGCGAAGAAAGGTGGCTACGACGCGCTCGACGTCCGGGAAGCGCCCGACCCCACGGCCGGCCCGGGCGAGGTCGTGATCGACGTGCGAGCCTCCGGGGTCAACTTCGCCGACGTCCTCGCGAGGATGGGCATGTACCCCGACGCGCCTCCCATTCCCTGCGTCGTCGGCTACGAGGTCGCCGGGGTCGTGGAAGCGGTGGGACCCGAGCCGCCCCCGGCGCGCGACACGGAGCAGGGGGCCGATGCGGAACGACTCGCCCCCGGCGACCGGGTACTGGCTCTGACCCGCTTCGGCGGCTACGCGACGAAGGTCAGCGTGCCGCGAAACCAGGTCTTCCGCATGCCGGCGGAGATGGGCTTCTCCACCGCGGCAGCCATCCCGGTGAACTACTTCACCGCCTACCTCGCCGTCGCGCGGTTCGGTAATCTCCAGGCGAACGAACGGATCCTCGTCCACAACGCCGGGGGCGGCGTGGGCATCGCGGCGATCCAGCTCGCGCGCGCCTCAGGGGCGCGGGTGTACGGGACCGCCTCCTCGTGGAAGCACGAGCGCCTGCGCGAGCTCGGCGCGGACGAGCTCATCGACTACCGGGCGGTGGACTGGGAGACCGAGATCACGAAGGCGACGTCGGGCGGTGGCGTGCACGTCGTCATCGATCCGATCGGCGGCAAGAACCTCGCGCGCGACCTTCGTGTCCTCGCACCGCTCGGTCGGCTCATCGCCTTCGGTTTCAGCGAGCCCGTCCGCAACGGCAGACGCTCATTGCTGCGGATGATCCGGTCGTACCTCGCCATGCCGCGCCCGCACTTCCTGTCGCTGCTCAACAACAATCACGCCGTGGCCGGTCTCAACCTGGGCCATCTCTGGAGCGAGATCGACCGGCTTCGCGACGTTGGAACGACCATTCTCGAGGCATGGCGCGACGGCGCTGTCGCACCGGTCATCGCGGCCGAGGTGCCGTTCGACGAGCCGACAGAGGCGCATCGGCTGCTCGAAGAGCGAAGGAACCTGGGAAAGGTCGTGCTTACGGTAAGATGAAGCACGGTGCCGGAATAGCGCTACTGGGATTTCGTCTCGACATTCTGGACAAAATCTGGTAGGATGTCGTATGGGAAGGTCTGCAGGTCGGACGGAGAGTCTCGCCTCCCGGCATCGCGCTCTCGCTCGCGAGTGGCACCCAACGAAGAACGGGGCGCTCACGCCGCGTGACGTCGCCCGCGCCTCCGGAAAGAAGGTTTGGTGGCGCTGCGCGAACGGGCACGAGTGGCAGGCAGCGGTCTACAGCCGCACCCTCGGCGGTAACGGCTGCCCGTACTGCAGCGGGAAGAAGGCCGGCAAGGACAATTCGCTGCGCAAGCTCTACCCGAAGGTCGCCCGCGAGTGGCATCCCGACCGGAACGGCGACCTCACGCCCGCGGACGTCACGCGCGGCTCGAAGCGCCGCGTCTGGTGGCGCTGCCGGCACGGGCACGAATGGCAGGCGCCCGTCCACGAGCGTACCGCCGGCAAGGGATGTCCGTTCTGCGCGCATCGCCGCCTCGCCCCCGACAACAACCTCGCCGCGCTGCGCCCCGACCTCGCCGCCGAATGGCACCCCACGAAGAACCGGCCCCTCAAGCCAGAGGAGGTCTTCCCGGCGGCCGCGCACCGTGTCTGGTGGCGCTGCGAGCACGGCCACGAATGGCAGGCCACGATCAACAGCCGCTCCCACCTGGAAACCGGCTGCCCCTACTGCAGCGGCCGTCGCGTCACCCGCGAGCGATCGCTCGCCCGCAACAACCGGGGCATCGCCCGGCAATGGCACAAGGAGCGCAACGGGGAGCTCACTCCCTGGGACGTCTCCCCGGCCTCCAAGCGATCGGTCTGGTGGATCTGCTCGAAGGGACACGAGTGGCAGGCCCCGGTCCGCGCCCGAACGAACCACCATCAGGGCTGCCCTCTCTGCGAGGAGGAGAGATCCGGCTCGGGCTCAGACGATACGAGAGCGGAAACCTGATCGGAACGAGGATGTAGACGTCTGGGAGATGAAGACCGGAGGGGGGCCGATGCCGCAGGTGACCGGCGCCGGCCGAACCGCCGGGCGCCGCCGCGTTTCAAGAGGGCGCAGAGGCGGCGAACCGCCTCGCGCCCCGTGGGATTGCTACCTCGTCGTCGCCTGCGCGTGATCGTCGCGGACGAGATCCGACAGGTCGGCCGCGCGTGCGTTGCTTCGCACCTGGTCGACGTTCTTGCAGCCGGGGATGACGGTCGTCACCGCCGGGTGCTTCAGACACCAGGCGAGCGCCCACTGCGCCATCGGGACGCCCTGCGGCACCTCTTCCTTCGCGATCCGCTCGACTTCCTTCAGCCGCTCGGCAACCTGCTCGGCGTCGTGCCGGCTTCGAACGTCGCTCTTCGCGAACGTCGCGCCGGGCTTGTACTTGCCGCTGAGGTAGCCGCTCGCGAGCGGTACGCGCGCGAGCACGCCCAGGTTGTGCTCCTCGCAGAGCGGGAAGACCTTCTCCTCGGGCGCCCGGTCGAGCCGGTTGTAGATGACCTGGATCGCCTCCGCACCCACCTCCGGCGCCTTGCCGGTCTGGTAGTCGTTCGTGTTCGCACCGATCGAAATGCCGACGTGGCGAACCTTGCCCTGCTCCTTCAGCTTCGCAAGGCGTTCCCACAGCGCGTCGTTGTCGAAGACGTCGTTGCCGCCGGAGTGGAACTGCAGCAGATCCACGTAGTCGGTCCGTAGCGCCTTGAGCGAGTCCTCGAGCTGCTTCGCGACCCCGTCGGCGTCCCAGATCTGATCGCGCTCGAACGGCGCGGTGAAGTGGTGACCGAACTTGGTGGCGATGAACCACGATTCGCGCTCGCCGGGGAAGGTCTCCTCGAGCGCCTTCCCGATGAACTCCTCCGAGAGGTGGTCGCCGTAGCACTCGGCGGTGTCGATGAGCGTGATGCCCTCTTCGCGCGCGGCCACGAACATGTCGTTGACCTCGGACTGCTCGAAGTCCTTGCCCCACTCGCCGCCGAACTGCCACGTCCCCATACCCACGACGGAGACGGTTTCACCAGTTGATCCCAGTTTTCGGTATTTCATGACTCCATCGTACAGGTATCCGGCCGTCGGGGGAAGCGCTCACCCACAGAGGTCCGCGCCGTAGGAGGCGACCACCTCGTGCCCGCCGTCGAGCAGCGCGAAGAGCGTCGTACCCCGCGCCTCCCGGAAGATGGGCGGCCACGGCGGCGGAGGCTGCAGGTAGCCACCGTGTTCGTCGCGCATGTGCGAACGGTCGGAGCTGAAGACGCGGAGGTAGTCGACCGCGGGGATCACCGCGAAGACCGGGGCGTAGGCGGGGGCCGATTCGCGAAGCGCTGCGGGGAACGTCGCCGAGCAGTACTCCTCGATCGGCGCGGGGCACGACAGCACGCTGTCGAGGTCGTACACGAGTCGGTCGCGCACGTAGACCGCGTGGTAGTCCCACACCACGACGCGCGCCGGCCCGCGTCCGGCACGCTGGGCTGCCACCGCGACCGCCCGGTGCGTGTTGGAGACGAGCACGACGCGAGGGTCGCCGCCGGACCGGTCGGGCCTCGCCTCGAGGTCGTCGTGCGCGAGCCAGTAGACGTTCTCCTCGCAGTAGTACGGCGCGTACCTCGCGCCGGAGCAGTCGAGTGGCGACATTCGTCCCTACGTCGTCTCCCGGATCACGAGCCGGGTCGGGATCCAGACCGGCTCGCCGCTCCACGCGCCT
>CAZICD010000017.1:0-9003 GCA_964537725.1 uncultured Spirochaetaceae bacterium | reverse complement strand
CTCCCGGATCACGAGCCGGGTCGGGATCCAGACCGGCTCGCCGCTCCACGCGCCTGCGCCCGACGCACCGCGTTCGCTCGACACGCGAAGCACCCCCTCGCCCGATTTCGCTTGAACAAGCGAAGTCGCGTCAGGATCCTTCTCGAGCAGATCGTCGAGCCATCGACGACGCTCGCCCACGAGGAGATCCGCGACCGCCGCGCCGATCTCCTCGCCCGGTTGCGCGACCGTGGTGAGCCGCGGCCAGCTGTGTGAGGCGGCCCACCGGTCGTCGAACCCCACGACCGCGACGTCGTCGGGCACCCGGACGCCGCGCCGGTGAAGCCCGCCCAGCAGCTCGAGCGCCCACTCGTCGGAGTACGCCTGGACCGCGTCGACGTCCGGGTACGCGTCGAGGAGCCCGGCGGTGAGAATCTCCGCGGAGTGGTCATCGCCCGGCGCGTAGAGGAACGCTTCGCGGTCGTGCTCGCGCATGGCGCGGCTGAACCCGTCGATCCGGCTCGAAGAGGCTGCAGGGCCGGCGTAGACGATTCGCTGCCGCCCGCGACCGATCAGGTAGCGAGCCGCCTCGGCGACGCCGGCCGGCCGGTCGACGAGCACCGCGGGGAATCGGCTCTTCGCGTCCACGGGAACGCAGGGGATGCCCGCGGCGTAGAGCGCGGCCGCGAGCGGCGTGAGATCGACCTGCAGATGACCGATGACGGCCACTCCGGACGGTTTGCGCGACCGTATCTCCGGCAGGAGCGCGTCGGACTCCAGATCCGCAGGACGTGCCATCATCACCGAGACGCTGTAGCCCATCGGCCTCGCGCGCTGTTCGAGCGACGCGATCTTGGCCATATGAAGCTCGTCGACCGAGTACGAGACGACCACGATCTGCCGGCTGCGCCCCAGCCGCAGACTCTGCGCGACCGGATCGGGACGGTATCCGAGCCGATTCGCGACCGCGATGATGCGTTCCCGCACGTCGCTGCGCACGTACCCCGTACCGGAAAGCGCCCTGGTAACGGTTCGAATCGAGACGCCCACCTCGGTCGCGATGTCGCGCAGCGTGGCCATACGCCATCATGACGGGCTGGAGTCCGCGAGGCAAGGGCGGCGCAGGCTTGTAGGATGCTGCGCGCTCGACTACACTCGCTCGAGGCAGCACATACGGAGGACATCATGAAGATCACCGAGCTCAAACTCCTGCACATCGAGCCGCGCTGGCTCGTGCTTCGCATCGAGACCGACGCGGGCATCGTCGGGTACGGCGAACCGATCGTGGAAGGCAAGGCGCGGACCGTGGAGGCCGCGGTGCGCGACCTCGAACCAATCCTCGTCGGGGCCGACCCCCGGCGCATCGAGCACATCTGGCAGCAGGCGTACCGCGGAGGCTTCTACCGCGGCGGGCCGGTCCTGATGAGCGCGATCAGCGGCGTCGACCAGGCGCTCTGGGACATCAAGGGCAAGGCGCTCGGTGTGCCCGTCTACGAGCTGCTCGGTGGGCGTGTGCGCGACAAGGTCCTCTGCTACGCGCACGTCGCGCGCGTTGCGCAGACGCAACCGCCGGCCGGATCGGCGTACCCGGACGCGCAGCGGGAGCAGGATCTCATCGACCTCGCCGCCGGAGCGAAGCAGCGCGTGGACGAGGGCTTCAGCGCCGTGAAGACCGGCGCGCCCGCACCGCTCGGCATGGTCGAATCGCCGGAACGCGTCGCCGCGATCGCGCGGCGTTTCGCCGCGATTCGCGAGGCGGTGGGCGACGAGGTGGGAATCGGCATCGACTTCCACGGGCGAGTCTCGCCTCCGCTGGTGAAGCTGCTCGTGAAGGCGCTCGAACCGTACAACCCCATGTTCTTCGAGGAGCCGGTGCTCTCCGAGCACCTGGACGTGATGGCAGACGTCGCGGCGAGCACGCATATCCCCATAGCGACAGGCGAGCGCATCTTCTCGCGCTGGGGCTATCGCGAGGTCCTCGACCGTCGCGCGGCCGCGATCATCCAGCCCGATCTCTGCCACGCAGGCGGCATCTCCGAGGTGCGCCGGATCGCCGCGGCGGCCGAAACGCACGGCGTGGGCGTCGCACCGCACAACCCGCTGGGACCCATCTCATTCGCCGCCGGCATCCAGCTCGCCGCGTGCACGCCCAACTTCGTCATGCAGGAGTTCGTGGGCCGCCCCGACGAGCGCGACCGGGGAGAAGGCATCCTCACCGAGCCCATCTGCATCGACAATAGCTACGTTCACCTCACCGACAAGCCAGGACTGGGAATCGACGTCGACTGGGATCGCCTCGTGAAGGACGCCGCGGCGTCCGACTACACCGGCGACTGGCCCACGCCGCAGCTTCGCCACGACGACGGCAGCGTCGCCGAGTGGTGAGGGCCCACGCGTCCGCGCTCACTTGCCAATCATCGGGGAAGGTGATAGCTTCCCCGTACTACCACGGAAAGGGGGCCGCTATGACTGATCGATACGCAAGCTTCATCGGCCGCCGGTGTGGTCTCCGCCCTTCTTCGTAAGCGCTCCACACCGGACTCGTCATGAGAGCGGCAGCGGCTCGACCGCGCAGGCGGGAACGCCGCCGCCCTTCCAGTCGATCCGACTTCGGATCGTGGAGCACCAATGGAACCAGTTTGGAGCACAATCGCGCTCGACCCGCATCTCGAGCGTGTACAGGAACAAGCCGACGGCACGACCATCGGACGCGTCGTCGCACAGGACGGCCCGCTGCTGTTCGTCGTATCGCCGGAAGGGGCCGGCTACTCGAGGCCGAGCGGCCGTCTCGCCTACCTCATGGAGCTCGGCACCGAGTCCGTCCCGGCGGTCGGTGACTACGTGGAGCTCGACGGAGGCACCGAATCGCCGGTCCGCCGGGTACTGCCCCGCCGCAGCGTCTACGAGCGCAAGGAGGCCGGCGACCGCGCGCGCGCGCAGGTGATCTGCGCGAACGTGGACGTCGCCTTCATCGTGACCACCGCGCCGGCGGCGACGGTTCGCGACGAAGCCGACCGGACCTCGCTGCACGACTTCAACGTACGGCGCGTCGAACGCTTCATCGCGACGCTCGACCCGTCGGTCCGCCCGGTCGTCGTGATCAACAAGTGCGATCTGATCGACGAGCAGGAACGCGTCCGCACGGCAGTCGCCGCCGAGCTTCCGGATACCGATGTACGGATGATCTCCGCGCTCTCCGGAGACGGGGTCGACGCGTTGCGCGCGCTCGTACCCGCCGGTTCGACCGCGGTCCTCGTGGGATCGTCGGGAAGCGGCAAGTCGACGCTCATCGCGAGGCTCACCGGAGAAGAGGTGCGAACCGGGCACCTTCGCGAGAACGATGGCCGCGGCCGCCACACGACCACGGGTCGAAGGACCTACGCGATCGAAGGCGGCGGGCTGCTCGTGGACACGCCGGGCATGCGCGAGGTTCAGCTCTGGTCCGACGATACGGCGGCCGAGCAGCTCGGGTCGGCATTTCCGGAAGTTGACCGATACGCGGCGGAGTGCCGCTTCTCCGACTGCAGGCACCAGGGCGAGCCGGGCTGCGCGGTGCAGGCGGCCGTCCAGGCGGGAGAGGTCACGCACGACCGCTATCTCGCCTACCTCGAGCTGCAGGAGGAGCAGAGCGTGGCCGCCGCCCGTCGCGAGAAGCGCGACCGCCTCAACGACCGTCGGGCCGCGCGCAAGGCGCGGATGAAGCGAAGGAGCCGGGGATCATGAGCCGCCCGAAACGAGGACGCGGGGCGGGCGCCGAGCGGCCGTCGTGGACCGACACCGGACCGACCGCGCCGGGCGAGGCGGCCGGGTTCACCTGCGCTCACTGCGGGCGTTTCGTTCCCGACCGTTCGCACGGTACATCCCAGCGCAATCACTGCCCGTTCTGCCTCTGGAGCGTCCACGTCGACATCAAGCCGGGAGACCGCGCCTCGCTCTGCCGCGCCCCCATGGAGCCGGTCGCGCTGTGGGCCTGTGAAGGAGACGAGTTGCGAATCCTCCACCGGTGCACCGGCTGCGGCGTGATCAAGCCGAACCGGGTTGCCGGCGACGACTCGGAGGAAGCGATAGACGAGCTCGTCGAGCGGCTGGTCCGCGCGCGACAATCGGGGCCATCGACGTGAGGCGCGCCGCCGGACTGGGTGCGACGATCCTGTTCGGGTACCTCTCCATCGCGATCGCCTTCGGCGCGGCCGGGCGCGCGGCGGGAATCCCCGCGGTCGCGGTCGCCTCGTTCTCGGTCTTCGTCTTCGCAGGGGCGAGCCAGTTCATGGCGGTCTCGCTCCTCGCGCAGGGCGCCGGCGTGCTCTCGATCATCGTCGCGACTCTGGTAATCAACGCCCGACACGTCGTCATGTCCATGGCGCTTCGCGATCGAATCGAGGGGAACCGCGTGCCGCGCGCGCTCCTCGCCTTCGGCGTCACCGACGAAGTCTTCACCGCCGCCGCGACGCTGCGGGGACCGGTCTCCGACACCGGGCTCGCGCTCATGGAGGGGCTCGCGTACGCGGGTTGGGTCAGCGGAACGATCATCGGCTTCCTCCTTGGAGGCGTCCTTCCGGAGGTGCTCGAGCGCGCGATGGGAATCGCGCTCTACGCGATGTTCGTCGCGCTCATCGTTCCGCCGATCGTCCGCTTTCCCCGCTACCTCGTCCCGGCGCTGCTTGCCGGAGGAGTCAACTGGGCGTTGCAGGTCGCCGGTGTCCCGGTGGGCATCGCGCTGCTCGTCGCCATCGCCGCGGTCGCCGCGGGCTTCGCCGTCAGCCCGCGATGGAGCGAATCGTAATGGAGCTCGTCATCGTGATCGCGGGAATGACGGCGGTGACCTACCTGCCGCGGCTGATGCCCCTGCTCGCGACGAGCCGACGCAGGCTGTCGGGGTGGGAGCGGCGGGCGCTCCGCCTCGTTCCACTCACGGCCGTGGGCGCGCTCATCGTGCCGCAGGGGTTCACCGCGGTGGACGGCGACGTAGGCCTGTCGGCGGTGGGACTCGTCGCGGCGGTGGCGTTGACGGTGACCGTTCGCCAGCCGTTCTTCGTCGTGGTCGGTGCGGTGGGGACCGTTACGCTCGCGATTCTGCTGGGGATGTAGCTACGCCGGACGGGGTGGCCGCGATCCCGTTCAGGAAGGCATCGATCAGCTTCCGGCCCATCTCGTGGCGCGACATACTCACCTTCGAATCCGGCACGGAGAAGAGGCTCTGGATCATGCCGACCAGTCCGCCGGAGATCAGCCCGAAGTCAGGGTTCTTCGTCTCCCCGTCGCGATAGGCGTCGCGGAGAATCGCCTCCACCGGCAGGAGAATCGACTCGTACATCTGCATGACGAGGCGCTCGGAGGCCTCCTCGGAGAGCGAGGGGAGGTCGGACTGGGTCATCCGGACGAGGTCCATCGGCCCCTGCCCCAGAAACCAGTCGGCTACCGCGTGGAGCCTCGAGCGAAGGTCCGGCGCCGCCGCCTGCACGCTCTCGCGCAGACCCCGACGATGACGCTCGAGACTGCGCTCGACGACCTCCACGAACAGCTCTTCCTTGCCACCCGGGACGTGGTGGTAGAGCGAGGTATGCTTGATGCCTACCGCCGCGGCGATGTCCCGCAGCGTCACTGCCGCGTATCCCCGCGCCATGAAGCACTCTTCGGCGGCTCCGAGCACACGCTCGCGGGCGGTCAGGGTGTGTTCTTCGTGGTTCGACTCAACACTCACGTGCCTGCTAATATATCAAAATACTCGCGAAGCGGTGCGCAGCCCCCGATTCGGCCGTCATTCGGTGAGAAAGCCGAAGTAGTGCGCGAGGATCCGCTCGTCGAGCGGCTCGAGCTCTTCGGGCGCGAACGTAGGACCGCTGACGATCGTTTCGGTGGTCATGGGAACGGTAACGCGCGGCTTCTCAGGCGGGCCATTGACCCAGAACGGGCTCAGCAGAATCTCTCCGGTCTCGCCGGGCGCCTGAAGCCAGACGATGAAGTACCGCACCCGCCACGCGGTCATGTCGAGCAGCAGGTCGGAGATCACGCCCAGTCGCCCGTCGGGCGCGAATACCGGCCGTCCCATCAGCGTCGTGTGCGGGAAGAGCTCCGGGCTGCGCGCCGCCGCGGCGTGGCCGTTGGCAGCGCCTCGCAGCCGTTCGGGGGTGTCGTAGTCGCCCCAGACGCCGGCGCCGTCCCAGAAGACAGGTAACCCGTAGTGTGCGGCAATCGCCTCGATCTCGTCGGCCGACAGGCGCAGGTGCCTGTCGGTGTTCTGGCACTCGTACGGCTCAGCACCGCGCAGCTCCAGATCGAACCGCTCGTGCTGCCGGTCGAGTCCTGAGACGTGCATGGGAGACACGAGCCAGGCGTCCGGCTCGACCGCCGGATCGTCACCCGCTACCAGGGCGAAGCGAATCGCCCAGTCTTCGGGGTCGAGATAGAGCGTGTCGATGTGTCCTGCGGCGGGGCGATCGAGGCGGGGCGCGAATCGACGCAAACGGGCGAGCCTCATATACATCCCGATCACTCCTCCTCGATCCGCCTCGACGCGCGCTTGATGCCGTCGGAGAAGTCGTTCACGGCGGACTCGAGGCCGCGCCGGATCTCCTCGATCGCCGATCCGGCCGACTCGCGGTAGGTTTCCAGTTGCTCGGCGACGCGGTCGCGTTGCTCGCGCAGATCGTCCATCACGGTACGGTTGCGGCGCTGTGCATCGGCCTCGAGCCGATCTGCCTTCGCCTGCAGCAGCTCCATCTCGGCGTCGAGCTCGCGCAACCGTGCTTCCATCTCTTTCTCGTAGGCCGACTTGTCTTCCTTTCCCATTCCATCCTCCGCCAAGGAGGATGCAAGGACCGTGCCTGCCGGCGCGAGTGAGTAGAAAATGCCGATGGCGCGGGACCTACAGCTCGATCCCGTACGACTTGATCTTGTTGTACAGCGACTTGCGACTGATGCCGAGCAGCTTCGCCGCCTTGGTCCGGTTGCCGCGAGCCTCGCGCAGGGTCGCCTCGATGAGCTGACGTTCTACGTCCTCGATCGTCCGGCCCGCCTGGATCGCCGGCTCCTCATCGAGCTCCGCCTCGGGCGGCTCGCGGTGCGATGACGGCTCGGGCTCGGGCGGCGTCTCCGCGGATGCGGTCGCCGGGACGGAGGCGGCCGCCACGCCTGATGCGGTCGCCACGCCGGAAGGCGCATGCTGCGACGCCGGTTCGCCGGCGGTCACGAGTGCGAGCGGATCGCCCTCCCCCTCGGGGGCATCCTCGGGGAGCTGCATCGCCGTCTGATAGAGAGCCTCCACGACATCGGCCTCCCTGATGAGCTCGCTCGTTGTCCCAACGACGAGCCGGATAATCATATTGGAAAGCTCACGAACGTTCCCGGGCCACCCGTACGAGCGCAGCTGCTTCATCGCCTTGGGCTCGAAACCGCGCACCGGCCGGTCGAACTGCGCGGTGTACTGCTCGCGAAAGAACTCGGCGAGCACGGGGATGTCGCCCCGACGCTTGCGCAGCGGCGGCAGCGTCAACGGGAAGACGCTGAGACGGTAGTAGAGGTCGCGGCGGAACGCGTTCGCGCGCACCTTCGCGCGCAGATCGATGTTGGTGGCCGCGAGAATACGAACGTTCGAGCGGATGGGGGTTGTGCCGCCCACGCGGGTAAACGACGAGGTCTCGATGATGCGCAGCAGGTTCACCTGGGTATCGGCGCCCATCGTACCGATCTCGTCGAGGAAGAGCGTACCGCCGTCGGCGATCTCGAAGAACCCCTTCCTGGCCGACGTCGCGCCGGTGAAGGCGCCCTTCTCGTGGCCGAAGAGCTCGCTCGCGATGAGCTCGGGCGTCAGCGCGCCGGTGTTCACCGCGTGGAACGGTCCCGAGCGGCGCGCGCTCTCGTTGTGAATCGCCCGCGCGACGAGCTCCTTGCCGCTGCCGCTCTCACCGATGATGAGAATCGGGATATCGAACGGGGAGACGTTGCGGATCCGCTTGTAAACTTTGCTCATGGCCGTGCTCTCACCGACCATCCCGTGAAATGCGGGTGCCTGCATACCTGCTCCTCGTCGGGCACGCGTCCCGAAACGCGCGCGTTCGTGAGTAGTATATGCCGATCGGTACCCGGCGGCGAATACCCCATCGGGGCTATGAATCGTGCGACCGTTCCAGTCGACCGAGGATGCGCCTGAGGATCAGCGGCGCGACGACCACGGTCGCAAGCGATACGAGCGCCATCGCCGCGTAAGCGGTCTGCGGCGCCGCCCATGCTCCCAGCGAGCGCGCCTTCTGCATGACGACCATCGTGATCTCCGCCCGCGGAACCATGCTCACGCCGATCGCGGTGGCCCCCACGGCGCCGCTGTAGGCAAGCGTTCCGCCGCCGTTCGCGAGCAGCTTCCCCACGACCGCGACCGCGAGGAGCACGAGCCCGGGAACGAGCGCGTCGAGCGCGACCGAGAGATCGATCGACAGTCCGATTCCTATGAAGAAGAAGGGCACGAACAGGTCGTAGATCACGTCGAACGCGATGCGTTCGCGAAGCGCCTCCGGGTCGCCGCTGAACGCGAGCCCCGCGAAGAACGCACCGATCGCGACCGAGAAGCCGAGCAGCCCGGCGCACGCGGCGATGATGATGGAGACCGCGATGACCGAAAGCAGCGACGCGGCCGGGGATTCGAAGCGCTGGAGCGCGGTGCGCAGGCGATGCTCGACGAAGCGGCTGAAGAGCACGCAGAGCGCGCCGAAGCCGGCCAGCTTCGCGAGGGTGAGGAGCAGGCGGCCCGCGATAACGGCGCCGAGTGATCCCTCAACGTCGCCGCGAAGGATCGGGGCCACGGCGAACAGGACCGCCATGAGGACGACGGCGCTGATATCGTCCAGACCGGCGATGCCCAGGTACAGCCGCCCGGACTTGGTATCCTCCAGTTCCCGTTCCTCCCATACCGCAACCGATACGCCCACGCTCGTCGCCGTGAGCGCCACCGCCACCACGATCGAAGGAATGAGCGCAAAGCCGAGCGCGTAACGCGCTCCAACGAACCCCAGGCCGCCCGAAACGGCGACG
>CAZICD010000016.1:0-53560 GCA_964537725.1 uncultured Spirochaetaceae bacterium | reverse complement strand
GTCTGCACGCCCACCCCGATCGTGGTAGACTGCCGCCATGAGCGCTCCCAACGTCCTCCTCATCACGACCGACCA
Source organism: uncultured Spirochaetaceae bacterium (assembly GCA_964537725.1). Lineage (GTDB taxonomy): Bacteria > Spirochaetota > Spirochaetia > DSM-27196 > SLST01 > SLST01. The sequence continues at coordinate 53,485 of CAZICD010000016.1, read as the reverse complement.
CTGGCCTGCGTCGCTGCTCGGCTCCGCGGGGCACCCGGTGATCCAGACGCCCACGCTCGACGAGCTCGCGCGGTCGGGGACGCGCTTCACGAACGCCTACTCCGAGTGCCCGGTCTGCATCCCGGCGCGGCGGACGCTCATGACCGGGACGAGCCCCCGCGCGCACGGCGACCGCGTCTTCCGGGACACCGGCACGATGCCGGGCTTTCCCACCCTCGCGCAGACCTTCCGCGACGCCGGCTACCAGGCGTACGCGGCGGGCAAGCTCCACGTCTATCCCCAGCGCAACCGCATCGGATTCGACGACGTGCTCCTCGACGAGGAGGGGCGCACGCAGTACGGCGTGGTCGACGACTACGAGATCGAACTGGGCAGGCGCGGCTACGCGGGCGAGCAGTTCTCGCACGGGATGAGCAACAACGAGTACTCGTTCGCCCCCTGGCACCTGCCCGACGATCTGCACCCGACGAGCTGGGTAGCGCGCGGCATGGCGGAGACGATCCGGCGCCGCGACCCGACGCGCCCCGGGTTCTGGTACCTCTCGTTCCGCCACCCGCACCCGCCGCTCACGCCGCTTCAACGCTATCTGGACCTCTACGAGGCGAGCGAGGAGGCGATCGACCGGCCGTACACCGGCGCGTGGTCGGCGAACGACGATTCCCGGCCCTACGCCGCCCGCGTGCGCGGATCGGCCTACGCGCACCTGAGCGACCGCGAAGTCATGCTCGCGCGGCGCGCCTTCTACGCGCAGTGCACGCACATCGACCACCAGATCCGGCTCGTTATCGGGACGCTCCGCGAGGAGGGACTGCTCGACGACACGATCATCGTGTTCACCTCAGACCACGGGGACATGCTGGGCAACCACGGCCTGTGGGCGAAGCGGGTCTTCTACGAGGATTCGGCGAACGTGCCCATGATCGTCGTGGGGCGGACGGGCTCGGGGGCCGATGGGCGCGTGCCGGCGCGCGCGGTCGACGATCGCGTCGTGGGCCTCCAGGACGTCATGCCGACGCTCCTCGGGCTCTGCGGTATCCCGGTGCCCGACACGGTGGAGGGCAGGTCGATGGTCGCAGACCCGCCGCGCGAGGCGCTCTACGGAGAGTGCAACGAGGACGACCTCGCCACGCGCATGATCCGTGCGGGCGACTGGAAGCTCGTCTACTACCCCACCGGCAACCGCACCCAGCTCTTCAACCTCGCCGACGATCCGCGTGAGCTCACCGATCTCGCCGACGACCCGCAGCACGCGGGCGTCCGCGCGGACCTCACCGGGCGCCTGATCGCGGAGCTCCACGGCGACGACGAGTCGTGGCTCGCAGACGGCGAGCTCGTGGGAACGCCGGACCGCGAGGTGGAGCTCAAGCCGAACAAGGGGCTCACCGGCCAGCGCGGCCTGCACTGGCCGCCACCGCCGCGGGTCGACCTGGAGCAGTCGGCGCACCCGTAGGCCCGGCGCGGCCGGACTGGACGCCGCAAGCGCGACCGGAGGCGGTCTCGCCTACTGCACCTCCACCACGTCCCGCTCCAGCGCAACCTCCACGTCGTCGCAGATCGCCTCCGCCGGCAGGGTCGCGCCGTCCTGCTCCGGCGCGCGGTAGCGTACGTTGGAGAGCCGTACACCCACGGCCTGCCACGCGTTGAGCCACGGCGCCCTGCCTTCCGGCGCGGGGAGCGTTCCCGACGGCTCCAGGTCGATCACGCGGCCGAAGAGCTCGTAGCTCGGGCCGCGCGAGAGCTCGAGCGACCAGTCGTCGAGCAGGACGTCGCGGACGTTCTTCGCGTCGCCTGCGATGACGGCGCCGTTCTCGCTTCGCGCGGTCACCCCTTGGACGCGCACGTGCTCGATGCGCCCGCTGCTCTCGGCGGCACAGATCACCAGCGGCTCGCCCTTGCCCCACCAGTTCCCCGCGCGGACGCGCGTGCGCATGACGACGTTTGCGATCGTCACGTTCTCCACCCAGCCGTCGTCGCCCGCGAAGATCGTGAACCCGCGGCTCGAGTCGTGGATCGCGAGGTTGCTCACGACCACGTCGCGCACCTTGCTCGCGAGAAAGCCGACGCGTACGCCGGCGGAGCTCGACTGCATCGTGCAGTTGGAGATCACGATTCGCTCGGAGACGCCGTTCCAGCTCGTGACCCCGGTGATCGCCACGCAGTCGTCGCCGCAGCCGATGACGCTATCGGTGATGACCACGTCCTTGCTGCCGCAGATGTGAATGCCGTCGCTGATGGGAACACGGAGGTCGTCGCGGATCGTGATGTGGTGGACCTTCACGTCGCGGCAGTCGGTGAAGTTGACCGTCCACGACGGCGCGTTCACGAGCCGTACGCCGGCAATCTCGACGCGCGTGCAGTTCGCGAAGAAGATGGGAAGCGTCGGGCCGTCCTTCTTCACGACGGTAGCCTCGGCGCGTTGCTCAGGGCTGAGATCCTCGGGGGCCACCCCGCGCATGGGCTTCAGCGTGTCGAAGTCGAAGAAGGCGTCGCTCGACATGTCGATCGTGCCGGGGCCGTGGATACCCGTATCTTCGGCGCCGTCGGCGTAGATCAGCGAGAGCGACTTCCCGCCTTCGGCGGCGGAGAAGTGGTTGTTGACGTGCTCGAACCCGTTGTCGCGGTAATCGGCGAGCGACGTCGAGCCGACGAGCACAGCGCCGGCCTCGAGGTAGAGCGAGACGCGAGAGCGCAGCTCGAGCGTGCCGGTCACGAAGCGTCCCGGAGGTACGACGACGATGCCGCCGCCGGCCTGCGAGCACGCTTCGATCGCGGTCTGGATGGCGGCGGTATTCAGGGTCGAGCCGTCGGCGACGGCTCCGTGTTCGTTGATGCGCGTTCTCACAGGTTCCTCGCTACGTGCAGAAGTGATAGGTGTCCGGGTCGGGCCCCAGACGCTCGCCGGTGAAGAGCGCCGAGATGCCTGCCATATCGGCGTCGTCGAGCTCGAAGTCGAAGATCGATATGTTCTCGACCATTCGATGCGGCGTACGCGTCTTCGGAAGCGGCACGGCGCCCATCTGCACGCTCCACCTGAGCGCAACCTGGGCGGCGGTTCGTCCGTGCTTCGCGCCGATGCGCCCGAGCGTCTCGTTCGAGAACGCGGCTCCCTGCATGAGCGGGCTCCACGCCTCAACGAGGATTCCGCGGGCGGCGCAGTACTCCTGCAGCTCCGTGTCGAAGAAGCGCGGGTGGAACTCGAGCTGATCGAGCAGCGGCGGGACCGTCGCGCTCGCGAGAAGCGGCTCGAGCTGCTTCGTCGTGAAGTTGCTCACGCCCACCGTCTTCACGAGCCCCTGCTCGTGCAGCTCCTCGAACGCCCTCCACGACCCGCCGTTGAGCTCGTCCGAGCACGGCCAGTGGATGAGGTAGACGTCGAGGTACTCGAGACCCAGCCGGCCGAGCGATGCTTCGAACGCGCGCATCGTCCGGTCGTAGCCGAGCTCGCTCGGCCAGACCTTGCTCGAGACCAGAACCTTGGAGCGCGGAACGTCGCTCGTCCGCACGCCCTCGCCCACGCCCTCCTCGTTGCCGTAGTCTGCCGCGGTATCGATCAGGCGGTAACCGGCCGCGATCGCGGATCGGACCGCCTCTGCAGTCTCGTCGCGACCGCGAAGCTGGAAGGTACCGTAGCCGATGACCGGGAAGCGGGTGCCATTGGCGAGCGTGAACGTGGCGTCGTCATTCAGGGTGTAACTCATACCTCTCCAGACTACACCCATGCCGATCGACGATCACCCCTCCCGGTTTTGGAATGAGTCAGGTTTCTTTTGCCTGCACCCCGACCCCGGCAGCGCGCTGATAGGCGCTGGGCGTCATCCCGGTCCACTTCTTGAACACCATGGAGAAGTAGCGCGGAGTCTCGTAGCCGAGCTCGTACGCGACTTCGGAGACATTGTACGTACCCCAGGCAAGCAGTTCCTTCGCCCTCGCCACGCGTCGCTCGGTCAGGTGCTCTACGAAGGTCCTGCCGGACTCCCGGCTGATGAGGCTGCTGAGGTACGAAGGATTGAGCTGGACGTACTCGGCCAGATCGCGCAGGGAGAACTCCGTCGAGAAGTTGCGATCGATGTAGTCCAGCGCCTTCTTCAAGGGCAGCGAGTAGGTGCGGCACGAATCGTCGAGGATATCCATGAGCCTGCCAAGGCTGGAACGCAACCACCGCTCGAGTTCCGGCGCCGTGGATACGTTCTGCAGGCTCTGCGAGAGCTCGATGGGGGTGAGATGGACGTCCAGGTCCGGGACGCACTCGCGGACGTGGAAGTGGCACTCTTCGTAGACCTGGAAGCAGAAGCGACGCCAGCTTCCGGGATGCGGTACGTGCATCCTGAAGTAGGCGATCAACTCCGTGATCTCGTCGTCGACCGCGGCGCGATCCGCGTAACGCACGCTCTTGCGGAGGCGGGCGAGGCTCTCGACGGGCATCCGTGCGTGGTCGGTCGCCGCGACCGGTTCATCGTCGGGACCGGTCACGCGGCGGCCACCGAGCGCGAGCCGATACGCGAGTCGGCGTCGGGCGGACTCGTACGATTGCGGCAGGCGCTCGAGCGCCACCTCGTCGCCGACGGCGACGGTGACGTCGTGACCGAGCTCGACCTGAAGCTCGTGACGCAGATATCTCGGGAAACTCTCCGCACCCACCTCGGCGCCGAGAACGAGAACCAGGTCGCCGCCTGTAGCGAGGAGGGGCGCCCGACGGGACAGCGTGCGCTCGCAGACCTCGCGCGCCGCCTCGCGAAGACGCGCGCGGAGATCGTGCCAGAACTCCTCTCCGCTCGTGAGGCGGATCTGATGCGCGTCGTCGAGGCTGAGGATCAGCACGCGGGCGGGATCGCACGCCGTTTCGAGCACCTCGCGGTGGTCGGCCATCCCCTCCAGCGAGACGTCACCGGAGAGGAGGTTCCGATAGAAGATCTCCTCCACCGCGTCGAGTCCGGTGGCCAGTCTGCGCTCGAGCGCCGTGTCCGACGTTGCGGAACGCGGCGCAGCGAGCGCGTCCCGCCGTACACGGCGCAGGGCGGCTTCGAGCGCGTCGCGCGATGCGGGCTTGAGGAGATAGTCGTCGGCTTTCAGCTTGATGGCCGTCTGCGCGTACCGGAAATCGTCGTGGCCGCTGTAGATGATGCACCGAACACCGGGCCGCTCGCGTCTGATCGCCTCGAGCGCTTCGAGCCCGTCGCGGCCGGGCATGCGGACGTCGAGGATACAGATGTCCGGACTCGTGGATCGCGCCTGCACAACTGCCTCGTCGCCGTCGTGAGCGACGGCTACGACGCGGAAGCCGTCAAGGCTCGAAACGAGCGAGCGCAGGCCGTCTCGCGCGAGCGATTCGTCGTCAGCGATCAGGACGTTGGCCAGCATTGGTGACTCCCGGCGACCCCGCGATTCCCCGGGCAGACCGGGGAATGACCATACGCACGCATATGCCGCCGGCCGGTGTGGGCTTGATTCGCAGACCGTACTCGGGGCCGAAGGTCAACCGCAGTCGTTCGTGGACGTTCGGAAGCCCGAAGCCGGTCCGGCGCTCAGCGCCCGGCTCGGGCTCGCTGCGATGGGCACCGAGCGCGGCTCGCATCGACGCGACCCGCGCGTGGGAGACCGGCGGTGCGTCGTTTTCCACCTCCACGACCGCGCATCCGTCTTCGACGACCCACCCGGCGATCGACACGGTGCCGGCTCCGCTCTGAGGATCTACGCCGTGCTTGATCGCGTTCTCGACCAGCGGCTGCAGCACGAGCTTGGGTATCTGATAGTCGAGGAGCGCGTCTTCCAGGTCGATCGCGTACCGCAGCTTCTCGTCGTACCGGACCTTCTGGATCCGGAGGTAGTTCCGGATCTGGTCGATCTCCTCGGCGACGCGAATGAGGTGGTTCCCGCGGCCCAGGCTGTAGCGCATGAGGCTGCTGAGCGAGCAGACCATCTCCTGGATGTCCGCTCGTCCGTGCCGCGCGGCGAGCCAGCTGATCGAATCGAGCGTGTTGTAGAGAAAGTGCGGGTTGATCTGTGCCTCGAGCAGCCTCAGCTCGGATTCCTTGAGGAGAATCTGCGCGTTCTTGACCTCTTCCTCGAGCGCCGCCCGCGCGGCCATCTCCTCGAGCAGTCGCGATTTCTTCTCGCTCGTCGCCTTCTCCTCTTCGTGCGCGACGATCAACCGCACGACCTCGTTCGCGATCCCGCCGAGGAGCCGTGCGAGCCCCTCCACGCGCGCTTTCGACACGATCGTGACATCCTCCAGCGCCGTCATCTGTCGCTCCACGAAGTCGGGTGGAAGACCGCGGAGATTCGCGCGCACCTCGTCCTTCTTGCGCCGCGACGGTGGTTCGAACATCAGCTGACCGCAACAGACGGTACCCACGTGAACGTCGTTGTAGACGATCGGAGCGAAGACGTCGACGAGCCCCGCGTGACAGGTATGGACGTACGGGCCGCGGTTCTCCGCGGCGCGGCGGGCTCCCACCCGGTTTGAAAGCAGGCAGCGCGCGTTGCCCGCGCGATCGAAGAACATGTTGTGGCAGAAGGCCGAGAAGGTGCGTTGAGGTATGCGGGTCACCGGCGTACCATCGGTGTCGTGGACCGCGGTCGAGACTCCCGTCGCCTCGTAGAACGCGTCGGGGAGGTCCTGCAGCACGCTCGTGTCGATGAGTTTCCGGAACTCGAACGTCGGCATGCCGCATTGTACTACCAACGGCGGCCGATGATCACCAGTGCTCACGCGTTGAAGAACTCGCCCCCCGAAACCACGAGGTACTCCCCGGTGATATGACTCGCCAGGTCCGAGCAGAGGAAAACGGCCGCGTTCGCCTGGTCGATCGGTTGCCCGAGCTTCCCGAGGACCGTCTTGCCGATGATGTCCTCGCGGATGCCCGGAACGGTCTCGAAGACCTCCTTGAGCATCTCCGTCTCGGTCGCGCCGGGCAGCAGACTGTTGACTCGTATCCCGTGCTCGCCCACCTCGAGCGCGAGCACGCGCGCGAACTCGAGGATCGCGGCCTTGGACGACGAGTACGCTGCGTGCTTGCGGTCTGCCTTGCGAGCGGAAGCGGAGGCGACGTTGAGGATGCACCCCTTGATCCCGCGCTCGAGCATGTGGTTCACGGCGACCTGTGAGCAGATGAAGGTTCCCTCCATGTTGACGCGGAACACCGCCTGGAAATCGGAGAGCGGAAAGTCTTTGATCTCGTGCGTCACGAGCAGCGCGGCGTTATTGACGAGCGTGTCGATCGAGCCGAGCTCCCCGATCGCGGCATCGAACACGCGCTTCACGTCGTCGGGATCGGTGACGTCCATCCCGTAGGCGACGGCGCTGTTTGCCCGGTCGTGCGTGCGGATCTGCACGGCGGCCTCTTCCGCGCGGTCGCGCCGAACGTCGGTCACGGCGACGTCGGCACCGTGCAGGTAGAACTGCTCGGCGATCGCCCTCCCGATACCGCGTCCTGCGCCGGTTACCAGCGCCTTCCGTCCTTCAAGTAGTCCCATCGTACGCTCCATGCTCGCCGCAAGCGTACTCCGGCTTCCAACCGCCCGCAAGCTTCGATGCGGCCTGACCGAACCCGCGGGAACGGTCTATCGGGCCGTCTCCAAAGAATCCTGACACATTCCAAACGCCGGTGACTCGCGCTCGCGCCGGGTGAATCGTAGGGTGGCAGGCGTGCCGGCGAGCGCGGCCGGCCGGGAGGACGCATGAGCGATCAGAAGCCTCGTCACGGGGTCCCGCAGCCCGGGGACGTATTTCGCGAGTACCATCTCGCGGGCGGCGGAAGCAACGGAAAGCCCGGCGAGGCATGGATGGACGAATTCGTCTTCGTCTCGCACCATACCGGTGAACGCAGTACCCCGGGCGATCGGATTATGCCGAACGTCGACCTCACCCACGCGGTCGGCGCGGAGTTCGTGGTGAGCCATTGGGGCGGCCACATCGGATCGGCGAACCGTCGCGTCGTGTTCAACGATCGGCCCGCAGTCGCGCTTCCTCTGATCCACGACACGCCGACGAGACCGGAGTGCTACTTCTCGCAGCAGTGCCGGGCGGCGTGCGAGATTCCGCTCGAATACCTGCAGCAGGGCGACAACCGCTTTCGCCTGGAGGTCGACGATCAGATCTGCTACAGCTTCAACTGGGGGTGGTTCTGGACGAACCAGGTCATTCTCCGCGTCTACTACGACGCCCACGAAGTCGACCATCCGGTGGGGCGGATCGACGCGCCTCGTTCAGGGGCGTCGGTCTCGAACCAGGAACGGATCTCGTGCGGGATCGATCGCGGCGAGGTCGAGCGTATCGAGTTCGTTGGGAAGTACATCGACTTCAGCTGGGAGGGGACCGGCGAGCTCGACACCTGGCACGGCGTCCACTGGATGAAGGATCCCGCGCTCGACCGCCACGTAGGAACCGCCGGGAGGCTCGCACCGTACGTGAACTGGGCGAATCGATGGATTCCCGACCAGGGAGACATCACGATCGCCGCGCGGCTCGTCGATCGAAGCGGAATGATCTCGGTGACCGAGGCGGTGGACGGAATCTCGCTCACGCACGCCGGTCGAACGGTGCGCATGTACCCCGCCTCCGACGTGCCCGAAGCGTTCGCGGCGCAGACCGGGTCGGCGCGCTGCACGATCAGGGTCCCGGATCCCCTGGACCGCGCCTTCGTGGCGAAGCTCGTCGTCTCCACGTTCTCCGGCGGACGCGCCGACCGCGAGGTTCACCTCAACGGCACCGCAATCGCGAAGGGCGGCTGGGGACGATGGCACCGGCTCGCATTCTGCGACGAGCCGGTGCCCGTGGGCCTCCTCCGCGAAGGCGACAACGAGTTCGAGATCCACGCGAATCAGCCCGGCGAGCACGCCTTCGAGGTGAACTGGCCCGGACCGGCGCTCTTCGTAGAGTACCTGGACGAGTAGCGGCCACCGCGCGCGGCCGGACAAAGAAAGCTGACGGATTCCAAACAGCGCTGGGCGCGGGGGGGCAGCGCCGACCGGGTAGTGTAGACCAAGCCCACGTCGCATCGGCGCATTGAAAGGAAGGTACCATGTACGAAGGATTGGACCTGTACGAACGGATGATGCGGATTCGCGTGTTCGAAGAGCGCGTTTCCCGCCTCTACGCGAACAGCGAGATCCCCGGCTTCGTCCATCTCTACATAGGCGAAGAAGCGGTCGCCTGCGGGGTGTGTTCGAACCTCAACGACGACGACTTCATCACGAGCACGCACCGCGGCCACGGGCACCTCATCGCCAAGGGCGGCGACCCGAGACGGATGATGGCCGAGCTCTACGGCCGGCGCACCGGCTACTGCAAGGGCAAGGGCGGCTCCATGCACATCGCCGACATGGACATCGGCATCCTCGGCGCGAACGGGATCGTCGCCGGAGGCCTGCCGATCGCGGTCGGGGCGGCCTACTCGTGCATGCTCCGCGAAACGAAGCAGGTCGCCGTCGCGTTCTTCGGCGACGGGGCGACGAACGAGGGCGTCTTTCACGAGGCGCTGAACGTCGCGTCCGCGTGGAACCTCCCCATCGTCTTCGTCTGCGAGAACAATCAGTTCGGCGTTTCGGCCCGGCTCGACCGCGTCGTCCGGGAGACCGATATCTCCAAACGCGCGCTCGCCCACGGGATGGAGGGGGTGCGACTGGACGGGAACGACGTCGTCGCGGTGAAGGAGGCGTCCGCCCGCGCGATCGCAACGGCGCGCGACGGCGGCGGCCCCACCCTGCTCGTCTGCCAGACCTTCCGGTTCAAGGGCCACTTCGAAGGCGAGGCCGTGACCTACCTCAGGGATGGCGAGCTCGACGAGTGGAAGCAGCGCGACCCCATCCCCGCCTACGCCAAACGGCTCGTTGCCGACGGCGTAGAGCAGACCCGGCTCGACGAACGCGAGGAGAAGGTCCGCGCGGAGATCGAAGCAGCCATCGAGTTCGCCCGCGAGAGCGAGCTTCCGCAGCCCGAAGAGGCGCTCGCGGACCTCTTCAACTAGGAGGATACCAATGCCCCGAATCACGATGATGGAAGCCATACGCGAGACGATGCGCAGCGAGATGAAGAAGGACCCGCTGCTCTTCCTGATCGGCGAGGATGTGGGACCGTACGGCGGCGAGATGGGCGTCTCGCAGGGGCTCTGGGAGGAGTTCGGCGACAAGCGCGTGCGCGACTTCCCCATCTCGGAGGCGACGATCATCGGGTGCGGCCTCGGCGCCTCGCTGACCGGATGCCGCGCGATCGCCGAGATCCCCTTCATGGACTTCATCGGCGTGGCGATGGACCAGGTCTACAACCAGGCCGCGAAGGTCCAGTACATGTTCGGCGGCAAGGCACGCGTGCCGCTCGTGATCCGCACGCCCATGGGCGGCTATCAGGGCGCGGCCGCGCAGCACTCCCAGTGCCTCGAGTCGTGGTTCACTCACGTTCCGGGGCTCAAGGTCGTCACTCCCTCCAACCCGGCCGACGCGGCGGGTCTGCTCCGCACGGCGCTGGCGGACGAGAACCCGGTGCTCTTCATCGAGCACAAGAAGCTCTACGGTGTTCGGGGCGAGGTCGACGATCCGGAGGCGGCAATCGAGTTCGGGAGCGCTCGCACGGCTCGTGAAGGAAAGGACCTGACGATCGTCGCGTACAGCTACATGGTGAAGCTCGCCGTCGAGGCCGCCGAACGCCTCGCCGAGGAGGGGATCGACGTTGAAGTCGTCGACCCGCGGACGCTCGTACCGCTCGACGTCGAGGCGATCGTCGCCTCGGTCTCGAAGACCCGCCGCGCGCTCGTGGTCTACGAATCGTGGGAGCGCGGCGGCTACGGCGCGGAGATCGCGGCGACGATCGGGGAGCGGTGTTTCGGCGAGCTCGCCTGCCCCGTGCGGCGCGTGGCCGCGAAGAACGTCCCCATCCCCTTCAGCCCGCCGCTCGAGCAGTTTGTGCTGCCTTCGGTGGAATCGATCGCGGCAGCCGCACGGGCAGCCGTGCAGGGGGAGTGACATGAGGACGCTTCGTATCGGTCAGGTCGGCCACCGCTGGATCGGCCGCGCGCACACGCACGCGTACACCGATCTGCCCATCTTCTTCGACGTCGACGCGACGATCGAGAAGTCGATCCTGTGCGCGAGGAGCGACGACGTGGGCTCGGTCGCCGAGCGGTGGGGATGGCGGCGATCCACGCACGACTGGCACGAGGTGGTGTCCGACCCTGACGTCGATGTCGTGATCGTCGCGGCGCCGAGCGCGCTCCACAAGGACGTCTCGATAGAAGCCGCCCGCAACGGGAAGCACGTCTTCTGCGAGAAGCCGCTCGCGCTCACGATAGACGACGCGCGGGAGATGACCGCGGCCGTTCGGGACGCCGGCGTCGTCAACATGATCGGGTTCAACTACCGGCGCGTACCCGCGCTTGCGCTCGCCCGCCGCATGATCCGCGACGGTCTGCTGGGCGAGATCCGTCACTTCCGCGGCGTCTACCAGCAGGACTGGCTCGTCGATCCGGCAGCCCCGCTCGTCTGGCGTCTGCAGAAGAAGGACGCAGGGTACGGGTCGCACGGCGACCTGGGCGCGCACGTCATCGACACCGCACGGTTTCTCGTGGGCGACATCGCGCGGATCGTGTGCACGCAGGAGACCTTCGTGTCCGAGCGTCCGGTCGCGACCGAGATGGACGGCTTCTCGGCGAAGACTAGCGGAGAGACTGGCGCCGTCGACGTAGACGACGCGAGCGCGATGATGTTCCGCTTCCGCGACTCGAAGGCGCTCGGGTACATCGAGGCGACGCGCTACGGCGCCGGACACCGCAACCAGAACCGGATCGAGGTCAACGGGAGCAAGGGGTCGATCGTATTCGACATGGAGCAGATGAACGACCTTCACTACTACAGTACCGACGATCCGGAGACGCTCCAGGGATACCGCCGGATCCAGGTGGGCGAGGCGTCGCACCCGTACACCGCAAACTGGTGGCCGGCGGGGCACATCATCGGCTTCGGCGACACCTTCGTGAACCAGGCCTACGACTTCGTCAACGCCGTAATCGCCGACCGTCGGATCGAACCGGATTTCGAGGACGGCCTCGCGTGTCAGCTCGTGCTCGACGCGGCCGACCGGTCCGCGCGCGGCGGAGCCTGGGTCGACGTGGAGGACTACTGATGGAACAGATACTGATGCCGCGCGTCGGCCTGACCCAGGAGGAGGGGACGATCACCGAGTGGATGGTCGGCGAGGGAGATTCGTTCGCGGAGGGCGACGTCCTCGCCGAGATGACCTCCGACAAGACCACGAGCGAGATCAAGGCCGATTTCTCCGGCACGCTCGTCAGGATCCTCGTCGCCGAAGACGAGAGCTGCGAGGTGGGAAAGCCCGTCGCCGAGGCGAAGCGGGCCTGAGGGACGGCCCGCGCTGCGGTTCGACAAGCTGGTTGCGCGCCCGGTACACTGGAGCCGAGGGGACGAGCATGGTACGCATCGCAGTGGTGGGAATCGGTTGGGCGGGAAGCAGGCACGTGCAGGCAGCCGATGAGCTGAAGGGGCGCGTGGCGGTGACGGCGCTTGTCGACGACGACGCGGAGCACCTCCGCGCCATCGCCGAAGACCTGCACAGCGACGCCCGCCTGGTCACCGACCTGGACGAGGCCCTCGCCGCGCCGGACGTGGATGCCGTGTCCATCTGCACACCGCACGCGCTGCACGCACCGCAGGCGATCCGGGCGCTCGAGGCCGGCAAGCACGTCCTGGTGGAGAAGCCGATGGCAGAGACAGATCCGCTTCGGTCTGACGCTCGCGGCGGTGGTGATAGAGCACAGCTACACGGACCTGTACGTCCTCCTCAGGCTCGGGTTGGATCTGGTGTTACACGCCGTGAGGCGGTATCGGAGCGGGAAGGCTGGCTTTCAGGCGAACGATCTGCGGCCGCGCGCTACTTGATGGCGCCGGAGACGAATCCGTTGTAGATGTACTTCTGAAGCAGCAGGAACACGATCAGCGTAGGGATCGCGGTAATGATCACCGCCGCCGAGATGATCTCCCACTGTCGCCCGTAGGGACCGATGAAGCGGAAGAGCGCGGTGGAGATCACCTGAAGGCCACGCCGCGGCATATAGAGGAACGGGATGTAAAAGTCGTTGTAGACGATGACTCCCCGCAAGATGAGTACCGTTGAGATGGCCGGCTTCAGCAGCGGCAGAATGATTCTCCCGTAGATCGTGAGGTAGGAGGCGCCGTCCATCATCGCCGACTCGTCCAGCGACCGCGAGACACTGCTGTTGAGAAACTGCAGGAAGATGTAGATCGCGATGATATCCGTACCCATGAACAGGATTATCGCGGCCATACGCGTGTTGAACAGCCCGAGCGCGTTGATCACCTGGAAGATGGAGACCTGCGTCGTCACGCCGGGGATCAGGATTGCGAACAGAAAGGCGCCGACGATGAGGCGTTTCCCTGGAAAGCTGAATCGGCTCAGGATATAAGCGACCATTGAGCTGAGAATGATGGCGCCGGTCAGAGCCAACGCCATGATAATCGCGGTATTCACGAACCCGGTCAGCATATTGCCGTCGACGAACGCCTCAACGTAGTTCTCGAAGTTAAGCCAGTTCTCCGGAGGAACAAGGGGGGCGGTCGCTCGGTACTCATCGGTACCCTTCAGCGACGCGAAAAGGACCACGACAATGGGAACGATGACGGCCATCGTACCGGCGACGAGGATCGCGTACTTGACGATCAGCAGCGGGATGTCCTGGAGGCGCTTTCTCATATTGTCTCCTCCCGGGGTATGAGCATGCGCTGAACCATCGTGACCGTCACGACGATTGCGAGCAGCACAATCGCCATCGCGGAGGCGAGCCCGAACCGGTTGAACTTGAAGGCCGTGTCGACCGTCTGGATGACGAAGGTCCGGGTCTGGTTGGCCCCCCCTGTCATAATGAACGGGATTTCAAACACGCTGATCGCGCCGTTTATGGAGAGGATCAGGTTCAACTCAATGATCGTTTTGATGCTCGGCAGGATGATACGGCGGAACTGCTGGAACCGGTTTGCACCGTCTATCGCAGCAGCGTCGTAAAGCTCGTTCGGAATCGACTGAATTGTGCCAAGGAAGATAATGAAGTTGAACCCCATGAACCGCCACACCGAGGTGCTGGCCAGCGAGATGTTCGCGATCGCCGGGTTGCCAAGCCATAGCTGCGTGTATCTGCCGAGACCGAAGAGCTCGAGGACCATGTCGAGCGTTCCGTCGGGCCGAAAGAAGTAAAGAAAGATGAACCCGATCGCGACGCCGTTCAGCAGATACGGAAAGAAGATGGCCGCCTTGAAGAAGCCGCGTCCACGCATCTCGAAGCTCATGATCGTCGCGAGCACGAGCGCAAGGATAATCTGGACGAAGGACCCGGCGAGGTAGTAGAGGCTGACCCGGAAGACCGAGAAATAGTCAGGGCGGGTGAAAATGCGCATGTAGTTCTGCAGGCCCACGAACTCGCGATCGAGGCTTCGACCGTCCCACTCGGTCAGGCTGTCTCGGAGCATCATCGTGACCGGCAGGTAGGAGAATGCGATGAGCAGACCGATCGGGACTATTAGGAAGCCGACGATGAGAACCCGTCGTTGGGCTTTGTAAGATAGGCTCGAGAACCTCAACATGGTGACTCCGTCCAGAAAAAAGGGGCAGGGAAGCGTCGCCTCCCTGCCAGATGTCATGAGAATCGGACGCAGGAGCCTAGAGGCCCAGCTCGTCCCGTGCTCGCGTCCAGCGGGCGTTGAGGTCGTCCATGATGTCCTGGAATGACTCGTCGCGTCGACCAAGCGCCGCTTCCACGATGCGCTGTCGGAACGCGCCGTCGTTCAGCCCGATCTCCGCCCGCCCGTCAATCTCGTTCACGAGGCCTTCCATGCCTTCGGGCGCCGGATTTGCCTGCAGGAACTCGACACCAAGGTTTTCGAACTGCACGAGCGTCTCGGGGAACGAAGCGCCCTGCACAGGAGGAATCATCCCCTGATCCTGCGCGAATCCCGACTCGTTCACGAAGAAGTCAACCCACGCTCGCGCGGTGGCCTTGTTGTCCGAATGGACGTTGATACCAATGTTGTAATCGCCGCTCATCTCGGAGTAGATCTGCCCGTCTACCGTGTACGGGAAGGGCATGTACCCGATGTCATCCGGCGAATCGGCAAACTCCTGCATCTGCGAGATCGCCCAGGAACCTAGAATCATCGCGCCGATCTCGTTGTTCCCCATGATTCGCTTGGAGTCTTCCCAGTCGGTCGTCGTGGGGTCGTTCTCAATCACATCCGCGGAGACGAGATCCCAGAGGAGTTTCGCCAGCACGTAGTGCGGTTCGCCTTCAGCCCACGGCTCGTCGATCTCGGCCATGACCTTGTTCGGATAGTCGGGGTTACCGGAGATACCGATGACGTGCCCGTTCCAGTTCAGCGGCCAGCCAGCCGCATAGTTCGTGTAGTAGGGAATTGCGTCTGTGTTCGCTTCGATTTGCTGCATGATCTCGACAAACCCGTTCGGAGTCGTCGGATACTCGGTGATCCCTGCGGCGTCGAAGACCGGCTGGTTGAATACGATGCCCTGAACGGTGATTCCGACCGGGATGCCGTAGACGAGGCCGTCGTACATCTGCTCGTCGACGATCAGGTACTCGTCCTTCAGCTCCTCGTACGTGCCGAGCGGCTCGTGAAAGTCCGGCAGCTGGTCAACGGGCAGGTCGCTCGAGATCATGAGCACGTCGCCGTAGTCCTGCGTGTTCATCCTCGTGCGAAGCTCGCCCTCGTAATCGGTCATCGCTTCGAACTCGACCGTTACGTCCGGGTACTGTTCCCGGAAGCGCTCTGCGTACTCGACGAAGTCCGTGTCGACGACGTCCGTGCGATTGGTCAGCATGGTAATCGTCCCGCCGATCGCGTTCGGATCTGCGGGTTCGCTCGAACCACTTGCGAAGGCACCGGCCGTCACTAGAAACGCGACCAGGGCAACAATTGATGGAGTTCTCACTGTATTCCTCCTTTAGGAAGTACCGTCCGGCGTCGTTTGCGAAACCGGTTTCTCTATTGAGGTCAGAGATTACCACCGGCCGTCTGATCTGTCAACACGAAACTGCCGCCGTCGGTCTCCCCGCACGACTCTCTCGCGACGATAGTCGCCGGCAGGGTTACCTCCGTGACAACGTCGGGCTCGCCGGCCATCAACGAGAACAGCATCTCCGTCGCGGCCCGGCCCATCGCCTCGAGCGGCTGTCGGACCGCGGTCAGCTTCGGTTCGATGAAGTCAATATACCGGTAGTCGTCAAACACGGTCAGCCCGATCGAACGTGGATCGCACCCGTTCACGCGGAGCTCGTCAAGCGTGTCGAACATGAAGTCGCCGCCTGATGCGATGAATAGCCCTTCGATGCCGCTATGGTTCAGCATGCGCCGAACGGCGGCACGGACGTGGGCGGTATCGTAGGTCTCTGCCGATTCCACAGCGACCAGCTCGCCCCCGGACTCGCGTGCACCGTCCCGGAAACCCTCGATCCGCAGCCTCGTGTACGGATACTCGAGCGGCCCGGAGAGCAGACCAAGACGCCGAAAGCCGCGTCTGAGCATGTAGGAGCCAGTCTCAGACGCCGCAGAGCGGTTGTCCACGTCCACGTACTGTCCCGCGAAGCCGGGATTCCTGCCGATCAGGACAAAGGGAAGCTCTTGGACGACGAGTCGCGAGATACTCTTCGTATCGAGAAGCTCCGACCCGATGATAAGTCCGTCGACGCGCCGCGTCTGCAGGACGACCTTGTACGCCGATTCGATGTCACCTTCGGTCTTCGGTGTCAGGAGGAGTACGTTGTAGTCGGCCGCGGCCGCTCTTGCGGCGATACTGGTGATGATCCGCGGCCAATACGGCCCGGTCAGCGTCTGTCCAGCCTCGTGCGGAATCAGCACACCGATGTTCTGCGTTCGCTTGTGGACCAGCGCTTGAGCCGACGAGTTCGGTCGGAAGTCGAGCTGTGTTGCGAGCTCGAGGATGCGCGCCCGGGTGTCCTCGCCAACGCCTGGCCGTCCGTTGAGCGCCTTGGAGACGGTTCCCTTGGAGACTTGAGCGAGCTTCGCAAGCGTATTGATGTTGAGGCTTTTCGGGTTTCCGCCTGCCTGGTTGCTCATGGTCCCTCCTGTCGACCGTTGTCCCGAGCCGCTGCCGTTGACGAGCACCATCGCCACCGTCCTCACAAAACCGGTTTCTCTAATAGTATACCATGCAGGCTGCCGCGAACACCACGCCCGGCAGAGCGGTTGAACAGACGCGTTCGATCATTCTCCCGGGGTTCACCGACCCGACGGCCACATCCACGAGCGAGAGCGGCCTCGCTAAGCGACGCACCTGCGAGAAGTCCGACCGGATCCGAGGACCTATCGTCGCACGGTCTCTATCCCTCGGCGGAAGGCGCGCGCAGCGGTTCGACAAGCTGGTTGCGCGCCCGGTACACTGGAGCCGAGGGGACGAGCATGGTACGCATCGCAGTGGTGGGAATCGGTTGGGCGGGAAGCAGGCACGTGCAGGCAGCCGATGAGCTGAAGGGGCGCGTGGCGGTGACGGCGCTTGTCGACGACGACGCGGAGCACCTCCGCGCCATCGCCGAAGACCTGCACAGCGACGCCCGCCTGGTCACCGACCTGGACGAGGCCCTCGCCGCGCCGGACGTGGATGCCGTGTCCATCTGCACACCGCACGCGCTGCACGCACCGCAGGCGATCCGGGCGCTCGAGGCCGGCAAGCACGTCCTGGTGGAGAAGCCGATGGCGACGAGCGTGAAGGAGGCCGATCGGATGCTCGCGGCCGCTGACGCGAACGACCGCCGGCTCTACGTCGCCGAAAGCGCGGTCTACGAGCCGCTCACCCGCGCGGTGCGAGAGCTGCTCGACGAGCAGACGATCGGTGCGCCGCTCGCCGCTTCCTTCGCGCAGGGCTTTCGCGCGCCCGACTTCGGCTACGACGGCAGGCGCCGCTGGCTCACCGTTCCCGAGCTCGGCGGGACCGGCACGTGGATGCTCCACGGCGTGCACAGCGTCGCCCGCATCCGCCACGTCTTCGGCGAGATAGCCGCCGTCTACCTCGCCGAGCACCACGGAGCGAGCTTCCGCCGGACCGACCTGGAAGGCACGATGACCGGCGTGCTCACGACGACCGACGGGCTCGCCGTCTCGATCGTGCAGAGCTGCGAGACGCAGGTACCTCAGGGCTTCTCCGGCTTCGTGGTGCACG
Organism: uncultured Spirochaetaceae bacterium; assembly: GCA_964537725.1. Lineage (GTDB taxonomy): Bacteria > Spirochaetota > Spirochaetia > DSM-27196 > SLST01 > SLST01. The sequence goes on along the minus strand of CAZICD010000016.1, from coordinate 35,280 downwards.
GAGAATCGGGAACGCTCCACGGACACGGCGAGACGGTCGACATCATCCGCCCCGACGGCGTCGATCGGCGCGCCGTGGAAACCGACGGCCCGAACGCCTTCGCGCGCGAAATCGAGGCGTTCGCCGACTACGTGGAGACCGGCCGCGCGGGCCCCACGACCGGAACGAGCGAGCGACAGAGCCTCGCGGTCGTTGAGGCGGGGTACGAGTCGGCGCGGAGCGGGAAGGCGGTGGAGGTGCCGCGAGCGCGCGCGTGATCGCGCCCGCCCTCTTGAAATCCTCACATAGCCCCGCGATGATGAGAGCAGGCCGCCCCCAGCGCCGGCACACCGACCCCCAGAGAGGCATCCGTGGAGCTCTACATCATCCGTCACGCCCAATCGTCCAACAACGCGCTCGCGGACGCGCGCGAGCGCGTGTGCGACCCGAAGCTGACCGAGCTCGGCAAGACGCAGGCCGCGCGTCTCGCGCACCACCTCGCGACCGAACCGCATCCGGAGCAGCGCCATGGGATCGACCTGGAGGATACCGGCGTGGAGACCGTTCAAGGGTACGGGATCGAGCGGCTCTACTGCAGCGCGATGCACCGCTCGCTCGAGACGGCCACCGCGATCGGTGCGGCGATCGGCGTGCGACCGGAAGTCTGGATCGACATCCACGAGAGCGGCGGCATCTTCCTCGACCACCGCGACGAGCGCGGCGTCGTGGGCTACCCCGGCATGACCCGCGAGCAGATTTCAGCCGAGTTTCCGCACGTCGTCCTGACCGATGGCGTGAAGGAAGAGGGGTGGTGGGACCCCGCCCGGGGCGAGGAGGACTGGCCGACGTGCCAGGGACGCGCGGTTCGGGTGGCGGGCCGGCTGTGGGAATGGGCCAACGACGGCCAGGACGGGCCGGTGGCGATCGTCAGCCACGCGGGGTTCATCGAGGCGCTGCTGAAGGCGGTGCTCGGTCGGCTTCCCGCGCCGCGCCTGACGTTCTACCACTTCAATACCGCGATCACGCGGCTCGACCTGGAACCGGTCGACGAGATCCACGTGCGCTACATCAATCGCGTACCGCACCTGCCTCAGGAGCTCGTATCCTGAAGGCGTGCGCGATCACCGATTCCCCTCGGCGAGCTGCTCCGCGCTCCTCGCCGCGATGAACAGGTAATCGGACAGCCGGTTCACGTAGTGCTGCGCGGTGTGCAGATCGGGTCGATGCCGCGCCGGGTCGCGGATCACCGCGACGATCCGCCGCTCACCGCGTCGGCAGAGCGTGCGCGCGTAGTCGAGCTCCGCGGCGGCCGCGTCCGCTCCGGGCACGACGAATACCGGCTCGATCCGGGTGACCTTCAGCAGCCGGGCCTCGCGTAGCTCGAGCGCCTCGACCGCCTCCTCGCCGAGACGTTCGAGCCGGGCGTAGGCAGGGGTGCCCGGGCTGCACGCGATCATCGCGGAGATACGCTGGAGAACCGTCTGCACGTCGTAGAGCTCGGCGTCCAGATCGCGCAGCGGTCCCTCCCACTCGTCGCGATGGCGCGCCCGCACGACGCCGAGCCACGAGCCGAGCTCGTCCAGGTCGCCGAGCGCCTCGAAGACCGGATCGGCCTTGCTCCGCCGCTCGCCGTCGAAGAGCGAGGAGTCGCCCGAATCCCCGCCGCGCGTGGTCACCTGATCGAAGTGGAGTTCACCTGCCATTGCCGCCCAAGATAGTGCCAACCGGCCGGGGAGTCACGCCCGGCGGAGGCTCTGGTCACGCGCGGCGGCCGCGGCGGTCACACGGGTACGGCGGGCGCGGGCGGGCGACGCACGCGCGGCGTCCGCGGCAGGATCGCGAGGGTCGACAACAGTCGCAGGAGGAATGACGCCGCAAAGAGGATCCGATAGCCATCTCCCCACCGCACGAGGAAGGCTTCGGGGGCGTACGTGGTCACGAGATGGAGGATCGCACCGGCGGCAAGCGCACCGAGCCCGCCGGCGATACTGCCCACCGTGGCGGACACCGCGCTGTAGGTCGCGCGCTTTTCGGCCGGGGGCGCGCGCAGGATAAGCTTCGTCGCGGCGTTGGTCGCGGCCTCCGCACCGCCCCCGCCGAAGACGCTCGCCACGGCGAGGAAGAAGAGCGCGGTCGTGGGCGAGGCAAAGAACCAGAAGAACGGCAGAAACGACCACAGCAGATGCCCGCCGATGAGCACGATTCGCGGGCCGTACCGGTCGACCAGCCGTCCCGACGGACGGCTCGCGGCCATGACCCCGAACAACGTGAACGAGGTCAGAACGACCGTGCCGCCCAGGAAGTTCTCGCTGATGCCCAGATGGTCGACGAAGTAGATCGTCGCGAGGGCGCCGCCCAGCGTCATGCCGAAGGTCCACACCGCGTTGAAGACGAGCCACGGCCGGAACGCCGGATCGGCAAAGGGGTCGGTCAAGTCGCGCGGCCGCGGTGGCGAGGAGGCCTTCGCCGCGAGCGGCTCCGGGATCGTCCCGTGGATGAGCAGGTCCAGACAGCCGATGAGCGTCGCGACCGCGAGCACGCCAACCGTGGCGGCGAGTCGGGACTCGGGTGCAATCCGGTCCGTGACGAGCCCTGCAGGCACGACCGCGAGCATCGTCGCGATGGAGATCCACAGCGATCGTCTGCCCCAGAACGTCCCGTGCTCGTCCTCCGGAATGATGTCGGCGAGCCAGCTCAACCACGGCGGAGAGCCCATCGCGCCCGCGAGGTTCGCCACGGAGATCGCGATCATGAGGATCGCGGGCGCGAAGGAGGAGCCTCCGTTCCACGCCCACAGCGCGACCGCCACGCCCACGAAGCGCAGCACCCGGTCGGTCATCGCGAGCCAGAACCAGGTGCGCTTGCGCTGCCCCGTGCGCTCGGTGAGACGCGCTGAAAAGAGCTGGGCGGCGATGAGCCAGGAGGATATCCCGGCCATCGTCCCCCACTGCAGCTCGGTCATCCCGATCTGCGAACCGAAGTAGACGAAGAAGATGCCGCTGATGAGATGGGCCCAGACGTTGCCCATCGCGCCGGTGTAGATGTGCTTGCGCATGATGCCCGGGCGTTCCCAGGCGAGGACGTTACGCTGCGCGAAATAGGAACGGCGCCTGCGGACCGCTCGTGTCATGAGCGCGGATTTGATCACGCGGCGCCGGGTTGGTCAAGCGGCTACGCGGCGCCTCGTCCTCGAATCGCCAGCACGACTCCCAGGACTACGAGCGCGACTCCCGCCACGATCGCAGCGATGAGGACGCCGGGACCCTCCGGCGTTCCCTCGCCTACGCGCTTGATCGCGATCCCGGCGAACGCCCAGACGGCGACCGCCGCGAAGGCGAAGCTCCGATGGCGGAGCAGCATGAGGACGTTCACGGCGAGTCCCGCCGCGATAACGACGATCGTCCATACGACGGCCGACCCGCCGGATCCGCCCCACCCGACCGAGACGAAAAAGGCGGTAATGTTGGCGATCGTAGCGATCGTGATCCAGCCGAAGTAGACCGAGATCGGGACTCGCGCGAATCGCTGCGATCCGGTCGTGCGAATCATCGCGTCGATATTGAGGAACATAACGATGAGCGTTGCAAGCAGCGCGAGCATGATGAGGACCGACAGACCAACGAGCTGGTAGTGCCACGCGAAGATCCAGCCGGCGTTGAGGATCATATTGAGCGGAAACCAGAAGCCGACGACGCCTGGAGCGTAGGGGTCGCTGTCGATCATGCCGCTGTCTTCGGCGCCCCTGCGGTCGAAGGCGCTTCGCAGCTGCAGGAAGAGATAGACGGCGAGCAGCAACCAGATCACTCCCCAGATCGAGAACGTCAAACCGGCCGGCACGAAGAGATTCGGAAGCGCGTCGGACAGGTCACCCGTGGTCATGTCGTTCAGAGGAAGCGACGTCGCGAGGATGTTAACGACGAGCATACCCAGGAACGTCACGACGTTCACGATGGCTGCGATTCTTGCGTCCAGGAAAGTTTTCATCGTTCCAGTCTAAGCGGCGATACGGCTGAACGCAAGCCTCATCGTGGTACGGCGGGTCAAAAACCGACTGAGTCGGGAGCTAGCTACGCCCCGGGGCGGAGCGCCTCCTGCATCTCGACCATCCGCGGCACGACGTCGACCTCGAAGGGGCAGCGCCGCGTGCAGATGCCGCACCGGATGCACTCGGCGACTTCGGCGGGCGCCCCGGAGAGAGCGGTTCGGTGCGTATCGTAGAAGCGCAGGGCCGAGCCGATGTCGATCTCCGACGGGCACGGCAGACAGTGGTTGCAGTACGTGCACTGGCCGCGGGCGGTCCCCGCGTGCTCCTCGAGCAGCGCGGAGAAGTCGCGCGCGAGCCCGTCCGCTGCGCACCAGGAGAGCGCGTCGGCGACGTGTTCCGGACTCGCGCACCCGGGTACGACCGCGACCACACCCGGCCGCGAGAGCGCGTACGCGAGGCACTGCACCGCGGCGCTCCCCGCCCCCGCGCCCGCCGGCGACGCCACCCGCACTTCGTATGCGACCTGCATGTCCTGCCCCACCAGCGACCCGCCGGCGTACGGCTTCATCGCGACGATCGGCACGTTGCGTGCCAGGCAGAGGTCGTACAGCGCCTCGGCCTCCGGATCGCCGTGAGTGGTGACGTTGACCGGGAACATGAGCAGGTCGAATCGGCCCGTCTCAACCGCGGCCGCGGCGGTAGCTGCGGTATGGCCGCTGAACCCCACGAGGCGGGCCCTGCCCGCATCGCGGTGCGCCTCGATCGCGTCGCACAGTCCGCCGGGCGCGAGCATCGCCTCGAGGTCGGACATCTCGTCGCAGTTGTGGCAGAACAGGACGTCGGTGTGGTCGGTGCGGTAGCGCTTCAGGAAGTCCGCGAAGTACGCCTCGGATCGGCGCGGATCGCGAGTGCGCTCGTACTGCCCGTTCTTCTCGCCCGCACCGTAGTGGGCGGCGAGCATGATCCGCTCGCGATACGGCTCGAGCACCGCCCCAAGCCGATCGCGGAACTCAGGCTGGGCGTAGAAGAGGTCGAAGTAGTTCACGCCGCCTGAGATCGCGGCGGCGACCGTCGCCTCGGTCTCCTCCACGGAGGCCGCCAGAAGGTACTCCGTCCCCAGCGAAATCGCGCTGATCTCGATCCCGCTCGTGCCAAGCGATCGGTATTCCATGGGCAGAGACTACCCCGGTCCGGCGAGGCGTGTCACGAAGCCTGCTGCCTGGAAGGCCGCGGAGAGACGAGCATGACGATCGCGAGCACGCTCAGGAGCCCCGGGATGACGAGCAGGCTTGCACGCAGGCCGTACGACTCGGCGATCAGCCCCATAACCCACGAAGTGAGGCCGAAGCCGGGGATCCCGGCGCACGAGAGGAGGATGAAGAGCATCGTGGAGTCGAGCGGAATCACCGCCGCCGAGTGCGACTGGATGCTCGGCCAGAAGCAGGCGATCGAAAGGCCCGCGACGAACACGATCGCGTAGAAACCCACCGCCGTGCCGATCGCCCACGCGCCCAGGCTCGCGACGACGCCGGTGAGCGCGGACGCGATGATGAGCGCGCGCAGCCCGCGCTGCGGGACGAATCTGCCGAAGCCGAGGCGCCCGACGACCATACCCGCCGCGAACGCCGCGGTGCCGAACGCGCCGGCGCGCGCGAGCGCATCGAAATGAATCTGGATGTAGCTCGCGCTCCAGAAGGTAAACGCGCCCTCGGCGCCACCGCCGCAGAACATCGCGACGGAGAAGAGCCAGAACGCCGGCTCGCGCACGATGGCCCGCGCGTGGTGCCAGGCTCCCGACAGTCGCGCGCCGGTATCAGCGGACGCGGCCTCGCGACCCGACGCCCGCGCGGGACCGGACTCGGGGTCGCGCACGGCGAGGAAGAATACGCCGCAGGCGACCGAAAGCAGCCCGATCGCACCGATGAGAAGGCGCCACGAGACCCCACGGGTGAGCAGGTCCCCCACGACGATCACCGACGTCAGCACCCCGACCGAGAAGAAGGCGTTCACGATGTTGAGGTAGCGACCCGAATCGTCGGCGTGCGCGTCCTGGACGAGCGGGTTGAGCAGGGCCTCCAGGACTCCACCGCCCAGACCTACGAGCACGATCGCGAGGAGCACCACCGCGTAGGTGGGCGCGAACGCGTACGCGATCAGCCCCACCCCCAGGGCAAACGACCCCGCGCTGAGCGAGGCTCGTTTCCCGAACCGGACTGCGGCCGCGCCGCTCGCGACGAGGATCGCGAGCAGGAACACCGCGCGTACCGCCTCGATGCCGCCGCCCTCGGCGAGCGAGAACGAGAGCTCGTCGGCGATGCGCAGGAGAATGATGGGCGTTGCGACGACGCTCGACGCGTAGACGAACATCCCCAGCGAGGCCGCGTAGTCGACACCGGTGAAGCGAATTCTGGCCATGGGGCTTTATAGCACGGGTGGGCGGCGGTTGCAGCACCGCTCAGCCCTTGATCGCGCCGGCGGTGAGGCCACGCATGTAGGACTTCTGCAGCATCACGAAGATGAGTATTACGGGGACGACCGAGAACATAGACCCGGCCATGAGCACATTCCATTGCGTGAAGGCCGACTGATCGAGATACATGATACCGAGCGGTAAGGTATACCACGTCCTGCTTCGCAGGATGATCAGTGGCCACTGAATGCCGTTCCAGGAGCTGATGAAATTGAGGACGGTAATCGTACCCACTACCGGCAATGCCAGCGGGAGATAGATCATCCAGTAGATGCGAAACGTTCTGCAACCGTCGATCTTCGCGGACTCGAGCAGATCGTGCGAGAGCGACAGGAAGTAGTTCCTGAACAGGAAGACGGCAAAGGGCCCCGCACCATTGATGATGGGGAGAACAAGGCCCGGCAGAGTGTCCGCCATCCCGAGTGCGACCATATTAATGTAGAGCGGAATCTGCACCGTCAGCCCGGGAACGAGGATCAGGGCAATATACCCGACGAACACCACCTTTTTGCCGGCGAAGTTGATGTGCGCGAGAGCAAACCCCATCATTGAGTAGAGAAGGTTGACGCCCACGACGACGGTCAAACTGATCGTCATGCTGTTCAGGAAGTACTTGGAGAAATCCAGCTTCGCCCACACCTCGGCATAGGTCTCGGGGTACCAACCCTCCCGAGGCCAGACGGTTGCGGGGCTACCGAGGGCTTCCATGGCCGACTTCAGAGAGGTCCCGATCATCCACAGGAAAGGGTACAGACACGTGACCGCGAACGACAGAAGGAGGACGTACTTGAACAACTCTGCCGATGGATTCTTCTTGATGCTACCCAATTCGTCCACCCACCGTTACGATTCGCTCTGGAAGAACTTCATGCTCAACAACGACAGCGTGAGCGTGAGCGCGAAGACCGACCACCCCATCGCGCTTGCCATGCCGTAGTACTGATCTTCGAATGCAGTCGTGAAGATCAGCGTGCCCACGACGTCGGTAGCCCCTCCGGGCCCGCCGCCGGTGAGAACCCAGATGTTCTCGAACATCTGAAAGGCAAGATTGAGTTGCTGGATGATAATGATGATCGTTATGGGCTTCAGCAACGGCCACGTGATGTGCAGCAGGGTTCGGACCTTGCCCGCTCCATCGATCTCCGCGGCTTCGTAGAGTGTCTGGTCTATGCCGGCAAGCCCCGCGTAGTACAGAATCATCGTCCCGGGAATTGCCGCCCATATCGTCGTGATGATGACACCGATCAGTGCCGTACTGGGATCTCCGAGCAATCCTTGTCTGACGACGAGCATATCCAGCCCGACGGCTGCGAACACGGTGTTCAGAAGGCCTGAGGCGCCGAAGAGGCCCCGCCAGACGTAGAAGATGCCCACGCCGCTGGCGACCATCGGAAGGAAGTAGATCGTCCTCAGCACGCCCGAACGCTTCACATTCGTTACGATGAACGCCAGGACAAGCGCGATCGGGACGACGAACAGAATCGTGAAGAACCCGATCTTGATGTTGTTGAACAACCCCGAGAAGAAGATTCTCGTGTTGATCGCGCTCCCCCCAAAGAGGAAGTACTTGAAGTTGTCAAAGCCCACGAAGCGTGCGGTACCCGCGAAGTCGACTCCCGACCAGTTGAAGAAACTCAGAAAGACCGAAAAAACGACGCTGTACAATCCAACGGTCAGAAAAAGGAGGAGAGCCGGCAAGCAGAACAGATATCCGGTTACTGTCTCGTGTAGCTTCCGTCTAGCCAGTACCAATGAAGGACTCCTTCCCGATGGTGAATCTCCAGAGAACCGAGAAAGATTCTCGCACGCCGGAGTACAGGCCGACCGCGACCTGCACTCCGGTCGATCTGAACAGCTATGTATAGCAGTCTGGCGGGTTAGTTGCCACCCGCAGCTTCGGCAGCCGCATTCTCATCGAATCGTTCTGCGACTTCCTCAGCCGTCAGTTCGCCAGTGATGATCCTCTGCATGTCGTTGTAGAACTCATCCCACTCGGCTCTTCGACCAATGTTGGTCGGATGGTTGTCGACGAGCGTCACGACGTTCGGCTCATCGCTGAACCCTTCGTACATGTTCTGTAGAACCGGGGTGAGGTCGGATCGATTAGCACCAAGGTTCGCTGCCGGGAGAACGTAGCCATCGTTGGCCAGAGCGACGGCTCCCGCCGGATCCGCGGTGAGGAACTCAACCAGATCCCAGGCGGCTTCCTTGTTGTCCGACGCGTCGCTGATCGCAAGCGCCGTCAGCGTGAACGAGTTCGTCAGGAACTGGTCGTGCTCTGAGCCCTCCATCAGCGGGACCGTGAACGACGAGACGTTCGATACGTCCATGCCCATGGCGCTCAGCTGGCCATAGGTAAACGAGCCACCGAGCAGATACGCGGCCTGACCCACGGCAAACGCCTGGTCCGCAGCGTCGATGTCCATCGAGATCGATCCATCGAGCAGCACGTCGGCGTTGACCATCGCTTCGAACATCTTCAGGGGCTTGATGTTCTCCGGGTCACTCATCTTCTCTTCACGATTGATCAGGCCTACCGACGTGTCGACCCCGAGATAGCTCGCCTCGACTGCCCGGCCCATCCAATTGTAGTACACGTCCGACAGGCCGCCGGCGAACACGAAACCGGCGTAGTCCGTTCCTTCGGCTACCTCGGCTGCAAACTCGATGAACTCCTCGTAGCTCTCCGGGACCTGGTTCTCCAGTCCGACCTCAGCCAGAATGTCGTTGTTTGCGTAGATCGTGAAGAAACCGCCGACATCCAGAGGGATCTGGTGAATATCGCCAGGCTCGAGCCCCAGAACAACGTTACTCGACTGTGCGTCGTCGGCCCAGTTCCTCACGTCGCGCTCGGTGACGATCGATGCGTCAAACGCCGTGGCGCTGAATCTGGCCCGGAAGTCGTCGGTCACCTTGTCGTTCATGTTCACCAGCGTGTTTTCGAAGCCGACTCCGCGAGTCGCCCACCAGTGGACAACATCCGGCAGATCGCCGGAATTCGCCGCGGCGATGACCCGCTGGCGGTACGTCTCGTCAGGTGAGTACGCTTCGACGGTCAGCGAGTGACCGGTGGCTTCCTCGAACAGGTCTCCGGCGGCTTCAAAGCCGGGAACCATCGCTATCTTCCAGGTCCAGAGACTGAGACCCTCGCCTCCTTCCGGCTCTTCACCCTGACCGGCGGCCGAAGCAACCATTGCCACCACGAGCCCCAATACGACGATCAACACTGCGATTTTCCTCATCGCGACCTCCTCGTGCGAGCTGAATCCTGCTTGCCTGCTATCCTTAGCATATCATTAGTACAGGTATATGCTCGCTTTTGATATATCATGATGATAGACGACCTTCACCGATCTGTCAAAGGAAAATCTTGATTATTGACTCTAGCCGTGCGAGAATTACAACAAGATGCCTGTACCGGACAAAGCCATCGTGGGTGCGGTCATATAGTGGAAACCACACCTGATAAAGATATGTCAATTGAGGAGCCGCTCTACCGGCAGATCACCAACTATCTCCTCGAGCAGATCGAGCAGAACAACCTCCGCCCGGGCGATCGCATTCCCACCGAACAGGAAATTTCTGAAGCGTTCGGCGTCAGCCGAATCACTGCCGTCCGCGCGGTGAAAGAGCTCGAATCAAAGGGAATTGTGTCACGCACGAAAGGTAAGGGAAGCTTTGTCACGTCCCGGAGCACCTGGCGCCCCGGCTCGCCATCGGACGATCGCCGGCTCGCGATCATCTCGCTCGTATTGCCGTTTCAGGAGCGGCTTGCACTCGGCGCGCTCGTCGGTGTGGAACACGTAGTCAAGGAACGAGGCTACCACACGTCCTTTCGGAACTCGGCTGCGGACGTCGTGCTCGAGCGCGAGATACTCGATAGCGATCCGGGTCACGGTGTCGCCGGTCTCATAGTCTACCCGTACTCGAGCGTCGACAATATTGGAGCCTTCAGCTCGCTTCTCGTGCGACGTTACCCGCTCGTCATCATCGATCGCCGGTTGCGCGGGCTCGACACGCCGTTCGTCGCAGTAGACAACTTCCGCGGCACCTACGAGGCCACCGAGCACCTCCTCGAGCTCGGGCATCACGACATCGCCTTCATCGCCGGATCGGTCGCGAGCATCGAATCCGAAGCCGAGCGCTTCCGCGGGTACTGCCAGGCGATGATCGATGCACGGGTTCCGCTGCGAGACGATCTGGTGATCGTCAGCTTCGAAGACATGGAACCCTCCGAGAAGCAACCCGAAGAAACGGAGCAAACGGGATACATCCACTCGAAAACGGCAGACACGATCCTCGATACCCTCTTCGGTCTCTCCCGTCCACCGACGGCGATCGTGGCCATGAACGACGGCAACGCGAGCGAGCTGATCAGGAGTGCGCTCAACCGTGGCCTGCGGATACCCGAGCAGCTGTCAGTGGTCGGTTTCGACAATCTGCCCTTCTCGGCGCACTGCGAGGTCCCGCTCACCACCGTGGAGCAGCCGTTTCGACGCATCGGCGAGCGAGCGGCGTCGATGCTCCTGGCCCAGATCGGCAATCCGTCGGCACCGCACGAGTCCGAGCTGCTCGAGCCGAAGCTGATCGTTCGCGACTCGACCGCCCCGCCTGCCAGCCGGTCGTGAGTGGCGGGTTCCGTCCAATACCAGATTCCGCGCGAAGGGATCGATCATCCGTCGAGCCTGTTCAAGGAGGTCACAGACCGACTAGAGTGGGTCGGAGAGGATCGCGGCTATCCCGTCGATCGGGAACACGTCATCAACCAGTTCCTTGACGGCTTCCAGCTGCACATCGCCGTGCAACGTGGGCGTTATCGCCGAGGTTGATGATGTCCACCGGCGATTCGGCGAAGACATCGATGAGACGACGATGGTTCTCTTCGAGAATGCTGAAGTATCGACCCATGTCAACGGGTTCGTCGTGGAGAAGGAAGACGCCCTCCTCCACACCCATGATGTCGATGTAGAGGTGCTGGACGTTTGCGCGCGGCATGTACGTCGTAGGCGCTCCGAGATCGTCCCAGTCTCGCTCGATCCGATCGAATGTCTCACGGCTGAACCGCCAGTCCGTGTGCTCGTGGATCCACCCCATGACACGGAGGTCGGCGACGGACTTCACGGGCCACGTGTCCCGCGTGCTTGCCCAACTGGAGGCGGTGCTGTGGAATCGTTCGGCGATCGTCCCAACCGACGTTGTGGTGCGCAGCTCGTAGGGCTCGCTCGGGTCGGACGAGTCGGAGAGGGCAATCCGCTCCCTCACGATTCGCGGATCGGCAACCGGCTCAAAGCATCGCCCGTAGTCATAGATACGTGCCAAACAGCCGAGCGCCTGGTAGACGTCTGAGCGCGAGAGCACGGCGAGCTCACCCGACAGCGGTTCGCCCGAGAATGTCCTGTCGTCATACCAGCATTCGATGCGCGGCTGCCGGATGATTCGGCCGTGGGCGCGTCCGAAGGCTACATCGTGATGCAGTCGCGGAAGGCGCGCGTCACGCATTGAGAAGCTGCCTCCTCCGAGCCTTTCGTCCGAGCCTTGCCCGAGCTCCATAGCCATCCTCCCGCTTACATGATCGCACGCGGCATCCCCCAAGCCCTGCAACGATCCGCGGCGCTATACCGTATTCCGATGTATCGCCATGAGCGGCCCGCCAGTACTGCGTCTTGACGACCACGCTCCGCCCGACTCGTCATACCACTTCGTGCGCCGTCGCTTCGGATTCGGAGGATTATTGCCGGAGCATGGTCACGACTTCTCGGAAAGCGTATGGGTCGAATCCGGCAGCGGGATCCACGTCGTTGCCGCAACGCGCGAGAGCGTCAGGCGCGGTTGGGTGCGACTCGTCGAGCCTACCGACGTCCACAGAATTCGCGGATGCTGGACAGAGTCACTCTGCATCGCGAACGTTGCATTCCGTACGGACGAACTCGTACCGCTGCACGCACGGTTCGATCGAGCGACCGGATATCAGGCCCTGGATATGCTGCGACCGGGGAACCTCATTCTGCCGGATCCTGTCCTCCAAACGCTCCAACGAGCTACAGCCATGCTTGCCCTGAGCTGCGCCGCATCGCGGGACCTCCTCCGACTTCTCACCGCGTTACTCGCCGACATCGAGTCTGAAACCGCTGGGTGGGACGTTCCCGCCTGGCTGAAGCGCGCCCGGTCGCTCATGGAACACCACGAGGACCTACTCGCAGGAGGACTCGCGACGCTCTGCCAAATCGCAGAGCGAACCCCCGATCACATCAACCGGACCATCCGACGCAACTACGGGACGACAACGAACCGGCATCACACCCCTCGCCTACCGTAATCGCGCACAGGAAACGCGCCGGAACTAAACAGGTATGATCTGCTGCGAAAGGTGAGCAGTTCGCTTGACCATTCCTCATAAAAGGCGAATATTCATGCACGAGTTACTATTCACCACTAGGAGGTCCTATGAATAAGGTTACCCGAGTGTACGCGAAATGGTCGACACGGATCCTCGCTCTTGCGCTCCTTGCGCTGGTCTGGGCGATCCCTGTCTTCGCCGAAGGTCAGCAGGAAGACAGCGGCGAAGAGCAGGCCGCGCAGGAGCTGATCATCCTGAGCCAGTCGGACGTTGTAAGCCTGGATCCCCACGGCTCGAACGACTCACCCTCGAGCAACGTTCGCACGAAGATCTACGACAACCTCGTCTACTTCAGCGAGGCGATGGAACTGCAGGCGGGTCTCGCTACGGAGTGGGAGCCGGTTGACGAGCTGACGTGGGAGTTCACCCTTCGCGAGGGCGTCACGTTCCACGACGGCACGGAGTTCACCGCGGACGCGGTCAAGGCCAACCTCGAACGGGTGACCGATCCGGACATGGCGTCCCAGCGCGCCTTCCTCTTCACGATGGTCGACGAGATCACCGTGGTGGACGACTACACGGTCCAGATCTCCACGGAGTTCCCCTTTGCACCGCTGCTCAGTCATCTCGCCCACGACGCAGCGGGCATGGCGAGCCCCGCCGCCCTGGAGGAAGCCGGATACGACGAGGTCGAGCCGATCGGTACCGGCGCGTACCGCTTCGTCTCCTGGGAACCGGGCGACGAGGTCATCCTCGAGCGCAACGACGAGTACTGGGGCGAGCTGCCCAATCCCGAGCGGGTCGTCTTCCGGGTCGTTCCCGAGGAAAGCACCCGCCTGGCTCTGATCGAGCGCGGCGACGCTCACATTGCCGAAATCCTTCAGCCGGCGAGCATGGAGCGAGTCGAGGCCTCCGCGGGCATGAACCTCGAACTCTTCCCCAGCCTGAGTCTGAACTACATCGGCTTCAACACCGACAAGGAGCCCTTCGACGACCCGCGGGTCCGCCGCGCGATCTCCATGGCGGTCGACGTGCAGGCGATGATCGACGGCATCGTCGAGGGCGCCGGAACCAGGGCCATAGGTCCGATCAGCGAAGCGGTCGTGGGCTATCACCCCGAACTGGAGCCGCTCCCCTACGACCCCGACATGGCTGCTGAACTACTCGCCGAAGCAGGTCTCGAAGACGGGTTCTCCACCACCCTGTGGACCAACGACAACCCGACCCGGATCGCGATCGCGGAGATCGTCCAGAACAACATGGCGGATCTGAACATCGACGTGGAGATCGAGGTCCTCGAGTGGGGCGCATACCTCGACCAGACCGCCGAAGGTCTGCACGACATGTTCATCCTCGGCTGGGTCACGGTGACCGGCGACGCGGACTACGGTACCTACGCCCTGCTGCACTCGTCGAACGTCGGCGCCGCGGGAAACCGTTCCTTTTACAGGAACGACCGCGTCGACGAGCTCCTCGACCAGGGCCGCCGGGAGACCGATCCCGAGGACCGGGTGGAGCTCTATCACGAGGTGCAGGAGATTCTCATAGACGAGGCCCCCATGCTCAACCTCTATCACCCGCAGTGGATGATCGCCGTATCCGACACGGTAGACGGCTACAGCCACCATCCGGACAACTCCATGCTGATTGACGATGTGACGATCGGCGAGTAGCCCCGTCACAGTTCACGCCGATTCGTGCGGACGGGTTCCCTTTCGGGGGCCCGTCCGCCTTTTCAGAGGATTATGAGCACCGAACAGACGCAGATTCGCGTTGCAGCAGTAGCCGATAGCTCCCGAAGTCGAAAGTGGCGAGCGCTCGCCCGCCGCTTGCTCCGCAACCGCTCGGCAGTGCTCGGCGGAACCTTCATCCTGCTGCTGCTCCTGCTGTCGCTCATTCCATCGGTCTTCGCCACCCATCACCCCACACGGTTCCAGAACCCCGCGAACCGATTCCAGCCGCCGTCGGCGGAGCACTGGTTCGGCACGGACAATCTGGGCCGCGACGTTTACAGCCGGGTCATCCACGGCACCCGGGTAACGCTCTCCGTCGCGTTTCAGGCGGTGTTTTTCGGCGCCATCGTAGGCATCACCCTCGGTATCGTCGCCGGCTACTACGGTCGCTGGATCGACGCGATCATCATGCGGATCATGGACGTGCTGTTGGCCTTTCCAGGCATCCTCCTCGCGCTTGCAATCGTCAGTGCGCTGGGAGCATCCCTGGGAAACGTCGTCATCGCGATCGCGATCTTCTCCGTGCCAACCTTCGCGCGGATCGTACGCGGTTCAACGCTCGTCATCCGTAACCTGGAATACATCGAAGCGATTCGGGCGCTGGGCGCCCGCGACGCCAAGATCATCTTCCAGCACGTTCTCCCCAACGTGCTCTCCCCCATCATCGTGCAGGCAACGCTCTACATCGCCACCGCGATTCTGATCGCGAGCGGGCTCTCCTTCCTGGGACTGGGGGCTCAACCTCCCAGTCCCGAGTGGGGGCTCATGCTCTCGGGTGGTCGCGACTTCATATGGAACGCGATCCACGTAACTCTCTTCCCGGGTCTCGCGATCGTGTTCTCGGTGCTTGCCTTCAACCTGCTCGGTGACGGTCTGCGCGACGCCCTCGACCCGAGGATGCACTAAGCCATGTCACTCGGAACGTACGTGCTGCGACGACTGTTGCAGATGATCCCGGTACTGCTGGGGGTGGTGTTCCTCGTGTTCCTGCTCCTGCATCTGGTTCCCGGCGACCCGGCCATCGTCATGGCCGGCGAGCGTGCCTCGCCGGAACAACTGGAGCAGATGCGCGAGCAGTTGGGGCTCAACGACCCGGTCTACGTGCAGTACCTGCGGTATCTGGGCAACGCCCTGCAGGGGGACCTGGGAGTATCGGTGCGCAACGATCGCCCGGTGACCCAGGAGATATTCTCATCCCGATACTGGATCACCATCCAGCTCGCGATTCTCAGCATCATGCTCTCCGTCGTGATCGGAGTAACCGCCGGCGTACTGTCCGCGGTGTGGCGCAACAGAGCGATCGATACGGCCATCATGGTGGTGGCCCTCTTCGGGCTGTCCATGCCCAACTTCTGGCTCGGGATCATGCTGATCTTCTGGTTCAGCGTCGAGCTGTTATGGCTTCCGGCCGCAGGATGGGGCTCCATCGAGCAAGCGGTGCTTCCCGTCATCACGCTGGGAACCGCCGGGGCGGCGGTGATCGCACGGATGACGAGATCCAGCATGCTCGAAATCATCAACCAGGACTACATTCGTACGGCCCGTGCCAAGGGGGTCCGGGAAGCGCTGGTCATCAACAAGCACGCTCTGCGCAATGCTCTCGTACCGGTGGTCACCGTCGTTGGGCTGCAATTCGGTTTCTTCCTTGGCGGGTCTGTGCTGACCGAGACGGTCTATGCGATCAACGGGCTGGGACGACTGATGGTGAGCGCGATCAACGCCCGGGATTTCCCGGTGGTCCAGGGAGCGGTGCTGGTCGCATCGGTGTCGTTCATGTTCGTGAATCTCCTCGTGGATGTCACGTACCGGTTCCTGAACCGACGCATCGAGCTGAGCTGACGACAAAGGAGAGGAGAATGGCGACGGCCGACTCGATCCTCGAAGTACAAGACCTCAAGACATCCTTCTTCACCGAGGACGGCGAGATACGCGCGGTGGACGGAGTGACCTTTTCGCTTCGGCGTGGCGAAACGCTCGGACTCGTCGGCGAGTCCGGCTGCGGCAAGAGCGTGACCGCGCTGTCGATGATGCGGCTGCTCAGTCGAGCGGGGCGCATCGTCGACGGACGGGTGCTGTACCACGGTGAAGACCTCGCGGCCAAGAGGGACTCGGCCATGCGCCGGCTGCGCGGCAAGTCGATCTCAATGATCTTCCAGGAGCCCATGACCTCGCTGAATCCGGTGTTCTCGATAGGTGACCAGATCGCCGAGGCGCTACGGATCCACGAAGGCCTGGATGCCCGCGCCGCGAGGTCCCGCTCGGTCGAGCTCATCCAGATGGTCGGCATCTCGTCGCCGGCGCGGCGGGCAAGGCAGTTCCCCTTCGAGCTGTCCGGCGGGATGCGCCAGCGCATCATGATCGCCATGGCCATCGCCTGCAACCCCGAGATTCTCATCGCCGACGAGCCGACGACCGCCCTCGATGTGACGATCCAGGCGCAGATCCTCGACCTGCTGAAGGACATTCAGCAACGGCTCGGCCTGACGATCCTGCTCATCACGCACGACCTCGGGGTGGTAGCGCAGACCTGTGACCGCGTCGCCGTCATGTACGCCGGGAAGATCGTGGAAGAGGCCGACGTGAACACGCTCTTCGAAACCCCTCGTCACCCGTACACCGTCGGACTGCTCGACTCGCTGCCGCTCCATCACGAGGTGGGCGAAGAGCTCCGCCAGATCCCGGGGACCGTTCCGAGCCCTCAGAACATGCCGAAGGGATGCCGATTTGCTCCTCGATGTCCCCACGCCAGGGATCTGTGCCGGGGCGAGGAGCCGACGCTCGATCCCCCGGAGGTTTTCGCCGGCGGGAACGCGGCCCACGGAACCGCGGCACAGGTGAGGTGCTGGATGTACACCCCGCGATGGTCAACCAAGGAGGCGAAGGCCAATGGCTGAGGAAGCCCGATCTCCGCTCCTGCAGGTACGCAACCTCAAGCAGCACTTCCCGATCAGGGGGGGCGTACTCGGCCGGGTACAGGGGCACGTGAAGGCTGTCGACGGGATCAGCTTCGACGTGTACGAGGGAGAAACCGTCAGCATCGTGGGTGAGTCCGGCTGCGGGAAGTCTACGACCGGCCGCTCCATTCTTCGTCTCCAGGAGCCCACGGAAGGTCAGGTCATCTTCGACGGCGAGGACATAACGAGGCTGTCGAAGGCCGAGCTGCGCCGGCGCCGCCGAAAGATGCAGATCATATTCCAGGACCCGTTCGCTTCCTTCAACCCGAGGCAAACCATTCAGCAGCTCCTTGACGAGGCCATGGCGATCCAGGGAACCCGACCGCCGCAGGAGCGGCGGTCACGGACGATGGAGCTGCTGGAGATGGTAGGGCTCAAGGCGGAGCACATCGATCGCTACCCGCACGAGTTCTCCGGCGGACAACGTCAACGCATTGCCATCGCCCGCGCCCTATCGGTGGAACCCGAGCTCATCGTGTGTGACGAGGCCGTGTCGGCGCTGGATGTCTCCGTACAGGCCCAGGTGATCAACCTTCTGAGGCGATTACAGCGGGAGCTGGGACTGACCTATATTTTCGTCGCCCACGACCTGGGCGTGGTGAGACACATCTCCGATCGCATCATCGTAATGTATCTGGGCAAGATCGTGGAAGTCGGAAACGCCGAGACGATCTTCTCGCGACCGCAGCACCCGTACACGAGGGCGCTCCTGTCGGCCATCCCGGTACCCGATCCGAAGAAGAAGCAGCGACCGATTCCGATCCCCGGTGATGTCCCCTCTCCGGTAAACCCACCGGGCGGGTGCCCCTTTCATACCCGCTGTCCTCACGTCATGGATCGCTGCCGCACCGATCCCCCCGCTCTGCACGAGCTCGACCAGGAACAGAGAGCCGCCTGCCACCTCGTAGAGGCCGGACCGATCGACTACCGGGAGCTCCAATCGGCCGAACGCGCCGACGCGATCGGCTGACCAGGTCCGGGGAGATTCGGGGCCGATTCGCCGGCGCGCTCACAAGCGCCGGCGCTGTTTCGTGGACATGAGAAGGGTCTGGGCGCATCCCCGCCCGCAGCGCTTCGCGTCGCCGGCGGGCACCCCGTGCTCCGCTTGCGAGGAGTCAAAGTGGCCCCCTTCACGCGGAAGAGGGCCACACCGTCAAACCTGCCGGATGCTCAGTCCACCCGGTCGTACGCGTCCTGATAGATTGCCACCAGACGCTCGGAGCCAATCTGGCGCAGGTCCCGCAGATACTCTCGCCAGCCCGCGTCGTCTACGCCCTGCAGGATGAATCGAGCTCGCATCTCCGCGACGAAACTGTTGAGCTCGCTTGCGATCGAGGCGACTTCATTAGCGGTCTCCGCATCGAACCAGAAGTTCGGAAGCACGTCCTCGGGGAAGTACGGTCGAACCTCGTCCAGCCACTGCTGGCGAAGCACGAAGCGTTCGCCGAGTACGGCCTGGTTATAGAGCGCGGCGTCGCGAATGCTGACCTGGGTAACACTGGTGAGGCTGTTTCTGATCTGAACCTCGCCCATGCCCTCGGGGAACCCTGAGTCGTCCAGGATCCACTTGTCGTTCTCATTCCAGCGCCAGTACTCACCCTTGGGACCGTACATTGCGTTCAGGCTCATCTCTCCGGCGTCCATGAGCACGTCCGCGAGGCGAATTGAGACCTCGGGGTACGGGTTGTCCCGGGTGATCAGGAACTTGCCCTGCTCGAGACCCGAAACGGCAGCGGTCTGCTGGGCGAGTCGAGTACCGTCGGGACCCGCGAGCGGAGGAAGGAACGAGTAGGACTCGACCCCCTCTGCTCCGAACACATTATGCGGGTAGAAGAACACCAGCGCACCAACCTGACCGGCCTCGCCCTTCGCTCTCAGCTGCGTCATGTCCTGGACGAATGACTCGGGGTCGATGAGCCCATCGTTGTGCAGACCGTTCAGGTACTCGAGCCCCTCGCGATAACCGGGCTCCGCGGCGGCGAATACGATCTCGCCGTCCTTGACCATGAGGTGGTTGTCGTCTGCATTGCTCAGCACGCCCCAGGAGCCGAAGAAACCGTCGATCCGCTGGCCCTGCCAACCGGCCTCGCGCCAGGAGAACGGGAGTTCGTCGTTAGGGTCACCGTTGCCGTTCGCATCCTGGTTCTTAAAGGCAAGCAGGACCTCGCGAAACTCTTCGGTCGTCTGCGGCATCTCGAGCCCGAGCCGATCGAGCCATTCCTGATTGATGAAGTACGGGTCGTCGTAGAGGCGGTCCTCAATCTCGTTCAGGAGGAACAGCCCGTAGATGTCCCCGTTGAGATCGGTTATCTCTCGGCGAACCTCCGGGCGCTCGGAGAGAAAGGCGCTGATGTTCACGGTGTACTCGTCGATCAGATCGTTGAGCGGGACGATGGTGCCGATCTCCGCCTGATTGATGATAAAGGGACGCTGCACCGAATCGTAAACAATGTCCGGCAGATCCCCGCTCGCGAATACCAGATTCACCTGCTGGTAGTAGCCGGTGTCTTCACCCTTGTACGCCTCAAACTCGAGATCGATACCGGTGACATCCTCCAGATACTGGAAGAACGGAAGCGCGTCGGCAGCCGGTTGATCGGGCGCGAGCCGATTCATGATCCGGAGAGTGACCGGCTCGTCCACGATCCTCGTACCCTCCATGTTGGGTAGCACGCGCTCTCCCGACTCACCTCCCTCGGACTGTCCCGAGGCGAAGAGCAATGCCGGAATCGTCGCGGCAAGCACAAGTGCGAT
Organism: uncultured Spirochaetaceae bacterium; assembly: GCA_964537725.1. Classification (GTDB taxonomy): domain Bacteria; phylum Spirochaetota; class Spirochaetia; order DSM-27196; family SLST01; genus SLST01. The sequence goes on along the minus strand of CAZICD010000016.1, from coordinate 15,068 downwards.
ACCAATACGTGTCAGTCTCATAAGACCTCCTTGCATATATGGACAGGCGTCGCCTATCCCTTCACAGATCCGATCATGACGCCCTTCACGAAGTACCGTTGCACAAACGGATAGAGCACCATCATCGGAACGCTGGCCACTACGATGAGGCTGTACTTCACGAGTTCAGCCCGCCCGAATGCAGCATCGAGAGCTTCTCCTGTGGCATTCGGGTCGTTCGCTATCATGTTCTGAAGCACGAGGATCTGGTGGAGAACGAGCTGAAGCGGCCACTTCGCCTCGTCCCGGAGATAGATCAACGCCTTGAAGTACTGATTCCAGTGGGCTACGCCGTAGAAGAGCGCGAGTACCGCGGTGAGCGCGGTGGACAGGGGAAGCACGACGTGCCAGAAGAACTGCAGGTTGTTGCAGCCGTCCACAACCGACGCTTCGCGGAGTTCATCGGGAATGGTTGAGCGATAGTAGGTGCGCGCGATGATGATCAGGTAGACCCACACCGCATCGAGGACGATCAGGGCGAGTCGAGAGCCGTAGAGGCCGAGTGATCGCACAAGTAGAAACGTCGGGATCAACCCACCCTCGAAGTACATCGTGAAGATGAGAATGAACATGATGACACCACCCCCCACGAGGTCCTTGCGCGAGAGTGCGTATCCGCCGAGGATGGTGCAGACCACGTTGAGTATGGTCCCAAAGAAGGTGTAGAAGGCCGAGTTCAGGTAGCCGGTCCAGATCTTCGGGTCTTCGAAGACCGCCTGATAGCCCTCGAGAGTGAAGCCGCTCGGAAACAGAGCGACCCTTCCGAGCGCAACCGCGGTGGGGTCGCTGATGCTCGAGATTACGACAACGTAGAGCGGATAGAGAACAAGGAGCGTGAAGAGGATGATTCCGCCGTAGTTGAAGAGGTCGAAGACCTTGTCGCCGCGTGTCTGTCGGATCGTGGTGGTCGTCATACAGCTCCTAAAACAGTCCGTACGATGTCGTACGCTTGGCGAGTTGATTCGCGAAGAGGAGCACCGCGAAGTTGATCGCATTGATGAACAGACCCACGGCGGCCGCGTAGCTGAACTGCCCGTTCAGCAGCCCGACCTTGTAGACATAGGTCTGAACGATTTCTGAAGCGCTCAGGTTGAGAGAGTTCTGCATCGCGTACGCCTTCTCGAAACCCAACCTGAGTGTCTGACCGAGCTGAAGAATGAAGAGCACACTCGCCGTCGGCAGGAGCACAGGGACGTCGACGTGCCAGATTCGCTGCGGCTTGCTCGCCCCCTCTATGGTCGCCGCTTCGTGTAGTTCCGGGCTCACGTTCGAGAGGACCGCTATATAGATGATCGCGTTGTAGCCGGTGAACTGCCAGATGGACGAGATGATGTAGACCGGCCGGAAGTAATCCGGATCACCCATAAAGAACACCGGCGCGTGCCCCATGCTCCTCAGGAGCATGTTGATCGGACCCGTCCTCGGTGATAGGAAAACAAGGAGGATACCCGCTACGACGATCGTCGAGATGAAGTACGGCGCGTAGGTGATGAGCTGCGACGCCTTCCGCAGTCGCTTGTGGCGGACGTAGTGGAGTCCGATCGCGAGGAGGATCGGCAGGGGAAAGCTGAACACCAGATTGCCGAGGCTCAGGAGCAGTGTGTTCCACATCACCCGCGAGAACTGAAAGCTCGTCAGAAACGCCTCGAAGTGCTTCAGCCCCACCCAGGGGCTCTCCAGGATCGCGCGACCGGGATAGAAGTCCCGGAAAGCGATCTGCGCGCCGTACATGGGGATGTACCGAAAGATGATGATGTAGCTCACCGCCGGAAGCAGAAACAGGTAGAGGCCCGCGTTTGCGGCGATGCGCGGCCACACCGGCTTCCTCGCCAGCTGCACTCGCTCCATGTGCTGATTCAATACGTTCGTGCTCACTCGTCGGTCTCCTCAGATACTGGTATCGATTCTGAGGCCGTCCCGGTGATCTGTAAATCTGTAAGTGTTTCGTCTATCGGTCAGATTTGACGGTGCGCCACGCGAAGAGCGAAACTCGCGTAGATCGGCGTTCTCGCTCGATTCGCATAGGTCTGACTTGAAGAACTAGGCCCCGGATGAGTGAAAACTGCGCTCGAGCTGCTCGCTCTTGCGGAAACTTGCGGGGGTCAGACCGAACTCGCGCTTGAACTTCCGGATAAAACTCGTGGCGTCGGAGTAGCCGACCTCGCGCACGACGTCTCCTACCGGAGCGTCGGTAGACCGCAGGAGCTCGCAAGCGCGCTGCATCCTCAATCGTTGCAGATAGTCTCGAAACGTGGTCCCGGTCTGGCTGCGAAAGAGGTGGCTGAAGCTCGAGAGGCTGCGGCCGCAATAGTCGGCAACGGAGTGCGCCGAGAAATCGAGCTCGTACGCGTGCTGATCGATGAAGCGCAGGACCCAGGCGAATGAGTCGTCGGCTCGCTCGGACTCTGCTTCCGAGAGCAGCTCGCAGAGCGTGAGGCTCATCGATCGCATGTGCTCCTCTGCTTCGTCGATCGTCTTCACGCGGGCAAGGCTGAGCGCGTCGGTGAGCGCCCAGAGCTCCGCATTACGGCCGGGAAGCGCCTGCGCGGCCGCTCGAATCATCGTATTCGCGCAGTCGTAGGAAACCATTCGTGCTACCGATAGCGGAGGATTCTGGGATCGAACCTCGGCGAAGATCTCGGTGAGCACATCGGGGATACGGCTCGGCTGAATCGTGCGCACCAGCGTCTCCAGACGGCTCAGCTGAGAAACCGGGTACTCGTAACGCGAGTGCTCCTCGCGAAGGACCTCACCAAAGACGAAGGTCTGGTTCATCCCCCGGATGAAGCGGTGTTCGAGCGCGCTGCGTGCCTCCAGGTACGACTGGCTCACGAGCTCGATCTCCGAGACGACCGAGCCGGCCGACAGCGCGACTTGCCGGTCTCGGTCGCGGATCAACCCGACGAGTGCGACGCGGAGCGCAGCGCCCATATCCGAATCCGGCTCGTCGAAGCCAACCAGTACCGCGACCTGGCCGGATTCGAGTTCGACGAGCCCGAGCACATATGCCCGAGGCATCGCCTCCGCGAGTGCACGCTCGAGCGTGGCGAGCTCGTCTTCCTGCCCGGGCGGATCGAAGAGGGCCATCACGACGGCAGTAGCTCTCGCTTCCACGTCGAGCTCGTGTTCGCGGCACAACTCGAGGAACCGATCCTTGGGATGCACGTTGCCCTGAAACATCTTCACAAGAAGCTGCCGGCGCACGAGATGAGCGGAGGCGTCAATCTGACCACTCAGCGATTCCCGCTGATGGAGGAGGTCCTGAATCTGACGCTCGACAACGTTGCTCAGCTCGCGAGCGTCCGGGCGAACACGAAACGTCTGTTCCAGAAAGGTGCCGATCTGCTCGATGGGTCGATAGTGCTGCGAGGAGAAGAGGTAGATGAGCGGCAGACTGAGAAGAAGAATGAGTGCAAGCGCGCCGACGAGAAAGAGAACAGCGCGGTTGAAGTCTGCGAGCAGCGCCTCCTGGCTCACCGAAAACTCGATCGAAAGCCCGAACTCGGGTAGCACCCGCTCTTCGGTGAGACGACTGGTGGCAGAGTCATCGGAGAGGTTTCCAACCGAGAACAGGATACCCGCAGGCGTACGCAGGAGCGCCCGCGCGTCGGGCCACTGCTGAACGCTCTCCAGCTGCGACCGCAGATGCGCCGCGGAGAGCGAGTAGACGAGGACGCCGCGGCGCGCGGTTCGCCCGTGCGGCAGCGCGTCGACCATGAGGAGCAGCGGGTCGGAGGAATCCTCCCGCTCGAGCGCGAGCAGCACCGTGCCGTCGGCCTGCTTTATGACCGACTCGAGCCGGTCCTCCTGCTTGGGGTCGACGCCGAGCACACGCTCGAAGTACGTCGATCGCGTATACGGACTCTGCGAGGAGTACACCGGGCGGATGCCCTCCGGGAAGTACGCGACCTCCTCGATCAGATCGTTGATGAAGTTCGCCGCAAACAGAGCGCGCTGCGCTTCTATCGCAGTGAACGGATCCTGGATGCGGATCGAGATGAATTCGGGCGAAAGCTCGATCTGATAGCTCAGGCTCCGCAGCTGGCGCAACTCCGACTCTATTCGCGAAGTCGCAGCGTTCGCTTCCATCTCGAGGCGATCGGTCGCCTGCGAGCGCAGCTGCTCGAGAAAGTTCACCCGGAAGAGCAACGCAAAGAAGAGAATCGGAACGAGGAGCACAATCACGTACGTAGCGATGTATCGAAGAAACGGACGACGGAAGCCCATCACCGACAATGTATCGTCACGGCGGGGGAATTGCCATGGGGCGATGATCAGCCCCGGACCGCCCGCTGCTGCAATCCATGCATTTCATAATGTACAATTGGTACGGAGAGGCAGCGTGTGAAAACGACCATCACGAGCGATGACAAACCGCTCGCCGAAGCACTCGAGCAAACCGGCTTCCCCGAGGGCGCTCCTGCAGCGGGAAGCGGCATAGGTAAATCATGATAGAAGCACCCAACATTCTGTTTCTATTCCCGGATCAGTGGCGGGGGGACTGGCTCCCTCGCATCAGCTCACCCTACGGCTCGCCCCGACTGCAGTGCCCGAACGTGGAGGAGCTCATCGCCCGCGGTACGCAGTTCACCCAGTGCCGGACCAACTCGCCGCTATGTGTGCCGGCGCGCGCCCGCCTGGCGCAGGGCATGCGCTACGGGCGGTGCGGGGTCTGGACGAACGCCGATACCCTCGACCCGCTGCGTCCCAACTTCCTGCACGAGCTCCGGCGACACAGCTATCGCGTGATGAGCGCCGGAAAGAATGATCTACATGGCCACCACGACCACTTCACCGACAGCGGCTGGAGCGCGCAGCTCGGCAAGCTCGGGTTCACCGAGGCCGTTAATCAGCGCGGCAAGCTCAATTCCGCCCGTCGTTCGGACGAACGCCCGGGGCCGTATGTCGCGCACCTGCGAGCCCATGACCTGCTGGAGGCGCACCGGCAGGATTACGCAGACCGCCACACCCTCGGAGGACACGGCGAGAAGGCGCCCTTTCCCACGCCTCTGCTGCGCTTTCACTACACCGGCGATTTTTGCGGGCGCATGGCGCTGGATCTGCTGAACCGCACCTCGCGCGATGCACCCTGGTTTTTCTGGGTGAACTTCCCCGGGCCGCACGATCCGCACGATGCCCCGCAGGAACTGCTCGACCGGTTCGCCGATCGTCAGATGCCCGACCCGCACGCGCCGGAGGATGACCCGACGATCGCCCACCAGCAACTCCGCCGCAATTACGCCGCGAGCATGAGCGGCATCGACGACTGGGTGGGACGACTCATGGACGCGGTCGACGCCCGCGGTGAGCGCGACAACACTCTCGTGATATTCGCCTCTGATCACGGCGAGATGCTGGGAGACCACGCGCGTTGGGCGAAGAGCACCTGGCGCGAGCCCAGTGTGCGCGTGCCGCTGTTGGTCGCAGGCCCCGGCATCGACGCCGGCCGGCAAAGCGAGGAGCTTGTCGAACTCATCGATGTCGCCGCGCTCATCCAGCAGAGTGCCGGGATCGATCCCGTGCCCGATTGGGACACCCACCATCCGTTCACCGACCCGCGCGGATTCCAGCACAGCAGTCTCGTCGGCGAAGGAGAGAATGCAGACTGGACCATGGTCACCGACGGCCGCTGGAAATACGTCATCGACAAGAATGACGATCGCGCGACGCACCTGCTCTTCGATCTCGAGAACGATCCCTGCGAAGACACGAGCGTCCTCCGCGATAACCCGGGCGAACACCGACGTCTCCAGCAACTCATGTCCATCACAGAGAAGTGAGCCCACCTGGTAGATACCTCGTCCTGATCCTGTATAATGAAGGGAAACGGACACGCGCCGCATACCGCCACGTCAATCGACTCCGGAGGACTCATCCATGATCTACCATGTCAATCAATCTGCCCCCAGAGAGGGCGACGGCTCCAATGACCGCCCCTTCCGCCACATCACCGACGCAGCAAGACTCGCCGAGCCCGGCGATGAAGTAGTGGTCGCGCCAGGCGTGTACAGGGAGATGGTCAGTCCGCGAAACGGCGGCACCGAGGCGAATCGCATCGTCTACCGCTCGGCCGAGCCGCTGGGCGCGGTGATCACCGGCGCGGAGGAAGTGACGGGCTGGGAGCGCTACCAGGGCAACGTGTGGACCGTGCGCGTCGACAACGGCATCTTCGGCACCTTCAACCCCTACACCACCGAGGCCTTCGGCGACTGGTACTTCGCGCCGTCGGTGCGGCACACCGGCGCGGTCTACCTGAACGACCGGATGCTCTACGAGGCAGCGTCGCTCGACGAGTGCATCGCCGGCGAGGTGTATAGCCCCTCCTGGGAGCCGGAGTACTCGGTGTACAAGTGGTTCAGCGTGCAGGAAGGCAGCGACACCGTGCTCTACGCCAACTTCCAGGACAAGGATCCGAACAAGGAAAACGTGGAGATCAACGTCCGACGCCGCTGCTTCTTCCCCGAGGAGACCGGCCGCGGTTACATCACCTTCTCCGGCTTCAAGGTGGAGAAGGCAGCCACGACGTGGGCGCCTCCCGCAGCCTTTCAGGAAGGCATGGTAGGACCGCACTGGAGCCGCGGCTGGATCATCGAGGATTGCGACATCAGCAACAGCAAGTGCTGCGGCATCTCGCTGGGCAAGTACTACGACCCGGAGAACGATCACTACTTCACGACCAAACACGTGAAGAGCCCCACCCAGATGGAGCGCGACGCAGTCTGCCGCGGCCAGTACCACGGCTGGCTGAAGGAAAACGTCGGCTCGCACATCGTGCGTCGCTGCACCATCCATCACTGCGAGCAGACCGGCATCGTGGGCCGCATGGGCGCGGTGTTCTCGCTGATCGAGGACAACCATATCCACCACGTCAACAACATGCAGGAGCTCGGGGGTGCGGAGATCTCCGGCATCAAGCTGCACGCCGCGATCGACGTGACCATCCGCCGTAACCACATCCACCACTGCACGATGGGTGTCTGGCTCGACTGGGAGCCGCAGGGCGCGCGGATCTCGCAGAACCTGCTGCACCACAACGAGCGACCCGAGTTCTGCACGTGGGCCGAAGGCGGCATGGGCAGCCAGGACGTCTTCGTGGAGGTGGGTCACGGCCCGACACTGATCGACAACAACATCATGCTCTCGCAGACCTCCGTGCGCCTCGCCACCGGAGGTGTGGCCATGGTACATAACCTGATGATGGGACCGCTCACCTACGTAGGTCGTGGCACCGGCACCCGCTACACGCCCTACCACATCCGTCACCGCACCGAGGTGGCAGGCTTCATGACGATCCTCCACGGCGACGACCGGTTCTACAACAATATCTTCATCCAGGGACGACCCGCGGATGAACCGGTGAAGCAGGGCGGACCCGAGGAAGACGAGCGCGTGGTGGGCACCTGGTGCTTCGACGAGTATCCCACCTACGAGGAGTGGATCTCATGGTTCGACCTGGACGTGGAACGCCCCGACATGAGGAAGCTCGCCGAGTTCCACGAGAAGCACCTGCCCGTATGGATCGACGGCAACGCCTATCTCAACGGCGCGAAGCCCTGGAAGAACGAGTCCTCCAAGCTGGTCAACGATCAGGACAAGGTCACCGTCGAGCTCGTGGAGAAGGACGGCGCCTACACCCTCAAGACCAATCTCTATGATCATCTGGCTGACTTCACGAACGGCATCATCACCAGCGATATCCTCGGCCGCGCCTTCGAGCCGGATCAACGTTTCGAACGCCCCGACGGCAGCGCGATCACCTTTGACTCCGACTACTTCGGCAATCACCGCGGCGTCAGGACGGTCCCCGGTCCGTTCGCTTCCGAAGCCAGCCTGAAGGAGACGCTCTGGTGATGTGACAGGCAGATCGAGGAACCACCGGGGGCCATCGCACCAGACAATCTGAGCACGCAGTACGCCCGAGAATCCACGCCCGCTACTGGTACTCGTACGCTCCCATATCGACCGTCGCACGGGGTCGCCGCCCCGGCACGGTCTCGGAATCAATTCGAGGCCGCGCCCGCGGCTGTCGCGCTCCCCGGCTGAACGGTCGTCTGCAGCCGGTCCAGCGTGTAGCCGTTGGCGCGCAGCCGGTCCAGGATTCCCTCGTAGACACGCTCGTCGATGGTGGGCGTGCGGCTCAGGATCCAGAGGAAGTCCCGGCTGGGGCTGCCGACCACCGCGTACTCGTAGTCCGCGCCCAGGTCGATGACCCAGTAGTCGCCCCAGAACGGCCCGAAGAACGAAACCTCGAGCTTCGCGCTCTGCGCAGGATCGGGAACTCGGGCACGGCCGCGCGCGTCGGCCTGCCTGCCCTCGAGCGAACCCTTGAAGCAGCGGTTCTCGACGTCGATCAGCCCGTCGTCGCGGAGCCGGTAGGTCGCGGTCGTTCCGGTGCACCGCCTCTGGAATACCTGGGGGTAACTCGCGATCTCGTACCACGTGCCGATGTACCGCGACAGATCGACCTCCGCCACCGTCTCGAGCGGCGGTAAGCCGAGGCGCTCGGTCGTGGTGGCGCAGCTTGCGAGGAGCATCACCGCGAGGACGACGAGCAGGCCGATAAGCGCCGCAGCCACCCGCGTTCGTAGAACCGTTCTGGTGTTCATGGCAACACAGGGTAGTCCGCGGCTGCTCGTGTTGCAATGGCGCGGGAGGGGGGCGGCACATGTAGACGGCTCTGCTACCGGCGCATACGTCGACATCGTGAGCCGCGTGACGACCGGCGCCTGGTTCGCCTTCCTATCCCCAGAAGATACCGGTCGGGTCATCGTCGATCTCGTCGATGACCTCATCGAGCGTTGCGTTCGGATGTAGGTCGATGTAGTCCCTGGGCCGATCGTTCCGATCGTAGGCCCACAGCGTCCATCCGTGTGATTCCCGGTCGAAGTCGATCCGCGCGATCTTCATCTTCGTCCACTCGCTCGGATCAAGCCAGTCCGGCCGCTCTTCGTAGAGGATCACGGAATCCTTCCAGAAAGAGAACGAGAGCTTGACCCGGTCACGGGCGTGAGGAGCAACCCGTGTCCTGCAGAACTCGCCAAGTGTCATCTGGACGTGGTGTCGAGTAGATTCGTCAAGGGCCACGGACGGCAGTATACGGGCGCCGGGCGCGCGGCTCAAGCATCCACGATCAGTTGTGAAGCATGGAATCGCAGACCATCCGGTCCGCCTGTATCGACTCACGATCGATAGCTCCATTCCGAAGCACATCCGCGAGTCTCGCCGGATCGCCGCACGCTTCACCGTGACCGAGGTGCACGTCGGAAGCGAGATGCGGCACGGTGTGTCACGGTACCCCGGACGGCCCGACCCGCCGGAGCTCGTGGGCGAACGCGCCGAACGCTTCTCCGACAGCGTGGGAATCGGACAGTACCGGATCGATCTCCACATCTCCACCGGGGGCGACACCTACATCGACGTCGCCTCGCTTCCCTTCCAGATCCCGCTCGGCGCGCTCCTTCCCCGCCCGGTGCGCAACCTGATCGCAGCGGGCAAGGACATCGGCACGACGCACATCTCGAACGGGTGCTTCGCCTCCATCCCGTGGAGTGGAACATCGGCGAGTCGGCGGGCATACCGGCGCTCGGCTCGAGTGGCCGCAGACGCTTGCGGTGTACGAGTCACTACGGTCGGCTACTCGGTGAGTCGTTTGTCCGAGGAGCCTTGAACTCCACGGACTCCCGGGAGACGTGAGGCTTGCAGATGAGATGCAATTACATCATATGTACGCATGACGTTCGAGTGGGATGAGGACAAGGACTGTGCGAACCGGGAGAAACACGGATTGACATTCGAGCAAGCACAGTAGTGATGAGACACGGTTCTTCTGTATCGACTTGACGCCGATGCCGTCGAATGGTTCAAGGAACAGGGCGGGCAGTATCAGAAGCTCATCAACGAGGTGTTACGGCGTTACAAGGACCATCTTGGTGGTCGCGGGGCAGGTTGAAGCTATTGGAGAGAGCGTGCGCAGCGGTCCTGTACGGAACGCACCGGCCACCGGTGCTGGCGGCTATTGCAGTGATCTCCGTGCGGGAAACGCCGATAGAACCCAGACAAAGATCGGCCGGAAGCCATCGCCTCAGTCGCTCGGTCTTGTGCCGGCACGCTACAAACCCTATACTGACAGACACTCGTAGACCGCTTGAGTAGGTTCAATATGTCAAGAAAGATTCTTCTCGTGGAAGATGAAGCGCTCATCGCCATGGCGGAAGCGCAGGTGCTCAAGAAGTATGGCTATGAGGTCCTGACCGCCCACAACGGCGAAAAGGCTATCGAAACGGTAGACTCGGAGCCCGGCGTTTCCCTCATCTTGATGGACATCGACCTTGGAAAGGGAATCGACGGGACAGAGACCGCTGAGAGAATCCTTGCAGCACACGATCTACCCATCGCCTTTCTCTCCTCACACACCGAACCCGAAGTCGTGGAAAAGACGGAGGGTATTACCTCGTACGGCTACATCTTGAAGAACTCGGGAGAAACGGTACTCCTTGCTTCGGTGCGAATGGCCTTTCGTCTCTACGAGGCCCATATGCAACTGAAGAGCCAGAAGGTGAATCTGGACACCACGCTACGGAGCTACGAACGGGCCGCAGCGGAACTCGAGAACAAGAACGAGGAGTTGGAGCGCTACTTCGCATCGAGCCTGGATATGCTTTGCATAGCGAACACCGAAGGGCGTTTCATTCGAGTGAACCCCGAATGGGAGAAGGTGCTCGGGTATTCGGTGGGCGAACTGGAGGGCCGATCGTTCCTCGACTTCGTGCACCCGGAGGATAGAACGGCAACGTGGGAGGCGGTAGCAAAGCTCGAAACCGGGGAAGACGTGCCGAGCTTCGAAAACCGCCTTCGCAGCAGGGACGGGTCGTACCGATGGATCGAGTGGCGTTCCCGACCGATGGATTCCACGATCTATGCCGCGGCGCGGGATATCACCGACCGTAAGCGAGCGCAGCACGAACTGGAGGCACGGGAGGAGAATCTCCGCATCACGCTCGGCTCTATTGGGGATGCGGTGATCTCTACGGATACTGAAGGCACGATTACACGCATCAACCCTGTTGCCGAGAGCTTGTGCGGCTGGGACATCGGTACGGCAAGGGGAAAGGCCATGACGGAGGTGTTTCGCATCGTAGACGCCGACACCGGCGAGAAGATGGAAACCCCGGTCGCGAAGGTGCTGGAGACGGGGGAAATCATCGCTCTTGCCAACCACACCATGCTCATCTCCAGAGATGGAACGAAGTATCAAATAGCGGACAGCGCAGCTCCCATACGGGACGATTGCGGCCTCACCTCCGGGGTCGTACTTGTGTTCCGGGACGTGACCGCGGAGTATCGAGTGGCGCAGGCGCTCGCGGACAGCGAGCGCGATATGGCGCGCGCCCAGGCGATGGCTCTGCTCGGCTCCTGGCGAATCGATCTCACGTCGGGGATTGTAACAGGCTCGGACCAGGCGTGCGCAATCTACGGCGTGGAGGCAAGCGAGCTGTCGTTGGAGTTCGTCCAGTCGCTCCCGCTCCCTGAGTACCGACCAGAACTCGATGCCGCGCTCGAGGCGCTGGTGACAGACGGGACGCCCTACGACGTCGAGTTCCAGATACGCCGCCCACGCGACGATGGGGTACGGTGGATCCATTCGCTTGCCGAGTACGACGGCGAACATCACAGGATCGTCGGCACGATTCAGGACGTAACAGATCGCAAAGAGATGGAGGCGGCGCTGCGTGAGAACGAGCTCCACTTTCGAACGCTCGCAGACTCGGGGCAGGCGCTCGTATGGACCTCCGGCGTAGACAAGGAGTGCAACTACTTCAACCAACCGTGGCTGGAGTTCACCGGTCGGACGCTCGAACAGGAGTTGGGCAGCGGGTGGATCGAGGGCGTTCATCCCGAGGACCGAAGTCGTTGTATCCAGACCTATGTCGACGCGTTTGATCGGCGTGAGCCGTTCAGCATGAGCTACCGGCTCGGACGGCTGGACGGCGAATACCGCTGGATACAGGATGACGGAACACCGCGCTACGACAGCCGGGGCGAGTTCCTGGGCTACATCGGCCACTGTCTGGACATCACCGATCTGAAGAACGCGGAGGAGGCGACTCGCAGCGAACACGCGAGATTCGCGATGATCGCGGAGACGAGCCCCGTCGGGATCACGACGCTCAACGAGGACGGCAACATCACGTACGCCAACTCGGCCGCAGAACGCATACTCGGGTTGCCCAAGGGTAAGATAGCATCGCGGACCTACCACGAGCCGACGTGGGAAAGCACCGATCTGGAGGGACGGCCGCTGCCGGAGGAAAGGTACCCGTTCAATCTGGTGAAGTCGACCGGCCGCTCGGTACACGGAATAGAGCACAGCATCGTCCGCCCGGAAGGCACCCGTGTCGACCTTTCGATCAACGGAAACCCCATATTCGACGAGGACGGTGAGTTCCGCGGCATGGTCGCAACGATCGAAGACATCAGCGAACGCAAGCGAGCCGAAGACAAGCTCGAAAGAAAGACAGAGCTCCTGGAGAACATCAGCTCAAATATGCTCGACCTGATTGCCGTAACCGATAGGCACGGCACGTATACCTTTGTCAGCAAATCTCACAGAGTGTTGGGATACGAGATCGGCGACTTGTTGGGGAGAAGCGCATTCGATTTCATCCATCCCGAAGACGTTACCCGGATAGAAACCTCCTTCAAGGAAACGATAGAGAGTGATGATCCGCAGCGCAGAGCGGAGTTCCGATATCGTTGTGCCAACGGCACTTACGTATGGGTAGAGACGGTAGGGAGGAAGCTTCCCGGCGAAGACGGGGCGGTGAAGGAGCTGCTTTTCAGCTCCAGAGACATCACCGAACGCAAGAGACACGAGGATCGCCTGCGGAAGATCATCGATCACTCACCACTGCTGATTCATGAGGTCGCCGCGAGCGGACACTATCTCATGGTAAATGACGCAACGTGCGCCTTACTCGGCATGACGAGAGAGGAGCTTGTGGGGAAGCACTTCGACGAGCTCTTGCCTGCAGACATCGCCTCTACGTTCAAAGAGCGTGTCGATCATGTTACCAGGACGTGGGAGCAAATGACCGTCGACGATACGCTGCATATTGACGGACGAGAGCGGATCTTTCGCTCGGAGCTCTTCCCCATTGACCGCCACGACGACTCGCCGCCCTCGGTTGTCGCAATGGCCTTCGAGCTGACCGAGGAGATCCGCTTGCACAAGGAAAAGGATCTTCTCATGAGAGAAGTCAACCACCGGGTCAAGAACAGTCTCAATATGGTTTCTTCCCTCGTCAAGCTGAAGGAGTCGCAGTCAGATAGTGACCTCTCGAATGTGAAGAACCAGATCGATACCATAAGCCTGCTCCACGAGAAGCTCTACCAGACTGAGAGCGTGACGGAGATCTGCCTCAAGAGCTACATAGGTACTCTTCTCTCCTCGATCGTCTCCTTCTCTGCACGCCGCGTGAGAATAGAACAGGACATCGATGAGATTTGTCTTCCCCCCCAGCAGGCCATGACCCTTGGGCTCATCATCAATGAGATCGCCACGAATGCGATCAAGCATGGCTTCAATGATACTCAAGAGCCGATTCTATCCGTCAAGATCCACGAGGATCGGAAGAACAGCCGGTACCGGATAACGATCTCGAATACCGGGAAGCCGTTTCCGGAAGAGATTGGCTTGGACAACCCGCAAACGCTGGGCTTGAAGCTCATTTCGTCGCTAACGACGCAGTTAAGCGGCACCATCGAACTGCAACGTACGCCGCACCCGCTGTTCACCATCACGTTCCCTGCAGGGGAGTGAGCGGCGCACTTCTCTTGGGTTCGTGTTCACGCTTCCTGGAAAATAACTGATTCCTGACATAGTGTAGACGCCCGCCCTCTGGTTTGAGAAAAGGGGAGATGTTGCCGAACTACTGTATCTGAAGATCAGGGGAAAGGGTAATGTCCTACAGAGTGGTGTAATTCCGAGCGGAGGTTGAAGCAAGCCACCGCCGTCTCCGGTAAGCTGTGGATCACCACAACCACACAGCGAAGGAGACTGACACGGTGGCAGAGGACAGGATCGCATTGTTGGAGCTCGTTGAAAAGTACGCGGACGCGGATCTGTTCAGAGAGCTCGGGCAGTACGCATTGCAGCGACTGATGGAGATGGAGGCCGAGCAGATCGTGGGCGCGGTTCGTCGCCGGCATCGATGGATGAGGGTATCGTACCCAAGAGGCTGCTGCCGTAGACGAGGCGAACTACCAGGATGTACCGGACAACGCCGTGCTCGCATCAGACGCTCGTCACCAAGGTCTTGCGCCGCCACAAGGACCACCCGAGCGGCCGGGGCGAAGGTACCTTGCCGATTTTCACGTTTCATCGTGAGTCATGACGTGAGTCACTACGACGGATCAGTGCCAACCTGACTCGGGGCTCCAGACCGATACACTGTCGGCAAGGGTCGAGTCCCATACGACACGAAGGAACTCCTCGGCCCGTGCCACAACGCGATACAGTGGCACCTCCTCCGCGGTTCGTCCGATCCGTCGGAGAAACGCCGCCCATTGCGTAACCTTCGCCGGGTCGTCAGGCATGGCGTCGCTCAGGACCGGTGGAACAGCATCCGGAAGAATGGTTCCGCGTCTCTGGAAGGTCGTGCTAATCGACGTGACCAAGGGACCAATTTCGAGGGTCCGTACCGAGGCGATCGCGTAGATGTCATAGAAGTCCTTCATCCGGCTGGTCAGCATTCCAATCGACACCATCGCCTCCAGCTTCTCCGCAATCACGGCCTCGAGTGGATACGCGAGCACCTGCGGCCCGTCAAGATCCAGGAGTGACTCGATCGCCAAGGTGGTCGGCGCGGGGTAGACGGCATCCCCAAACCCCATATCGATCTGAAGGGTGAGCCTCGCGCTTCCCAGTGTTGCGGGGACCTTTATCCGCATCCCACGATAGCGGTTTCGTTCCCTGATCTCCTCCAGGATGAGCTGTGAAGCATCGAATCGCAGACCATCCGGCCCGCCGT
>CAZICD010000015.1:1203-53606 GCA_964537725.1 uncultured Spirochaetaceae bacterium | reverse complement strand
TGCCGAAGGCCTGCGACATCGCGATCATCGCCTTGACGATCTCCTGATCGTTGCGACTGAGGTGAACATCGGTGATGAAGCTGCGATCGATCTTCAGCGTGTCGAACTGGAAGCGGCGCAGATAGCTGAGGCTCGAGTAACCTGTTCCGAAGTCGTCGAGCGCGAGCTTGGTGCCCATGGTGCGCAGGTCGCGCATCTTGGCGATCGCCTCCTCGGGTTCTTCCATGACCGTCGTCTCGGTCAGCTCGAGCGTGAGGAAGCGGCCGTCGAGGTCGAGCGACTCGAGGATACCCCCGATCCGGTCGACGAGGTCGACCTGGCGGAACTGCGTGGGCGAGAGGTTGACCGACACGTAGAGATCCTCGTGTCCCGCCGCGTGCCACTGTTTCAACTGCCGGCACGCGCGGTAGAGCGTCCACTGCCCGATGAACCGGATCGCGCCCATCTCCTCGGCAACGGGAACGAAGCGGTCGGGCGGGATGGTCCCGAGCCGGTCGTGATCCCACCGGATCAGCGCTTCAGACCCCCGTACCCGGGACTCGGCGTCGGTGAACGGCTGGAACGAGAGGTAGAGCCCCTCGAAGCCCGCCTGCAGCGCGTTGCGCAGCTCGGCCTCCAGCTGCTGGCGTTCGCGGTACTGCATACCCATCGCGTCGCTGTAGACGACGAACGGGTCTCGGGAACGTTCGCTCTCCACGAGCGCGATATCCGCGTTACCGAGCAGCTCCTCGCGGGTCGTGCCGTGGTCGGGATGGACCGCGATTCCCAGGTGACAACCGAACCGGACGTCGTCGGCCGGGGGTTCGTGCGGCTGCATGACCGCCTCGACGATCTGGTCGGCGCGCAGCTCGACGCCGTCGGCGTTCGGCATGTCACGCAGGATGATGAGGAACTCGTCGAGCCGATCGCTCTGGTAGATGTTGTCGCCCACGATCTCGCGGATGCGGTCTGCGGTCTTGAAGAGGAGCACCCTCGTACGGTCGCGCGAGTTCTTGATCTTCGCGTACTCGTTGTCCAGCCGGAGCAGGCCCACCGCTGCGTGAGGGCCTCGCGTCTGAACGGCCAGGTCGGCGAGCACGCGGGTGAAGTCGGACTCGAAGAGCCTGCGGATGGGCAGGCCGGTCGTGGGGTTACGGTTCAGCAGCTCCTGGAGCTCGTGCGCCTGCTCCTCGAGCTTCGCCCGCTCGGTGTGCTCCCGCTCGAGGTCGGTCTGCAGCCTTCTGTTCGATTGCTCCAGCTCGACCACGCGTCGTCGTGACAACTCCAGCCGCTGACGCAGATCGACCAGCTCATCCTGGAGCGACAGCCTGTCCTGTTCGTGAGATTCCCCGCTACCCACAGCTCTGAATAGTAGCACGTCGGCCGGCGAAAACGCTACTCTTCTGCAAACTTGTAGCCTCGTCCGCGCACCGTCACGATGATCGAGGGGTTGTCCCGATCGTCGAGCTTCCGGCGCAGCCAGGCGACATGGACGTCGACCGTCCTCGTGTAGGTCGATTCGTCGTACCCCCAGACTGCGCGCAGCAGCTCGTCGCGTCCGACCACGTCTCCGCGGTGCTCGTAGAGGTACGTGAGCAGCTTCAACTCCTGCCTCGAGAGCGGGATAACCGCGTCAGCACGCTCGAGCCGCCGTCGCCGGAGGTCGAGCCGGAAGTCACCGAAGGCGTAGATGCCCCGATCGGGCCCGGGGTTCGCACCCGCACGGCCGAGCAACGCCTCGACCCGCGCGAGCAACTCGGCCATTTCGAACGGCTTCGTCAGATAGTCGTCGGCGATGGTCGTCGGCCCGGTCCCCGCACCGACCTCCTCCATCGCCTGACCCGGCTCTGTGAGCATCAGGATGGGCGTCTCGTCGCCGCTCGCGCGTAGTTCCCGGCGCAGATCGGACCCCTCCACCCGGGGGCCGGCCCGGTCGGCCGGGCCAGCCGGGTCGGCGACGATCGCACCGAAGCCGCCCTCGCGGGCGAGCTCGAGACCGGTGATCGCATCGGCGGCGACCGCGACGCGGTATCCCTCGCTCTCCAGTCGGTCCCGCAGCGGGATCGCGATAGTCGGCTCTTGCTCGATGAGCAGGATGGTCGCCTGGTCACTCATCATCCCGTTGCGGGGGAACCGGACCGTCGAGGTCGTGTCCCTTACCCTCCTCGCTCTCAATATGGAGGTTTCCGCCCTCCATCGTCACGACCCGACAGGCGGTTGTACTCACGGTGCTCGCCGCTGGTATAATCGGCGCGACCAGGCGGCGGAAAGGAGCTCCCCATGCACCACAGGTACCTACTCGCGGCGGCACTTGCCCTCGCCGCAGCGGCGCCCCCGGTCGCCGCCCACGACGCGGTGGCGATCGACATAGAAACCGCGGCCGCGCTCGCGACGGCGAACGATACGAGGCTCGTGGAGCTCGAGCGCAGCGCGCACGACGCCGCCGACCAGATCGGATGGGCGCCCTATCGGGACGACCTCGCGCTCTCGCTTTCCGGGTCGCTGGCAGGCGACGAGTTTTCGGCGCTCGCCGCCGGAGGCACCGCGACGCTGGACGCCTCGGTGGACGTCCTGCCGCAGCTGACGCTGGGCGGACAGCTCGCGGGCACGGTCTCCTCAGCCGATCCCGGGCCGGCCGATCCGGTCACCGGGTCGATGGGGGTGACGCTGAAGCCGCTCGCCGACGCGCAGGGCGACGAGCGCGACCGGATCGCCTACGAGCGCGCCGAGCTCGCGCTCGAGTCCCGTGCCCGAGAAGTAGCTTACACCGCCGTCACGAGTCTCCTCGACGCCGTCGCCGGGCACGAGGACCTCGCGCTCGCCGAGGCGACCGTCGCTCTCGCCGAGCGGAAGCTCGCTTCGGTTGAGGCGCTCGCCGAGCGCGACCGCGCCACCGACGAGGACGTGGAGGCCGCGCGCGACGCGCTTCGAACCGCGCGGCAGGCGCGCGAGCGGAAGGCACTCGCCGCCGAACGCTCTGTCTGGGAGCTCGCCCGGGCGGTGGGCCTCCCGTCTGAGGCTTTCGTCCTGCCCGACTGGGACCGCCTGGAGCTCGCAACCGCGGCTGCCCGGGTCCGCGAGCGCGCCGGGGATCCGTCGTCGCGCCCGGAGTCCGACGCCATGGTGGACGCGAGCTCCCCGGTGGTCACCGCGGCGCTCGACGCAGAGGCCGCCCGTGTCGAGCTCGCCGCGACGAGGCGGTTCACACCCGAGCTCTCCGCCGGCGCGCAGGCACGGTTTCCGCTCGAGCCCGAAGGTTCGCAGCAGCAGCCGCGCTACTCGCTCAGCCTGGACGTGACGGTGCGTCCGTCCGACTGGGACGGGTCTGCGAGGGACGAGGCGGAAGAGGATGTCGCCTTTGCCGAGCGCGCGCTCGAGTCCGCGCGACAAGGCGCGCGCTACGACGCGCGTTCGGCGCTGCTCGAGCTCGACATCGACCTGGAAGAGCTGGACGCGGCGCTGCACGACCTCGAGCTCGCAGAACGGCAGCTCGAGGAGGCGACGTTTCGCTTCGAACGCGGCGACATCACGCGACTCAGCCTCGATGCCGCTGAGCTCGACGTGACGAAGGCGCGCGCGGAGGTCGCGCGGGCGCGGGCGACGGTCGTGCGGCGGTGGTACGCGATCGATCTGGGGCAGTACTGACCGGCGCGCACCGGGTGAGCCGGGCGGTGACCGGGGTCCGGCTCGACGGCCCCGCTCAGATCTCCTCGTGCCGGTACGAGACGCCCAGGAACTCCGCCATGGACGTCGCGACCGACTCGAGATCGCTCAGATCCGTCGAGTCCTCGACGAAGTGCAGCTTCTCGGCCGTCTCGAGCATGAGCTTGTAGTAGACGTTGCGCCGTTCCACGTGGCCGCGCAGCCTGGTGCTGAGCATGGATGAGCGCGGCTTCTCCTGCTCGCGCAGGAGCTTCGCGCCCTGGATGACGACCGCGGTGATCGACGAGAGCGTCATGGACGACGACGCGAGCCGGATTCCGAAGAGCTTGCGGATGAAGTCCGCCTCGCCGCGCGAGCGGTCGAGCATCATCATCGAGTTCCAGCCGGCGACGACGAGGCAGATGGCCGTGATGACGAAGTAGAAGATCGTCCCGCCCACCATTCCGTCCTCCTGCACCGTTCCCCAGTCGGAGCTGACGAAGAACGAGATCAGCAGGATCGCGGCGATCCCGCCGAAGAGCAGACGCCTCGCGACGTTCGACTGCACGAGCAGCCGGTGCTCGTCGGGACGCGAGTACGCGATGCGCGAGCGAAGCCTGATCATCCGTTGGGTGGGTTGTGGCAGGCGATCCGGTGCCCGTCCTGGTCCTTGCCGAGCACCGGGATGACGCGCTCGCAGACGTCGATCTTGTGCGGGCAGCGCGGGTGGAAGGTGCAGCCGGACGGCGGATTCACCGGGCTGGGCACGTCGCCCTCGGGCGGCTTGAGCTCGTTCGGATGGTCGGGGTCCGCGACCGGTACCGCCTGCAGCAGCGAGATCGTGTACGGGTGACGCGGGTTCGCGTAGAGCTGGTGCGCATCGGCCGTTTCGACCACCTTACCCAGATACATGACCGCGATGCGATCGGAGATGTACTGGACGACGCTCAGGTCGTGGGCGATGAAGATGAAGGTAAGGTCGAAGTCGTCCTGCAGCGAGATGAGCAGGTTGAGAATCTGCGCCTGAATCGATACGTCGAGCGCGCTCACCGGCTCGTCGCAGACGATGAGCGACGGCGTGAGCGCGAGCGCGCGGGCGATGCCGATGCGCTGGCGCTGGCCGCCGGAGAACTCGTGCGGGTAGCGGTTCGCCGCCTGCGGCGGGAGCCCGACCTTCTCGAGGAGCTCCATTACCCAGCGGTCGAGGTCGCGTCCCACGTGGGTCCCGTACTCCTTCGGGCCCTCGCCGATGAGATCCTTGACGACCATGTGCGGGTTGAGCGACGCCCACGGGTCCTGGAAGACCATCTGGACGCGCCGCCGCTTCTCCTTGAGCTTCCTGCGGTTCATCGACAGAAGGTCGCTGTCCTGCGCGAGCTCGTCGGCCGTCCGCTTCTTCTCGCGCACCTGGTGCTTGAGCGACCGGATCTTCTCGCGGTCGGCGCTCGTCTTCGTGGGTTGCTCCTCGAGCTCGGCGAGCTGACCCGCGAGCTCTTCGGTCTCCTTGTCGAGCTCGGTGACCTGACCGACGACCGATTCCTCCGGATCTATGAAGACGCGGCCGCCGTCGGGCTCGTAGAGCCGCAGGAGCGATCGGCCGACGGTCGTCTTGCCGCACCCCGACTCGCCGACGAGCCCGAGCGTCTCTCCGCGCTTGAGCTCGAGGTCGACGCCGTCGACCGCCTTCAGGTCGAGCGACTTCGATGAGAACGCACCGGCCTTGACCGGGAAGACCTTCTTGAGACCGGTGACCTTGAGCAGCAGATCGTTCACGATTCTTCTCCAACGGTGGCGTTGTCCGGAGCGCCGGAGCCGCCTTCACGCGCAGCTCGCCGGCGCGCCCGACGCGCCTGCGCACCCTTCACTTCCTGGTACGCCGGCGTCTCCTGAATCTCGTCGCTGTAGAGGAAGCAGCGGACCTGGTGCCCCTCCTCGATCTCGACGAGCGCGGGCTCGGCCTCCCAGCAGCGGGCCATCACCTTCTTGCAGCGCGGAGCGAATCGGCACCCGCGCGGGAAGTTGCGATGGTCGGGCAACGACCCGGGGATCGTGTTGAGCAGCCTGCGGCTGCCGTCCGGGTTGCGTTTGACCTCGCCGAGCACCGGAATCGAGCCGAGCAGCCCCTGCGTGTACGGGTGCATCGGCTTCTTGAAGATCTCGTGCACACTGGTCTGCTCGACCACGACGCCCGCGTACATGACCATCACCCGGTCTGAGAAGCTCGCGATGACCGCGAGGTCGTGCGTGATGAACATGGTCGAGGTGCCGGTGCGCTCTTTCAGGTCGCGCATGAGCCGGAGGATCTGCGCCTGGATCGTCACGTCGAGCGCGGTCGTGGGCTCGTCGGCGATCATGACGTCGGGTTCGCACGCCATCGCCATCGCGATCATGCCGCGCTGGCGCAGACCGCCGGAGAGCTGGAAGGGGTACTCGTTCACACGCTCTTCAGGGTCGGACATCCCTACGAGGGCGAGCAGACGCGCGCTCTCCTTGAGCGCCTCGTCGTAGGTCATGTCACGGTGGAGCATCAGCACTTCCGAGATCTGGTAGCCGAGCGTGAAGACCGGGTTCAGGCTCGTCATGGGCTCCTGAAAGATCATGGAGATGTTGTTCCCCCGGACCTTGCGCATCTGCGACTCGGAGATCTTCAGCAGATCGAGGCCCCGGAACAGCACTTCGCCCGCCTCGATCTTCCCCGGGGGATCCGGGACGAGGCGCATGATCGACATGGAGGTCTGCGACTTTCCGCATCCGGATTCGCCGACGATCCCGAGCGTCTCGCCCTCGCCGAGCTCGAAGTCCACGCCGTCGACGGCGCGGACCGTGTACCCGTACATATGAAAATGGGTCTTCAGACCCTTTACCTGCAGTAGCTTTTCCATGGGCATTCCCTAGTGTTTGCTCTTCGGGTCGACCGCGTCGCGAATCCCGTCTCCGAAGAAGTTCCACGCGAGGATCGCGAGGAAGATGAGGAAGCCGGGCACGAGGAACCAGGGGAACTGGTTCACGATGCGGTAGTTGCGGGCGATCGAGAGCATCAGCCCCCAGCTCGACTGCGGTTCGGTGATGCCCAGCCCCAGCAGACTGAGCGCGCTCTCGCCGAGAATGAAGGCCGGAATCGAGAGTGTCAGCTGCACGATGACGAAGGAGAGCGTGTTCGGAAGTACGTGTCGTCGGATGATCTTGAAACTGCTCAGCCCCATCGTCCGCGCGCTCATGACGAAGTCCTCCTCCTTGATGGAGAGCACGAGACCCCGGATGATTCGGGCGAGTGCGGCCCAGCCGATCCCCGAGAGTATGACGACGATCAGCAGGTAGACCTGGATCGACGTCAGCCCGGGCGGGAACGCCGCGCGCAAGGCGAAGAGCAGGTAGATCCCCGGGATGGAGATGACCACCTCCGCGAGCCGCATCAGTACGTTGTCGACCACCCCGCCGGCGTACCCGGCGATACCGCCTATGAGCAACCCGAGCACGAAGGTGATCGACGCTCCCAGGATGCCGACGGTCAGCGAGACGCGCGAGCCGTGCAGGAGCCGACTCACCATATCGCGGCCCTGCTGATCGGTCCCCAGCCAGTAGAATCCGCCGGTCTCCGACGCGACAAGCCTTCGGCGAGCCTCGAAGAGCCCGAGGAAGCTGTACGGCGTTCCCTTCCCGAACAGGCGGATGAAGTTCTTGTTACCCTTCGCGATGATTACTTCCTGCGCACGTTCTCTTCCCTGGTCATCGACCGTGCCGACGCGGAAGAGCGAGCGCGCGTCGGGGTCGGGGTCGCGCTCCACCCGGTCGATCTCCTGCGACAGCCTTGTCAGCACCTCCGCGTCGGCGTCGAGGCGGTAGTGCGACCGAACGATGTCGATGATGTCCGCCTTCCGTTCAGCGGCGGTCCGCGCGAGCGTTATATCGCGAGTCTGAGGCCGGTCGGCCGAGGTAGGAATCACCACCGCGCGCATCGCCCGTTCGGGGACGACGCCGTACTCGCTGAACGCGGCGCTGATCTGCCGCTTCTCGTAGACGAAGGGGCGGAACTCGCTTCCCTCGGGGCCGTCGTAGATCCAGAGGATCCGCGTCCTCGGGTGGCGGGGTTTCGACTTGTCGGCGAGCGTCATGTCCACGGGCGAGAGGAAGTCGGCGAAGAGCGCTCCGAAGTAGAGGAGCACGAGGATACCGAGGCCGACCTTCCCGAGCGTGTGCTTGCGGAAGCGGCGCACGTAGATGGCCCACATGCTCTCGGCCTTCTGCGAGACTCCTTCGCGCGCGGCGAGGATACTCTGGTCTGTCGGCGACTGGTCGGGCTGAGGGTCGACAGGGCTTCCGTCGCCGGCGGCCGGAGAACCGGCGGCCCCGCTCACGTTCTCTTCTGCCGTCGTATCGGGCTTGTTCGTATCTGCCATCATCCTATCCTGATTCGCGGGTCGACCACCGCGAGCAATATATCGGCGAGGAGATTACCGAGCACCAGGAGCACCGCGCTGTAGATCAGACTCCCGATGACGAGGTAGAGGTCCTGCGAGAGGACCGCCTGTAGTATGACTCGTCCCAGACCAGGCCAGGCGACGACGTTCTCGGTGAGAGCGGCGCCGGCGAGGATGTTCGAGATCTGGAACCCCAGAATCGTGATCATCGGGTTGATCGCGTTTCGCAGCGCGTGGCGGTAGATCACCTTCTTCTCGACCTGGCCCTTGCTGCGCGCGGTCACGATGTACTGCTGGTTCATGATGTCGAGCATGTTCGCGCGCATGATTCGCGTCAGGCCGGCCATCGCACCGGTGGCGAGGACGACGACCGGAATCACCATGTGCCATGCGACGTCGAGCGCCCGGCCCAGCGGTCCCAGATCGCCGGCGTCCAGGCTCATCATGCCACCGATGGGTAACCATGTGCCCGGCGGCGAGCTCGTCGCCGTTACGAGATAGAGCAGCAGGAAGGCGAGGAAGAAGTTCGGTATCGCGAGCCCGACGAAGGCGAAGACGCTGACCGTCTGATCCTTCCAGTTGTACTGATTCGTCGCGGCGAGCACCCCCGCGGGTATGCTCAGGAACCAGGCGAGCAGGAGGCTCGTTCCGGAGAGCAGGATCGTCGCCGCGGCGCGCTGCTGGACGATCGAGAAGACGGGCGCCTTGAACAACTGCGAATAACCGAAGTCGCCGCGGAGCACGTTCCACAGATACTTGAAGAACTGGATGTACCACGGGTCGCTCAGCCCGAACTGCCGACGGAACCGCTCCAGGTCGGACGGTCTGAGATCCGGGTTCAGCTCCATCTGCGTGAAGATGTCACCGGGGGCGATCTGGAGCAGCAGGAACCCGATCGCGATGACGAGCAACACGATGGGTATCATGTGAATGAGGCGCCGGACGATGAACCGGAGCATCATGGGGCTCAGCCAGAGCAGGCGCGCCATCCACATGACGGCTTCCGTCAGGAACAGCCCGCCAACCCAGCCTGCACCCCATACGACGGTGAAGAGGAGGTAGACCGGGACGTCCAGCACGAATGTGAGCCGCCAGTCCACCCGCTGCGTGAATCTCAACATGAATCAGTAGTCCTCGCTGAACGCCAAAGGATACGAAGCTCGAATACGGGAGGCAATATCTGCCACCTCCGGCCTTTCGTTCTCTCAGAGGATGTCGAATACCGCTCGGTGAAACATCCTCGAAGACAACCGACGACCCGCGCTGCGGGTCGTCGCAGAGGTCGGAACCCGCACCCGGCGGAGCAGGAAGCTCCGCGCGGGCGCAGCGGACGACGCCTGACGGCGCCGCCCGTGCTCCGGTACCGCTACTTGATGTAGAGGTACTCCGACTGCCGCGTCAGGTTGTAGTCCCGAATCGGCTGCGGATAGTAGTTACCGAACTCGCTCTTGATCGCGCCGAGCACGGCGGTGTTGAACGTGAAGACCCAGGGCACCTCTTCGATCCAGATGCGCTGGATGATCTCGAAGTTGTCGATGCGCTGCTGCTCCTCGGTCGTGAAGTTCGCCCTGATCCACGCCTCGTCCACCTCTTTCTCCCAGTCGCGCCGGGGAGAGGTCTGATTCGGCTCGATCATGTGGAGGCTGCCGTCCGACGGGTAGACATTACCACCTGAAATCGGATCGACACCGCCGGTGAGACCGATGATGATCAGCTCCCAGTCGAAGCTCGAGACGAGCTGGGTGACCAGCGCGTTGAAGTCCTTGGGGGTGAAGTCGATCTCGATGCCGACCGCGGCCGCTTCCTGCTTGAAGAGCTCGCCGACCGCCTCGCGCTGCGTGTTGCCGCTGTTCGTCGACATGTTCAGGGTGATCCTGTTCCCGTCCGGGTCTTCGCGCCACCCGTCACCGTCGCGGTCGATGTAGTCGATGCTGTCGAGCATGTCGGCCGCCGTCTGGGGATCGTAGGGGAACGCCGCGTCCGGCGCACCGTCCCAGTAGTACGGGCTGAAGGTCGGAATGAAGCTGTACTGCGGGTACCCGAAACCGAAGGCGATGTTGTTGATCATCGTCTCACGGTCGACGAGGTGCGCCATCGCCTGACGGAAGGTCTTGTTGGAGAGCCACGTCAGCTGCGGCGGCTCGATGCCCGCGTCGTCCTCGCCCTCGATCGGGTTCTGGTTGAACGTGATGAAGGTCGTGCCGGTGTCAGGACCGAGGCTGTAGAGCTGGAAGCCGAGCTCCTCCTGTTGGTCGACGAGGACACCGTAGTCCTCACCGCGCAGGCCGTACGAGTCGAGGTCGCCTGCGAGGAAGCGCTGCAGCATCGTGTCCTGGTCGGGGATCGTTACGTAGACCATCTCTTCCAGGTAGGGGAGCTGCGTGCCGTTGGCGTCGGTCTTCCAGTAGAACGGATTCGCCTCGAAGGTGATCCGCTGGTCCGGAACGTACTCGGAGATGACCCACGGACCGCTGCCGACGATCTCGGTGACGTCCGTATCGACCCCCCAGAAGCTGTTGATCGCGGCGTAGTCGACGCCCTCGTCCTTGACTTCGACGATGACCTCGACGCCTTCGTCGTTCGTCTCGACGTCGTACTCGTACTCGAGCCCGTGCTCGTCCTCATCCCAGCCGATGACCGGCGCGAAGACGTGCATGGGAACCGCGCCGAACGACGACTGGGTGATGATGCCCGCGTTCACCTGCGGGAAGGTCACCGTGAGCGTCCGCTCGTCGACGTATTCGAAGTCGACCATCTGCGGCGTGCCGTCCTCGGTCTGCTGCGTCAGGATGCCGCGCGTCGAGCCGCTGACGTCCTCGCGGAGGAAAAGCTGATTCATGGTGAAGACGAAGTCCTTCGCCGTGATGGGCTCGCCGTCGGACCACTGGAGGTCGTCGCGCAGCGTGTAGGTGATGGACTTGCCGTCGTCGCTGATCTCCCAGCTTTCGGCCATCGCGGGTTCCCACTCGAGGTCGAAATAGCTGCGGGTCGCGAGCGAATCGAAGACCACGTCGGTGACGTCGGTCGTGCTCGTTTCTTCCGCGATGATCGGGTTGAACGACTTGGGGTCGCCGAGCTGCGAGCGGACGTAGCGGCCGCCCTTGCGTCCGATCTGCCAGCCCTGCGTCCGATCGATGTCGAGGACACCCTCGAACGTCTGCTCGCCTTCTGCCGTCTCGATGTCCACGACTTCTTCGTCCGCACCGGCTGCGAACACGAAGGCGGGGATGGACAGTAGCATGACGAGGATCATGAGAATGGATCTCTTCATTGCTAAGTTCCTCCTTAGAACTAGGTTACGTAGCGCTACAGTAAATCATTTTGCCGGAGGCTGCAACTGTTATGTGAGCGCGCACGCCCCGCGATTGTAAAAAGCTACACCGGAGAGTGCCAATAAGCCCTTTCCTACAGAATGGTAGTATCGCGGGCGGGGCGGACGGAGCAGCGACAGCCGCACGCGGCGCGCCGGCAGCGCACGGGCCGGTGATGACGAGGCCCCCGTGTACCGGGGGCCTCGGAACGCGTTCACGGATCTCCGCTACTTCACGTAGACCGGGCGCGGCGTGTAGTGCGTGTGCAGGTACGTGTGGCTCTTCTCCGAGAGCGGCTCGCCGAGGAACTCCTTGTAGAGCTTCTGGATCGACGGGTTGTGGTGGCTGCACCGATAGGTCTGCGCCTTGTCGTCCGAGTAGAGCGCCTCCATGCGCTTCTGCCGGATCGCGTCGGTGCCGCCGTACGGCTGCCCACCGCCGGCGATGCAGCCGCCGCGGCACGCCATGACCTCGATGAAGTGATAGGGAGGTTCCTGCCCCGCCTGCAGCGCGGCCTGCACCTCGTCGAGGATGACCTTGATGTTCTTCATGTTGTGCGCGACCGCGACGTTGAGCGTCTTGCCGGCGACTTCGACCTGCGCGCGCTTGATGCCTTCGAGTCCGCGAATCGCCTCGAACTCGACCGCGGGGAGGTCCGTCCCGGCGACGAGGTAGTAGGCGGTCCGCAGCGCAGCCTCCATGACGCCGCCGGTCGCACCGAAGATCGTCCCGGCACCCGTGTAGATCCCGAGCGCCTCGTCGGCGGTCTCGTCGGGCAGGCTCTCGAAGGTGATGCCGGCCTGCTTGATCATCCGGGCGAGCTCGCGAGTCGTGATGGACGCGTCGATGTCCTGGCAGCCGGAGGAGTACATGTTCTCGTCGCGCACGATCTCGTACTTCTTGCTCGTGCACGGCATGACCGACGCCATGAAGACGTCGCAGGCGTCCTTCTCGATCTGCTTCGCGTAGTAGGTCTTCACCATCGCCGCCATCATCATCTGGGGGCTCTTGGCGGTGGAGAAGTGCGGGATCAGCTCCGAGTAGTACTTCTCCATGTAGTCGACCCAGCTGGGGCAGCAGGTCGTAATGAGCGGCAGCGGTCCGTGATCGTCGGTCGTCAGACGCTTCACGAGCTCGGTGCCCTCCTCCATGATCGTGAGGTCGGCGGCGAAGTTCGTGTCGAAGACGGTGTCGAAGCCGAGGCGCCGCAGCGCCGCGTAGATCTTGCCGGTCACGATCGTGCCCGGGTCCATGCCGAACGCCTCGCCGAGCGCGACGCGCACCGCCGGAGCGATCTGGACCACCGTGTGCTTCGACTCGTCGAGGACCGCGTCGTAGACCTTCTGCGTGTCGTCCTTCTCGAAGATCGCGCCGACCGGGCAGTGCGCCGAGCACTGGCCGCACTTGATGCACGGGCTGTCGCCGAGCGCGATGTCGCCGGCCGGGGCCATGCGCGTCTGGTCGCCGCGCCCGATGAATTCGAGCGCCCAGACGTCCTGGAGGCCCTGACAGACCTTCACGCACCGGCCGCACGCGACGCACTTCTCCGGGTTGAGCACGATCGACGGGGTCGACGTGTCGGCGGGGATGTCGCGGACGATCTGCTCGTAGGGCTGCTCGCGGATGCCGTAGTCCGCGGCGAGCTGCTGGAGCTCGCAGGTGCCGTTACGCGGGCAGGTGAGGCACGAGTTGGGATGCGTGGAGAGGATCAGTTCGATCACCGTCCGGCGCACGTCGTGCAGCTCCGGATCGTGCGTGATCACCTTCATCCCCTCGGCGGCCTCGAGCGCGCACGAGCGGACGAGCTTCTTCGATCCCTCGAGCTTGACGACGCAGATGCCGCACGCCGCCCACGCCGGGAGATCCGGGTGGTAGCAGAGCTTGGGGATGTTCACGTTCGCGGTCGCCGCCGCGTCGAGCACGTTCGTGCCCTGCGGGACGCTGACCGGGATACCGTTTATCTCAAGATTGACCGTGTTCGCCATGTCGTACTCCTTCTTATGCGCGCAGAACCGCGTCGAACTTGCAGGCGTTGTAGCACTCACCGCACTTGATGCAGCGCGACTGGTCGATCTCGTGAGGCTTGCGCCGCTCGCCCGAAATGCAGTTCACCGGACAGCGTCGGGCGCAGAGACCGCACCCGATGCAGTTCTCCGTGATGATCTCGAAGTGGACGAGGTCCTTACACTTGCCCGCCGGGCAGATGCCGTCCTTGATATGCGCGTCGTACTCGGCCTGGAAGAAACGGAGCGTGCTCAGGATCGGGTTCGGAGCCGTCTGGCCGAGGCCGCAGAGGCTCGCCTTCTGCATCGCCTTGCCGATCTGCCTCATCTTGTCGATGTCGTCCGACTCGCCCTGTCCCTTGCTGATGCGCGTGAGGATGTTGTGCAGCTTGCGGCCGCCCACGCGGCACGGGGCGCACTTGCCGCAGCTCTCCTCGACGGTGAACTCGAGGTAGAACTTCGCCACGTCGATCATACAGTCGGTCTCGTCCATGACGATCATGCCGCCGGAGCCCATGATCGAGCCGAGCTCCTGGAGGTGCTCGTAGTCGATGGGCGTGTCGAGGTGGTCGGCGGTGATCACGCCGCCGGACGGGCCGCCGGTCTGGACCGCCTTGAAGTTCTTCCCGTCGGGGATGCCACCGCCGATGTTGAAGACGATGTCGCGCAGCGGCGTACCCATCGGCACCTCGACGAGGCCGGAATTGTTGATCTTGCCGGTGAGCGCGAAGACCTTCGTGCCCTTGCTCTTCTCCGTGCCGACCTGGCTGAACCAGCTCGCGCCGCGCGTGAGAATCACCGGAATATTCGCGAACGTTTCGACGTTGTTGATGACGGTCGGACGGTCCCAGAGGCCCTTCACGCTCGGGAACGGCGGTCGGGGCCGCGGCATGCCGCGCTCGCCCTCGATGCTCGCGAGCAGCGCCGTCTCCTCGCCGCAGACGAAGGCGCCGGCGCCGAGACGGATCTCGATGTCGAAGCTGAAGTCGCTCCCGAGGATGTTGTCGCCGAGCAGGCCGTACTCGGTCGCCTGGGCGATCGCCTTCTCGAGCCGGGCGATCGCCAGCGGATACTCGGCCCGGATGTAGATGTAGCCCTTGTCCGCGCCGATCGTCCGGCCGGCGATGGCCATCGCCTCGAGCACGGTGTGGGGATCGCCTTCGAGCACGCTGCGGTCCATGTACGCGCCCGGGTCACCCTCGTCGGCGTTGCAGACGACGAACTTCTGGCCCCCTTCCTGCTCGCGGGTGAGGTTCCACTTCATCCACGTGGGGAACCCCGCGCCGCCGCGTCCGCGCAGGCCGGAGGCCTTCAGCTCCTCGACGATGTCCTCGGGAGAGAGCTCGAATACCGCCTTCTCGAGCGCGGCGTAGCCGTCGCGGGCGATGTACTCGGAGATCTCCTCCGGGTTGATGAAGCCACAGTTACGCAGGACGATCCGGAACTGCTTCTGGTAGAAGCTGATGTCGTCGACGCGGGCGTGCTCCTTGCTCTCCTCTTCCTTGTAGAGGAGGCGCTCCACCTGGCGGCCCTTGACGATGTGCTCGGAAATGAGCTCCTGCGCGTCTTCGGGGCCGACCCCGACGTAGAAGCTCTCCTCGGGCAGGATCTTCACGATGGGACCCTGCGCGCAGAAGCCGAAACACCCGGTCTTCACCACCTGGGTCGTCTCCTTGACGCCCTGGTGCTCGGCCTGGTGAATCAACTGCCTGTAGATGTCGTCCGCCTTGTTACTCTCGCAGCCGGTACCGCCGCAGACGAGGACGTAGTGTTGAAACGCCATGCTTACTCCTTCTCGTCCTTCTTCTCTTCGTCACGACCCTCGACGATGTCGGCAGCCGGCCGGTCGAAGATGTGGTCGTTGATAAGCGTCTTGCCGAGGATGTGCTTCCGCACGATCTTCGCGGCGACCTCCGGGGTCACCTTCCCGTAGATCACGTCGGGCATGTCCGGCATGCGGATCTCGACCGTGGGCTCGGCGTGATCGAGTCCGAGGCTGCCGGTCTGGCGCAGGCTGACGTTCGTGAGCTCCTGGTCCTCGAGCTCGTCGAGGAAGGCCGCCAGCGTGGCCTTCGCACCCGCGGCGATCCCGCTCGTGCCCATTCCCACGATGATCTGGATCGTCTTGTTCTCCGCGTCGCGCATATCCAGCTCGCGTCGCTTCGTCTCCCGAAGCTTCCGCAGGTCTTCCAGCGTCATCTTTGCCATACATCCTCCTCCTGGCTGCGCACGTACTCCCGGAGCAGCGTGCGGCCTTCCACGCTCGAGAGATCCCCGAGCACGTCTTTCAATTCGGTTGTGTTCACCGCGTAGCTCCCGTGGGAGCCCTCGCGGACGATTTCGATCCGTTCGGGCCCCTCGGAGCACAGCGCCATGACCAGCGTGTCCACGACGTCGCCCGCCGGCGGCAGGTCGACGTGGTCGGCCGGGGCGTCGAGCGTGACGCGCGTCCCGCGCCCGGGCTCCGACTCGACCGTGAACGCACCGCCGGTCGCCTCTGCGGTCTGCCGCAGGAACGCGAGCCCGAGCCCCACCGATCGGTCGGGATGCTTGACCCCGTCGGTGTAGAACGGATCGTGGGCCCGCGAGACGATCTCCGGCGGCATTCCCACGCCGTCGTCGTCGACGATCATGGTCACGCGGCCGTTCCGTTCGCGCCACTCCACCCGCACGGTCTGCGACCGCGCGCCGGCCGCGTTCTGCACCAGATCGAGGAGCAGGTCGGCCAGCGTGAAGTGCACCCCTACTCGTCCCGGTGCTTCGCAAGGACCTCCGGCAGCTGCGCCTTCGTCAGCTTGCCGTAGACCTCGCCGTTGATCGTGATGACCGGCGCGAGTCCGCAGCATCCGACGCAGCGCACCGCCTCGATGCTGAACTCCCCGTCGTCGGTGACGGCGTTCACCCCGATTCCGAGCAGGTTCTCCAGCTCGTCGATCAGATCCTCTCCGCCCTTGAGGTAGCAGGCGGTGCCCATGCAGACCGAGATCTTGTTTCTCCCGGGCTTCTGGAGCTTGAAGAAGTGATAGAAGGTGATGACGCCGTAGATCTTTGCGAGCGGTACTTCCATCTCGCCGGCGAGCGCGAGCGCCACTTCGCGCGGTATGTACCCGTACTCCTCCTGCACGCGGTGCAGGACCATGATGAGGTTGCCGGGTTTCTCCCGCCACTCGTCTATGAAGTCGAGTATTCCCTGCGGGAGAGATGTCTCTGCTGTAGCAGGCATGAGGCCTCCGCTGTCCTGGTGATGTACCCAAGTGTAGATGAACCGGTAGAAAAAAACAAGACCATTCGATATAAAGTTATCGACTCGCATTCAAAACATGATAGACTTGATTAGTTGCTATCATAGCACAGGTATAGTAGATTATGCACGGTTAATGTGACGTGAGGTACATTAATGGATGAGAGAATACACCGCCCGATGGTGCTGCGGCTCGCCCGCTACCTGAGGGTCCTGCAAAAGTTGAAAGGACTCGGCTTCGTCAAGGTGTTTTCGAACAACCTCGGCGACGCGATCGGCGCGACCCCGGCGGTGGTCCGCAAGGACTTCTCGGTCATCGGCATCGCCGGCAACAAGCGCGGCGGCTACGTGATCGACGCGCTCATCGAACGGCTCACCGAGGTGCTCGGGAAGAACGAGATCGAACGGGTCATCGTCGTGGGGTGCGGACGCATCGGCTCGGCGCTGCTGAACTTCCGAGAGTTCTCGCGCGAAGGCATCCGCGTCGTCGCGGGGTTCGATTCGAGCGAGGACCGGCTCGATACCTCGGCACCCATCCCGGTGCTGCCCATGGGGGATCTGCCCGGCTTCGTGCACGAGAAGAAGATCGAGGTCGCCGTGCTCGCGGTCCCGGACCAGGTCGCGACGAGCGTATTCGAGCTGATGGTCGACGCGGGGATCCGCGGAGTCCTGAACTTCACGTCGGTCGAGCTGAAGTGCGGCGCGGCGTGCGAGGAAGACGGGTGCACCCAGGAGTGCACCGTCCACAACGTCAACATCGGACTCGAGATCGAGAACCTCTTCTACCTGATCCGCCTCAAGCGCGAGTCGACCGAGAACCACGCCGTCGACGAACCTTGAGCACGCTCCCGATCAGTCCGGACGACTCACCGGCGTTTCTCACCGAGCTCGTCTACCGCCTGAAGATCAAGGACGCGATGACCCGCGACCTGATTACATCGACACGAACCGACTCGCTCCGTCACATCCAGCAGCTCATGAAGCAGCACACGATCACCGGGGTGCCCATCGTGGAGAGCAGCCGCGCCGCGGACACGGTGCGACTCGTGGGCATGGTCAGTATGGACGACATCATCCGGGCGCTCGACGAGGGGACGATCGAAGACGCCGCCGGGGATCACATGAGTCGGCAGCTGATCGTGCTCGAGGACGATATGCCGCTCTCCTTCGGGATCTCGTACATGGACAAGTACCGGTTCGGACGGTTTCCCGTACTCGACAAGGAGAAACGTCTCGTCGGCATCATCACGAGCCGCGACATCCTCGTCGCGCTGCTCGTGGAGTTCAACCGCGAGGCGGAGCGCCGCGAGGAGAACGAGCCCGAACGGGCACCCGACGACACCTTCCGCCGCCAGTACTCGGTGCGCAAGTTCGACTTCGAGCACGCGGGCAAACCGACCAGCGAGATCAGGAAGAAGCTCAAGGAGATGGGTGCGAACTCGAAGCTCATCAGGCGAATCGCGGTCGCGTCGTACGAGCTCGAGATGAACCAGGTCGTCCACTCCGAGGGGGGAACGATCGAGGCTAGGGTCTCTCCCGAGCAGGTCGAGATCATCGCGATCGACAACGGGCCGGGCATACGCGACGTAGACCAGGCGCTCGAAGAGGGGTACTCCACGGCGACCGAGTGGATCCGCTCGCTCGGTTTCGGCGCGGGCATGGGGCTGCCCAACGCGCGGCGGGCCGCCGACGACTTCGAGATCTCCACCGGCACGCACGGGACGTCGGTGCGATGCCGGTTCATTCTGCCGAAGGAGGAGCACGACGATGTATCTGAGTGAGGTTCGCGAGGAGCTCGACCTCGAGCTGCTCGCCGGGTCGGATTCGGCCGAGGTCACGGGGGGCTACACCTCCGACCTGCTGAGCGATGTCATGGCGCACGCCGAAGAGGGCGACGTGATCATCACCATCCAGGCGCACACGAACACCGTCGCCGTGGCGACGAACGTCGAGGCGCCGGCGATCATCATCTGCAACGCGCGCCCGGTACCCGACGAGATGCTCGCGAGCGCCCGCGAGCACGGAGTCGCGCTGTGGCGGACCGGGCTCAACCAGTTCCAGGTGTCCGGCCGCCTCTACCCGCGCTTCGCGTGAGCGCAGCCACCGGCGCGCCCGCTCGCCGACGGGCGCCATGACCGTCCGGGCCGACCTCCACATCCATTCGTGCCTCAGCCCGTGCGGCGATCTGACCATGTCCCCGCGGGCGGCCGTCGCCGCTGCGGTCGACGCCGGGCTCCACCTCATCGCACTCACCGACCACAACAGCGCCCGCAACGTACCGGCCTTCGACGCCGCGTGCCGGGCGGTCGGAATCGCGGCGCTCTACGGGTGCGAGGTGACGACGAGCGAGGAGGTCCACGCGCTCGCGCTGTTCGCGGATACCGCGACGGCGGTCCGCTTCGGCGACGAGATGACCGCCTCGCTCCCCCAGCGACCCCCGGACCCCCGCTTCGCGGACGACCAGGTCGTCGTCGACGAGGAGGAGGTGATCCTCGACATGGTAGATGCACCGCTCACCGCGGCCACCGGCTTCTCGCTCTCGCGGGTCGGGACGCGGATCCACGAGCTCGGCGGGCTGTTCATCCCGGCTCACATCGACCGATGGGCGTTCAGCGTCTGGTCGCAGCTCGGCTTCCTCCCGCCCGACGACTACGACGCGGTCGAGATGATCGTGCCGCCGCGCGCGGCGCCCGGGAGCGCGCGCGCTGAGGTCGAGGGCGATCGCCCGGCCTCCCGCATCGACCCCGGAACCTACCCGGTGATCGCGAGCTCCGACGCGCATATTCCGCACGACGTGGGGATCAGGCGCACCGAGTTCGACGCGCGCGAGCCGGGGTACGACGCCCTGCAGGCAGCGCTGCGGGACGGTCGCGTGCGGCCGGTGGTCGGACGCTGAGCCCGAAGCGCCTCCGAGCGCCGAACCCGGCAGCAGACGATAGCGTCTGCGACGCCCTCCCTGCACGGCCGTGGCCGCGCGCCGGGCGCCGTGCTACATTCGCTCCATGAAGGTCCGCGTCGCGATCGCGATGACGCTCACGGTCGCCGCCATTGCCTCCGCCGACATCCCGCCGGTACCCGACGAGCTCGAACGATTCGCGCTCTTCGTCATGCGCGACGCCCCTGCGCGCGAGGCCGCCTTCGAACAAGCAGAGATCGTGGACCGTGTCATCCGCGGCTATCGCGAGCCGGCGGCGCGCGATCTCTACGCCGCGATGCTCCACCACCTGCTCGGGTTCGTCGAGCGCGGTAACGGTCGCGACCGCGAGTCGGAGCGATACTTCGAGCTCGCGATCGAGTTCGCGCGACGCGCCAACGAACGCGTGGAGACGAGCGAGGGGCACCGCGTCCTCGCCGACGCGTACAATCAGCTCCTCGATCTGGGCGGTACCGGCTTCCGCATGTTCAACGTGGGAAGGGCGCGACGGGCCGCGGAGGCGGCGGTCGACCTGGACCCGCGCAACCCGCTCGCCCACATGGCCGCGGCGAGCTTCTTCATCAACGCGCCCGGCTTCGTGGGTGGCGACGTCGAGCGCGGGCGGTCGCACCTGCACGCGGCGGCGCGTCTGGGCGCAGAGTCGGCGTACGTCGCGTTTCTCGTGGCGGTGTGGGAGGCCCGGCTCGCGCACGCCGACGGTCGCAGCGGCGCCGCGCGGACCGCGCTCGCGCGGGCGCACGCGATCTTCCCGCAGAACTGGTGGCTCGCGGCCGTGAGCGACGAGCTGGGGATCGAGCTGCCCGGGCGCTGACGACAGGGGCGTCGGGGCCGCGCGGCGAGTCAGTACCGCTCGGCGCCCGCGATCACGTCCCTCGGCTTCGACCCCTGCTGCGGGCCCACGATGCCGATCCGCTCCATCTCCTCGACCATCCGCGCGGCGCGGTTGTAGCCGATCTTGAGGCGGCGCTGCAGGTAGCTCGCGCTCGCCTTCCCCGCGGTCTGGACGATTTCGATCGCCTTCTCCATCAGCGGATCCTCGAGCTCGCCCTGCGCGTAGTCCTCGTCGTCTTCTTCGACGAAGATCTCGTCGTCGATGTACTCCGGCTCGCCGAGCTGCTTCACGTAGGTGACCACGCGCTCGACCTCGTCCTCGCTCAGGAAGGCGCCCTGCATGCGGACCGGGAACGGGTCCCAGGCGCTCGTGAAGAGCATGTCGCCGGCACCGAGGAGCTTCTCCGCGCCCATCGAGTCGAGGATGATCCTCGAATCGACCTTGCTCGCGACCATGAAGGCGATCCGGCTGGGAATGTTCGCCTTGATGAGACCGGTGATGACGTCGGTACTCGGGCGCTGCGTCGCGAGCACGAGGTGGATGCCCACCGCGCGGCTCATCGCCGCCAGACGAGCGAGCGTGCTCTCGAGCTCCTTGCCGCTCGTTGCCATGAGGTCGGCGAACTCGTCCACGACCACGACGATGTAGGGAAGCGGCTCGGTCGCGAGCCGTTTGGAGGCGATCTTCTTGTTGTAGCTCTGGATGTCGCGGACCTGGAGCGCGTCGAGCAGGCTGTAGCGCCGCTCCATCTCGTAGATGAGGTACTGCAGCGCCTGGAAGGCGCGCTTCGGGTCGGTGATCACCGGGGTGAGCAGGTGCGGGATGTCGTTGTAGAACTTGAGCTCGACGATCTTCGGGTCGATGAGGATGAGCTTCACCTCGTTCGGCGTCCGCCGGTAGAGGATGGAGCAGATGATCGAGTTGACGCAGACCGACTTGCCGCTGCCGGTCGCTCCGGCGATCAGGACGTGCGGCATGCGCGTCAGGTCGACGATCTGCGCGTCGCCGGGGATGTCCTTGCCGAGCGCGATGGGGATGGACATGCGCGGACCCTGGAAGCTCTCCTCCTGCAGCAGCTCGGCGAAGCCGACGATCGCGCGTTCCTTGTTCGGAATCTCGATGCCCACCGCGTGCTTGCCCGGGATGGGCGCCACGATCCGGACGCTCGAGGCGGCGAGCCGGAGCGCAATGTTGTCTGAGAGGTTCACGATCTTCGAGAGCTTCACCCCCGGCGCCGGCAGGATCTCGAACATCGTGATCACCGGCCCCTTGCGGATCCCCGTGACCTCGGCCTGAATGCCGAACTCGTCGAGCGTGACTCGAAGCGTCTCGGCGGCCTCGCGCGTCTTCTCGTCCACGCGCCAGTACTGCTTGTCCGAGTACGCGAGCAGGAGTCCGTCGATGGGCACTTCGTAGCCGGACGAGCGCCGCGGGGCCGGCACGTCCACGCGTTCGGCCGGCTCGTCCGCGACGAGCGCGTCCGCCGCCACGGGGGACTGCGCCGAAACCTGGGCGTCCGGCTCGAGCGCGTCGTCTTCGACGTCGTCATCCTCGTACGCGTCATCCTCGTACGCGTCGTCGTCGTCCTCGTCGAGCTCCTCGTCGTCGTCGAATCCGATCTCGAGATCGTCGTCGTCGTCGCGGTCATCGGGGTCGTCTGGGTCGACGAAGCGTCCGTCGCGGTAGTAGAAGGTCGTCGCGTCGTCGGGCGCGGTGAGCGGCCGCGCGTCCTCGTCGGGCGGCGCGAGCGGTTGCGCACCGTCCGCCAGGGGTGCGTCGCCGGACACGCCCGCCTCGCCGCCGGGGTCCGGAAGGTCGACGAGCGAGGCCGGGGCGGCGGAGTCGGGATCGCGTGGATCTGCGGTCGCAGCAGAGCGCGCCTGGTGGGCCGCGGCCGCGTCGTGCGCGGCGGACGCCGGTTCACCGGCGAAGTCGTCCCCGCGACGGCTGGGCGCTTCGAGCAGCGCCTGGATCCGCCGCATGCCCGCGGTCATCGAGCCGTTGCGGTCCGCCGGACGCTCGACGCGTCGGCGGTTGCGGTGCCAGACGAGCACGAGTATCGCGAGCTCGGCGAGCGCGAGCGCCACGGTGACGACGAGCGCCCCGACGTGGCCAAGGCCGTCGACGAGCGCAGCGGTGATGGGTGAGCTCGCGACCGACGCGCGCGCGGCGACGCGCACGGCGGTCGCCGCGGTGAAGAATGGCACGGTGGAGGCGAGCAGCATCCCGAGGTGCAGCGGCACCAGCCGCTCGGCGAGGAGCAGACCGGCGGCGACGCAGAGGACGGCCGGCACGTAGAGCGACGCGAGGTGGAAGCTCTCGACGAAGAAGACGCCGGGCGCGCGGAAGAGGATCACGGTAAGGTTCTGGCTCTCCGCGGCGACGAAGGCGAGCGTGATGGACAGACCCGCGAGGGCTGCCACGATGAAGAATACGCCCGCGGTGATATGGGCACTCGAGAGACGATCGGTCACGGCTCCTCCTGCTCTTCTTATCGGAAGATGACCGGACCTCCCCAAGGGGGTCAGAGCAGGATGATCCCCAGGATGCCCACGGGCACGAGATAGAAGGCGAAGAGGTAGAGCCGTCCGCCCCGGATCAGCCGGACGAGCAGCGCGAGCGAGAGGAAGCCCACGACGAGCGCGGCGAGGAACCCGGCGGCGAGCGCGATCGGGCCCACGACGGCGCTGAGCTCTCCCGCATCGCGCAGCGTGAGCACGAGCGCCCCGAGGACGGCAGGTATGGAGACGAGAAAGGCGAACTCGCCGGCCCGCTCGCGAGAGAGCCCGGCGGCGAGCGAGGCGCTGATCGTGATCCCGCTGCGCGAGATGCCGGGCAGGACCCCGAGACCCTGCCCCGCGCCCACGACGAGCGCGTCGCGCAGCCGGAGGTCGCGATACTCCTTCGATCCGCCCAGAAAGTGGGCGCCCACGAGGACCGCGGCGGTCACGATGAACAGGACGGAGACGATGCGCGGATGGATCCCGACCTCGAGCTCGTTCAGCGCTACGCCGAGCGCACCGGTGATCACGGTGGCCACGACGATGAGCCAGGCGAGCCGCAGGTCGGTGGCGTCCTCATCGCCGGAGCGACGCACCACCCATCGGCCCAGAGCCGCCAGTATCCGGCCCACGCGCTCGCGGAAGAACACGACGACGACGATCAGCGTCGCCACGTGCAACAGCACGTCGAAGAGGATGGGCACGTCCTCGAGCTCGAGGATGTCCTTCAGCACGGCGAGGTGACCCGAGCTCGAGACGGGCAGGAACTCGGTGGCGCCCTGCACGACACCGAAGACGATCGCTTCGAGGATGGTCATCGTTACTCCTTAGCGCAGATCGAAGATGAGCCGCACGGTTTCAGCCGGGGCGCGGTCGGCGTAAAGATAGCCGTAGTACGCGGCCGACACAACCACCTTCCGCACGTGATTGTAGGTCTCCGGGAAGGGGATCGACTGGTGGAAGAGGATCTCGTCGAGCGCCGGCGACCGGCGTTCCCAGCGGCGGACGTTGCCCTGCCCGCCGTTGTACGCCGCGAGCGCGCGCGCGACGGTTCCGAACTGCCCGGTGAGCATGGAGAAGTAGCGCGCGCCGATCGCGAGGTTGACCGCCGGATCGGTGAGAACGGGCTCTTCCAGGTCCATCCGCCGGGCGATGTCGTCGGCGGTGGACGGGATCAGCTGCGCGAGTCCCACGGCGCCGGCGAAGCTCGAGATCCCGGGGTCAAAGAGGCTCTCCTCGCGGATCAGCGCGTAGAAGGTGGCGCGGTCGACATCCTCGGCGGCGACCCGCCGCTCGATGATCGCCGCGTAGGCGAGCGGGTAGCGAAGCCGCGCGGCTTCCCGGGTGAGCGGCGCGCCCGACGCCTCGAGCCGGCTCAGGACGAGCACCGACTCGCGGATCCGGCCCTCGCGGGCGAGACGCGCGGCCGCGCGGACGCGGAGGTCGGCATCGATCGAATCGGATGTTCGCACCGTGGCGAAGAGCCGGTCGAGGAGCGCGTACCTGAGGTAGGTCTCGGCGAGCGCGGTCTCCGGCGCCCGGCCGTCACCGCCGTCAGCGCCGTCCTCGCCCGCCGACGCGGGGCCGGCCTCATCCGCCGAAGCATCGAGCGTCCTCGACGCCCCGCCTCCGCCCTCGTCCAGCGCGAGCAGGTCGGCGCCGTCCCGCCCGAGCAGTGTGGTCGCGACGAGCGCGGCGAACAGGTTGTCCCGCTGGGACGCCGCCCGCTCGAGGTATCGCGCCCGCAACTCCTCGGCGCGGGCGGCGGCCGCGCTCAGGCGGCCGGTCTCGAACGCCCGCGCGAGGATGATCTCGTAGCGCGCCCGCGCGGCGGGCGTGGTGAATTCGGCGATCGCGTCGTACGCGGCGAGCACCGCGTCCCAGCGCTCGCGCTCGGCGAGCAGACCCGCGAGCTCGGAGAAGATGTCATCGAAGTACGGGGGGTCGGTGAGCGTGGGGACGATCGTGGAGAGCTCGAGCGCGGTCGCGATCGGATCGCGGCGCACGTGAGTCGAGAGCAGGTACCATCGCAGCCGCTTCTCGTCCGCCTCTCCCGTCGCCGCCGCGAGGCTGCGTTCGAGAAGCGGCACCGCCGCGCCGTAGGCGCCCGCGAGCCGGTAGAGGCGCCCGGCGTACTCGAGGCCGCGGAGCCGGAGGTCGGAGCCGGCACCGTCGCCCGGCGTCTCGTCGTCCGTGGTCGCGCGGATTACGGCGAGCATCGCTTCGGCGGCCGCGCTCAGCCGCCCGGAGCGCACCCCGGCGTTGTAGATCTCGAGCATCCCCCACGGCGAACGAAGCAGGTCGTTCGGAGCCGATGCGAGGCCAAAGAGGATCGCGGCGGCTTCTCCCGAGCGGCCTTCGGACTGCAGCTGCTTCGCGCGAAAGAAATCGATCTCGTCCGCAGAGAAGGACTCGAGCAGCCCGTCGCGGTTGATCAGGTAGACCCAGACCCGCGAATGCACCGCGGCCGACGGATAGTCGCGATAGAGCGCGCGGATGGCATCGGCCCAGCCCGACCGATCGAGCTCGACGAGCGTAATCGCGTGCCAGAGCGCCGCCTCCTGCGCCGCGGGGGCCGTCGGCGGATACGCGTCTTCGACGAGCGGACGCAGCGCGACGAGCTCATCCGCGAGCTCCGCGAAGCGTTGCTGCTCGTAGAGCGCGAGCGAGAGCGAGAGCCTCGCCTCGAGCCCGCCCGCCTCGAGCCCGCTCGACTCGCGCGCGAGCGTCTCGAGGTCGGCAAACCGCTCCCGGTCGACGAGGAGCTCAGTCAGGGCTCTGAAGGCCTCGTCGCGCCACGGGTCCGCACCGGTCTCGACCGCGTGGCGCAGGAGCTCTTCGGCAACGTCGTGGATACCCAGATCGGCGTAGATCAGGCCGAGCGCGTACGGGGCGTCCTCGCCCAGGCGATCGACCTCGCGGACGCGGTGACGCGAGAAGTCGATGTGCGCGAGCAGCTCGCGCTCCCCGCGAGCGAGGAGGTCGGCGAGCTCTTCGGCGTCGTAGCCCCAGACCCGGACGCCGCCGCCGGCTGCGGGTACCGTGGACAGCGCGACGGCGAGGAGGGAGAGCGCGATGATGCTTCGAGCCAAGCCGGACTACCCTCGACGGCGACCGGCGGCCGGGCGGCGGGTTCGCCGCGGGTGGCGCGTTCGCCGCTCGCGCCGGGAGGCGATCGGCCTGCCCCAGAGGATCGAGCCCATCGACAGATTCCCGAGCAGCGACGCGCGCAGCGGTGGCGCCGGCGGTCCCTCCATCAGACGGAAAACCAGGTAGGTCAGCACACCCAGCGCGGCGAGCGCGAGTACGATGTAACCCGCGAAGATGATCGCGTTCGAGCGCCGTGGCGCGAGCGGCTCCTCTTCGGCCTCGGGCTCCGGCGCCGCGGGCACCGGCTCGGAGTCGAGCCGGTCGAACTCCTCCGGGCTCAGCGTGTCTTCGATCTCGTCGGCTCCGGCTTCCGGTTCGGCCGCGAGATCGGGTTCGGGCTCGCCGAACAGCGGCTCGTCTTCGGCGCCTTCGTCGAAGGTGAAGTCTTCCTCACCGAGGTCGGCCTCCACCATGCCCTCTTGGAAGTCCGTGTCGATGTCGAACGACTCGTCCTCCCCGCCCTCCTCGGCCGTCAGCGACGAGAGATCGAAGTCGTCTTCGGCGCCGGGCTCCTCGGAGAACGACTCGTCGAAGGAGAAGTCGTCTTCTGCGATATCGGCGAGCGTATCCGCCTGCTCGGTGACCTGCTGCCCGGCCTCGCCGGACGGCGCTTCGGCCCCGGCCTGAGCGGGCGCCGGCTCGCCCTCGTCGAGCTCGATCTCCTCGAGCGACTCGAGCTCACCTTCGCCGGGCGTCTCCAGATCGTCGAAGGAGAGGTCGCCGAGCTCTTCGCCTCCCTCGTCCGCCGGTTCGGTCGGCGACGGCTCGAGCTCCTCGTCGAGACCGCTGAGATCGAGCTCTTCGGTCTCCTGTTCGAGCTCCTGTTCGAGACCGCTGAGATCGAGCTCTTCGGGTTCCTCGCCGAACGGTTCGGCGGCCGCCTCCGGGGGAGCCTCCTCCGCTGGAGCCGCCTCCGCTGGAGCCGCAGGCGCGGGTTCCTCCTCGGGCGTCTCGTCGCCCTCATCCAGCTCGATCTCGCCCAGCTCCTCCAGGTCTTCCAACGACTCCTCGTCGCCGGCCGGCTCCGGAGGCTCGGACGGGGTCTCGGCGACGTCGCCGACCGCGGACTCCTCTTCGGTGGCGTCGCTCAGCTCGTCCAGCTCCGTCTCGAAGTCACCCAGGTCGAAGTCGCCGAACGGCTCCTCGTCGCCCACCGACGGCTCGCCGGATTCGTCGGCTGCCAACGGCTCGGCCTCCTCCTGGTCCGCGAGGTCGATCTCCTCTTCGTCGAGGGACAGATCGTCGAGCGTGAGCTCGTCGTCGGACAACTGGAAGTCGGGCATGTCGTAATCGCCCTGTTCGAGCTCCTCGAGACCGACCGAGAGCGACTGGTACTCGCCCGACTTCGTGTCGGTCGCGGTGGCGTTCAGGTTGCCGTTCTCGTCGACTCCCAGCAGTACGGATATGTCGGCGCTGCCCTTTTCGGCCGGCTCCACGTTGTCGATGACGAGGTTCCCCACGTACTCGGGGTCGCTCATCGACTCGTCGGAGCCCCGGAAGAGCTCGATCCTGACGTTGGTCTGGTCATCGCGGACCGTCGTGAGCACGAGACGGCGGCGCTTCTTGCTGGATGTATTGAGAACGGGGACGAAGGTACCATTCGCGATCTGCACCGCTATGACCGAGTTCTCCACGTAATCCTCCCGGCGACGGCTCTGAGCCTATCACAGACGCCCGCCTGTCCCCATTATCGTCCCAAGCGTTGCATCCTTCAATACCGCTTCTTGACAGGGTCCCGGCGGCACAGAACAATGGCACGGTGAGCCCTGCTGTCGTGACCGCGCTGCTCGCCGTGGGCATCTTCGTCCTCGGTGGCGTCCTGTTCACCGTTTCACGCTCCTCGCGCTCGCGCAAGCCGGGTCGGAGCAAGGACCGTGCGGCAGCGATTCGCGACGCCAACCGCGCGCTCGCGCAGAACCCGAAGGATGCCGGCGCGCTGAGCACGCTGGCGAACGCGTACTACGAGGACCAGGAATGGGAGAAGGCTGCCCGGATGTACGGGCTGCTTTCCGACCTCGTTGCGACGAACCCCGATCTGGACGAGCACCTGATCACGCTGCGCCACGGCCTCGCGTCCATGCAGATCGGCGACTACCAGAACGCCTACAAGAGCCTCACCCTCGCGCGCCGCGACCATGCGGACCTCTTCGAGATCAACTACAACCTGGGACAACTCGAGTTCAAGCGCAAGAACTACGAGAAGGCGGCGAGCCTGCTGCGCGCGGCGCAGGAGAAGCGACCGGATCACCTGGGCACCGCGAAGTACCTGGGGCAGGCGTACTTCCGGCTCAAGCGCCATCGCGACTCGATCTCCCTGCTGAAACGAGTCGTGGAGGCCGAACCGGACGACAAGGAGAGTACCTTCTATCTGGGGCAGGCCTATTACGAGGCGGGCCAGTCCGACCAGGCGCTGCGTGTATTCGGTCACCTGCGCGCCGATCCCACCTACGGACCGCGGGCGTCGCTGATGGCAGGGTCGCTGCACCTGAAGTCGAGGCTCTACGACGAGGCGGAGCTCGATTTCCAGATCGGCCTGAAGCACGACAACATCCCGCCGGAGATCCTGCTCGAGCTCAAGTACCGCCTCGCGGCTACCTACACGCGCAAGCAGGAGCTGGACCGATCGCTCGCCGCGCTGCAGGAGATCGCCCGGATCAACCCGAATTACAAGGACGTCGCCGCGCAGCTCGAACGTTCGCGCGAGCTCGCGAGCAACCGCAACCTCCAGACGTACCTGATGGCCCCCACATCCGAGTTCGTCGGACTCTGCCGCAGGATCGTCACGAACTACTTCCCCCGCTCGAAGGCGAAGATCACCGACATCGCCGCAGGCAGGTCAGACCACACCGACATCCTCGCCGAAGTCCACACGGCGAAGTGGGAGGATACGGTGCTCTTCCGGTTCGTCCGCTCGAGCGGTGCGGTAGGCGAGCTCGTCCTCCGCGATCTTCACTCGCGCATCAAGGAGACCCACGCCGGTCGTGGGCTCTGCGTCTGCGCCGGCGAGTTCTCCGAGGGCGCCACCGCCTTCGTGGAGGCACGACTGATCGACCTGATAGACAAGGACGCGCTCAACAAGCTCCTCAAGCGGGTATAGGCCGATCCGCTCCCGCGGGCCGCGGCTCACCGCAGACGCGCTACGCCACCGATGGGACGATCACGACGAGGTGGCGCTCCTCGTCGAGAAAGGGAACCTCCACCGGCACGACGCTCACCGTGGCCGGCCGCTCGCCACCCGCCGACTCCTGCTCCAGCCGTCCCAGCTCCTCGTCCACCGCCTCGCGCCGCCCCTTGTACGCGCAGATCACCCCGCCCGGTGCGAGCGCGAGCGAGAGGGTCGCCACTAACTCCCGTGTGAGCGGCAGAAAGGCGCGGTGCACGAGGAGATCCGCCGGCCCCTCGTAACGGTCGACGTCGAGGTTCACGACTCGTGCGTTCGCAGCGCGGACCGCGGCGACGGCGTTCCGCAGAAAACCGGCGCGGCGCCCCGACCGCTCGACGAGATCCACGCTCACAGTCGGATGCACGAGCGCGATCGGTATCCCCGGGAGCCCCGCGCCCGAACCGGCGTCGGCGACGCGGGTTCCGGCGGGCAGGAAGCCCGCGGCGGCCAGCACGGACGCGCCGGCGAGCGAGTCGAGCAGGTGGCGCACGACGAGCTCGCGCCCGGAGGCGGCGACGAGCTTGAGCCGCGGGTTCCAGAGCTCGATCTCATCCAGATAGCGCGCGAGCCGCTCGGCGCGCTCGTCGGCGGGGTAGCCGAGCCGCTCGAGCCCTGAGGCGAGGAGGTCGCGCGCGTCGCCGGTCATTCGGCCGCGGTCCGGTCCGCGGGGGCCGGCCCCACGGCGGGCGTCACCGGCTCCTGGCGCC
Source organism: uncultured Spirochaetaceae bacterium (assembly GCA_964537725.1). Taxonomy (GTDB): domain Bacteria; phylum Spirochaetota; class Spirochaetia; order DSM-27196; family SLST01; genus SLST01. The sequence goes on along the minus strand of CAZICD010000015.1, from coordinate 23,724 downwards.
GCTCGAGCGCGACCATGAGCACCGCGACGTCGGCGTTTCGCACGCCGGGTACGCGCGAGGCCTGGCCGAGCGAGAGCGGCAGGATCTCCTTGAGCTTCTCGCGCGCCTCGTTCGAGATGCCGCCCACCGCGTCGTAGTCGAAGTCGCAGGGGATCTGCATCGCCTCGAGCTTCTCGAAGCGCGCGATCTGGCGCTCCTGCCTCGCGACGTAGCCTTCGTACTTCACGTCGAGCTCGACCTGCCGCAGCCACTCGGTGGGGCGGTCGTCGGCGATGGCCGGCTCGATCGGCACGAGGTCCGGGATCGTAACCTCCGGATCCTTGAGCGCCTGGTAGAGCCGTTTCCCCACGTGCCTCGCGAGCCGCTCGTCGCCGGCCGCCTCGTCCTCGCGGAGCGCCCGACCCCGCAGCAACTCCTTCACCGCCTCGATTCCCGCCCGCTTCGCGAGAAAGCGCTCGTGGGCCGCGTCGCTCTGCAGCCCCACCGCGTAGCCGCGCTCGAAGAGCCGCTCGTCGCTCGAGTCGTGGCGCAGCGATATCCGGTGCTCGGCGCGCGAGGTGAACATCCGGTACGGCTCCTTCGTGCCGAGCGTCACGAGGTCGTCGATGAGCACGCCGATGTACGCCTCCGACCGGCTGAGCACGAGCGGCGGCGCGCCCTGCAGGCTCAGCGCGGCGTTGATGCCGGCCACGAGCCCCTGCGCGGCGGCCTCCTCGTACCCGCTCGAGCCGTTCGTCTGGCCGGCGATGTAGAGCCCGCTCGCCATCTTGCACTCGAGCGTCGGGTAGAGCTGCGACGGGTCTACGTAGTCGTACTCCACCGCGTAGCCGGGTCGCATCACGTGCACGCGCTCGAGTCCGGGGATCGTACGCAGGAACCGCTCCTGCACGTCCTCCGGGAGCGAGCTCGAGATCCCGTTCAGGTACATCTCCTTCGTGCCGGCGCCCTCGGGCTCCACGAAGATCTGGTGCCGATTCCGGTCGGGAAACTTGACGACCTTGTCCTCGATGGACGGGCAGTACCGCGGGCCGGTTCCCTCGATCACCCCGGAGTAGAGGGGAGACCGATGCATGTTGTCCCGGATAACGTCGTGCGTGCGCTCGTTCGTGAAGGTGATCCAGCACGAGAGCCGGGGCCGATCGATCCGCTGGTGGTCGAAGGAGAACGGCAGGATCTCCTCGTCGCCGAACTGCTCCTGCATGCGGTCGAAGTCGAGCGAATCCCGATGTACGCGCGCCGGCGTTCCGGTCTTGAGCCTGCCCACGCGGAAGCCGATGTCGCGCAGCGACCGGTCGAGGCCCGTCGCCGCCGGTTCGGCGATGCGCCCCGCGCTCGCGGTGTACTCGCCTATGTAGATCCGCCCGTTGAGGAAGGTGCCGGTCGTCACGACGACGCGCTTCGCGGTGAACCGGCGGCCGCGCTCGGTCACGACGCCGGTGACGAGGCGGCCGGCCGCGTCGAGCGTGAGCTCGGTGACGGTGTCCCCGAAGAGGTGGAGGTCCGCCTGGTCCTCGAGCGCCTGTTTCGCCGCGATCTGGTAGGCGAGCTTGTCCGCCTGCGCGCGCGGCGCCTGCACCGCCGGGCCGCGGCTGCGGTTGAGCACGCGGAACTGGATCATCGTGGCGTCGATGAGCCGCCCCATCTCCCCGCCGAGCGCGTCGATCTCGCGGACCATGTTGCCCTTCGCGAGCCCGCCCACCGCCGGGTTGCACGAGAGCTTGCCAATGTGGTCGAGGTTCTGCGTGATGAGCAGCGTGGGGTGGCCGAGCCGCGCGAGCGCGAGGCCGGCCTCGATCCCGGCGTGGCCGCCGCCCACGACGATCGCGTCGAAGTCCATCACGCAAAGGTACCACGGGCGCGGCGGTGGCGTGTATCGCCCGGTACACGGGCCGCTCGCGCCGGTGCCGACGCCCCTCGTCCCGCCGCGCGCTACTTCCCCACGCAGAAGCCCGCGAACATCGCGTCGAGGATCTCCGCGCTCGCGACCTCGCCGGTGATCTCGCCCACCGCGTCGAGCGCCTCCTGCAGGTCCACCGCGGTCGCGTCCGCGCTCACACCCGCCTCGAGCGACGCGACGGTGCGGTCCACGGCCTCGGCGGCGCGCAGCAGGAGCGCGTGCTGACGCTCGGAGTCGATAACCACGTCGGAAGCGGTCGCTCCGGCGGTTGCGCGCAGGAGCGCCGCGGACACGGCGGCGTTGAGCTCGTCGATGCCCTCGCCGGTCCGCGCGGAGACGCGGGTGGCGGCGTCGGGTTCGGACCGCGCCCCCGGACCCGGCACCGCGCCCCCGGCGCTCGACGACGCCGGTGCGACGTCGCTCTTGTTGAGCACGAGCAGCGCCGGGGTGCGGGGGCGGATCCAGTCGAGCCGCTCGCGGTCGTCGGCGGTGAGCCCGGAGGACGCGTCGACGACGTAGAGCACGAGATCCGAACCGGAGATGATCTCGTGGCTGCGGCGGATGCCCTCTTCCTCCACCGACTCGTTCGACGCGCGCAGCCCCGCCGTGTCGTAGAGGCGAATGGGGATCCCGTCCACGTCGATCAGCGCCTCCACGTAGTCGCGGGTGGTCCCGTGGACGTCGCTCACGATGGAGCGATCGTGGCGCAGCAGCCGATTGAAGAGCGCGCTCTTGCCGGCGTTCGTCCTGCCGGCGATCGCGACGCGGACCCCCTCCTGGAAGAGCCTGCCGCGTCCGTAGGTCGACGCGATCGAGCGAGCGCGCTCGCCCGCCCGCCGGAGACGATCGGCGTCCACCTCCACGGGGCCGGTCTCTTCCTCGGGATAGTCGAGCTGGATGGCGAGCTGCGCCATCACCGCGATGAGCTCGGCGCGCACCTCGCCCACCGCGGCCTCGACGCTGCCCTCCAGCCGGTCGAGCGCGAGCGCGTGCGCGTGCGCGGTGTGCGCGGTGACGATCTCGTTCACCGCCTCCGCGCGGGTGAGGTCGAGCCTTCCGTTGAGGAACGCTCTGCGGGTGAACTCACCCGGCCGGGCCGCGGCGAAGCCGGAGGAGAGCAGCACCGCGAGCACGCGGCGCACGCCCGCCGGGCTGCCGTGGCAGAAGACCTCCGCCGACTCCTCGCCCGTGTAGCTGCGTGGCCGGCGGTAGACGGCTACGAGCACCTCGTCCACCGCGCGTCCCCCGGCGTCGAGGATCGAGCCGTGGTGCATCGTGTGTCCGCCCGCGCGGCGAAGCGCCCGCGGACGCGAGAATCGCTCGGCGAGGAGGTCCACTGTGCGGTCGCCGCTCAGTCGGATCGCCGCGAGCGCCGCGGGCGCGAGCGCGGTGGCGATCGCCGCGATGGGTCGCTCGTCGTTGGTCATGTGAGTAAGCTATCGATTCGCGCCGGGCGCGTCACCGGCGCCCTTGCCCGCCCGTGGACCATTGCGTAGAGTAGTGGCGGAGGTTGCCGGTGCAGGACGATTTCGATCTCGAAGGCCTTTCGAAGGACGAGGCGCGCAGGTACGTCATGAGCTTCGTACAGTCGCTCCAGATGACCCGAAAGAAGCGCGCCGAGCAGGAGGCCGAGTTCGAGAAGTGGAAGTCGAGAACGAAGCTCGCCGCCGATCGGGGGGAGACCGAGCTCGCGAAGCAGGCGCTCGTTCGCGCCGAAGAGGTTCAGACCTCGCTCGCGTCGCTGAAGCGCGAGGAGCGCGAGCTGGAGTTCAAGGTGGACGAGCTCAAGCGCAGGCTCGGGAACCTGCAGAAGCAGCCCGAGCTCACGGTCAACGCCGACGCGCTGCTCGAGCAGCTCCGCAGCGTGGTCGGCGACGACCAGGAGACGAACGAGGCGATCGCGGAGACCGAGGCCGAGCTCGCGCTCGACGAGCTGCGCCGCAGAATGGACGACGGGTCGGGACCCCCGGATGCGACCTCGTAGCCTGCTCGACGACTTCGCGACGCAGCCCGATCTCCCGCTCGTCGTCGGTCACCGCGGCTACTCGAGCCGCGCGCCGGAAAACACCCTCGCCGCGTTCTCGCTCATCGCGGAGAGCGGGATTCCCGGCGTGGAGCTCGACGTCCATCGCTGCGCGAGCGGCGAGATCGTGGTGGCGCACGACGACACCCTCGAACGCACCGCCGGCGTCCCGCTGCGCATCGCCACCGCCCTGCTCGCGGAGCTCCTCGAGCACGATGTGGGCTCGTGGTTCGCCGATTCGTTCGCCGGCGAGCGGATTCCGCTGCTCGAGCAGGTCTTCGAGCTCCTCGCCGGTCGCTGCTTCTTCGACATCGAGATAAAGCCGTACGGCGCGGGTCCCGGACGAGCGCGGCCGGGAAGCGTGGAGGCGGAAACCGTACGCCTCATCCGCCGGCACGGACTCGCCAGACGCGCGATCGTATCCAGCTTCGACCCCTTCGTCGTGCGCCGGGTGCGCCTCATCGCTCCGGAGATCCCGGTCGCGGCGATCTACTCGTCGAGTCGGGAGATACCGTGGTTTCTGCGGCGGTCCGGCGGCCGGCGGCTGTCGGGTGCGACGATCATGAAGCCGCACTACAGCAGCGCGCCGGAGGCGATGGTTCGCCGGCATCACCGGCGCGGAAGGCTCGTGATGCCGTGGACGGTCGACGATCCGGAGGTCGCGCGTTCGCTCGCCGGGCACGGCGTGGACGCCGTGATCACGAACCGCCCGGACGAGATCAGGAACGCGCTACGGCAATCGCGCGGCTAGCTCTTCGCCGATCGTCCTTCCGAGCTGGAGGAATGCAGTCGTGATGGCACGCTCTGCGGTGGCGCTCCGCGCGTTCTTCACCGCGGTGGTCGAGTAGATGATCTCACCGCTTCGGAGGTCGGCCACGTGGATCGTCGCGGTGACCTTCACGAGGACGCCGTCGCCCTCTGCGTACTCCGCGATGGAGGCGGTGCCGGTCACCACCCGCTTCGCGTCGGCCGGCAGCGAGGTCTGCAGCGCGCGGACGAGCTCGGCGACGTCCGTGCCGGCGAAGCGGTCCGCGTGCAGCCCCCCCGCGATCACCCGGAAACCCGCCTCCGAAAGCGACTGCACGACCCCGTCGGCGGTCCGTCGCGTCGTCATGGGCGTGCCGGCGGCGTCGGTCTCCGCGATGACGACCGCGGTCGGGATCTCGCGGGCGCGCGAGAGCGCGGTGAACCTCCACACGGCGCGCGGCGTGGCGAGCGCGACCTCGAGCGCCTCGCGCTCGGCCGACACCGCGTCGGGCAATCCGGCGAGCAGCGACTGGACAGCGGATGTGTCGAGACGCGCGGTCACCTCGACCTCACCGACGACCTGGACACGCGGAACGGCGAACCGGACGAACCCGATTTCGTCTGAGCTCAGCGTCGTCCGCCTGACGACCGTCCGCCGCCCGCTCTCGTCGCGGTAGGAGACCTCCACCGGAACGCCCGGCACGCCCCGGCCGCCGCCGTCGCGCACGGCGAAGCGAACCGGGTCCTCGGGAACGGTACCGCTCTCCACGCGTGTGGGACCGGAGACCGGCTCGAGGCGCAGCCCGGCCATCGCGTCCGCGGCCTTCTGAAGCGAGCGCTCGAGGACGACGGGCGCGATCCGCGTCTCCTCCGCCGCCCGCGCCGCGGTGTTGGCGACGCCCAGGTAGAGCGCGAGTGCGTCGGCGAGGCGGCCCGAGGCGACCGCGCGCTCGGCGGCGCGCTCGCGATCGAGCAGAACCGCCTCGCGCGCGGCGACGAGCTCGCGCCGTTCCTCGCGCTCGGCGGCGAAGGCGGTGCGCTCGTACTCGCCGAGCAGGTGAACGGTCACGCGTCCCTCGTCGCGCACGACGTACCGGTCGGCGACGCGGAAGCCCTCGAGGCGTCCGCTCCCCGACTGCGTGACCTCCTGGCGCACCGACGCCTCGTACTCGTCGAGCGTCGACCGGGCCTGGGCGGTGGTGAGGACGGACACGTCGACGCCGAGCGCCTGGTTGATGCGCGTGAGCAGCGACGAGGCGGCCTGCTCTTCGGCGGCCTGGAGGTCGCCGGAGGCGTCCGTTCCGGTGGCGACGAAGAACTCGTGGCGATCGGTCGGTTGCGGGGGCTCGAGCACCCAGGCCGGCGCGGAGCGGGTCGCCTGCGGCCCGGACGCGCAGCCGGCGAGCAGGAACGCCGCGGCAGCGAACAACAGGCCCGGGCGAGCGCACCGCGCCCGGGCGACATCGGCCCGGACCCGGAACGGAGAACGATGGTTCGCCATGGAGGCCTAGAACTCGTCCTCGAGCACCTGGCGCACACGCTCGCGCGCGGTGAGCTCTTCCTCGGTCTCAGCCTCGAGCCCTTCGATCGCGCGGTCGACGAGCTCGGCGACGATCGACTCGTCGATCGTGTAGAGCGTGTAGTAGGCGTACTCCTTCTCGCCGGCGCTGCCGTCCTCGTTGACGTACTGCTTGAGCACCCAGAAGTCGCCGTACTTGCGCAGCCCGTTGATCTCGGTCTCCGAGACCGTCTTCACGACGTTCTCGAAGTAGGTCTCGACCATGTCCTGGTCGCCGACCTGCGCGCCCGCGAAGACCTGCTCCACCCGAGTACTGATCAGGCGTGCGACCTCGCTGGGGGCGCTCATGTTGTCGGCGATCGTCTTCACGCCCGCGAGGTCCTCGCCGGTCTCCTCGAAGCGGAAGACGTACTTGCCCTCGAACCGTTCGTCCTGCTCGAGCTCGCCGACGTCCTGGCTCGTCCAGTCGGGGACGTCTCCGCCGAGCGTGCTGTTCTTGTGCTCGATGATCCGGAAACTCGCCTGCTCGAACTCCGCCGGCTGCGTCTCCGGCGCGCTCGCGCACCCTGCGATCACGATCGCCGCGATGAGCGCGAGCGTGATGTACACGAAACCTTTCTTCATAGCTCCCTCCTCAGAATCCCACATCAAACGTCACCGAACGGCCACGACTCAGCACGAGGGTCATGTCCTCGAAACCGGCGAGGCGGTCGGTGACGACGAAAACCAGATCGATCAGATCATCGGTACTGCCGATGAAGAACACCTCGTACGCGACGTCGTCCGGCGACTGGCTGACCGTCGCGATCTCGCGTACCTCGTCGCTCATCTCCCTGCGAAAGCGCGAGAGCGTGCGCGCGTCGGGCGGCTTCTGCAGCGTGAGCTCGTAGCGCAGCCCGCGCGTCAGCGTCTGCGCCATCTGCCGCTCGGACATCTCGACCGCCTGCGGCATCGCCCCGTAGACGGTCGACTGGAGCGCGTTCACCGCCGCGTCGTCGGTGCTCGTGCGGCTGAAGCTCTCCTGGCTTCGCCGGTTCACCGAGCCGAGGATCTGGGCGGTCGACGTCTCGTACATCGTGAGCGTGACGTCGGCGGTCGCGTAGTGCCCCGATCCGGCCGAGCGCCCGGAGACGCGTGCGTCGAGCTCTATGTACACGTCCGCGTCGAGCCGACGCGCGACCCACTGCAGCAGCGAGAGCTCCTGCCCGACCTGCTCCTCGTAGACGAGGCGCTGGTCCTCGCGCAACTGCTCGACCTGCGACGCGTCGACGACGAGATGGCCGTTGTTCACGAGGTATCCGTTCGCCTGATTGACGGCGCTGCGCAGAAGAAACCCGGGGTCCTTGACGGTTCCGGCGGCGTTCTCCACGGCGCGATCGGGAAAGAAGACCATGTAGGTCATCCGGTCGACGTAGCCGGCGATGAAGCGTCGTTCGCCGTCGGTGACGTTCGCGTAGTCGGGCAGCGGCACGACCGTATCGTTCTGTTGCGCCGCCGCGTCGCCGGATCCGCCGGCAGCGCCGCCGTCCGTGCCGCCGTCCGTGCCGCGGCCGATCCCGTTCACCTCGAGCGTGGTTCGCACCGCCTCCACGTTGACGCGGATGCGGATCTCGTAGCGCAGATCGCCGTCGATGAGCGACCCGTCGCGGCGGATCGTCTCCATCGTCTCGTTGTAGACGTAGGCGTTCGGCGTGCGCGTGGAGTAGAGCGCCTCGTCGAGCCGATCGGCCTGCGCGGCCTCGGCCTGCGCGCCGATCAGGTCCACGACCGCCTTGCGCACCGCGTCCATCTTGGCCGCGTTGATCGCCTCGCCCAGCGACTCCCCGGTTCCCGCCCCGGTGTAGACCTCGCGCCCGGGCCCGCTCGCGGGCTCGTCCGGCGTGGAGGCGCACCCGGCGAGAATCAGCGATGCTCCGAGGACGAGCGCCGCAACGATACCAGTTCGCTTTCCGTGCCGCATCTCTATCGCTCCTACTTGAAGGTAACACCGCCACCGATGATCAGGCCGCCGTAACTGGACAACGGCTCCGAGATCGCCGACTCGCTGCCACCTGCGAGCCCGAACCAGTAGCCGAGCCCGGTATGGACGGTGACGAGAAGGTCGCGCGTCACGAGCAGACTGCCGCTCACCCGCGCGAACGCCCCCAGGTGCGAGAGGTAGAACGGCTCGAGGCTGTCGTCGTCGACGATGGGGATCGCACCACCGAATCCGACGCCGGCAGAAGGCGTGAGACGCAGCCTGCCCAGGTAGGCGTTCCACTCGCCGCCGAGCACGAGGTTCACCGGAAAGAAGGCGTCGAAGATCACACCGCGCAGCGGCACCTCGAGCGAGACGCGCGGGCGAGCGGCGTAGAACCCGCGCGCCGCGGTCGCCTTGATGCCGATTACCGACGTCGCGTCGAGTCCGTTGGTCAGCACGTCGTAGTACGCGGTCGTCTCGAAACCGCGCCGGGGCACCTCGCGCAGCTGGTCGCCCGGGCGTACTCGCGGACTCGCGTAGAGCACCCGGCCGTAGCTGAACTCCTCGTGCACCTCGCGGATCAGGATGAGACCGGTTTCCGTCGTGGCGACGTGCCCGGTGGACAGCACGCGCTCGGCGACGACCGCGTACTCCTCACCCGACCGCAGGCCCATGTTCCGGCCGAACTCGACGATGACCTCGCGCCCGTCGACCTCGAGCACTCCGGTGCTGATGCGAAAGCGCTCCATGCTGCGCACGCGGTAGGAGAGCTCGCCGGCGACCGAATCCACCGCCGAGCGCACCGCCTCCTGCGGACTCTCCGCGTAGCCCGATGTCTCGACGAAGAACTGGTCGAAGGTTCGCATGTCGGCGACGTCGATGAAGGTGAACGACGTTCGCATCTCCGCGCGGAAGTTCCCCTCTTCGTCGCGGCCGAGCTGGTACCAGCTCACCGACGGGACCACGACGACGAACCCGCCGGCCAGCTCACGAAAGTCTTCCTCGGTAAACGCCTGCTGCCCGAGCAGAACCGCTTCGGGCACCTCGGCGCTCGCGGCCTGATACTCAGAGAGCGCGGAGATGAACTCGTCAACGCTCGACTGCGTCAGCCGCTGCTCCATGCCGATCACGTCGAAACGGCCGAGATCTATGAAGACGCTGCGGATCTCCTCGTCCACCGCGCCGAAGGCACGGGCGAAGAGCTCGTCGTAGGACCGGTTACCGGTTCCGCGCAGCTCGACCGAAAGCGAGCCGCGGCGGCCCCGGATCTCCACGCGCACGTCCGGTGGAGGATCGTAGGTCGGCTGACCGTAGTAGCTGAGCCTGAAGATCGCGATTTCCTCGCGCTCGGAGAAGGTCTGCGCGAAGACAGCGGACGCGAGCGCGAGACCGATGACGATAACGATCAGCGAACGTGGTACGATACGCAAGCTCTCCCCCAGCCGTGCTTGCAGAGGAGTCTACACCGTCGCGTGAAAATTACCAAGCGGAGCGTGCGGGCGACGCGTTGGTCAGTCGCCGGAGACCTCGAAGACGCGCTCCGGGATCCGCGGGCGATCGCGATGAGCGACGATACTCTGCAACGAAACCACGGGTCCGGACGCCTGACCGTCGGCGACCGTCAGCGCCAGCCGCACGCCTTCGAACGCCTGCTCGCCGCGCGGGAGCTCTCGCGCCTCGTCGTCACGCGTCAGCGTGAGCGACCCATCGGCGTCGGTCAGTCTCAGCCCGATCGACCGCGCCTCCGACGCGGTCTCCAGCGGCACGGAGGCGAGCTCTTCGCCGTCGGCCGCGTCCAGGATCCGAAGCGACGCGGGCCCCTCCGCGCGCAGATCCAGCTCGACCAGGAGGTCCTCGTCGCCGAACTCGAACGCCGGGAAGGTGACCGAGGAGCCGGCCGGGAGCCGCAGCGCGCCCTCGCTCACGGTGACGTCGCCGCTGGTCTCCACCGAGTCGAGCTCCGCTTCGCCGTCGAACGAGGCGGCGTAGAGCAGTCGGTCGCCGTAGACCGAGCGCATGCTCTGTTCGAAGAGCGCGCCGTTAGTCCCCGGTTCGTCGTCCGCGGTACGGAAGTAGACACCGAACTCGTCGACGATGCCGACGAATCCGTCCTGCGCGGCACCGATCGTCGTCGTCCCGTCGAGCAGCGACCATCGGTCCGCCCCTTCCAGGATACGCGGCGAGTCGAGCGCGTCGAGCGTCAGCCCCGGTACGTCGGTCGACGATACCAGATAGCCGTCGGAGAAGAAGCTCACCGTTCCCGTCTCCGAGCCCGGTACGACCGACACGGTCACGAGCTCTACGGCGCCGGCGCGAACGACCGGTGTGTCCGACCAGACGTCCGCATCGACCATCGCGAGGCGAAGGCCCACCCGTCCGTCCTCACCGACGACGATCGTCGCCAGGTCACCGAGTCGCGTCGCGATGGTGAGCAGCGTCGCTTCGCCGCCGAGCGAGTCGGCGAGCAGCCGGAAGGAGATGGAGACCGGCGAGAGCTCGCCGTCGAGTACAGGCCAGGCCGCGCCATCGCTTTCGAGCCCCGAGGCGCCGTCGAGCGCGTAGCCGAACACGTCGTTTCTCGCGGCGAGCTCCGGCTCGCCGACCGGAGTGGCGGTGAAATCGCGCGACGGGAACCAGTCCAGCCGCGCGCCCTCGTCGCGGAGCGTACCGCGCAGATGATAGAGCGCGAAATAGCTGCGGGCGGGCGCGAAGTCGGTCGCTGCAAGCGAGGGCGATTCCGAGACGTAGAGCTCGCTCGAGTAGCTCTCCGGCGCCGGGACCGACCGGAAATCGGCCCCCTCCGGCCAGACCGGGTAGACCTCGACGCGGACCGGGAAGACCCCCTGCGCCTCGGGTGCGAGCACCGAAACGGTACGGCCGGTCTCCGAGAGGTAGCCCGATTCGATGACCTCGTCGTCGAGCCACCAGACGAGCAGCGGGTCGGCCCCGACCGGCGCGTCGAGCGAGACGCGAAGCAGCCCGTCGGCCTGCGGGTACGAGCTCGCCGGATACGACGTGAGGCCGAGGATGCGGTAGGTTCCTTCGACGACGAAGAAGGGTACGGTCTGCTCGCTCACGACCTCATCGCCGTCGGTATAGGTCGTCCGCAGCGAGTAGAGACCGGGTTCGAGCCCCGGCAACGCGACCGGCGGGAGATCTGCCGCCTCGTCGACCGCGTCGTAGGCCTGTTCGGCGAGCACGGTCCCCTCGTGGTCGAGGAGCTCGACGAGCAGACGGTCCACCGTAGACTCGTCGCCGGTGTAGACGGGGTCGCGCGCGACGCGGATCGGGATCTCGGCGGCGCCGTCGACCACGGCCCCCGCCGACACGCTGCGCACCTCCACCCGTGCCGGCTCGTCGACCTCGCCCATCAGGAGCGAGCTCTCGCCGCACGACCAGAGCAGGAGGAGAGTCGCGGAAACTGCGGTCAGCGTGCGGTATCGCATACCTTCCCTCTCAATATACTACCACGAATCGTATCCCTCCACGCAACTTGTCTCTCGATTGCACAGCTCCTATGATCGGGGACATGCGAGCAACGCGCGCGGTGATTCGGCTGGACCATCTCAAGTGGAACCTCGAGCAGATTCGGGCCCGGACCGGAGCGGGGCCGCTGGTCTGTCTGGCGGTCAAGGCCGATGCGTACGGCCACGGCATCATTCCCGTCGGCCTGGCCGCGGCCCGGTACGGGGTCGACTACCTCGCCGTCGCGAGCGTCGACGAGGGCGTGGACCTGCGCGAGGCAGGCTCGGATCTGCCGGTGCTGCTCTACAGCCTCGCCACGCCGGAAGAGATGCCCGACGTGGTCGCGCGAGACCTCACGCCTATCCTCTCCGACGCGCAGCAGGTCGACGCGTACGCCGCGGAAGCCGCCCGGCAGGGACGCAGGCTCACCGTGCACATCAAGATCGACACGGGCATGGGGAGAATCGGATGTCGACCGGCCGACGCCGCCGAGCTCGCCGGGCGCGTGGCCGGCTCGCCGTCGCTCCTGCTCGGCGGCGTCTCCACCCACTTCGCCTCCGCCGACAGCGGCGACGAATCGTACACCAGGGCTCAGATCCGCACCTTCGAAGAGTCGCTCGCGAGCATCCGCGACGCCGGCGTGGACCCGGGCATCGTCCACGCGGCGAACAGCGGCGGCGTGATCGCGCACCCGGGGTCGTGGTACGACATGGTGCGTCCCGGCATCGTGGCGTACGGCCACTACCCCTCCGGGGAGCAGGACCGACCGCTCGACCTGCGACCGGTCATGGAGCTGCGCAGCCGCGTCGTCTACATCAAGCAGGTCGAGCCCGGGCAGGCGGTCTCCTACGGCATGACCTGGCGCGCGCCGCGGCGGACGTGGATCGCGACGATTCCGGTGGGGTACGGCGACGGGTACAATCGGCTGCTCTCAAACCGCGGGCGGGTGCTGATCGGCGGTGAGAGCTACCCGATCGCGGGGCGGGTCTGCATGGATCAGATCATGGTCGACCTGGGACCGCAGCTGCGCGTCGAGCGCTACGAGGAGGCGGTACTCTTCGGCTACACACCCGGCGCGCCGGGAGTCGAGGAGCTCGCCGGGCTGTGCGACACGATCCCGTACGAGATCACGTGCAGCATCACCAAGCGCGTCCCGCGTGTCTACGAGGGCGAATAGCCCGCGACCTCGCCCACGCCGCCGGGTTCGACGATGGGAGCGTCGACGCCCCAGACGCAGGACCCGTCCTCGGTCAACTCGCCTCCGATGCGCGCGAGGATCTGGCCGGCGAGCACGATCCGCTCGCGGCGAAGGTTCGCCTCGATAGCGGCGGCCTCCGGACAGCCGAGCCGGATCGAGATGCGCGACGGCACGGTGAGGTCGATCTCGAGCGCGACGGTCACCGGCGCGTCGGCGGCGTCGGCGAGCGCGAAGAGCACCTCGTTCAGCGCGAGGCAGACGCGGATCGTCGGTTCGATGTCGCCGCGGGCGTTTCCGGTGACGGAGCACTCGACGTCGAGCCAGCCGCGCCCGAGCCCGCTGAGTTGGGACGCGTAGTCGGGGAAGAGCGTCGCCAGCTCGACGCGCGCGGCGTCCAGGTTCGCGTAGAGCCGATCGTGCAGGACGGCGAGCGCCTTGATGCGCGCCTGCGCGCGCTTCGTCTGGCGCGTGTCCACCGCGTGCTCGATATCGGCCTCGTTCAGCCCGATCAGCGCGGAGACGAGCTGGAGGTTGTTCTTGGTCCGATGGTGGATCTCGGCGAGCAGCTCCTGCTGACCCTTGAGCGAGCTGTCGAGCGACTCGCGAAGGCGCTCCGACTCGGAGTACCGGCGGCGCAGCTCCCGGGTCTGGTCGAGCACCTCGCGCTGCAGCTCCCGCGCCCGGCTGCGCATCTCGCCCATCCGGCTCGCGAGCACGAACCACGCGAGCAGCGCAAAGAAGACGACCGCGGCGCTCGTGTTCACCACCCCGAGCAGGGGGTATCCGCTGGTGACGTACATTCCGAGGAACGTCAGCGCGATATAGGCGAGCGTGGCCACCACGATCGTCAGCGCCGGCGCCCGGAGCAGGTCGTACTCGAAGGCGAGGAAGATCCCGAAGAGCAGCATCGTGTAGCCGGTGACGCTGCCCGGCGAGGCGTCGTAGGCGGCTGCGAACCCGTTGAGCACGAAGAGCGCCACCTGAACGACGAGCCACACGCGTCCCCTCATCACGGCGGAGAGCGCGGCGAGCACCGCCGCGGCGAGCAGCGGGGCGATGTAGGGACTGACGAGGATCCGAAGCACGCCCAACCCCTCGGCCGAGGCGAAGCGGGTGGCGTTGACGACCACCACGATCGCGGCGCCGTGGGCGACGATCAGGCCGACGCCGCGGCGCAGACGCTCCTGCACGCCGGTCGAATGGCGAGGGATCGACCGGGTCATCTACTCCCCGGTGAAGAGCTGCACCGTGTTCACGATGCTCTTCGCGGCACGGACCATGGCCGGCACGGCGATCCACTCGTAGCGGCCGTGCAGGTTCTGCCCGCCGGTGAAGAGGTTGGGCGTGGGAATCCCCTGCTCGCTCAGCCGTGCGCCGTCGGTGCCGCCGCGGATGCGGTGGACGGTTGGCTCCATGCCGGTCGCGCGGATCGCCTCCTGCAGCCGCTCGAGCAGGTGCGGGTGGGGCCGCATGTAGTCGGCCATGTTCACGTACTGACGAACGGTCTCCACCCGAACGCTTCCGCCGGGGAATGCTCCCTCGATCGTTTTCGCGAGCGAATCGAGGTAGTCCAGCCGTCGGCGGGCGATCGCCATGTCGAAATCGCGCACGATGACCGTCGCGCGCGCCTCCGAGATCGACCCGGTGATCTCCGTGGGGCAGTAGAAGCCGTAGCGATCGTCGGTCGCCTCGGGGCTCTCCGAGCGCGGAAGCATCGCGACGAACTGCGAGGCCATCGTCGCGGCGTTCGCGAGCTTGCCGCGCGCGCTCCCGGGGTGGATCGAGTAACCGGTGAAGGTGACCGTCGCCTTGAAGGCCGTGAAGCACTCGGCCTCGATCCCGCCCTCGTCGGTACCGTCCACCGTGACGCAAAACTTCGAGCGCAGCTCATCGGTCGGGAAGGTCTCCATGCCGCGACCGGTCTCCTCGTCGGGGGTGAAGATGATCTCGAGGTCCGGGCGCGGCAGCTCTGGGTGCGCGATGAGGTACTTCACGGCGGTCATGATTTCGGCGATGCCGGCCTTGTCGTCGGCGCCGAGCAGCGTCGACCCGTCGGTCGTGATCACCGTCTCGCCCTCGTAGCCGGCGAGCGCGGGGTATTCGTCCGGGTCGAGCTTCTGCCCGTCGCCGAGCGAGATGACGCGGCCGTCGTAGTCGTCGTGGACCTGCGGGTTCACGCCCTCGCCGGAGAAGTCGGGCGCGGTGTCGATGTGCGCCATGAAGCCGACGGGCGTCCCCGGCGCGGTACCGGGCAGCCGGGCGACGAGGTTGCAGTGGTCGTCGAGCCGGACGTCCTCGAGCCCGAGGTCGCGGAGCTCGCCTTCGAGCATCCGCGCGAGATCGAACTGGCGATCGGTCGAAGGAGTGTGCGGGTTGTGCGGATCCGAGGTAGTATGCACGCGAACGTACCGCAGGAAGCGGTCCCGAAGGTCGTCGGCGAACCACGCGCGTTCGGTCTCCATGTCGTGCAGCGAGCGAGCGGTATCTGGCATGCGATCATACTACGCGGCGGCGCACCGTCGGTCAAACGAAATCGGCTTGGGGCCACGCAATGGTAGGAAGAGCAAGGACAACCCACATTCTCGTATGCTGCTGGGCGCCTTTCCTACATTTATGTAGTATCGATCGAGCCGTCCGCGAGCAACCGGTCCGACAAATCGTTGTTCTGCCGCGAATTGCGCGATTGGTCATATTTGGCATGGGGTTTGCTATATGAGTGGCAATCAAGATTCTCGCACCGGGCGTCGTGGTCCGGTGTATTCGCGTAGAAGGAGTTACGAATGAGCGACGTACAAACACCGGCTGATGTTCTCAAGATGATGCGGGAAGAGAACGTGCAGATCGTCGACCTGCGGTTCATGGACTTCCCCGGGATCTGGCAGCACTTCAGCGTCCCGGCGACCGTGATCGACGAGGACGTCTTCGAGGAAGGTCTCGGATTCGACGGGTCGAGCATCCGCGGCTGGCAGGCGATCAACGAATCCGACATGCTCGTGAAGCCGGTCGCGCAGACCGCCTTCATCGACCCGTTCATGACCGCGAAGACGATCGTCCTGACGTGTAACATCGCCGACCCCATCACCGGCGAGGACTACACGCGCGACCCGCGCAATATCGCGCGGAAGGCCGAAGCGTACCTGCAGTCGTCGGGAATCGGCGACACCGTCTTTTTCGGACCGGAGGCCGAGTTCTTCGTCTTCGACGACATCCGCTTCGACCAGAACGAGCACTCCGGCTACTACTTCGTCGACTCGGTCGAGGGCCGCTGGAACACCGGCCGCGAGGAGAACCCCAACCTCGGCTACAAGCCTCGCTACAAGGAAGGCTACTTCCCGGTACCGCCGGCAGACAGCCTCCAGGACATCCGGAGCGAGATGACGCTCATGCTCGAGCACATCGGCATCCCCGTGGAAGCGCAGCACCACGAAGTCGCCACCGGCGGTCAGTGCGAGATCGACATGCGCTTCCAGCCGCTCGTGCAGATGGCGGACAACCTGCTGAAGTACAAGTACATCGTGAAGAACGTCGCCCGCCAGCACAGCAAGACGGTCACCTTCATGCCCAAGCCGCTGTGGAACGACAACGGAAGCGGCATGCACGTTCACATGTCGATCTGGAAGGGCGGCAAGAACCTCTTCTTCGGCGACGGCTACTCGGGCCTGAGCGAGATGGCGATGTACGCGATCGGCGGGCTGCTGAAGCACGCGCCGGCGATCCTCGCGTTCACCAACCCGACGACGAACAGCTACAAGCGGCTCGTCCCGGGCTTCGAGGCGCCGGTGAACCTCGCCTACTCGAGCCGCAACCGCTCGGCGTCGGTCCGGATTCCCATGTACTCGAAGAGCGAGAAGGCCAAGCGCTTCGAGTTCCGCTGCCCGGACGCGAGCGGCAACCCGTACCTGGGCTTCAGCGCGATGCTGATGGCCGCGCTCGACGGGATCCAGAACAAGATCGACCCGGGCGAGCCCCTGGACAAGGACATCTACGACCTCCCGCCCGAGGAGCTCGCGAAGGTGCCCACGACGCCGGGAACGCTGCGGGAGGCGCTGAACGCGCTCTCCGCCGACCACGACTTCCTGCTCAAGGGCGACGTCTTCACGCCCGACGTCATCGAGACGTGGATCGAGTACAAGATGGAGAACGAGGTCAAGGCGCTCGACCTGCGGCCCCACCCGTGGGAGTTCGCGCTCTACTACGACATCTAAAGATAAGCTTCGGTGCCTCCAGGGCCGCCGGTTCGCCGGCGGCCCTTTTTCGTGCGCAGCCGGGCGGGGCTGCCGCCCGGCGCCCACCGCACCGCCCGGCGCGCACCGGCCACCCCACGGCCCGGCCCACCGCACCCCCGGGCGCGCTCACATTAAACATTCCTCTAAAAACGCGAAAAAATGTGCCCCAGGATATGTGAATTCCTGTGGCGCGTGGTAGAATGGAAGCCGGAGGTTCTGCATGCGGAAACTACTCATCGTGCTGCTCGCGCTGCTTCTCGCGGCGACCTTTGCGAGCGCGCAGTCATTTGAAGAATACGAGACGAGCATCAAGGGATTCGCCGAAGGCGTCGCGAACAGCCTGCCGTTGAACTCATCGATCGGGCTGACGTGGTCTGACGCGTACATCGGGCAGTTCCCGCACCTGGGTGTGGGGGCAACGGTGGGATTCAGCAGCGTACCGTACTCGGCCGTTCAGCCGGTGATCAAGGCGCTCGGGCTCGAATCGCAGCTCACCTCGAGCGAAGCGTTCAGCTATATCGAGCAGTACGGGGCGCCGTTCCCGGCGTACGCGGTCGACGCGCGGATAGGCGGGTTCATCCTGCCCTTCGACGTGGGCGTGAAGCTCGGCACCATCCCGCCGAACGTGGACACGACGTCGCTCGTGGACGGGGTCGACTTCGACTACTTCCTCGCCGGCGCGAATGTGCGGGTGCCGCTGACCGAGGGCAAGGGCCTCATGCCGGAGATCTCGGTGGGTGGCGGGTACAACTACCTGCGCGCGTCGATCGGACTCTCCGGGCTCGCCGGCGGCGATATCACGCTGAGCGACTTCTCCGACCCGCGTCCTGATGTAGACCAGACGTACACCCTCACGCTCACCGACCCGGAGGTCGAGTACTTCTGGAGCGCGAACGTGATCGACCTGCAGGTGCAGGCGAGCAAGAAGGTGCTGCTCTTCACCCCCTATGTGGGAGCGGCGGCTTCGATCGGGCTCGGCCAGGCGGGCGGCGGACTCTACTCGGAGCTCGTGACCGACCCGGCGCTCGACCAGGACGACTACGATGCAATCAACCAGGCCGCGGAGGCACAGGGACTCGACACGCTCCCCGAGCTCGGCACGAACGGCTTCTCGGTGACCGCCGACATGCCGGCCGGCTGGTCGTTCCGCGCCTTCGGCGGGTTCAGCATCAACCTGCTGATCGTCAAGGTCGACATAACCGGGATGTACGACTTCCTGGGTGATAACTTCGGTGTGACGCTGGGGACTCGCGTCCAGCTCTAGAACCCTTTCACGAAGCAGTCCCGTTGCGCCTCGGGGGTCCTCCTCCTTCCCCCGAGGCCTTTTTCTGTCCGCGCGACGAGCCGGCGGCTCTACGCGGTGTCTTCGTCGCCGTCGGTCCGGAAGACTTCGACCTGCTCGCTCAGGCGCTCGGTCGCCTCGTGGAGGTTATTCGCCACGACCGAAACCGACTCGATCGCCTGCGAGGCCGACTCGGCCTGCCCCGCGATATCGCCGCTGACGCTCTGCACCTCGCCGGCGAGCCGGTTCAGGTCGCCGATCGCCTGAGAGACCGTCTTCGACTCGGTGCGGACCGTCGTGGAGCCGGTCTTCACGTCGGTGGAGACTTCCTGGAGGACCTGCATCGCGTTCATGATCTCGCCACTGCCGGTGGAGAGCTCCGCGGCGCTCGCTGCGATCTCGTCGAGCGAGTTCACCACCGTCTGAACCTCCTGCTCGATCTCTTCGAAGGCGTGCTGCGTCTGCTGTCCCGAGCTCGCCGCCTGCCGCACGGTCTCGACGATCTCGTTGATGCTCGAGGTCGTCTCTGTCGAGTGGGTGGCAGCCTCCTCGGCGAGCTTGCGGATCTCGTCGGCGACCACGGCGAAGCCGCGCCCGGCGTCTCCGGCGTGCGCCGCCTCGATCGCAGCGTTCATCGCGAGGAGGTTGGTCTGGCTGGCGACGTTCTGGATGATCGACACGAATTCGCTGATCGCATCCACCCGCGCGAGCAGCGTCTGCACCGCCTCCATCGTACGACCGAGCTGAGTGCCGCCGTCGCGCGCGGTCTGCATGAGTCGCTCGCTCGACGCCCGCTTGGACTGCGTGATCGCCGCGACGTTGTTGAGCGATCCGTTCATCTCCTCGATGCTCGCCGTCGACTGCGTGACGGCGGCGAACTGCTCCTCGATGCGCTCGGTGAGCTTGCCCATCTCGGCGTCGATCAGCTCCACCGACGCGCTCGACGAGCTCATGAGCTCGTTCAGCCGCTCCACGCGCTGCGAAATGTCGCTCGTCGCGGCGGTAATCTGTTCCATCTGCTTCCCCGCGTGCGCGCTCGACTCGCCGAGTCGCTCTTCGATCGTCACGTTCACGTCAGAGCTGCTCTTGATGCTGCGAACGATGTCGGTAAGCCGATCTGCGAACCGATTCACGCCCGCGGCGATCTGGCCCACCTCGTCGCGTCTGCGCACCGAGATGCGCGCGCGCAGGTCGCCGTCGCTGTAGCGACCGAGCGCCGACTCCACCGCGCCGAGCGGTCGCAGCGATACGCGCAGCGCGACGACGTACACCAGGAGCGCGAGCGCGCCCACGCCGGCGGCCGCGGCCGACACTACCAGCAGGAACGAGCGCAGTGCGGAGAAGCGCGCCTCCTCCGAGACGAGGTAGCCCGTGTACCAGTCCCAGGGTTCGTAGTAGTCGACCACGAACCAGTACGCGCCGGCCCCGGTCTCCATCGTCGTGGCCACGGGCATCCCGGCGTCAGCCTCCGTGAGCAGCCGGTCGACTACGTCGCCGCCAAGGTCGAGAGTCTCCGGCCACAGAATCCGCTCGCCGTCTCCGTTGAAGATGACCGGTCGCGCGTCGTCGTCTCCTTCGAAGCGCCGCTCGAGCCGCTCGAGCAACTCTGACTGCAGGCGCGCCACCTCGTCCGAGGCGGCGCTGACGGCGTCGACGTCCGCGTACTCGAACTCGATCCCCTCGATCCTGCTCGTGAAGTCCTGGTAGTAGAGGTCTTCGATCTCCTGCCTGAAGAAGAAGATCGACAGCGCCACCGTCACGGCCGCGATGAGGAGGATCGAAATGAGGCCGAGCACCGCCAGTCGCGCCTGGATCGAGACATTCATGAGTACCTCGCTTTGTCTATGAGTATAGTATCGGCCCGTCGCGCCCCACAACGAAGAAAACCTGCTACGATCGCGGCGTGTCGGGCATTGGCGGACTCAACGAAACCGAGCTCCACGAGCAGCTCAAGCATCTCTACGCCGGCGACGACGGGGCAACCGAGCGCGACGTGGAGGGGTTCGTCGTGGACGTGGTGCGCGGCGATGAGCTCGTCGAGATCCAGAGCCGCGGGTTCGCCAAACTGCGACGAAAGATCACCACGCTCGCTGGTCACTACCGGCTTCGAATCGTGCACCCCATCGCAGCCGAAACGCTCATCACCAAGCTCAGCGACACCGGAGAGCTGCTGAGCAGCCGACGCTCGCCGCGCAAGGGGCGCGCAGAGGAAGTCTTCCGCGAGCTCACCTCGATCGCCGACCTGCTTCCCCAACCTTGCGTCGCGGTGGAAGTCGTGCTCGTGCGGGCGGTGGAGACCCGTATCGACGACGGACGGGGAAGCTGGCGGCGTCACGGAGTCAGCATCGTCGCGCGCCGGCTCGGCGAGGTCGTGGAGACGCGTGCGTTCGTCTCAGCGTCGGACTACCTGGGCGCGCTGCCGCCCGAGCTCGGCAGCCGCTTCACCAACGGCGACCTGATGGATGCATCCGGGCTGCGCTACCGCGACGCGCAGCCAATCACGAGCACGCTGCGCAAGATGGGGCTGCTGCGCCTCGTCGACAAGCGCGGACGGGAGCAGCTCTACGAGGTCTCCACCCGGTTGCGACCGAGACGCTTGGCCCGGTAGAGCGCCTCGTCGGCGCGCGCGATGACCGCAGCGAGCGCATCGGCCGGCCCGCCGGTCGCGATCCCGACGCTCACCGTCACCGCCTCTCCCACCGCCGGGTACTCGAGGCGCGCGCAGGCGATGCGGATGCGGTCCATCACGTTGCGAGCGAGCTCGGCGTCGGCCGAAGGCAGCAGCACGAGGAACTCTTCGCCGCCGTAGCGCGCGAGCGTATCGGGACGTCGGAGGTTCGAGCGAACCACATCGGCGATGCAGCGGATGACCTCGTCGCCGGCCGGATGGCCGTGGTTGTCGTTGATGCGCTTGAAATGGTCGATGTCGATCATGGCAACAGCGCTCGTGCCCCGAATCCGCGTGCAATCCTGCCACAGCCGGTCCGAGTCCCGGTCGAATCGCCGGCGCGTGAGGAACCCGGTGAGCTCATCGGTCTCGAGCTCGGAGATCGTGCGGCGGAGGTACTGGTTGTTATGGATGGCGACCGCGAGGATTTCGGCGAAGTCCATGACCGGGTAGAGATCGGCACCGCTGTAGAAGCCCGGACACCGATGCAGGAGGAATGCGGCTCCCACGAGCCGGTCGGCCACGCGCAGAGGAACGGCGAGCCACGAGGGGAAGGGCGATCGGCCCGCCACATCGTCCCTGATGATCGGGTACGTGCTGCGGGCGAGCTCCTCGTGGATGTCCTCCGGCTCAACCGCGAACTCCCCGTCTGCGGCAGGATAACGATAGAGCGAACTCACCAAACGTCCCTCGATCGAAAAGACCTCGCATCGATCGAAGCGGACGATCGTAGCGAGCCGACCGATCGCCAACCCCAGACTGTTGGTCAGATCCAGATCCGACGACACGATCGTACTCGTCTGACGCAACGATTCGGCGATCTCGTACTTGCGGCGCGTCTCGTGAAACTCCTGCGACAAGTACTCTTCGGCCGCCTTGCGCGACGTGATGTCCCGGTCGGTACCGAGGATCTTCCCGATCGACCCGTCAGCCTGTCGTTCCATGACGACCGCGTGCGTCTGGATCCAGTGCCACTCGCCCTCGCCATCGGCGAGCCGGTATTCGCAGTAGAGCTCGTCCTGCAACCCACCGTTGACCCGGTCGAACAACCGGGTGTAGGTAGTGACGTCGTCCGGGTGCATCCGCCGCCGATACCCGCCGTTACGCATTTCAACGTCGCTGAAGCCAATCTCCCGCAGCGCCCTGCTCGTGAAACCCGTACCGCCCTCGAGATCGCCGTAGAAGAAGCCCGCTTCGTAGAATTTGGGCGTGAGTCCCGGATCGCGGAATACCGCGCCGATGCCAAGCACCTCGCTCCGCTCGTCCTGCGCCAGACGGTCTGTCATGGATCGCATTATTCGTGAAGCTCCTCGTCGCGTCAAACCGGCTCGCGCCGGCGCCGGCGCCCGGCTGCGGCCGGCCGTTCGGCCCGGCCCCGCCGAACGTCGGCGGAGGCTTCATATCCGGCGGCATTATCGCTACACTATGGGACGCGGGCGACGTCCTCGCGCGCAGGTGGACCATCGTCCTCCGTGTTTTGCGCCCCGGTAGCTCAGGGGATAGAGCAACTGCCTCCTAAGCAGTAGGTCATGCGTT
>CAZICD010000015.1:0-1103 GCA_964537725.1 uncultured Spirochaetaceae bacterium | reverse complement strand
GCCCCGGTAGCTCAGGGGATAGAGCAACTGCCTCCTAAGCAGTAGGTCATGCGTTCGAATCGCATCCGGGGTAATTCCTAAGACATTTCGATACTGCGGGACCAGACGTTCGGGCGGTTCGGCACCGGACGCGGTCGTTCTAGAACCAACCGACGTACGGTTCCATCGAATCCGAGTCGACAGTGACATCCGGCAGGTCATTGGGATCAACCGATTCGGCGTGAAGGTCAAGAAGCTCCGTTATCGTCGGGTACTCCGATGGCAGGAACGTGTTTCGCTGATCGTAATCGGCGTATGCGGCGTCCCACATGGTGAAATCGATGTATCCCACATGTCGGTTGTCATCGAGCGTGTACCGGGCTGTTGACAGGTCGCAGAAACCGTAGAGCAGCGAAGTCCGCCGGAACTCGTCGCTGGTGTCCGTGATCGACAGATACTTGTGGGTAGTGAACCGATCTTTTTCGGCGGGCGAAGTCGGTCCCCAATACATGGTCACACTCACTGCCTTTCTGTCGGCGTACTCCCAGACCTCTGTTACATCCATCCCGCTGGAGCCCCAGTAGAATATACTTCGACTGTACTTGACCATCTCCGGTTCCTGCGGGACAAACGCGTCGAACTGACGAATCGCGCCTTCGTCGGAGATGACTGTAACGATGGTTGCGTCATCATTGTCGAAATACCCGTACTTCCCATCCGATGAGAGCACGTTCTGAACCCTTCGTGTGAACGGTCCAATCTCGATAGCGGCTTCCTCGGCCTCCGGTTCCGCAAGCTGCACGAAGACCTCAGGCACTGTTTCATTCACCATGGAGTTGTAGTTGAACGCCGACGCCTGAATCATCACAAAGGGATACAGGTTCTGTGACTCTGGATCGACCAAAGAACGACTTTCCGAGCTTGTCTGGCCTGTCACGATATCCGGCGCAAGCGGGCTCGAATCGGTGGCGTCAGTACTCAACGGACCAACGAGCAATTCACTCCCAAGGTTGCACGCAGTCATCACAGTCGAAAGCACTATAGCCACGGTAATGGCCATCCGAAGCTGCTTGCTCACCGTCGCGTCTCCTCGCCTCATCTGTATGGCTCGAGCGTAGCCGAAG